>JAHEHL010000001.1 GCA_024644595.1 Porticoccaceae bacterium | reverse complement strand
TGACTTGTTTAACCGCCTCAATCTTAAATTCTTCTGGGTATCGCTTTCTGCTCATAATTCCACCTCTCTAGACGCTATTGTGTGCGACTAAAAGGTGTCTAGCAAACTAGTGGCGATTCAGAGAGACATATAGTAGTAGCTGATATTATGATTTAGCGTTGGTTTAAAAGTTAGTTAAACGTTGTGCTTTCCAGCTGCTATCCTTTGCCTAAGTATTTACAAACAAGGAAGCAATCATGACGGATTATGCCTATGCCGCTACCATCGGCCAAACCCTGCAACCCAGCGACTGGTTTCTGATTGAGCAATCGCGTATCAACCAGTTTGCTGATGTCACCCTAGATCACCAATATATCCATATAGACCCAGAGCGCGCCGCCCAAACTGATTTGGGGGGCACCATTGCCCGTGGTTTTTTAAAGTTATAAATTGATTGCTACTCTTCTTCCATACCAGCTAAGTTGAAGCGTTTGGATGTGGAGAGGTATTTCTCTCCTTGTGCTCGAGCGTCTTTAATCTCGTCCTATGGATTTGGCCTGTTTTTGCAGCATCTCCAAAAACGCCACCGCTGCATTCGACAGGCTTCTTTTCATATGGTGGATATAACCCAATTCCCTTTCGATGCTGATTTGTTCAAACGGCATCACATGCAGGTCTCTGACCAGCGTCTCTGGTAACACACTCCAACCCAATCCAATTTCAACCATGGTGCTGATGGTCTCCAGATAGTTGGTAGACATCGGCGCTTTTAGTGGTATGCCTTGCTGTTGAAACAGGTTCTGAATAATGCGCCCTGTGTAGGTGTTGAGCCCGGGCAAAATAATCGGGTATTCGGCAAGGTTAGTCAGGGCAGGGCGCTGCAGCTCTGCCAGTGGATGATCGCAGGCGCAGATAAAGCGCAGTGGGTCATTCCAGATTTTTTTGCTGTTGATATTGTGGTGGCTTTCCAGAGCCAGGGTAATCACCGCCACTTCCGAGTCGCCGTGCAATATCTGTTCATAGGCTTTTTCAGAGTCCATAAACTCAATGTCGAGAGTCACATTGGGGTATTGCTGAGAATACTGTTTAAGAACCGGCGGCAGGCGGTGCAGGCCGAGGTGGTGACTGATGGCGAGGCGCAATGTGCCGGAGGCATCGCCGGAGAGGTCATTGATCGCCTGCAGGGCGCTGTCATATTCATTCAAAATACGCCGCGCTCTGGGCAGCAATTCGCTGCCGGCTTCGGTGAGTGACACCTGGCGGGCAATTCGGTCGAAGAGTTTTTTACCGATCTGTTGTTCCAGCTGGGCGATGCGTTTGCTGATGGCCGATTGGGTGAGATAAAGCTGGTCGGCAGCTTCTGAGAATGAACCACACTCGGCAACCGTAATAAAGGCCTTAAGATTTTGTTCCATGGTCGTGCTCGCTTTTAGTTGATATGCATTCTTTTTGGGAATGCTATATATGCTAAATATGAATTTAATTCATCTTAATGCAGGTCTACAATGCCTACAAATCGGATTCTCCGGGAGAGAGCAATGGCAGGACAAACCCTTTACGACAAGTTGTGGGACAGCCACCTTGTTAAGCAGCGCGACGATGGTTCGGCGCTGATCTATATCGATCGTCATGTTATCCATGAGGTGACCTCACCCCAGGCTTTTGAAGGGCTGAGGCTGGCCGGGCGCACACCTTGGCGGCTCGATACCAATATCGCCACCCCTGACCACAATATCTCTACCGATAAAACCGAGCGCGATGCCGGGGTTGCCGGGATGAGCGATGAGGTGTCGCGTATTCAGGTGCAGACGCTGGATGACAATTGCGATCTCTATGGCATCAAGGAATTCAAGATCAATGAGATGGGCCAGGGTATTGTGCATGTGATGGGCCCGGAGCTGGGCGCAACCATGCCGGGCATGACTGTGGTCTGTGGCGATAGTCACACGGCCACTCACGGTGCGCTG
Source organism: Porticoccaceae bacterium (assembly GCA_024644595.1). Taxonomy (GTDB): domain Bacteria; phylum Pseudomonadota; class Gammaproteobacteria; order Pseudomonadales; family Porticoccaceae; genus HTCC2207. Next base: position 170,770 of record JAHEHL010000001.1, on the reverse strand, counting down.
GCCTGTCTGGCACACGGCATTGGCACCTCTGAGGTTGAGCATGTGTTGGCGACTCAGTGTCTGGTGGCCAAGAAGATGAAAAATATGCGCGTTACTGTCAATGGCACCTTGGGTGCCGGCGTGACGCCAAAAGATGTGGTGCTGGCGATTATCGGCAAGATTGGTACTGCCGGTGGTAATGGCCATGCGATTGAGTTTGCTGGCTCGGTGTTCCGCGATATGTCCATCGAAGGCCGCATGACAGTCTGCAATATGGCAATCGAAGCCGGTGCCCGTGTGGGTATGGTGGCGGTTGACCAGAAGACCATTGATTACTGTGAAGGGCGTCAGTTTGTGCCCAAGGGCGAGATGTTTGAGCAAGCGGTTGCCTATTGGAACACCTTAACCAGCGATGTCGATGCGGTGTTTGATACCGAGGTTGAGTTGGCGGCGGAGGATATTGCGCCGCAGGTGACCTGGGGGACTTCTCCAGAGATGGTCTCGGCGGTAACGGCCTGTGTGCCAACCCTTGATGAGCAGCCCAACGAAGAGAAGCGCAAAGGGCTTGAACGCGCGCTGGAATATATGGGCCTTGAGGGCGGTCAGGCGATTGAGTCGATTGCGATTGACCGGGTATTTATCGGTTCGTGCACTAATTCTCGGATCGAAGATATGCGTGCCGCGGCAGAAGTGGCCAAAGGCCGAAAAGTTGCTGCTTCTTTGAAGCAGGTTTTAATTGTACCGGGTTCGCAGATGGTGAAAGCTCAGGCTGAAGCCGAGGGGCTGGATAAAATCTTTATCGAAGCGGGCATGGATTGGCGTGAGCCGGGTTGCTCGATGTGTCTGGCGATGAACGCGGACAAGTTGGGGGCCGGTGAGCACTGTGCCTCGACCTCCAACCGTAACTTTGAGGGGCGTCAGGGCACTGGCGGGCGCACGCATTTAATGAGCCCAGCGATGGCTGCGGCGGCCGCAGTGGCAGGGCATATTGTCGATGTCCGTTCATTTGTGGGAGGTGATCAATAATGAAAGCATTTACTCAACACCGTGGATTAGTCGGGCCGATGGATCGCGCCAATGTCGACACCGATATGATTATCCCCAAGCAGTTTTTAAAGTCGATCAAGCGCAGTGGCTTTGGCCCCAATCTGTTTGATGAACTGCGTTATCTGGATGAAGGGCAGCCCGGCGCCGATTGCAGTAACCGCCCGCTGAACCCTGACTTTCCGCTGAACTTTCCGCGCTACACAGGTGCATCGATTTTGCTGGCTCGCAAGAACTTTGGCTGTGGCTCAAGCCGTGAACACGCGCCCTGGGCGATTGAGGACTTTGGCTTTAACGCGATTATTGCCCCCAGTTATGCCGATATCTTTTATAACAACTGTTTTAAGAACGGGTTGTTGCCGGTGATCTTGACTGAGGAGCAGGTTGATATTCTGTTTAAGGAGATGGAGGCTGAAGAGGGCTATCAGCTATCTATCGATCTGCCTGCGCAGACTGTGACGACGGACTCGGGACATGTGTTTGCCTTTGAGATTGATGAGTTCCGCAAAGAATGTCTGTTGCAGGGGTTGGATGAGATTGGCCTGACCTTAAAAGAGGCCGATGCGATTAAACAGTATGAAGATGCCCGTGCGGCGCAGCACCCCTGGGTGTTTGGAGCGATTAAATAATGGCCACAAATAGCAAACACGTATTGGTATTACCCGGCGACAATATTGGCCCGGAAATTATGACCGAGGCGGTCAAGGTGATCGACAAGGTCAACCGCAGCTTTGATCTGGGCATTGAGCTGGATTACGCCCATCTGGGTGGTGCGGCGCTGGATGCAGTCGGTGTGCCTTGCCCCGATGAAACACTGGCCAAGGCCCGTGCTGCCGATGCGATTTTGCTCGGCGCTGTCGGTGGCCCGCAGTGGGATGATGTTGAACGCCATCTGCGCCCGGAGAAGGGGTTGTTGACCATTCGCTCTGAGTTGGAGCTGTTTGGTAATCTGCGTCCGGCGATTATGTATCCGCAGCTGGCTCACGCCTCGTCGCTAAAGCCGGAGTTTGTCTCTGGCCTGGATATTCTGATTGTGCGCGAGCTGGTGGGTGGCATTTACTTTGGTGAACCGCGGGGTTTCCGTACGCTGGAGAACGGTGAGCGCGAGGGTTACAACACCTACAAATACAGCGAGTCGGAGATTCGTCGCATCGGCAAGATGGCCTTTGAAGCGGCCATGGTGCGCGGCAAGCGCCTGTGTTCGGTGGACAAGTCCAATGTGCTGGAGGCGACGATTCTGTGGCGCGAGGTTATCAGCGATATGGCCAAGGACTACTCTGAGGTGGAGCTGAGCCATATGTATGTCGACAATGCGGCGATGCAGCTGGTAATGCGACCCAAGCAGTTTGACGTGATTGTAACGGGCAATATGTTTGGCGATATTCTCTCTGATACGGCGGCGATGTTGACCGGCTCGATTGGTATGTTGCCTTCGGCGTCGCTGGATAAAAATGGCGGCGGCATGTATGAGCCCTGTCATGGTTCGGCACCGGATATTGCCGGGCAAGGCGTGGCCAATCCGTTGGCGACGATTTTGTCGGTGGCGATGATGTTGCGCTATTCGCTGGATGCGGTTGAGGCTGCCGAGGCGATTGAGAAAGCAGTGAGTGATGTGCTGGATCAGGGGTTGCGAACCGGCGATATTTATACTGATGGCATGACTCGGGTTGGCACGGTTGCTATGGGTGATGCGGTGGTCGCGGCGCTTTAGGTAGTCGATGAATAGTGAATAATTTCCATTAAACAAAGAGTTTCAAGCATGAAAAAGACAGGATTTATTGGGTGGCGTGGCATGGTTGGATCTGTGCTAATGGACAGAATGCGTGAAGAGAATGACTTCGCCCATGTCGAGCCAATCTTCTTTACCACCTCACAGGCGGGGCAGGCTGGTCCGGATGTGGGCGTAGAGACTCCGCTGCTGAAGAGTGCATTTGATATTGAAGCGCTGCAGCAGATGGACATTATCGTTACCTGTCAGGGTGGTGATTACACCAAAGAGGTTTACCCGCAACTACGTAAAGCCGGCTGGAATGGTTATTGGATTGATGCGGCATCGGCGCTGCGCATGGAGCAGAGCTCTATTATTGTGCTCGATCCGGTCAATATGAGCGTGGTGAAAGACGGCCTGGCAAATGGCGTGAAGGACTTTATCGGCGGCAATTGCACCGTAAGTCTGATGCTGATGTCTCTGGGCGGGCTGTTTAATGCCAATTTGGTCGAGTGGGCCAGTTCGATGACCTACCAGGCCGCTTCCGGTGCAGGTGCCCAGAATATGCGTGAGCTGATCAGTCAGATGGGCGTAATTCAGGGATCGGTTGCTGAGTCGTTGATAAATCCATCGTCGGCCATTCTGGACATTGATCGCCAGGTCACTCAAACCCTGCGCAGCGATAGCTTTCCGGTGGATAATTGGGGGTATCCACTGGCCGGCAGTTTGCTACCGTATATTGATTCGCAGCTGGACAATGGTCAGAGCCGTGAAGAGTGGAAGAATCAGGCTGAGACCAACAAGATTCTCGGTCGCGAGAGCAATCCAATTCCTCTCGACGGCCTCTGTGTGCGAATTGGTGCGATGCGCTGTCACAGTCAGGCGTTGACGATCAAGTTGACCCAGGACGTGCCGCTTGACGAAATTGAAGCCATGCTCGCCGAGAGCAATCCATGGGCTAAAGTGATCCCTAATGACAAAGCGTCTTCGGTGGCGCATTTGACGCCAGCTGCCGTAACCGGCGGTCTGGATGTGCCCGTCGGTCGTCTGCGTAAAATGAATATGGGTGGGCAGTATCTGTCGGCCTTTACTGTGGGCGACCAGTTATTGTGGGGAGCCGCGGAGCCGCTGCGCCGGATGCTCAGAATTGTGATCGAACGGTAATTGCAGCGGGGCTTTTAAGCGTCAACCGGGCGATAATGTGCTAAAACTTAAGGGTTACCGGTTTTGGCACATATTGCAGGTTGGCAGCCAAACATTTACTGTTAACCTCGATTTAAAAAAGTTTATAAAGCCTCGATAGGAATCTGTTATGACAACCCGGAAGTGGCCAGCACTTTTTACGCGTTCTGCTGTGCGTTTTGCCCTGCATTCTGAAAGACGCGCCCTGAAACCCTGTTTTTTTCTTTTCCCTTTTTTACTCGTCTCCGCGTTGACGGCGGCACCCTCGGCCGTGGCGGTTGGGCTGGGAGAAATAAGTGTTAATTCTTCGCTCAATGAACCGCTGACAGCGGATATTCAAATCCTTAATTCCACGGCGCTTGAAGATGGACAAATTCTGGTGTCATTGGCCTCGGCTGAGGCCTTTGAGCGAGCTGGGATAAGCCGGGACTTCTTTCTGTCGCAACTACAGTTTTCGGTCAGCCGCGATGGCGTAGGTCAACGGGTTATCCGAGTTGTCACTCAAGAGCCAGTTGTTGAACCCTATCTGGACTTTCTGGTTCAGCTCCAGTGGCCTGAAGGGCGTGTGATGCGCGAGTATACGGTACTGCTGGATCTGCCGATCTACAGCGACGAACAATACAGTGTGCCGGTGGTGCCAGCGATCAGTGCTTCCAGCACATCAGCTCCAGCCAGCAACGCTAATGGTGCTAATACTTTCAGCTCAAATAGATCTTCCGTGGCAACTGAGCCTGTCTCCGGTGATCAGCACCAGGTGGTTGAGGGCGATACCTTGTGGAATGTTGCCACACGCCTGCGCCCCCAAGGCACGACAATTTTGCAGGCCATGGATTCACTGTATCAACAAAACCCGCGTGCGTTTGTTGATGGCGATGCCAATCGATTGATGAAGGGCTTTGTGTTGCGTCTGCCATCCCCGGCTGAGATCAGCCAGCAGAACGGCGAAAGGGTCGCTCAGCAGATCGGTTTGTTGCCGGCATCTGACGAGCTTTTTTTCAATCCGGAGGAGACAGTTTCAGAACCGGAAGTTATTTATAGCGATGATTATGCCGAGACAGAACTGCCTGGTCGGAGCGATGGTCGACTCGATCTGGTGGCGGGAGTTGACTCTGAATCGGATTCCGGCTCGGTTTTAAGTGCTGATAGTGATATGCCTGATGAGGCCTCGGCGCCGAATGAGGGTTTACGTATTCAGGAACTGTCGGCCGATCTGGCTGTAGCCCAAGATGAAGTGAGCAAGATGGAGCGTGAAAACGCTGAATTGCGAGATCGTTTAGCGTTGCTTGAGGCTCAGGTTGCGACCATGGCGGAGCTTGTCAATCAGTCGGCAGCAACCGCAAAGGTTGAAGCGTCTGAGCCGGAGCAGGGTGTTGTTGGGGCGCTACTGGCTGTGCCGGGCTATATCTGGGGCGGTTTGATTGCGGTGCTCGGTCTGTTACTAGTGCTGTTGCTACGTCAATCTTCGACGCGCAGCAAGAGCGATGACCTCGACTCCCTCCCGGTCCGTGGCTACGAGACCTATGATAATGAGGATGCTGTTGCCGCCACTTCGGCAGGGCGTCTGCATGATCTGGATGATCTCGAACTCGACCCGGATGATGATCTGTTTGATGAGAGCGACAGAGATATTTTCGAGGATCTCGATGAGCCGATGAGCGAAGAGGTTTTCGATATGATGGTAGAAGCCGTCGCAGAGGCTGAGGTGTATTTGTCACTTGGAAATACCGCGCAAGCTATCGAGGTACTCGAGGAGGCTCGCGCTGAGGATGCCGCAGATGCATCATCGCGCTTAAAGCTGATGGAGATTCTGTTTCGCGAGGGCCAAAAAGACCAGTTGAGTGCGCTCTATGAAGAAATTTTAATCACCGGAGATAGCGCCGCGATTGAGATGGCCGGGATTATCGCCGGTCCTCAGGAAGAAGCAGTCAAAGCCCTCGATGACGCGGCCAATGAGCTTGACAGCCCTGAGCCAGAAGACAGCCCTGAGCCAGAAGACAGCCCTGAGCTGGCGGAGCGCTTTGAGCTAGAAGACAGCCTTGAGCCGACCGAAAGCCTAGAACCAGACGAAACCGATACGCTCGATGATGATCTCGATCTTGAAACTCTGGATCTCGATGATTTTGATATCGAGCTCGACGAAGAGGAACAGGAGCATCAGCACAGTGGTGAAGGCGATATTATTGAATTGCCAGGCAGTGATGATCTCAATGAGAGCTTGGCTGAGTTGGCTGCGGAAAGCGCGCTGGAAGCAGATGAGTTTGCCGGTGTTGATGATGTCGAGACTCTGGATGGAACCGACATTAAACTCGATCTTGCTAAGACCTATATCGAGATGGGTGATCCTCAGGGAGCCCGGGAAATTCTCGAGGAGCTGATTGGCGAGGCCGATGAGGGGGGTATTGCAAAGGCTCAGGCATTACTGGATACACTTGAATAGCAGCGTGATCAGGTAAGGGTGCAGGTATCGATGGTTTAGCGTTATCAGGGTGCACTATCGGTTAACTCAAAGTGTATAATCTCATCCATGTCAGAACTAGATTGGGCTTATAGCCTGAATGCCAAGATTCCTGCGGGCCAGAGCCTGCCCGCCGGAGTTAAACGTTATGCTGCCGTCGTCTCCTACGACGGCAGCGCTTTTTGTGGCTTTCAAAAACAGAAGCACAGTCCCTCAGTGCAGCAGGAGTTGGAGCGCGCGCTGAGTTCCGTGGCGAATACTGAGATTGTGGTCAGCTGCGCCGGCCGAACTGATACGGCAGTGCATGCCAGTTATCAGGTTGTCCATTTCGACACGTCGGTGTTTCGTACCGGGCGCAACTGGGTGAAGGGTGGCAACAGTCAGCTGCCAGATAGTATTGCACTGCTCTGGGCTGATGAGGTGACCGCCAGCTTTCATGCCCGTTTTAGCGCCACATCACGGACTTATCGATATGTTATCCACTCTGCTGGCGCACGGCCGGCGATCCTGTCTCAGGGAGTCAGTTGGGTGCGCTATCCGTTAAATGCGGCGGCTATGCAAGAGGCTTGTCAGTATTTGCTCGGTGAGCAGGATTTTTCGGCGTTTCGCGGTGCTGGCTGTCAGTCTTTATCCCCCAATCGCAATATCACTAGCGCCAGAGTGATTGAGGTCGGTCAGTTGTTGGTATTTGAAGTCACAGCCAATGCTTTTGTATTGCATATGGTACGCAATATTGTCGGGTCGTTACTGGAGATTGGTTTAGGTCGCCGTGATCCGAGCTGGATCGGACGCTTGATTGCCGGCCGTGATCGCACCAAGAGTGCCGCAACTGCGTCGCCAAAAGGCCTCTATCTGGTCGATGTAAGCTACCCATTGGAGCACAACATAGCCCGTTTACCCCGTGGCCCTTTATTTTTGGGTAACAGTATTTAAACTATATAAATCAGATAGTTGTTGGGTTTATTTAAAGTAATAAATTCACGTATTACAGGTGGAATTATGCCGGTTCAGGTAAAAATTTGTGGTATTACCACAGTAGAGCAGGCGCTGATGGTACAGCAAGCTGGTGCAGATCTTCTGGGCTTGGTGCTGTACGCAAAAAGCAGTCGCCATGTGACACTACAGCAGGCTATCGAGGTGCGCCGGGCGATCGCATCGGATGTCCTTTGCGTGGTTTTGCTGGTAAACGCCGACAAAGAGTTTGTCAAGCAGGTGATCAGTGAGGTCAAGCCTGATCTGTTGCAGTTTCACGGTGATGAGACTGCTGAGTTCTGCCAACAGTTTGAGTTTCCCTATATTCGCGCACTGCGCATGCATGATGATCTCGATATCGCCGCGCAGGCAAGGGCCTACAAGTCGGCTCACAGTCTACTTTTTGATGCTTGGCATCCGCAGCAGTACGGTGGGACTGGCGAGCGCTTTGATTGGCACCGGCTGCCCCTGGAACGCAGGTTTAATCTAATTCTGGCTGGCGGTTTGACGCCTGATAACGTCGCCGAAGCGGTGACGGCAGTGGCACCTGATATGGTTGATGTTAGCGGCGGGGTTGAATCGGTCCCGGGGATTAAAGATCCAGTCAAAGTACGTGACTTTATTGTTAACGCCAAAGCGGCGGGTTGAGTAAAAAATAACCCTAGGCGGTATTTAGATCCGCCGGTGTGTCGTGTTAAACTGCGACGCACTATTATGGGGCGGTCGCTGCCTGCTTTAGTGCCGTGGTAGGGATTGTTCCAAGCACGTCTTTAATAACCACAGTTTTGTTGATTTTTGCAAAGGGAAATAGATGAACTGGCTCAATCGTATTCGACCCAAAGGACCGACCGGCGCAGCCAGTGATCGGGCTAATTCTGTTCCCGAGGGTCTATGGAAGAAGTGCCCAAAGTGCGCCTCGCCACTCTATCGCCCTGAGCTGGAACGCAATCTCGATATCTGTCCCAAGTGCGAACACCATATGCGGATCGGTGCTCGCCGGCGGCTGGATATCTTTCTTGACGAGACTGGCCGCGCTGAAGTGGCGGCAGAGGTTGTACCTGTCGATCGGCTGAAGTTTCGCGATGTTAAAAAATACAAAGATCGCCTAACCGAGGCGCAGAAAGCGACTGATGAGAAAGATGCGCTGGTGGCAATGAGTGGCACCTTAAAAGGCATTCCGGTGATTGCGGTGGCCTTTGAGTTTGCCTTTCATGGCGGCTCTATGGGCTATGCGGTAGGTGAGAAGTTTACCCGTGCGGCAAAACAGGCGCTGGCTGAGAACAAGCCGTTGATCTGTTTCTCTGCAACCGGAGGCGCGCGGATGCAAGAAGCGTTGATCTCTTTGATGCAGATGGCCAAAACCAGCGCCATTCTCGAGCGCATGCGCCTTGCAGGTGTACCCTATATATCGGTGATGACCGATCCCGTTTACGGTGGTGTATCCGCTAGCCTGGCCATGCTGGGTGATTTAAATATTGCTGAACCGGGCGCCCGAGCCGGGTTTGCCGGGCCAAATATTATTGAGCAGACCATCCGTCAAAAACTGCCGAAAGGTTTTCAGCGCAGTGAGTTTCTGCTCGAGAAAGGTCAGATCGATATGATTATCGCGCGCAACGAAATGCGTGATCGGCTGGCCAGTATGTTGTCGAAGTTTTTACACCTGTCAGAACCTGCCGATGGTTAACGTCCTGGCGGAGTGGTTAGCTCTGCTGGAGGCACGACATCCCACTGAAATTGATCTCGGTCTGGATCGCGTTGCTGCGGTTTGGTCGACTATTGTCCAGCGTCGCGAGCAGCAGGGCGGCTCCCTTTCTCTACCCACAGCGGTCACCGTCGCCGGCACCAACGGTAAAGGGTCATGTCTCGCCAGCATGCAAGCAATTTTACTTGCCCATGGTTATCGGGTGGGCCTGTTTACATCCCCTCACTTTCTGCGTTACAACGAACGCATCAGCGTTCAGGGAATGCCTGCTGATGACAAAACTATTGTTCGGGCCTTCGATGAGATCGAGCTGGCGCGCGGCAATACCTCTCTGACCTATTTCGAATTTGGCACGCTGGCCGCGCTGCTGGTGTTTGTCGATGCCGGACTCGACATTATGCTACTGGAAGTTGGCCTGGGTGGGCGGCTGGATGCCATCAACATTATCGATGCTGATGTCTCGGTAGTTACCAGTATTGCACTCGATCACCAGGCCTGGTTGGGTGATACCCGCGAGTTAATCGCTGCCGAAAAACTCGGCATTGCCCGCTCCTCGAGACCGCTGGTGGTCGCTGAAGCTGATCATCCTGTCGGTTTCGAGCAGATGATTGCTGCCACTGGTGCGCGGCGCTTTTTGATTGAAAACGAGTTTAGATTGCAGACTGAGGGAGATCAATTTGATCTGGATGTGCAGTCTTTGGGCGGCTCGTTATTGCAGTTTCTGGAGTTGCCCGCTACTGGATTATTACCAAGTAATAAGGCCGCAGCGATTCAGGCACTGGTCTGTGCCGGATTTGAGCTTGACCCAAAAACTGTGGCGCAGGCGCTCGATGGTCTCGAGCTGTCGGGTCGTCAGCAGCGGTTGAGCATTGCTGGCCGTCAGGTGATTGTGGATGTGGCGCACAATCCCGCTGCAGCGCAGGTTTTGGCCGCTGCGCTCACGCCGATTTCGGGGCGTTACCTTGCGGTGGCGTCGGTGCTGGACGATAAGGACTGGCGCGGAATCGTGGAGCCGCTGAGTGGGACGTTTAGCAAATGGCATATCGCTGAAATAAGCGACAGTAACAGGGCGACTAAAGCTCAAACTTTGCTTGAAGTGTTATACAATGCAGAGCTTTCCAGTACGGTATTCGAGTCGGTGGAGATGGCATTCCAAAGTGCTATTGAAGAGGCCAGAGCAGGCGATGTGGTTGTCGTGTTTGGCTCTTTTCACACGGTCTCGGCGGTACTCAATATGCAGCGTAAGTCAGATGGAAGTGTTGAATGAGTAATGGTTTACAGCAGCGAATAATCGGCGCGCTGGTGCTCGGTGCTCTGGGGTTGATTATTTTGCCTATCGTGTTCGATTTTGCCGACCCACTAAAGATCGACCGAGAGAGCAGGTTACCCGCCGCCCCTGAAATTGCCCCCGTCGAGGTGGCCAGGGCTCAGCGTCCAGAGGGCACGACCAGCCTTGGTGAGGTCGACGGTTTGTTCAATGTTGCCGAATCCGCTCCGATTGTCGATTCCAGTGAAGGATTTTACGGCCTCAGCGCCAATGATTTGCCCAGAGCCTGGGTCCTGCAGGCGGGGAGTTTTGAAGCGCTGGATAAAGCTGAGGGATTGATGCAGCAGCTTCGTGGCAGTGGCTTTAAGGCGTTTATCAAAAGCGCTGTGGTTGAAGGCTCGACTTTTTATCGGGTCTATGTCGGTCCAAAGGCGGACAAGCGCAGGGCGATAGCGGAGAAGGCCAAGATTGACAGTAATTTTGCGACTGATGCGATTGTGTTGCAGTACGTTCCGTGACGCCAGTGGTCAAGGGTGAGGTGAAAGAGTAGCAATATGGCACATATAGACTGGATAATTCTGTCTGTGATTACGCTCTCCGGGCTAATTAGCCTGGTGCGTGGGTTTGTTAAAGAAGCGATGTCGCTGGTTATCTGGATAGTGGCTTTCGCTGTGGCAATGCAGTTCAAAGAGTTGGCGGCGGGGCTGTTAATTAATATGATCGAACAGCCGTCGATCAGGCAACTGGTGGCCTGGGGCGGCTTGTTTGTCGCCACCCTGTTGCTAGGAAGTGTGGTAAATTTTTTATTGAGTAAACTTGTCAGCTCAACTGGATTGAGCGGTACCGATAGGATGCTGGGGCTGGTTTTTGGTGTTTTTCGAGGGTTGTTGATTGTGCTGGCGCTGGTGATTGTATTGCCGGGCGCTCTGCCAGTGGATCAGGACGCTTGGTGGCAGACGTCGAAACTGATTCCGATTTTTCAGGGCTTTGAAGCCTGGGGGCGGGAGACAGCGGCGGCGGTCAGTGATTTTCTATTGGGGTGGGTGTAATAGATGTGCGGTGTCGTTGGAATTTCCGGAACTTCGAGTGTTAATTTGCGCCTTTACGATGCGCTGACCGTCCTGCAACATCGTGGACAGGATGCTGCTGGTATCGTTACCGACTCCGAAGGCGAGTTGCATGTGTGTAAGAACGTGGGTCTGGCGCGAGACGTGTTCCGCAGCGAGCATATGGCGCGACTGGTCGGCAATATCGGGATTGGCCATGTTCGCTATCCCACCGCAGGCAGTTCCGGCCCGGCTCTGGCCCAGCCCTTTTATGTCAACTCGCCCTATGGTATCTGTATTGCACACAATGGCAATCTGACCAATGCTGACGATCTGCGAAAGCATATTTTCCGCTCTGATCTGCGTCATCTGAATACCGATTCTGATTCTGAAGTTCTGCTCAATGTGTTCGCGCACGAGCTGCAGCTGCGGCGAAAACTTGAACCCTCAAGCAGCGATATTTTCGATGCGGTGACCAATGTCCACATGCGCTGTCGCGGTGCTTATGCGGTGGTCGGTCTGATCGCCAATCACGGTATGTTTGCCTTCCGCGATACCTTTGGTATTCGTCCGCTGTGCTATGGGTCACGAGAGACCGAGTCGGGCATCGAGTATGCGGTGGCTTCTGAGAGTGTCGTACTCGACAGCATGGGTTTTGGCTCGATCAAAGATGTTCAGCCCGGTGAGGCGCTGTTTGTTGATAAGGCCGGCAAGATTCATTTCAAGCAGTGCGCTGAAAAACACGAGCTGGTGCCCTGTATTTTTGAGCATGTTTATTTTGCCCGTCCGGATTCGATGATGGACGATATTTCGGTGTACAAGTGCCGTCTGCGGATGGGTGAAAAGCTGGCCGAGAAGGTTTTGCGCTTGAAGCCGGATCATGATATTGATGTGGTTATACCGATTCCTGATACCAGCCGAGTGTCGGCTCAGGCGATGGCTGAGACGCTTGGTATTAAGCTGCGTGAAGGGTTTATGAAAAACCGCTATATCGGCCGAACCTTCATTATGCCCGGTCAGACCCAACGCAAAAAATCGGTTCGCCAGAAGCTCAATGCGGTCAAGCTTGAGTTTGCTGGCAAAAATGTGATGTTGGTCGATGACTCGATCGTGCGCGGAACGACCTCGCAGGAAATTATTCAGATGGCGCGGGATGCCGGTGCCAATAAAGTGTATATGGCTTCAGCGGCGCCTGGCGTGCGCTATCCTAATGTCTATGGCATCGATATGCCGTCAGCTAAAGAGCTGATTGCCCATGGCCGAACGGATGAGGAAGTAGGCGAGTTGATTGGCGCTGACTGGATTGTCTATCAGGATCTTGAAGATTTGGTACTGTCGGCGGCCGAAGGTAATGAATCAATCAAACGTTTCGAGTGCTCGGTGTTTAACGGTGACTATATCACTGGCGATGTCGATGAGGCCTATCTGGCGCATATCGATCAGGTGCGCAACGATAATGCCAAGAGTGGCGCGGATGCAGTGGTTGGTTCGGAGAAAAATCAGGTTATTGGGATTCACAATAACAACAGTGTTGTGGGTATTAACTAACATCTATTAACACTCAGTAGTCACGGAATCAGGAGCAAAACAGGATTATGTCTGGCAACTCGGACAGCAACGAAGAGCAAGCCTATAAACAAGCTACCACTGCCATCCGCAGTGGTCACCAGCGTAGCCATGAGCACGAACATTCGGAGGCGCTGTTTCTCACCTCCAGTTATGTTTTCGATAATGCCGACATGGCAGCCCGTTACTTTAATAACGAGCTGAAGGGTAATGTCTACTCACGCTACAGCAATCCAACCGTGCGCTCCTTTGAAGAGCGCCTGGCGGCGATGGAGGGTGCAGAGCAGGCTGTGGCCACCGCATCAGGCATGGCGGCGACGCTGAGTGTGGTGATGGCGCTGCTCCAGTCTGGCGATCATATTGTCTGCTCTCAGGATGTGTTTGGCAGCACTCGTGTAATGCTCAATAACTATGTGGTTAAGTTTGGCGTCGAGGTGAGCTATGTGCGGCTCACCGATCTGGATGCCTGGCAGCAGGCGATCAAGCCGAATACAAAAATGTTGTTCTGTGAGACGCCCTCTAATCCTATGGCGGAAGTGGCTGATATCGAGGCGCTGGCCAAACTGGCCAAAGCGAGTTCGGCGCAGCTGGTGGTGGACAACTGTTTCTGTACCCCAGTGTTGCAACAGCCATTGGCGCTGGGTGCAGATATCGTGGTGCATTCGGCGACTAAATACCTCGATGGGCAGGGCCGCTGTCTCGGTGGTGCCGTCGTTGGCAATCATGAGACGATGGAAAAAATTGTCGGTTTTCTGCGTGCTGCCGGTCCGACCATGAGCCCATTTAATGCCTGGGTGTTTCTCAAAGGTCTGGAGACTCTGCGTATTCGCATGCAGGCGCACTGCGTTAATGCCGCCGAACTGGCGACCTGGCTTGATGCTCACCCCAAAGTCAGCAAGGTCTACTATGCCGGTCTGCCTGACCACCCCGGTCATGCGCTGGCCAAAAAACAACAGAGTGGCTTTGGCGGAGTGGTTTCTTTCTGTGTAGAAGGTGGTCGTGAGCAGGCATGGAAGGTTATCGACAATACTCGTATGCTCTCGTTGACGGCCAATCTGGGCGATACCAAAACCACTATTGTGCATCCGGCCACCACGACTCATGGCAGGCTTTCAGAGGTTGAGCGCCAACAGGCAGGTATCGGCGAGAACCTGATCCGGATAGCGGTCGGTCTGGAGGATATTGCAGATATTAAAAATGACCTGGAGTTGGGTCTAAGTCTGATTTAAGCCGTATAAAAAACATCTCGAATAAGCGTTATCAGGCGGAGTTTTAAATGTCTAAATTGGTTATCCCTTCAGTTGATCAGGCGTTGCCTGGTCGCGACACTGCAATATCGATCAGCAACACGCACTTTGTCAACCAGCAGCCGCTCAAACCACCGTTTGCGCCAGGACTCAGTAGTGTGGTTTTCGGTCTGGGTTGTTTCTGGGGCGCAGAGCGACGTTTTTGGCAGCAACCGGGCGTGGTGACGACTGCGGTGGGTTACGCAGGCGGTTTTACGCCCAACCCAACCTATGAAGAAGTATGCTCCGGTGGCACCGGGCACTCGGAAGTAGTGTTGGTGGTATTTGATGCCGCAGAAACCAGTTTTGAGAAATTGCTGGCGGTGTTTTGGGAGGCTCACGATCCGACTCAGGGAATGCGTCAGGGCAATGATATTGGTACCCAGTATCGGTCGGTAATCTATTGCACAGATGCGGCTCAGGTAGCCGCTGCTAACGCCTCGGCGGAGCGAGTTCAGGAGCAGTTGCATGAGCTAGGCTTCGATGCCATCACCACCGAAATTCAACTTGCACCACCATTCTTCTACGCTGAAGAGTATCACCAGCAGTATCTGGCCAAGAATCCAGGCGGCTACTGTGGTCTACGTGGCACCGGGATTACCTGCGCGATTTAATTACGAGGCGCTTGCCAGACGGGCGCGCTCTGATTTCGGGTCGGCGAGTGGAATGGCTTCCAGTAACTGCTGGGTGTATGGCTGTTGCGGACTGGCCCAGAGCGCTTCGGTTTCACCGGTCTCGATAATTACACCTTTATTCATCACTATCACGCGATCAGAAATATACCGTACCACCGAAAGATCATGAGAGATAAACAGCATGGTCAGGTTGTGGCGTTCGACCAGATCGAGAATCAAATCAAGTACTTGGGCCTGGATTGTGACATCCAGCGCTGAGACTGGCTCATCAGCAATTATCAGTTCAGGCTTGGTGGCGATCGCGCGTCCGATGGCGATGCGTTGACGCTGCCCGCCGGAGAACTCATGGGGATATTTACGCAGGTTGGCTCGGGCGAGGCCGACATCGTCCATCAACAGTTGTACTTGATGATTAATGGTTTTGGCGTTGGCCAGACCGTGGTAGAGCAGTGGTTCTGCTAGGGTTTCATAGACCGTCATACGCGGATTGAGTGAGGCGTAGGGGTCCTGAAAGATCATCTGCATCTTGCGCCGCCAAGGTATCAGTTGGTGGCGGCTGAGAGCGCTTATCTCGGTGCCGGAAAAGTGCACAGAGCCCTCGGTGATGGGTGCCAGCTGCAGAATTGAGCGACCGAGGGTGGATTTTCCTGATCCGGATTCACCGACCAGGCCGAGAATTTCACCGCGCTGAATGTGCAGCGAGACATCGTCCACCGCCTTGATATAGCGTTTTTCAGAGCGGGCACCAGCTAAAGGCTTGCTGTAATCCCGAAAGTAGGTCTTTAGATTTTTGACTTCGATCATCGGGCTATCTTGCTGAACCCGACTAGGCATGACTTTGGCACCTTCGGGAATCGCCGCCAGTAATTTTTTGGTGTAATCATTTTGGGTGCGGTAAAAAATTGCCTCGGTATCACCAGTTTCGCGCACTGTACCTTCGCACATAACGATTACATTGTCGGCAATGCCAGCGACGACTCCGAGGTCATGACTGATGAAAATAACCGCGACATTGCGTTTTTGCTGCAGCTTTTTGATCAGTGCGAGAATCTGGGCCTGAATGGTGACATCCAGGGCTGTCGTCGGTTCGTCGCAGATTAGCAAGCGCGGTTCGTTGATGAGTGCCATGGCGATCATTACGCGCTGACGCATACCACCGGAGAATTCATGGGGGTAGCAGTCAAAGCGCTTTTCAGGATCGATAATGCCGACTTCATCGAGCAGTTCGATGGCGCGCAATCTGGCCGCGGAACGTGTTTGAGCACGACTTTTATCGGGGTTGTAGATAAGTGGTTCGATCAATTGCTCGCCGATGGTAATAAATGGATTGAGCGAGGTCATAGGATCTTGAAATATCATCGCGATATCGTTGCTGCGGAAGCTGCGCATCTGCGTGCTGTCGCAGGTCAGCAGGTCGACGCCATCAAACAGCGCGCTACCGCCTTCGATTTTTGCAGGTGGTTTCGGCAGCAGATCCAGAAGGCTGTAGCAGGTGACTGATTTGCCTGAACCGGATTCGCCAACGATGGCTAGGGTCTCGCCGCAATCAACACTAAAACTGACATCGTCGACCGCTTTGACCAGCCCGTCCCGGGTGTGGAAGTGGACCTTGAGTCCGTTTACCTCGAGTAGTGCCATGGCGATTTAATCCTTAGAAGTTCTGGGGTCAAGGGCGTCGCGTAAACCATCGCCGAGGAAGTTGAGCGCAAACAGTGTGATCGACAGGGTCAAACCCGGGAATATCAGCAACCAGGGAAACTCTTCCATGGTTTCAACACCATAGCTGATCAGCAGGCCCCAAGAGCTCTGTGGTGGCTGGATACCCAGGCCGAGGAAGCTGAGAAATGCCTCCAGTAACATGACACTGGGGATCGTCAGCGTGGTGTAGACAATAACCGGCCCCAGCGTGTTGGGGATGATATGGCGGCGGATAATGGTCCACTGTGACAGGCCGAGAGAATAGGCCGCCTCGACAAATTCCTGCTTGCGCAAGGTCATTACCTGGCCACGCACAATACGCGCCATAGTCAGCCATTCGACGGCGCCGATGGCAAAAAACAAGAGAAAGATATTGCGTCCGAAGACTACCATCAACAGCACAATAAAGATCATAAAGGGCAGGGCATAGAGGATATCCACCAGCCGCATCATCACGGCGTCGACGCGGCCGCCAACAAACCCGGCGGTGGCGCCCCAGAGCACACCAATCATCAGAGCTACAGCAGTGGCGATCAGGCCTACGGTCAACGAGACGCGGCCGCCGTACATAATTCGGGTGAGCATATCGCGACCGAAGATATCGGTTCCAAGCCAGTGCTCGGCCGACGGCGGTGAGGCACCGAGAATCAGGTTTTGCTCTTCATAGCCGTAAGGGGCAATCCAGGGTGTTAAGAGTGATACCAGACCGAGCAGCAGCAAGACCACAAGACCACAGATGGCGAGACGATTTTTACGTAGTTTGACCCACGCGTCCTGCCATAGAGAGCTGCCCGCTTCGTCAATTTTTTCGATCGATGCGTCCATTAATTATCTCCCTGTCCCTGCTGACGAAGCTTGGGGTTGAGCCAGATGGCGATCATATCTGAGATCAGGTTGAAGACAATAATCAACGTGGCGAAGAATATGGTGGTGCCGAGGATCATGGTGTAGTCGCGATTAAACGCCGCTTGAACATAGAAGCGTCCGAGACCGGGAATCTGAAAGATGGTCTCGACAACAAATGAGCCGCCGACCAGTCCCGCAAATGCGGGTCCCAGAAATGCGACCACGGGGATTAGTCCGCCTCGCAGAGCGTGCTTAGTAATAATCAGAGATTCGGAGAGGCCCTTGGCGCGCGCGGTACGAATATAGTCCTGTGACAGGATCTCGAGCATCCCGCCGCGCGAGAGTCGCGCGATATAGGCAGCGTAGCCAGTGCCAAGGGTAATTGCGGGGAGGATCTTGTCACCGGGCGCATCGCCCCAACCGGACACCGGGACCCATTCGAGGTGAATGCCGAAGATCAGTACCAGGAGAGGTCCCAGCAGAAAAGATGGCATGCAGATACCAATCATCGCCGCTGACATGGGCAGGTAGTCCTGCATAGTGTTAGGCCGCATGGCAGCAAAGACGCCCGCACTAGCGCCAATTATCAGTGCGACCAGCATGGCATAAAAGGCCAGTTCCGCTGTGGCGGGGAGACCTGATGCAATCAGCTCATTGACCGAACGACCAGGGTATTTAAATGATGGACCAAAATCACCACGCACCACATCACCCAGATAGCCCATGTATTGTTGCCACAGTGGTTGATCGAGGTTGTACTGTGCTTCAAGCGCTTTCAATACTTCTGGAGGTACCGCTTTATCCGCGGAGAACGGTCCGCCTGGTGCAGCGTGAACCAGCAGAAAGGTAATGCTGATGACGACCAAGATGACTGGTACAGCCTGTAACAGGCGGGTGATGGCAAATCGAAACATTAGTTGTCACCACCATTACTGCCCGAGTCGGACTCGAGATAGATCTCTTTATACATGGTTTGGTCAAGCAGATTGGTGCCCTTGTTTTTAATAGCCGGGCTGACCAGGTGCTTGGAGGTATAGGTGAATATTGGAATAATCGGCAGGTCTGCGAGCAGGATAGTCTCGGCCTGGGTAAAGATCTCGAGGCGCTTGGCATGGGTTTTGGCCGTTGGCGCTTCATCTAGAATCAGGCGGTCGAACTCTTCGTTACACCAGCCGGTGCGGTTGTTGCCACCACCACAGAGAAACATGTCGAGAAAACTGTTGGGGTCGACATAGTCGCCAATCCACGACGCTCGTGAGATCTGATAATCACCGGCACTCTCACTATCGAGATAGACTTTCCACTCCTGATTGAGGAGCTGGATTTCGATGTTGAGATACTTGTTCCACATCTGCTGTATTGCTACGGCGATTTTGCGATGACCCTCATTGGTATTGTAAAGAATCTCGGTAACCGGAAATCCTTCGCCGTTTGGATAGCCGGCTTCGGCCAGTAGCTTGCGCGCCGCTTCCGGGTCAAAGCTGAGATCGCTTGGTGGGTAGTAGCCCATAGTTCCGGGAGGTGTCAGAGCATAGGTTGGTATTTGTCCCGCCTTGGTGATGCGCTCAGTAATCTGCTCACGATCGATGGTCATTGCCAACGCGCGTCTCACACGCGGGTCTTTCAGATGCGCGAGATTGGTGTTGATGCGGTAGAAATAAGTGCCCAGATAAGGGGCAATCTCTAGTGTTGGGTCTCCGCTCTCTTTATAAACCGGGATTTTATCGGCGGGGATATCGTTGGTGTAGTGCAGTTGACCTGAGCGGAACATGCGTTCTTCACTGACAGCGTTTTCCGTCGGGTAAAAGATAATTTTATTGAGTCTGACTGTGTCTCTGTCCCAGTAGTAGGGGTTGCGCTCAACCACAACTCGGCGGTTGATTTGCCACTCGGTTAGCTGGAAGGGGCCATTAGTGACTATGTTGCCCTCATAGGTCCAGCGGGTGCCACGCTCGTCTGGAGCACCGAATTTTTCTAAGGTTGGGCGGTGCACTGGAAACAGACTGTAGTGATCAAGCAGCTGCAAGAAATAGGGGGTTGGATTCTCCAGTGTAACCTGAAGGGTGTGCTCGTCTAGTGCTTTGACGCCGACCTGCTCAAAGTCGGTAATGGTTCCTTCGTAATACTCTTGGGCATTGTCGATGGCGTAATACATATAAGCGTAGAGACTACCCAGTGCAGGTTGCAGGGCTCGCCACCACGACCAGACGTAATCTTCTGCAGTGTGTGGGTCACCGTTTGACCAGCGCGCATCGTGACGCAGATGGAAGGTGTAGACGCGGCCGTCTTCGCTGATTTCCCAGGATTCGGCAACACCGGGTTTGGGTTCAAGGGTGGTGCTGTCTTTGGTTACCAAGCCTTCCATAATCGAGCTGATAATATGATGCTCAGGTACACCGGTGGCGATATGCGGGTCGAGACTCTGCGGTTCAGTGCCGTTCCCCCAGTGTAGCGTTCCGGTCTCGTTGCCTTTACTGACATTGGTTTCGTCTGTGCCACAACCGCTCAAAAACACCATCATAACGGCGCCGAAAAGAAGGGCTGCTGTGGACGTTTTGGTGGTGTGGGTAGAGGATGATTGGGTTGCTGTCTTGTGGTTCTGGTACGCGGTAGTTTGGCTCATTGATCGAGGTCTACTCTATTAGGAAGTTTGGGTGATGTTGCAACTAATGTGAGACGATCCTAACAGAATTCACCACAATAGAAACTACCAATTTGGGTCGCTCGGTTGTGTATTTTGATCTGCTTTCAGCAGGCTTTGCGCGATCATCTGTTGCACTGAAGCAGCAAACCCCCGATAATCCCGCGCACCGTTTTATGGTGGCCCTCATTGGTCCCCTCGCAATGGCCAACCACGAACCCCGCCAGGCCCGGAAGGGAGCAACGGTAGTGGTGACGCTGTGTGCCGAGGTGTGGCTGGTGAGGGTCACCGCCATTATTCTAGCGTACTGTATTCTAGCGCACTGTATTCTCTACAAAAATATCACGCTATGTAGCACCGACTGACGTCGAGACATTGCTCGACGTCGAGTTTGGCCACCCACCTCAACAGTCTGTTTATCTGCCGGTTATCTCCCTATAATGCTGCTTTGAAATTTAAGCCGTCGACATTATGAGTTACCAAGTTCTCGCCCGGAAATGGCGTCCCAAAATCTTTGCCGAAATGGCGGGCCAGCAACATGTGTTGCAGGCGCTGATCAATGCACTCGATCACGACCGACTGCATCATGCGTATCTGTTTACCGGGACCCGAGGAGTGGGCAAGACAACGATTGCGCGGATTCTCTCGAAATGCCTCAACTGTGAGGCGGGTGTCAGCTCGGTTCCCTGTGGTGAATGCTCGGCCTGCAATGAAATTAATCAGGGCCGGTTTATTGATCTGATCGAGGTTGATGCGGCATCGCGAACCGGCGTCGATGATATGCGCGAATTGCTCGACAATGTGCAGTACGCGCCTTCCCGAGGCCGCTACAAGATCTATCTGATTGACGAAGTGCATATGCTCTCCAAGTCGAGTTTCGCTGCACTGCTGAAAACGCTCGAAGAGCCGCCGCCGCACGTAAAGTTTCTGTTTGCTACCACCGATCCGCAAAAGCTGCCTATCACCGTGTTGTCGCGATGCCTGCAGTTCAATTTAAAGAATCTCAGTGCAGAGCGGATTACGGAGCATTTACAATTTGTGCTCGGAGAAGAGCAGGTACCCTTTGAAGATGCAGCGCTGTGGTCTCTGGCGAGAGCCGCTGATGGCAGCATGCGCGATGCCTTAAGTCTGACTGATCAGGCGATTGGCCACGGTGGTGGCCAAGTCACCGAGAGCGAAGTCAGCGCCATGCTGGGTACTATTGAGCGCGGCTATGTGATTGAGATCTGTCAGGCTCTAACTCAGGGTTCTGGTATCGAGTTACTTGCGGCGATCGGTCGCATGGCTGAGCAGGCACCCGATTATGATGCGGCGCTGGCGGATATTTTGTCAGTTTGGCACCAGGTGGCGATAGTACAAACGGTGCCGGAGGCACTGGATAAATCGGTCGCTCATTACAGTGAACTGTTGGCACTCTCCGCGGCAGTAAGTCGTGAAGATGTCCAGCTTTTCTATCAGATCTGTCTTTTGGGGCGCAAGGATCTGCAGCTCTCACCAGATGCGAGATCCGGTTTTGAGATGGTTATGTTGCGGGCATTGGCGTTCCGTCCCTTACCCGCCGGTCGAACGGCGCTGCCATCCTCCGCAGCAACAAAGGATACTCCTGCGGCTGCTGTCGCAGCTACAGCTGATGCAGTGCCTCCGACGGAGGTGGAGTCTGGCGTAAAAAAGTCTGAAGCGGTGGTCGCGGCAATTGCCCACGATGCGCCGCAATCATTATTGGATTCGGACATTGAAGCTGCGTCACAGCCGCGTCCTGATCTGACGCAACAGTTTGAATCTTTAACCGCGACTGAGGCCTCCCCGTTTTGTGCTGAGCCTGAAACACGCTGGGAGGGGCCTGTTGCAAAGACCCCTGCTTCAGAGAACCTGGCGTGTGCAGAAATCCCGGCGTTAACGGAGAGCCCATCGTCATCCAGCATGGTTCAGCCAACACGACCGGTGCCACAGGACGTTAGAGCCGAACCTGCCGCCCCGGAGCGGATCACTCTCGAGCAGCTAACGCCAGATAACTGGATCCCTTTGCGGCGTCAACTAACGATTGGCGCATCGCTCGGAGAGATTGCCAGTCATTGCCTGTTCTTGCAACGCAGTGGCAGACAGTTACAGTTTTTGATCGACAGCGATAACAATAGTCTCTATGACGATTCCCACCAGCAGCAGTTTAGTGAGGCGCTGAGTGACTATTTCCAGCAACCAGTAACGGTTGCGATCACTCTGGGTGTCGCCGAGCAGGAAACGCCTCGTGCCGCCAGCACCAGAGAGAAGGCTGAACGCCTTGCGGAAGCTGTTGATAGCCTTAACAGTGATCCTGCAGTGGTAAAATTTAAACACCTTTTTGACGGTACGCTGGACGAGAATTCAGTGCTGCCCATCGATTAGTACCCTGATAGCAAAGAGTAGAGTATGAATATCAATGATTTGATGAAACAGGCCCAACAGATGCAGGGCAAGATGGCTGAAATGCAAGAGCAGGCAGCCAATGCGGAGGTAACCGGCGAGTCCGGTGCTGGTATGGTTAAGGTGGTAATGACTGGGCGCCACGATGTCCGCAAGGTTACTCTCGATCCATCCCTGATGCAGGAAGATAAAGAGTTTCTCGAAGACCTTCTGGCCGCCGCGGTCAATGACGCGGTACGTAAGGTTGAAGCCAAGAGCAAAGATGCTTTGAGCAAAATGACCGGCGGCATGGATTTGCCAGCCGGGTTTAAGATGCCGTTTTGAACATTGCTAACACTATTAAAAAGGGCGAACTGTGTACGGTAATTTAATCGATCAACTTATCGAATCACTGCGTGTTTTGCCGGGTGTCGGAGCCAAATCTGCACAGCGAATGGCACTCCATCTGCTGGAGCGTGATCGAGTGGGTGCCGCGCGGCTCGCTGAGGTGCTGGTAGAGTCGGTCGAGAAAGTCGGCCGCTGCGGTGAATGCCGTACCCTGACTGAACACAACGTTTGTGCCCTCTGTCGCGACGAGCGCCGCCAGCCAGAGCAAATCTGTGTGGTCGAGAGCCCGGCAGATCTGTATGCGATCGAACAAGCCGGGAGTTTTCGTGGGAAATATTTTGTTCTGCTTGGGCACCTGTCGCCGATCGATGGAATTGGTCCCGAGCAGCTTGGCATTGATCAGTTGATTGAGCGGCTGCAAACCGGCCCTGTCACGGAGCTGATTCTGGCGACTAACTTGACCGTTGAAGGAGAAGCAACGGCACATTTTATTGCGGACAAGGCCAAAGCGCTGGGCGTAGCGGTATCGAGAATTGCCTACGGCGTGCCGATGGGTGGTGAGCTTGAATATGTCGATGGCGGCACGCTAAATATGGCGCTTCAGAGTCGCAAAACGCTCTGATTAATCCTCTTTTATCGCCCTCGGAGTAACGTGGCGTAACTAACTGGCTTGCTGTAACAGGCCTCGATCAACAGGATCTCAATGACCAATATCAATGACTCAAGTGCTACTATTCACTGGATCGATACTCACCAGCAATTAGCCGCGGTCTGCGCGCAGTTGCAGCACAACACTGAGCTGGCGATCGATACCGAGTTTATGCGCAGCGATACCTATTTCGCAAAGCTGGCACTGATTCAGCTGTCTGATGGTGAGCAGTGCTGGTTGATTGATGTGCCTGCGATCGATGAATTACAACCGCTACAGCAGCTTTTGGCGACCGAACAGTTAACCCTGATATTTCATGCCTGTGGTGAGGATTTGGAAGTGCTGGACCAGGTTCTGGCGCTGAGTCCGACACGAATTTTCGACTCTCAGGTGGCGGCAGGGCTCGTCAATATTGGCTATTCAATGGGCTATGCGCGACTGGTCAATGAGTTACTTGATATCGAGTTGGGTAAAGAAGATACCCGCTCAGATTGGCTTGCACGCCCGCTTAGTGAGCGACAAAAGCAGTATGCAGCTGATGATGTTTTCTACCTGTTCAAGATTTATAAAATACTCGCGGCCGAGCTGCAGCAGCAGGATCGTCAGAGCTGGTTTGACGAGGAGATGCAGGCGCTGTTGTCGATCGCTGCGGAGCGCAGGGCAGCCGAAGATTATTATTTGCGAGTGAAGGGTGCTTGGCGCCTTGATAACCAATCAGTCGGCGTGCTCAAACAACTCTGTGAGTGGCGCGAAGAGACTGCGCGCAGTCTGGATAAGCCGCGTTCGCATATTGTTAAAGACAACGTGCTGCTCGAGTTGGCTAACACCCAGCCAACGCGAATGAGTCAGCTTCATCAAATAGATGATTGGTACTCGCGCTCAGTGAAGCGCTTTGGCGAGCAGGTGCTTGAACAGATTGCCGATGTAGACTCAACCAAGCTCCCGCCCCAATTGCCCCAGCCTCTGCCTCGGGCGGTTAGTGACGTGATGAAAACCATGCGTGCGAATATTAATCAGGTGGCAGAAGAACGGCATATTCCAAAAGAGTTGCTGTGCAATAAAAAGGAGTTGGAAGCAATACTGCGCAGCGCCTCGGAGGGTGAGTGCCAGTGGCCGACAAGGTTAATCGATGGCTGGCGCGGCGAGATCGTAATGCCTGCGCTGCGGTCGGTATTGAATGAGAGTAATGTTTTATGAAACTAGCAGGACGTGTGCTCTGTGATATCTACCGAACGTCGAAAAGGCAGGAGATGTACCTCTATGTGGCGCGGGAGGATGGTCTTAAGCGGGTTCCCGAATCACTGCTGCTGCAGTTTTCCGAACCGTCACTGGTGACTACGCTTGTGCTCAGCGAATCGCGCAAACTGGGACGAGCGGATGTGCTGCAGGTGATGTCAGATATTGCCGATAAGGGGTTTTATCTGCAAATGCCCCCGGCACCATATCCGCCTGCGCAGACTGAGCTAGATTGATGGCTGCGACAGTGTGGTGGGAATCGAAGTCACTCGATGAAATGAGTGAGCAGGAATGGGAGTTGGTTTGTGATGGCTGTGCCAAATGTTGTTTGGTGAAGCTTGAGGATGCCGATACCGAGGAAATTTACTATACCAATGTGACCTGTAAGTTACTCGATACCGAGTCCTGCCGGTGCTCCGACTATGACGGTCGCCACAGGATTGTTGATGATTGTTTAAAACTTGACCGCAGCAATGTAAATGAATTGGAATGGTTGCCTGCTAGTTGCTCCTATCGATTGCTGGCGGCGGGGAAGCCACTGCCGGAATGGCATCATCTGCGTTCTGGCAGTTTGGAAACAATGCATCGCTACGGTGCGTCGCTGCGCGGCAAGGTTGTCTCGGAGCGTCATGTGCACGACGATGATATTGAAGATCATATTATTAGATGGATTGGCTGATTATGCTGTGGATTAGTGATGTTTAGTGTTGAAGACTACGTAGTGGGTTGGTTGGCTTATGCCGCAGGCGGGCTGTGCCTGCTAACCTGTTTTTGGTACCTGCTGCGCAATTTTCGACTTGCCAGTGTGCGACATATTCTATTGTTGATCGCGGCCGCATTTCTATTTACTCCAGTCACTGCCTATCGCGACGACGCTCATCTGGCGCCGGCATTTTTTGTCAGTCTCTATGAAGGTGTGTTATTGAAAGGTGCTGACGATGGGTTTCAGCGCGGATTGGCACCGATTATTGCTGTATTAGTCTTCGCTTTATTGGCCTATGCCGTGTTGCGACCGCTGTGGGTCAAAGTACTGAAACCGCGCCTGTTCAAAGCCGATTAGTTTTGTCGACCCAATAAGCCGAGGCACAGGCAAGGCTGATCAGTCCGGTAATGGTTAGCAGTGTCATGGGACTGATAACCACTTTGCTGGGCACCAGAAGGGTTAGCTGTTCACTGGGGAAGAAAAGGTAGGCCAGAGTGCAGCCGAGTGCGGTGAACGCCAGGGTAATCAGGGTTTCTTTCCAGAAAGACAATTCAGCCCGTTGCGGCAACCTGGCTAATACCTTGGTTGAGAACCCGGCGTTGTCGATATAGGGCTCAGTGTGCCGCGTGGTGGCAAACAGATCGTCAATGTCAGTGTGTTTGTTCATTGCTCTCTCTCATGTCTTTGCTGCGGTGTTCCATTCGATAAGAAGCTCTTGCAACCGACTCTTCCCGCGGGTGATCAAGGTTTTTACCGTGCCCAGAGGAATGCTCATAATATCGGAAATTTCTTGTTGTGTGCACTCGCGGTGTAAATGCAAGTGCAGCGCCATGCGTTGATTATCACTCAGGCTCTGCATTGCCTTGGCCAGATCACGATGTAAATTCTGGTTTGCACTGTCAACTGAAGCGTCGCCTCCGGTCTCGCACAAATCATCGGTCACTGAATCAAAATCATTGATATGACCAGTTAATTCACGGTTGCGCGCGACTCTGAAATGGCTGACCATTTCGTTGTACGCAATACGATAAAGCCAGCTGGAAAACTTGGCTTTACCTTTATAGCCTGCCAGGGCCCTGTGGGCTTTGATAAAAGTTTCCTGTGCCAGATCGTCCGCCAGGGCTTCATTCCAGCCCGTCAACTGACGCAACGAATAGCGCAGCGGAGACTGGTAACGTTTTACCAGCTCCGCAAATGCCGTATGGCTGTCTTCCTTGACGACTGCTTTAATCAGATCCTGATCTGTACGGTGCATGCAGGTTAGGCGACTGGGTCAGTGTTTGCGGCATCATTTTCAGCATTTTTCTGGTCGAGTTTCCAGATCAGTAGTCTGGCCAGACCGATACAGAGTGGAATAAGCCCAATAGCGCCAACACTCCAGTCAGCTAGAAAGCCAAAGCATAGGATAAGGCCAAGTCCAATACCGCAGAGTATCAGACCGCGCTGCAGGTTGTTGCCTGCCGCACCTGTTTCGCTGTAGGTGGCTAACACTTCTTCTGGGACATCTTTTCCGGCCTCAAGAAATTTCTCGATTAAAGCCGCTCGCTGCTTGCGCTTGCGATGAGAGGAATAAAGGACCAAGGCGACAATCAGAATGGGTGAGCCAAAGGTGAAAAGAATGGCAAAAATGGCTACGATCATCGAGCCAAAGTCCATATCCGGATCGAAATTGACACTAATGCCGTCGCCTATAGAACGGATCGCATCTTTGACTTCCTGGCGCTCCTGCTCATCGAGATTTTGCCATTCCTGTTTGAGCTCTTTAACCACTTCATCGACAGCTTGGCTCACTTCACTGTCGACTTCTATATTGCCATCGCCGTCAGTGGTGTAAGAGAGCGTTTTGGTTGTTGTCTCAGCATCGCTGGCGTCGGCGGTGGTAACGGTAACGTGTATTTCTTTTTCCTGTAGCAAAGCGCTGCTAAACGGCGCCATCAACAGTGCGCAGAGCAGGATGGTAGTCTTGATAATACTGTTGTTCATAGTTTTCTCCGGGTTCCGACGATCTCGTCTACTCGCCATTGGGGTTATTCATTACAGGGTTTATCTTGCGTTTGTCTCTGTTGTTAATACTCTGCGGTCATAACTTCGCTACGGTTTCACTTGAGACGGTGCTCGATCAGCTGCACCATTCGTCTGCATCATTCCGTTGCAAGATTCCGAAGCCAATTGTAGCGACACCGCGCGAGGGTTTCATTCGTCTCCACTGTTTAGATGCATCGTCCGGGCATTTGGATTCGCTAGCTGGTGATTTTTTTTATTCGCTTTTAGCTTATGATGCGCCACCGGTTAATTAAAAACTCATAATGTGGATTTGGATTCTATGAAATTTGAAGGTACAGACAACTACGTAGCTACCGAAGAGCTACAGATGGCAGTTAATGCTGCCGTAACACTGCAGCGTCCATTGCTGATTAAAGGCGAACCCGGAACCGGCAAAACTCTGCTTGCTGAAGAAGTCGCCAAAGCCCTGGGTAAGCCGCTTTTAGCCTGGCATATTAAGTCAACCACCAAGGCTCAGCAGGGCCTCTATGAATACGATGCCGTATCACGCCTGCGTGACTCGCAGCTGGGCAATGAGAAAGTCAACGATATCAGCAATTATATCGATAAGGGCAAGCTCTGGCAGGCGTTTACCGCTGATGAGCAAGTGGTACTGTTGATCGATGAGATCGATAAGGCGGATATCGAGTTTCCCAACGATTTGCTGCTGGAACTGGATCGCATGGAGTTTCACGTCTACGAGACCGGCGAGACAATTAAGGCCGTGCAGCGTCCGATTGTGATTATTACCAGTAATAATGAGAAAGAGTTGCCCGATGCGTTTCTGCGCCGCTGCTTTTTCCATTTTATCAGCTTCCCCGATCGGGCCACGATGAAACGTATCGTCGATGTGCATTTTCCTAAAATTAAAAAGACTCTTGTCGACGAAGCACTGGATATCTTTTTTGATGTGCGCAAAATTCCGGGCCTTAAGAAAAAGCCCTCAACCTCGGAGTTGGTCGATTGGCTAAAGCTGGTGATGTCGGATGATATTCCGGAAGATATTTTGACCAACCGTGATCCGACCAAAGCGATTCCGCCACTCTACGGCGCGCTGTTGAAAAACGAGCAAGATGTGCATCTACTTGAGCGTCTGGCCTTTATGACTCGCCGTGAAGCACGGTAGATTTTACTCACTATGCTGATTAACTTTTTTTATACCCTGAAAAAAGCCAATGTGCCGGTCTCGATTAAAGAGTTACTGGATCTGCTGGCGGCGATGGAACAGAACCTGGCGTTTGGATCGGTAGATGATTTTTACCTGCTGTCGCGCACCTGTATGGTCAAGGATGAGAAATATTACGATCGTTTCGATCGCGCGTTTGGCGCCTACTTTAAAAATCTCGAAAACCTTGACGATATTATTGAGGCGTTGATTCCCGAGGATTGGTTGCGTAAGGAGTTTGAGAAAAATCTCAGCGACGAAGAAAAAGCCAAGATCGAGAGTTTGGGCGGCCTCGAGAAGCTGATTGAAGAGTTTAAAAAGCGCCTTGAGGAACAAAAGAAACGCCATGAAGGCGGCAATAAATGGATTGGCACTGGCGGTACATCACCGTTTGGCAATAGCGGTTACAACCCTGAGGGAATCCGCGTAGGCGGAGAGGGCGGCAATGGCAGTGCGGTGAAAGTTTGGGAGGAGCGGCAGTTTCAGGATCTCGATGACTCGGTGCAAATCGGCACGCGCAATATCAAGGTTGCACTGCGTCGACTGCGCAAGTTTGCCCGTGAGGGTTCTGCGGACCAGCTGGATCTCGATGACACCATACGCAGCACCGCGCGCAATGCCGGCTTACTGGATATCAAGATGGTTCCGGAGCGTCACAATGCGGTCAAAGTACTTATATTCTTCGATATTGGCGGTTCTATGGATCCCTATGTGCGGCTCTGTGAGGAGCTGTTCTCGGCCGCCAAAACTGAGTTTAAGCACCTCGAGTATTTCTATTTTCACAACTGTCTGTATGACTATGTATGGAAAGATAATCACCGCCGTCGTGACGAGCAGATATCAACCTATGATTTGCTGCACAAATATTCGTCTGATTACAAGGTGATTTTTGTTGGCGATGCCTCCATGGCGCCCTATGAGATCAACAGCCCGGGTGGCAGCGTTGAATATCATAATGAGGAGTCAGGTAATGTTTGGATGGAGCGCATGAACAAGACCTTTGATAAGCTGGTCTGGCTAAATCCGGTACAGGAGCAGTACTGGGATTACACGCCATCGATTTTGATGTTGCGGGAGTTAGTCGAGGGAAAAATGTTTCCTCTGACACTCGGCGGTCTGGAAAAGGGCATGAAGTTGCTGTCGAAATAAGTGTTGCTGAAAATGCGGCTTATCTGCAGATCAAAAATAGTCATAACAATAGAGAGATGGGAGTTTTTATGGATATTCAGGAAGCCGTGACAAAGGCGCAGCTGAGTATGGGATTATCGACTCAGCAGCCTGAATTAATTGCTGAATCATTACTTGGGCTATGGCAGCAGGCGCTTGCGGATTCTGCAGATCGTCCCGCTTTTACCTGCCTCGGTCAAACACTCAGTTATGCCGAAATCGATCAGTTGGCCAATCGTGTGGCGAGCTATTTTTATCATCAGTTGGGGCTCAAGGCGGGTGACCGTATCGCTGTGCAGTTACCCAATCTCTTGCAATATCCGATTGTTGTGGTCGCTGCATGGAAGCTTGGCTTGGTAATCGTTAACACCAACCCAATGTATACCCACCGCGAATTGGTACACCAGTTTAATGATTCCGGTGCCCGCGCTGTGGTGGTGCTGGATCAGTTCTATGACACCTTGCAGGGTGCGGTGCCGGAGACGGCTATCGAGCATGTGGTGGTGGCCCGTGCGATTGATCTGCTTCCGCAGCCGAAACAAACCATACTCGCTGGAGTGACCAAACTACTGGGCAAGCGGCCTCGGCTGCCTGCCGAGGGCATTGTCCGTTTTCCCGAAATGCTGACGGCTAAGGTCGACAGCAGTTATCCCCTGCATTCGCCTGGCTTCGACGAGATCTGCGCCCTGCAGTATACCGGCGGTACAACCGGTGTTTCTAAGGGCGTTATGCTCACGCAGGGCTCGTTGATAAGCAATATTGCGCAGACGATGGCGGTGGTTAATGTTGGCGGACGTTCAGCACTGCACTACACGGCGATTTCACCTTTGCCGCTCTACCACATCTACGCTTATATGCTGAATATGGGTCTGGTACCAGCTACTCGTGGGCACAGTGTGCTGATTCCGGACCCACGCAATATTCCGATGTTTGTCAGTGCGCTAAAAAATATTAAGTTTGAGATATTTTGCGGCCTGAATTCTCTGTTCGTCGCGCTGCTTCAGGATAACAAGTTCCGTAAGTTGGATTTTTCTCATCTTGAGATCACTCTGTCAGGCGGTATGGCTCTTATGGAGTCGGTGGCCCACGAGTGGCACAAGCTCACGGGCTGCGTGGTCAGTGAAGGCTATGGAATGACTGAGTCGTCGCCAGTGATTTCGATGAATCCCTCGGGATATCAGAAAATTGGCACGGCAGGGATTCCAGTTCCCGGAACAGAAATTAAAGTGGTCGACGAAAACGGTGTTGAGCAGCAAGTGGGCGGTGTTGGTGAGCTCTGTGTGCGTGGTGCTCAGGTGATGAAAGGCTATTGGCAGCGCGAGGAGCAGACTGCGGAAGTGATTGTCGATGGCTGGTTGCATACCGGCGATATCGTTATTGTTGATGAACAGGGCTACATCAAAATTGTCGATCGGCTGAAGGATATGATTATTGTCTCCGGCTTTAACGTCTACCCCAATGAGCTTGAACAGGCTCTAACGCAACATCCCGATGTGCTGGAATGTGCCGCGATCGGTGTGGCCGATCCAAAGGCGGGTGAGGTGGTGAAGATGTTTGTGGTTGCCACTAATCCAAACCTCACTGCCGAACAGGTGATCGTCTATTGCAAAGAGAATATGGCCGGTTATAAGGTGCCCAAGTTTGTAGAGTTTCGTGATGACTTGCCGAAATCCAATGTGGGTAAAGTGTTGCGCAAAGAGCTCAAAGCCGAGGAGCAAGCCAAGGCTTAACGGACTTTCCGCGAGGGCATTAAAAAGGCCGGACCTGTTACCAAGTCCGGCCTTTTTTTGTGCCCGATGATCGGTTAAATCATATGGGTCACGCCGTAGTATCCAACGACTGTCAGGACTATGGTGTAGGGCAGAGCCATGATTACCATGCGCATATAGGATAAGCGAATCAGTGGTGCCAGTGCTGAGGTCAGAAGGAAGAGGAACGCGGCCTGACCATTGGGTGTCGCAACGCTGGGCAGGTTAGTGCCTGTGTTGATGGCGATAACCAGCTTGTCGAAGTGCTCGCGGCTAATATCACCAGCATTTAATACTGCGGTGACTTCATTGATGTAAACCGTGGCAACAAATACATTGTCACTGATCATCGACAGGATGCCGTTGGCGAGGAAGAACATTCCGGGCTGCGCGGATTCATCCATCTGAAGCACCCAACCAATTACCGGTGAGAACAGGTGCTGTTCATGAATCACGGCTACAATGGCAAAGAACACGACCAGCAGAGCGGTAAAGGGCATGGCTTCTTCAAAGGCATGGCCAATACGGTGCTCTTCAGTGACGCCGTTAAATGCAGTTAGCAGCACAATCACCATCAGGCCAATCAGACCAACCGGGGCCCAGTGGAAGGCGAGGGCAAGCACCAGAATAACAGCGACGATTGCCTGCACGATCAATGAGGCATTGTCGTATTGAGTGCGGCGCGAGGCATCATGCTCGCTGGACTGTTGCAGAATAGCTCGCACTTCATCTGGTAACGTGGCCCCATAGCCGAGGATCTTTGTCTTCTCGAGAAGGATGCAGGTCACCAGACCACATGCCAACGTTGGCATCGTTACAGGTGCCATCTTGAGGAAAAACTCAATAAAGTCCCAACCGGCCTTCTCCGCAATCAACAGGTTTTGCGGCTCACCCACCAGTGTGGTTACCCCGCCCAGAGCTGTACCCACGGCACCGTGCATAATCAGGCTGCGCAGAAAGCTGCGAAATTGCTCGAGGTTGTCATGATGGTTGGCCAGCAGACTGTTGTCATCACTGTGGTTGTGATCCTCGTCGACAATTTGTTTGCCTGATGCAACCTTGTGGTAAACCGAGTAAAAACCAACCGAGATAGTAATCAGTACTGCGGTTACGGTTAGTGCATCGAGAAACGCAGAAAGAAATGCGCCTGCGAAACAGAACAGAAATGAGAGCGTGGTCTTCGACTTTACATTGAGCAATATTTTGGTGAAAACAAACAGCAGCATATCGCGCATAAAGTAGATGCCGGCGACCATAAACATCAGCAGCAGAATAACCTGAAAGTTTGCCACTGCTTCGTTATAGACGGCGTCCGGCGAAGCCATGCCGAGCAGTATCGCTTCAATAGCCAGCAGTCCACCGGGTTGGAGAGGGTAGCATTTGAGTGCCATCGCTAAAGTGAAAATAAATTCAGCGATAAGCATCCAGCCGGTAACAAAGGGTCCAAACGCCCAGAGGGCAAGCGGGTTGATCAGTAGAAATAAAATGATTGATTTTTCGTACCAGCCAGGCGAATTGCCAAGAAAATTCTTTTTCAGTGCCTGTGACATAGTGGGCTGCATATTGATTCCTTCTATGAAAAACGTGGTTAAAATGTGAATGAAGAGTGGCTGAGCTTTCGTGTTAGAATTATTTTTATCGGTGGCAAACAATATCTGTCGCCCCTCCAATATGCAAGCCCTGCAGGGTTTGTTTTACCCAACGTTGTATAAGGCGTCAGTCACAGAATGATCCCTCCCGCACTCGAAGGTTTTTTTCCTGCTAATTCTCACGCCGGCACCGCAGAGCGATATGTTGTACCGGTGGTCGGTCGTGACATTCTCATTGCCACTGGTAGTCGGGAGGTGGTGGTCGAGCGTGAGCAGGCTGATGTTATGCGCTTTTTCTGCGAGCGGCGTATTGTACTTGGACAGTGGAATGGCATTGACTGTGAGGTATGGCAGCTCTCATCTGAATGTCGTTCGATGGAGGGCTTTGGAGTGACCGATCTGCGCTCTTTGCTGCTTTCGGTCAGCGATGATCAGTTTGCGTTGGTCAGCCGCGCAGTGCAGATGCTTGAGTGGCAGACCACACACCGTTATTGTGGCGCCTGTGGTGCAGCTACTGAAAGCGCGACAGAGGACCATGCGCTGCGATGTTTGGCGTGTAATATCAGTGTGTACCCGCGTATATCACCCTGTGTAATTGTGCTGGTGCGTGATGGTGAGCGCTGTCTGTTGGGTCGTCAGATGACCTGGCCGGAAGGGCGATTTAGTGCCCTGGCCGGTTTTCTCGAGGCCGGTGAGAGCGCTGAACAGGCACTGCACCGCGAGGTGTTTGAGGAGGCCGGTGTGGAGATCAGTAATATTCGTTATGTTGGAAGTCAGGCATGGCCCTTTCCAGGCCAGTTAATGCTGGGATTTCTCGCCGACGCTGTGACCACCGAAATTAATGTTGATGGTATTGAGATCGTCGAGGCACATTGGTGGCATTACAATCAATTGCCCGACATTCTGCCCCCAATAGCGACGATGTCAGGCCGGCTGATTGCGCAATTTATCGAAGAGGCAGAGGCGGCCGCGGCTGGCTAAACGTTCTATAATGCCGTTTTGTTTGAAACCTATTTTTTGTGGAGTGAGTTTTGGAATTCTTTATTGAGTACGGTCTGTTTTTAGCCAAGGTGGTTACCGGAGTAATTGCTGTGGTGGTGCTGATTAGTCTTGTGATTGGCGCGAGCCAAAAATCCCGCCAGTCGGGCAGCAAAGGTCATCTGGAAATCACACCATTAAACGAAATGTATGACGATATGAGCGAGGCGATTAAGCTGGCGGTGACAGATGAAGCACTGCACAAAGCAGAGGCCAAAAAGCTGCACAAAGAGAAACAACAAAAAGCCAAGGAGCTGAAAAAAGCGAATAAAAAAGCGGCTAAGGACCCGGATGCTGAACTTCCCAAACAGAAAGCGCGCGTGTTTGTGGTTAACTTTCACGGCAATATAAGTGCCTCTGCGGTCAGTCACCTGCGCGAGGAGGTCACGGCAATACTCTCTCAGGCAACAACCAGTGATGAGGTGGTTGTGCGACTCGAGAGCGGTGGTGGCATGGTGCACAGCTACGGCTTGGCATCGAGCCAGCTTGACCGGATTCGCAAGCGAAATATTCCTTTGACGGTATGCGTCGACAAAGTCGCCGCCAGTGGCGGTTATATGATGGCCTGTGTCGCGGATAAAATTCTTGCTGCACCATTCGCGATTCTTGGCTCTATTGGGGTTGTCGCACAGTTACCAAACTTTAATAAGGTACTTAAAAAGCATGATGTTGAGTTCGAGCTGCTAACGGCCGGAGAGCACAAGCGCACGTTAACCATGTTCGGCGAAAATACTGCCAGTGGTCGGGAAAAATTTATTGAGGAGCTGGAAGATACTCACAGCCTGTTTAAGGATTTTGTTAAGCAGCATCGTCCGGCGGTGGATATCGATAGAATTGCCACGGGCGAGGTCTGGCTCGGCACGCGCGCGCTGGATGTTGCGCTAGTCGATGGGCTACAGACCAGTGATGAATATCTGGTCTCTCGAGCAGAGGAGGCGGATGTCTATGAGATTAGTTTCGTGCTCAAGAAAAAACTGCATCAGCGACTCGGTATTGCCGCCGAAGAAAGTGTGGATAGAGTGCTGCTGCGGTGGTGGGAGCGGCTGACAAATCACTCTGATCGAATCACTTAATGAGCGGAGTTTGATGATTAGAACAGCGCTTCCGGATCAAGATTGTAGGCATCTGGAGGCAGATTGCGGGCGATATCGATCGAACCTTCCTTGCCACTGATCGAAATTACTTTTTTCTGAGCGAGTCGTCGTTTGTTGACGTCGAGAATCACGGTCAGCTTTGGCTTGCGGCCCATGCCCGCGCGGTAGTCACTGACCACGGCGACCTCACCGTTGGTAAGCTCCACCAGTGAACCGGGTGGGTAGAGACCGATGGCCTGAATAAAGGTGTCAACCAACTCTTTTTGAAACAGTCGAGCGCGCCATCCCGCCATCTTCAATATTGCTTCGGAGTGGGGAATGGGTGTGGCGTAGTAGCGTGGGCTGGTAATGGCGTCATAACAGTCAACAATTCCTGCGATCCGCGCATAGAGCGGGATGTCGGAGCCACTTAGCTGCTCCGGGTAACCACAGCCATTATGTCGCTCATGATGGTAGCGAATCGCCGCGCTAATTTCCGCAGGCAGATGATTATTTTCCAGAATGGCCAGTCCATGTTCAATATGCCGCCGCGCCTCACTGCGTTCATCGTTGCTCAGATCCGTGGTCTTGCGTAATAGTGCATCGGGTAGGTGAAGCTTGCCGATATCGATCAACAGCCCGGCAAGCGCGAGTTGAAACAGTTCATTGCGATTTAACCCGAGCTGGCGACCCATTACACAGCAGAGAATGGCGCATGAAATGGAGTGGCGATGGGCGTAGCTGCTTTTACTTTTCAATCGAGCCAGCCATACCGCAGCGGCGGGATTGCGAATAATGCTTTCCACCAGAGCCTCAATAAATGGCTCGATACGTTTAATGTCTGGGTTCTGGTGATTTTTAACCACCTTACTTATACGGTTGTATTCTTGCTGGATACTGAGATAAGCAAGGGTCGCAACACGTAACTCCGAATTGATGTCAGTACTGATTTGGTACTCGCTACCGCCTCTGTGCATTAGTTCGTGATGGAGAGGTAGTAGATTGATTGTATCAGTGGCCGGTTTTTGGTTAATGGGCTGGAGAATTGGCTGGTTCATAGTGCTGGCAACGTCCTGGTTGGGGTTTTTCTGCCCTGCAAAACTGATTATTCCCTCAGTGTCTTTAGTCAGGCAGATTAAAAAAGAATAGCAGAAAAATGGTTCCGCATAAGGCTCACACTTGCTCAGGAGGGCGGTTCTGATAAGGCTGTCACGGGATTGCTGTCGAGCCACTGGCGAAACTCGGAGGCGGGCATAGCTTTACTAATAAGAAATCCCTGTGCATAAGTACAGCCAAGCTGGGTAAGCAGAGCAAGTGATTCGGCATCTTCAACGCCTTCTGCGATGGTCTCCATTTGAAAACGTAAACCCCAGTCGAGGATTAATTTGACGATATCGAGGTCAATCTGGTTATTACGCATATTGAGCACAAAAGACTTATCAATTTTTAACTTGTCGGCGGGAATAAACTTGAAGTATTCAAGTGAGGAATAGCCAGTTCCAAAGTCATCAATGGCAATGGTCACGCCCAGCTGTTTGATTCGCTTCAATGTCTGCAAACCCTGGTTGAGGTCTTGCTGGATGGTCGATTCAGTGACCTCGATGCACAGCAATGCAGGGTCTGCTCCCCACAGGTTGAGACTCGACTCAATGGTGTCAAATAGCTGCGGCGACTGCAGACAGGAGGCAGAGAGGTTGACGGCAGTTGAAATGCGATGCTCACTCCACTGCGCGGCTTCGCGAACCGCGGTATTGATGGTCCAGTAAAAAAAATCGTCCATCCGGCCACTCTGTTCAATAAGCATAACCAACTGTTCTGGACTCACGCTATAGCTGTGTTGATTCCAGCGAATCAGTGCCTCGGCACCACAGGGTCGACCATTGTGCAAGCTGATCTGTGGCTGATAAAACAGTTCGAAGCTATTGTTGGCCAGAGCGCGTGCTATTTTTTGTTTGAGAGCGATCTGATGGTGGGCCTGCTGCGGCGCAGAGACCTCACCAAGGTGGTAGGGTTGCCCTGCCTGATGGGCTTTTTTAGCTGCGGCTTCGGCATTCTGTAACATCGTTTCAGCGCTCGCGACGATGCCTTCGGGACTGCCGGCGGCCGCAAACCCGATGCTACCTTCGATAGCGGCCGCCTGATTGTCGACAAAAAATAATCTGCTTAGCTGGTCGAAAATTTTCTTCGCCACCAACGGTACAAGTTGGCGATTCATAAGTGGTGAAATAATCAAAGCGAATTTGTCACCATCAACGCGACGACAGCACAGTGGGTTATTTGGCACGTCGGTGAGACGCTCTTGCAACTCGGCGAGAATGCGATCGCCAATGGCATAGCCAAAGCGCTGATTGATTTGCGAAAAATTGTGTAGATCGATCAGGGCCAGCAGCGTGAGCTGGTCATTGTATTCATTTCGCGCAAGACACTTGGCCAGCGCAGTTAATACCCCGGTACGACTGATATCGGGTGCGCCGCTGTAAGACAGGCTATTATTCATGATCGCACACTGCCTTATAAATAGAGGGCTTCCGGATCGAGGCAGTAGGCGCCCGGTTCCAGGGTTTTAAGAATTTCAATGGGTGTTCCCCCCCGGGTCTTGTGGCTGGGCAAGATCCAGTTCTTTGAAGTGCTGATATTCATTTTTGACGCTGTCTAGCACTACAAGTACTTGTGGGCGTAGTCGTTTGCCGGGATTTTCCCGGATGACAATGCCGACTTCACCTGAGGTGAGCTCAACCAGGGTTCCTGTGGGATAGATACCCACAGATTGAATAAAGGCGTCGATCAATTCGGGCTGAAAGTCAAAGCCGCGCCATTCATACATTTTCTTGATTGCCGCGGCATGAGTGATGGGTTTTGCATAGACCCGCTGACTGGTCATCGCATCATAGCAATCTGCGATAGCCGCGATACGGGCATAGAGGGGTATCTGTGTACCTTGCAGCGCGTTAGGGTAACCGCCACCGTTAAACCTTTCGTGGTGCGCTGCGATCATATCGAGCACCGACTTTGGCAGGGTGCGTGAAGATTCCCTGGCCATCTTCAGGCTCAGATCGACATGTTTCTTTACCAGCTCAAATTCACGCTGTGAGAGTTGCTCGGTCTTATTCAGAATCGCAGGGGGTATTTTCAGTTTGCCAATATCCAGTAACATGCCGCCGGTGGAGAGCAGTGCCAGCTCTTTTTTTGGCAGGCCGATCTGGCGGCCGATGATGGTGCACCAGATCGCTACTGCAATACAGTGTCGATAGGTATAGGAGTCCTGGGACTTTAATCGCGCCAGCCAGATGCTGGCGCCCGGCTTGCGGGTAATACTATTAACCAACGGAGTGATAACTTCATTGATATGGGCGATATTGAGCGCCTTGCCGCGGCCAACCCGGCTGGCCATATTGTCAAACTCGTCACGTATATTCTGATAGGCACTGTGGGCATCGCGTATTTCAGTTGTGACAGAAGTTTGCTCTGTATAGTGGATCGGGTGGTGGGCGGCGATCTCGGTTTTAAATGAGGTTGCGGCAACCCCGAGGGTTCTGCCGTTGGATGGTGTCGGTTTGGTATCAATATCGAGCTGGGTGATACTGCGCTTTTCATCGATAAACACATAGTCACAGAACAGTGAAAGATTTTTTATTTGTGCTTCATTTTGGATCATAAAGCCCTGAAGACTGAAGGGCGTGTCGAGCCACGGGCGATCGAGTCCGGACACATACATGCCGGGCTGGAGATGTTGCAGATAGACTTTTTTTGTTTGTAGTTGCCCTAAGCTCGTTACTCCCTAACGATAAGCAGACCCGATACAAGGCAGCGGTCTGCAGTGAGGCTCTCGTTAATCAAAAACCTGCCTCGCGTTAGCGGGTGGCAAATATCCAACAGAAAACCCCACGTCCTAAGTATGGACGCCAATTAATCCCGCCGCAGGTTATCTTTAAGGGCGATGGGATTGGCGAGATTGAAGACTACTATGTAGCTTGAGACGAGAAAAGTGATGATCGCAGCGGCTTGGATTAAATGTGAAGCACTGTTGCTAATCAGGCCGCTATTAAATGCGACATAGGCAATAAGCAGTGAGAATTCACTGTTTTGTCCCAAGCGCAGGCCTATATCCCAAGCCAGCGCATTTTTTTCGCTCTGTTTGCGCAGCAGGCGGTGATAGATCACCGGTTTAAGTATCAGCATGATAATGGCCAGCAAGCCTGCCGGCAGAGCGATCTCTGGGATAAGTCCGAGGTCAAAACCACCGCCGAGGGAGAAGAAGAACAGGATCAAAAAGAAGTCTCGCAGCGGTTTCAAATTAAGGGCGATATACGGCGCGATAGGGCTGGTGGCGATAGAGATACCAGCAATAAATGCCCCGATCTCTCGAGACAGACCGGCATACTCAGCCAGTTCGGCGACACCGAGACACCAGCCGATTGCCAACAGAAAGACATATTCGCCTATCCGGTCAAAGCGAGCAAATAGCGGCTGCAGGATATAGCGTACGACCAGCACGGCACAGGCAATCAGCATTGGCAATGAAATCAGACTGACGACAAATCGCATCGGACTGTCATCCCCTGATGCACCCGCGATCAACATCAGCAGCACAAAGATGGCGAGAAAATCCTGCATCAACAGCATACCGATCATCATTTCCCCGGAGTGGCGATGGTGCAGTACCGTGGTCGGTAGCAACTTGATGCCGATAATGGTGCTTGAGAACATCATCGAGGTGCCGATAATCAGGTTTTCAGTGGCCGAAAAGCCAAACAGGTGCCCGATGCTGTAGCCGACCAGAGCAAACAGCAGAGAGCTAAACAGGGTGATATGGGTGACTTTGCGCAATACCCGTAACAGCGCTTGGGGCTGCATATCGAGGCCGAGCAGAAAGAGCAGAAAAATAATCCCAATACTGGCAATTTCGCCGATCAACTGTACGTCGGTAACCCAACCTGCGCCATGGGGGCCAATTGCCGCACCGAGCAAAATATAAGCGACCAACAGTGGCTGTCGGCCAAATAGCGCTAGCGAGGCAACTACGGCAGCCCCGGTGAAGATTAAAAAGAAAATTTGTATCAGATGATGTTCCATGGGCCCATTTCATTACAGACAGCGGCGCGGTTCAATCCCCTGATCCGATTTGC
The DNA here is from genome assembly GCA_024644595.1 of Porticoccaceae bacterium. Lineage (GTDB taxonomy): Bacteria > Pseudomonadota > Gammaproteobacteria > Pseudomonadales > Porticoccaceae > HTCC2207. The sequence goes on along the minus strand of JAHEHL010000001.1, from coordinate 130,479 downwards.
TTGAAATTAACTTACCAGTCTGGCTAGCGCAAGCGCTTGAATAATGGCTCTGCTTGATCAGCAGCGGTTTGGTAGCCATCAGAAAAATCACTCAATGATGCTGTTGCTGCCTGCAGATCAATCTCATCGGAGAAGCTGAATTGACTGAAGCCACAGCGCTGCATAAGGAAAAGCTGGTCGCGGATAAACGAGCCAATGGCGCGTATCTCGCCTTGGTAGTGGTAGCGGTCGCGGAGCAGTCGCGCGCTTGAAAAACCACGTCCATCGACAAATTTGGGGAAATTGATCGCGACCACTGGCAGTTGATCAAGATAGCCGGTTAGTGTTTCGATTTCTTCATGGCTATCGAGCCAGACGCCAACTGCGCCAATGTGATTCTTCAACACCGAATGCTGTCCACACCACAGCGCCAGAGGAACAAGAATATCGCCTGTGGGCAGGTTATCGGTGGTTGGGACGTCGGCTGCCACCAGGGTCCAGCTGTTGTCAATCACCTTTCCGTGGCTAAGCATTTTGTGCATAGACCCGCTCCTTAAATTTATTCATGCCAACACGCTGATAGGTTTGTAAAAAGGCCTCTCCTTCGAGCCGATTTTCGACGTAGACATCGATAATTTTCTCGATTCCTTCAACCACTTCATCGCGCGACAGCGATGGGCCAAGCACTTTGGCCAGTGCCGCCTGCTTGCTAGCGCTACCGCCAAGCTGGATCTGATACCACTCCTCGCCCTTTTTGTCGACACCAAGAATACCGATATGGCCGACATGATGGTGGCCACAGGCGTTCATGCAGCCCGAGATATTGAGTTCGAGATCACCGAGGTCATAGACATAGTCGAGGTCATCAAAGCGACGCTGGATAGCTTCTGCTACCGGAATCGACTTGGCATTAGCCAGCGAGCAGTAGTCGCCGCCGGGACAGCAAATCATATCATTGATGGTGCCGATGGTCGGTGTGGCCAGTCCGTGGACTTTGGCTTGCTGCCAAAAATCAAATAGCGCGCTTTTCAGCACATCGGCAATCACTACATTTTGATTGTGGGTCGATCGCACTTCACCATTGGAAAAGCGCTCGGCGAGATCGGCGATGCTTTCCAGTTGGCCGTCCGTAACATCGCCTGGAGCGACACCGGCAGGTTTCAAACTGAGGCTTACTGATGCGTATCCAGGCTGTTTCTGGTCGCGAACATTGCGTTGCAGCCAGCGTGAAAAAGCGAGGTTATCTGTCGCTTGTGCCTTGAGTCCTGCTTCGACCTTTAACATGTCAACCGGCTCATAATCGGGCTGGGTAAAGAAGCCTTTGACCCGGTTAACTTCGTTTTCAGTGAGTTCACTATTAACGCCGCCATCACTGCTGATAATTTGCTGCCACTCTGCCTCGACGCGCTGGGCAAAAACCTCAGGGGTCCAGGCCTTGACTAAGATTTTGATCCGCGCCTTGTATTTGTTGTCGCGATTGCCGTAACGGTTGTAGACGCGAAGTATTGCGTCAAGGTAGCTGAGTAGATGCTGTCGCGGGAGATACTCTCGAATCGATGACGCAATCACCGGGGTCCGACCCAAGCCACCACCCGCATAGATATGGAAGCCACTTTCACCGTTGCTGTTTTTGACTAATTGGATGCCGATATCATGCAGCAGGAACGCTGCCCGATCCTCTTCAGACCCACATACAGCGATCTTGAATTTTCGTGGCAGAAAGGCGAACTCGGGATGGATGGTGGACCACTGGCGGATGATTTCACACCAGGGACGGGGATCTTCAATTTCATCGACGGCAACACCGGCGAACTGATCGGTGGTGGTGTTGCGAATACAGTTGCCACTGGTCTGAATAGCGTGCATCTGCACTTTGGCGAGTTCGGCGAGGATATCGGGTACCTCTTCGAGCCGCGGCCAATTTAGTTGGATATTTTGTCTGGTGGTGAAGTGCACATAGCCCTTATCAAATCTGCGCGAAATATTCGCCAGCGCCCGCAGTTGCCTGCTCGATATCAAGCCGTAGGGGATAGCAATACGTAACATAGGAGCGAGGCGCTGCACATAGAGACCGTTTTGCAGTCGGATGGGCAGAAATTCTTCGTCACTGATCTGGCCATCGAGATAGCGGTTGGTCTGGTCGCGATATTGCGCCACTCTTTCATCGACCAGTTTCTGGTCGTATTGATCGTAGATGTACATGGGTGATTCAACCTTGTCTCCGGACGACTGAGGGCCGGAATTGAGCAAATTTCAGCAGAACAGACGAAGCCGTCGTTTCAAGGCCGTCATCATAGCTTCAGGATCTCGGCTTTTAAATTACTATTTGGACATATTGAGTTACCTTTAAGGAATATCCGCTAACCCTGATAGAACTGGCAACGGTTGCAAAACCGCTGTTTTGGGTGCGGCAAACAGGCGACAGGGATTAAAGCGCTTGCTAGAATGCGCGCTCAAAAACAGCAGGTTAAGCCAGTCTGGTATTGCAGGCTGAACACATTAAAGAGAAGGCTCTAAAAATGACAAATGAAAACAACGACGCGGTAAAAGATTTCACTCAAGAAGATAGCACGGCAGATGCCATTGCCGCTGTTGCGATTCTGACAATTATTGTCGTGACCGTAGTTTACTGGCTATCAACTCTCAACTGAGATCTTATTTGCGACTCGAGTGAGATAGATAAAGATTATGAGCGATAGACTGCAGCTTGTGGAAAATCCAGACCAGCGCAAAGTGGTTGAGGAGTACCTCAACCGTGTACGGTTGGGTCCGGAAGAACTCGACGATCAACGCATTGCCGAGCTTCAGGCTCGCATCAAGCAGCAGCTGATCGAAAAAAACGCGGTTTTAATCGCCCACTATTACACCAATCCGTTGATCCAGGCTCTGGCCGAAGAGACGGGTGGTGTGGTCTCGGACTCGCTCGAAATGGCACGCTTTGGCAAGACTCATAGTGCCCAGACCTTGGTGGTTGCAGGGGTTAAGTTTATGGGTGAGACAGCAAAAATTCTCACCCCTGAAAAGCGGGTGCTAATGCCTACACTAGAGGCGACGTGCTCCCTGGATGTCGGTTGTCCCGCAGATGAATTTAGTGCTTTTTGCGACCAGCATCCGGATCGCACAGTGGTGGTGTATGCCAACACTTCTGCTGCGGTCAAGGCAAGAGCTGACTGGGTTGTTACATCCAGTATTGCACTCGAGGTAGTTGAATATCTCGACAGTATGGGTGAAAAAATTCTTTGGGCACCAGACAAATACCTCGGTGGTTATGTGCAGAAGCAGACCGGCGCCGATATGTTGCTGTGGGATGGCAGTTGCATTGTCCATGAAGAGTTTAAAGCTAAAGGTATCAACGAGTTAAAGGCGGTACATCCCGACGCGGCGGTACTAGTCCATCCTGAGTCACCGCAGGCCGTTATCGATATTGCCGATGCGGTGGGTTCAACCTCGCAATTGATTACCGCAGCAACGAAGTTACCGCACTCAAAAATGATTGTCGCCACGGACCAAGGCATCTTCTTCAAGATGCAGCAGGCGGTGCCAGACAAGCAGTTGTTGGTTGCGCCAACAGGCGGTAGTGGGGCGACATGTCGCAGCTGTGCCAACTGTCCCTGGATGGGTATGAATGGCCTCGAAAATCTTTTGGCCGCCCTCGAGAAAGGCAGCAACGAAGTGTTTGTCGATGCGGAAATTGGCGCGCAGGCAATGACATCCCTCGGTCGTATGCTGCAGTTTCGCGAGCAGCAAGGCAGCTAAAGCTTCTCGGCGCGATCTTCCATTTTTGCCAGATCGCGCAGACGTTGCCGGATAATGGCAGATTGCTTGAAGTCCTCCTGAACCATACTTGCGGCAAGACTGAGCTGCTCACGCGCCTTATCAAATACGCCGATCAGAATAAAATACTCCGCTCGGGCCTGATGCAACCCAGAAATGTTACCTGCCAGCCCTCGTACTTCGGCCAGCCGATACCAGATCATGGGATCTTCCGAGCGCATTCTCGACAGTGCGCTGAGTACTGCATCGGCACCATCGTATCTATGTGCCTGCCATAGAGCCTCTGACTTAAGCACCAAAAGCGGATAGTTGTTCTGGTTAATTGCTAGCTGCCGATCCAGTCTGAGCAGTGCTTTAGAGTAGTCTTTTGACAAGATGTCGATTTCGATGTCGGTGTATAGAAAGACCAGATTGGTCGGTTGAGTGTCCAACAGCCTGGCCATCTCGTGGCGAGCCTCCTGCAGTTGACCCGCCTCAATGTAAGCCAGTGCAAGTCCGTAGTGGGCGGCCTCAGGTCTCAATGTGTTGGATTCCAGCTCGCTTTTATAGCGACTGATGCTGACGGCTGGAGTTTTATCCATAGCCACCAGCGCGCGGGCACGCATTAAATAAAATTCGGGGTTTTGCACATACTGGCGCATCGACGTTCCCATTGAGCGATTGCGCGCGTCGCCGATGCGTTTTTCACTGATCGGGTGGGTGAGCAAGAATTCGGGTGGCCTGCTGCCGGTATAACGAGTTGCTTTAAGTAGAGAGGCAAACATGTCGGCTACTGCACCGGGGTCGCGGTTAGCGCGTTCCATAGTCGCCAGGCCTGCGCGGTCAGCTTCCTGCTCATTGGAACGGCTGTAACGCAGTTGACTATCCATACTCAGTGCCTGTGAGGTGACGATTGCAGCGGTAGCGGCATCGCCGCCGGCAGTCGCCGCGAGCACCACGCTGGCAAGCAATCCGGCCATGTTGAACATGGCGTTTCTTTGCTGCGCTTCAGCGCCTCGGGCGAAGTGCCTTTGGCTAAGATGCGCGAGTTCGTGAGCCAGTACTGAGGCCATCTGATCTTCGTTTTCAGCGTAGGCAAAAACCCCGGTGTGAAAACCGACCACACCACCGGGAACGGCAAAGGCATTCATAGTTGGATTTTTGACAATAACTAATTCGAGGCGGGGATCTTCCAGGTCACTGTAGGTCGCGAGATTGTATAGCAGTTGCTCGAGATAAATTTGCATCAGTGGGTCGTCGTAGGGTCTGACCCGGCTGCGAAAAATTTTTAACCAGGTGCGCCCAAGTTCAAACTCTTGTTGCTTGGAAATAATTCCCGATGCCGCGTCCCCAAGCACAGGCAGTTCAATATCATTGACCGCCATCAGCTTGCCGGCTAGCCCCAGGGAGCAACAGAGCAACAGATTACGCAATAGTCTGACGATTGACAGTTTGATCAAGATAGTCCTTTTAAACAGCTTGGTTGACAGCAACGATGTCATTTAGAGGGGCACAGACTTCATGTCCAGCGTGGCTGTTACTGTAGCGGAAAATTATGCTTAGTTCGACAGTTGAAATATCGACAAGTTTCAGGTCAGATAGCAGTTCAGCCTGTGGTATAAGTGTGACTGCAAACTGCTATTTGATAGATATAACAAACGGATGACACGATTGATAAGGGTGAATGGATGAAAAAGATTTTCCAGAAGTGGAGCGAACAGTATTTTGCTACGGAAGAGGCATTACTGCTGCTGATTATCCTTGCTGTCTCGTTGGTTGTGTTTGCTACCCTCGGGGTGGTTCTGGGACCTGTCTTCGCAGCCTTGGTGCTGTCATTTTTACTGCAAGGGGTGGTTAATACTCTGGTTCGTCATGGCGTACCTAGAGCGCTGGCATTGATTAGTACTTATATCCTTTTTATTGCAGGTTTTGTTTCGGTTATCGTCGGTTTGATTCCGATTATCGGCCGTCAAACTTCGCTGCTGGTAGCCGAAGTGCCGAAGATGATTGCACGCTTTCGTGAAATGGTCACGACACTGCCGGAGCGCTATGCCGAATACATCAGTCCAGAACAGATTCAGTTGATCAGCGAGCGCGTTACTCAGGAAGTGGGCAACTGGGTAGAGCAGGCGCTAACCTTCTCGATCAGCAGTTTTCCTAGCATTATCGGCGTCATGATCTATCTGATTTTGGTCCCTCTGCTGGTACTGTTCATGCTTAAAGACAAAGACCAGCTGCTGCTGTTTCTGTCCAATTTACTGCCGGAGGAGCGCTCAGTCATGCGAACCATCTGGACTGAGATGGATATGCAGTTTGCCAATTATGTGCGCGGCAAAGCGATAGAGATTTTGATTGTCGGCGTGGCTTCCTACGGGTTGTTTTTGTGGCTCGGGCTAAATTACGCCGCGCTGCTGGCATTGCTGGTGGGGCTTTCGGTTCTGGTGCCCTATGTCGGCGCCACCGTGGTGACTATTCCTGTTCTGCTCGTGGGCTACATGCAGTGGGGCCTGAGTAACGACTTTCTTTGGCTGTTTATCAGTTATGGCGTGATTCAGTTTCTCGATGGCAATCTACTGGTGCCCATTTTGTTCTCCGAAGTAGTTAATTTGCATCCGGTCTTTATTATTGTCTCGGTGTTGCTATTTGGCGGGATCTGGGGGTTCTGGGGTGTGTTCTTTGCGATTCCGCTGGCCACGTTGGTGAAGGCGGTTTTCAACGCCTGGCCGCGCCGAGCTCAGCAGGAGCTGAGCCTGCAACCGCCGCTGGATTTGAGTGATGCTCAAATCAGCAAGAGTGAATCTCAAGGCAGCTGATATAGATCCCCACAGAAAGCAACCAACAATTATTAAAACTAAGTAACCAAAAATTATAAAGCTCTTACAGCCTGTTATCTCAGGTTGGAGCAAACGTCGATAAGGGAAATAGTATGTTACAGACAGTTGGCACACGTTCGAGCAGTCTTTGGGTTATCACTTTGGCAACTGTGATCGCGCTTTTTTTGAATGGCTGCTCGGGTCCTGAAGGTAAAAAACAGGGCCAGGGTATTATTACCAGCGCCAATGATAACCGCGAATATCGTCATATTAGGCTGGCCAATAAAATGGATGTGCTGTTGATCTCCGATCCGACGGCAGACAAGGCCGCGGCCTCATTGGACGTCTATATTGGCAGCTACCAGAATCCTCAGGACCGTGCCGGTCTGGTGCACTTTCTCGAGCATATGCTTTTCCTTGGAACCAAGAAATATCCTGAGCCCGGTGAGTACCAGAGTTTTATCAGCGAACACGGTGGCAGTCATAATGCCGGTACGGGCCTGGAAGACACCAATTACTTTTTTGATATCGACGCCGCCTATCTTGAGCCTGCGCTGGATCGCTTTGCGCAGTTTTTTAGTGCGCCTAAGTTTGATGCCAAGTATGTCGACCGCGAGCGCAATGCTGTCGAGTCCGAGTACCGGCTAAAAATTAAAGATGATGGTCGCCGTAGCCAGGACGTGTTGCAAGAGCAAGTTAATCCTCAACACCCGCTGAGTAAGTTCACTGTTGGCACCCTTGAGACGCTAGCTGATTTCGAAGGCCGTCCGGTGCGAGATGAGCTGCTTGCGATCTATAAAAAGTACTATTCAGCTAACATTATGAAGCTGGTGGTATTGGGTAATCAGAGCCTTGATGAACTGCAGGCGATGGTGGAACCGCGTTTCACTCTGGTTGCCAATCAGAATGTTAATGTAGCAGCACCCGATGCACCCTTATTTGAACCGGAGCGGCTGCCACTGAAGGTATCGCTGCAGCCACTGCAGGACTCGCGCGAACTCAGTCTGAGCTTTCCTCTGCCTAAAATGTTGCCTTATTGGCAAAAAAAGCCTACTAGTTTCATCGGCTCGCTGATTGGTCATGAAGGCGAGGGCAGTTTGCTGGAAGCGCTGAAAAGCAGGGGTTGGGCCAATGGTCTTTCTGCTGGGGCGGGTCTTGAGGATCGCGGCGGTGCGTTGTTTACGGCGAATATTTCCCTAACCCCGGAGGGCATTGATCATCAAGTCGAGATTGTGGAAATGTTTTTTGCCACCGTTGAGCTGATCGTTAATCAGGGTATTGAAGAATGGCGTTATAGGGAAACTGCGCAGCTTAGCGATATTGCCTTTAAGTTTCAGGAGAAGCGCGATCCGGCCGGTTATGTGACGTCGCTGTCATCAAAGATGCAGCGCTATCCGGTTGCCGACGTTTTACGCGCGGATTATGTGATGAATGACTTTGATGCAGTACTGTTAAAACGTATCGCCGCGCTTATCACGCCAGACAATCTTTTGCTGTCGCTGACTGCGCCTGAAGTTGAAGGTGATCAAATCAGTGTTATGTATCAAACGCCATACTCGGTTACGAAAATCGCCGATGCGACGCTTGCCAGATGGCGAGCGCCGGCGCTGTTTGATGATCTCGCGCTACCGCAGCCCAACCGCTATATACCGGATGATCTCAGCCTGATCGGTGAGGTGGCGATGAATGCGACTCCGGAGTTGATTGTGGACAATGAGTCGGTAACTGCCTGGCATTTTCCCGACATCCGTTACGGCGTACCCAAGGCACACATTATTGCCGAGTTTCAAGTGCCGGGCCTGGATTCTGTAGAGGCCTTCTCCAGGCTACAGCTGTATCTCGCCTATATTGAAGACCAGCTGGGTGCGGCGTCTTATCCCGCTCTTGAGGCGGGCCTGAGCTTCTCTCTGCGGGCGATGGATACGGGTGTTTCTATCATAGTCGGCGGCTATTCCGACAAGCAGGCAACGCTGCTCGAGGACATTTTGGCGGCACTTGCCCGTCCAGATTGGGACGAGGCGCGGTTTCAGCGCATCCAACAGAGTTTGTCCCGAGATATGCGTAACTTCTCAAGAGAATACCCGTTCCGTCAGGTTTTGGCGGGCGTCTATTCAATGCTTAAGGGGCAGTGGACTCCGCTGCAAAAAGCCGATGCTGTGGCAGCCGTTTCTATGACCGAGCTGGCGGCATTTGCTGAAGGTGTTACGGCCAATGCCGGCCTCAAGGTGTTGATTAGTGGCAACCATCAACGCCGATCTGCAGAGCAGATCGTAGCGAGGCTATCTGACTGGACGACGTTAAAAAGTGTTTCTGTAAGGCAGAGTGTGGCGAAGCTGGAGGTTGGAGAAGTTCGTGGTCAGGTGGCTATGGATCATGCCGATGCGTCAGTGATGTTGTATATGCAAGGTCGCGATGACAGCCTCGTCGAACGCGCACAGATGCTATTGCTCGGGGAAATGTTGTCGTCGCCGTTCTACACCAGCCTGAGGACAGAGAAGCAGTTGGGTTATGTGGTGTTCGCGTTTGCCAGCAATCACTTGCGCATTCCGGGGTTGGCGATGATCGTGCAGTCTCACAGCGCCGATGAAACAGCGCTTGAAGCAGAGTTTAACCAGTTTTTGAGTACCTATCGTGAGCAGGTGGCAAACCTGACTGAAGCGGATTTGCTGCGGTATAAAAACTCGGTGTTAAGTAATCTTCAAGAAACGCCGAAGAATCTTGCCGAGCTCAACGGCCGCTTTATGGAATCGGTCGAGTTGGGATACAACGACTTCGATTTCCGTGAGCGACTTGCTGAACAGGTCTCCGCATCGACCATCGAAAGCCTGACGGCTGCTTATGACGAAGTCACCGGTGAGCAGCGCAGGGCGCTGCTGGTCAAGACAGTTAATGATGATCAGCAGAGCATTCTTGACGATTTGCGCAAACTGGGGTCGGTTTATGAGTATCAATTTTAGATATCGGCCGTATCGAGAAATTTTGTAGTTACACTAACTTTTTTTAAAGTGACAAATTTGTATTTATATCAATTGGTTGTATCTATTTTAGCAGTGTAGTGTGTTGAGGAATTGAATTTTAAAATATCCATATGACATTGATTTTGTAGTTTAGCTACATTAAGATTGCGGGCTTATTTTTCCTGATATCTGTCTTGGCTGATGCCGGTCGCGACGGGCTCGCAGGAAACCATTAAATCGACAACTGGTTGGTGAAGAATGACAGAGGACCTAGATCCATTTGAGACGCAGGAATGGCTTGAAGCCTTCGATGCGGTTTACAAAATTCATGGTGATGAGCGCGCAAATTTTTTGCTCAGTCAGCTTCAATCCCATGCCAGTGATCAGGGCATAAAGCTGCCGCCATCGGTCACGACACCATTCCGCAATACGATTTCAGCGAACCGTGAAAAGCGTATGCCCGGCGATCTGTTTATGGAGCGACGTATCCGCTCGATTATCCGCTGGAATGCACTCGCTATGGTGATGCGAGCGAATAAGAAAAGCGAAGGTATCGGCGGGCATATCGCCAGTTTCGCCTCGGCTGCTACGCTCTATGACGTCGGCTTCAACTACTTCTTCCGCGGCCCGGAGGGCGGCGACCCCGGCGATCTGATTTTCTTCCAAGGCCACAGCGCGCCCGGTATGTATGCCCGCTCGTTTCTTGAAGGTCGCTTTAGCGAAGAGCAGATGGATAATTTCCGTCGTGAAGTCGATGGTGGCGGCTTATCGTCCTATCCGCATCCTTGGTTAATGCCTGATTACTGGCAGTTCCCAACGGTATCTATGGGGCTTGGCCCGATTCAGGCAATCTATCAAGCGCACGTTATGCGTTATCTGTCAGCGCGTGGATTGGTCGCGCGGGGTGATCGCAAAGTCTGGGCCTTCCTTGGCGATGGAGAGTGTGATGAGCCGGAAAGCCTCGGCGCGATCTCTCTTGCCGGTCGCGAGCAGCTTGAAAATCTGATCTTTGTGGTCAACTGCAATCTTCAGCGTCTCGATGGGCCTGTGCGTGGCAATGGCAAAATTATGCAGGAGCTCGAAGGAGTATTCCGCGGCGCTGGCTGGAACGTGATCAAGGTCGTCTGGGGACGTCATTGGGATCGACTGATCGAGAAAGACACGACCGGGCTGCTGATTAAACGCATGGACGAAGTTTGTGACGGTGAGTTACAGAACTACAAGTTTAATGGCGGGGCCTATACCCGCGAACACTTCTTCGGCAAGTACCCCGAGCTGCTCGAACTGGTTGCCGATATGACCGATGAACAGATTATGTATCTTAATCGCGGCGGCCATGATCCTTATAAAGTCTATGCAGCTTACGCCGAGGCGACTGCTCACAAGGGCCAGCCAACGGTTATCCTGGCGCACACCGTTAAAGGCTACGGCCTCGGCGGTGCGGGAGAAGCGGCGAACGACACCCACTCGGTGAAAAAACTCGATATTGATAGCTTGCGCGGTTTCCGCGATCGGTTTGGTATTCCGATCGCTGACGATCAGCTGGAAAAAGTACCCTATTATCGTCCGGCTGAGGACAGCCCGGAAATTGAATATATGCGCAGACGTCGCGCTTCCCTGGGTGGCTCGCTGCCAGCGCGCAAGGCTGACTTCAATGCCATGCAGACGCCACCGCTAAAAACCTTTGCCAAGCAACTGGAGAGTAGCGGTGAGCGGGAAATATCGACTACGATGGCGTTTGTGCGAGTCCTGTCGACACTGATTAAAGATAAGTCTATCGGTAGCTCGATTGTACCGATTGTGCCTGACGAAGCGCGCACCTTTGGGATGGAAGGCATGTTTCGTCAGCTCGGTATCTATACCTCTGAAGGCCAAAAATATGTGCCCCATGACCACCAGCAGATTATGTATTACAAGGAAGACAAGAAAGGCGTCATTCTGGAAGAGGGCATAAACGAAGCAGGCGCCATGTCCGCATGGCTGGCGCTTGCAACGGCCTACAGCACCAGCAGCTGTCCGATGATTCCGTTCTATATCTTTTACTCGATGTTTGGCTTTCAGCGTATCGGCGATCTCGCCTGGGCAGCAGGTGACAGTCAGGCCCGCGGCTTCTTGATCGGTGCGACTGCCGGTCGAACCACACTTAACGGTGAAGGTCTGCAGCATCAGGACGGCCACAGTCATATTCTGGCCAACACGATTCCGAACTGTCGCAGCTACGATGCCGCGTACAGTTATGAGTTAGCCGTCGTAATCCAGGACGGTGTCAAACGAATGTTTGAAGACAAGGAAAACTGTTTCTACTACCTGACGACCATGAACGAAAACTACGTTCAACCGGCCATGCCGGAGGGTGCCGAAGCGGGTATTATAAAAGGTATGTACCGGTTCGCGAAGGGTGCTAAGGGCAAACATCGGGTTCAGCTCATGGGCGCCGGGACGATCCTCAACGAGGTTCGTGAGGCCGCAAAAATTCTTAAGGAGTCGTTCGATGTCGAGTCAGACATCTGGAGCTTGACCAGTGTTAACGAACTCACCCGCGAGGGGCAGGCAGTTGATCGCTGGAATTTGTTGCACCCCGAAGCCAAACCCAAACGTTCTTATGTTTCCGAGCAATTGGATGGTGCAGAAGGTCCAGTGGTTATCGCAACTGACTATATGAAAAACTATGCTGAGCAACTGCGCAAATATATTGCCAACCCGATGACCGTTTTGGGTACAGACGGATTTGGCCGCAGTGATAGCCGTGAAGCGCTGCGACATTTCTTTGAGGTGGATCGCCACTTTATTACCGTCGCCGCACTTAAAGCCCTTGCAGATCAAGGGGAGATCAAATCGTCAGTCGTCGCCGAGGCAATTAAATCATTTGCTATCGATCCTGAAAAAACAAATCCGTTGATGGTTTAAAGTTAACGAAAATAGCGATTCAGGCAAAAACGTATAAAGGACCCAATGTGACAAAACAGACAATAGTAGTTCCAGATCTTGGTGGTGCAGAGACGGTAGAGGTGATCGAGCTGGGATTACAGCCGGGCGATCAGGTCGAAGTTGAGGATTCACTGTTGGTTTTGGAGTCCGATAAAGCCACCATGGATGTGCCCAGCCCGGCCAGCGGTATTTTTACCCAATATCTGGTTGCAGAGGGAGCCACCGTCAAGGTGGGTGATGCCATTGCTGAAATTGAGGTAAGCGTTAGCGTCACTGGCGAGCAGGGTTCTTCTGCGGATGAGTCCGAGACTATTGAGCAGTTTGCTGTTGATCCCGATTCAGAGTCTGAGCCACGACTTGAGCCAAAAACCGAGAATCATAATGACAATGCAAGCCCGGCAGTCGAGTCTTCAGCGTCGGATGCGCTCAAAGAGCTGACGATTCAGGTTCCGGATATTGGCAGTGATGATAAGGTCGATGTTATTGAAGTGTGTGTTGCCGTCGGCGATGAAGTCAATGAGGGCGATACGCTTTTGGTGCTTGAGTCGGATAAGGCGACGATGGATGTACCCTCAAGCCATACCGGCAAAGTAGTGAAGATCCTTGTCGCCGAGGGAGATAAATTGGGCACCGGTGATAATGTGGCAGTGTTTGAAGTGATCTCTGATGCTCCGTCTTCCGCAGCTTCTACTGCACCAGCGGCTGCGGCTGATACCGAAATTAAACCTGCAGCCAGTGCACCTGCTCCGGCAGCGGACGCCGTTGCGGCGTCCAGCAGCCCAGTGCGAGCGCCTCAGCCTGCTCCAGGGCAGCCCGCCCAGCCACCTGCTGTTAAATCCACGTCACCGGTAGCATCTGGGTCGGAGATCTATGCAGGCCCAGCCGTACGTTTGATTGCACGGGAGTTGGGCGTAGATCTGAGCCAGGTGCCGGGCAGTGGGCCCCGTGGGCGGATATTGAAAGATGATGTCAGTAATTTTGTAAAACAGGTCATGCAGAACAAAGCTGCACCGGCAGCATCCGCTGGCAGTGGTATCCCGCCGGTTCCGGCAGTCGATTTCAGCCAGTTTGGCGAGATCGAAGAGATCGCACTGAGCAAAATTCAGAAGCTTACGGCCGCTAATATGCAGCGCAATTGGCTCAATGTACCCCATGTAACTCAGTTTGACGATGCGGATATAACAGAGCTGGAAGAGTTCCGTAAAAGCCTCAAAGCTGAGGGCGAAAAGCGCGGCGTTAAAGTGACACCCGTAGCATTCCTGATTAAGGCCGTCGCTGCGGCACTTCAGGCCAATCCGGAATTCAACCGCTCGCTGTCGAGCGATGGCCAGAACTTTATTCAGAAACATTATTGTCATATTGGGATGGCGGTTGATACACCCCGAGGCTTAGTGGTTCCAGTGATCAAAAATGTCGATAAGAAAGGTATCTGGGATATCTCGGCCGAGATCAGCGTGTTGGCTGCAAAGGCGCGTGACGGAAAATTGACTCCGGCCGAGATGCAGGGCGGATGTTTCACGCTGTCTAGCCTCGGTGCCATTGGTGGTAATGGCTTTACACCGATCGTCAACTCACCGGAAGTCGGCATTCTCGGTGTATCGAAATCACAGATCAAACCACTTTGGAATGGCACTGAGTTTACGCCGCGACTGATGTTGCCCTTGGCGCTGTCCTATGATCACCGCGCGATCAACGGCGGCGATGCCGGGCGCTTTATGACCTATTTGGTGCAGTTGCTCAGCGATATCCGTTATCTGGCTCTATAAAAGTGTCAGGAATCTAATCAGCAAAGGGGCAGAGGGGGAACAATGAAATATCTTCACACTATGGTGCGGGTGACCGACTTAGAAAAATCCCTCGGGTTTTACTGTACTGCTCTTGGCTTAGTCGAGGTCTACCGCACAGAGGTGCCACAAGGGCGATTTACTCTGGTATTTCTCGCCGCGCCGGATGATATTGAAAAGGCGCGCGAGCACAAGGCGCCTCTGGTTGAGTTGACCTATAACTGGCCGCCAGAAGAGGGTGCCCCGGAAGACTATGATGGTGGCCGAAACTTCGGTCATCTCGCCTATCGAGTCGACGACATATACGCCACCTGTCAGCGCCTGATGGATGCCGGAGTGATTATCAATCGCCCACCCCGCGATGGCCATATGGCCTTTGTTCGGTCGCCAGACAATATCTCGATTGAGTTGCTTCAGGCTGGTGATTCACTGCCGTCGCAAGAACCCTGGGCGTCTATGCCCAACACCGGAAGCTGGTAACCTTTCAGCGGTTACTGTTGTAACGGTTGTTGTCGGTAGGGCAGCATCTGCGCTGCAGCGTCGATATGCTTAGCCACCGCCGTCTTTTCTTCGATTAAAAACCGTGCGATCGCATCGCGAAATTGTGGCTGCTGTATCCAGTGCAGTGAGTGAGTTTCAATGGGTTCAAATCCGCGCACGATTTTGTGCTCGCCCTGAGCGCCGGCATCATACCGCTGCAACCCGCGACTGATAGCAAACTCGATTCCGGTGTAGTAACAGAGCTCAAAGTGCAGGTAGGGAAATTCATCTAGGCTTCCCCAGTAACGCCCATAGAGCGTCTCACTATCAAAAAAGTATAGCGCGCAGGCCACCGGCTGATCACCTAGCCAGGCCACCGCCATGGCAATTTGTTCGGGCATGCTCGCGGCAATACGGGCGAAAAAATCTTCTGTGAGATAACCGCGGCTGCCGTTGCGCTTGATATAGGTTCGCTCGTAGAGCTGATAAAAGAGTCGCCAGATATCCGCGCTGATCTCTGCTCCGAGCTCGACACTGATGCGCAGCCCTTGGTTGAGAACATCGGCTCGCTCTTTGCGTACCATCTTGCGTTTGCGCGAATTCATGGTCGCGAGAAAATCACCAAACTCACCGTACCCGCGATTGTGCCAGTGGTACTGAACACCGTTACGCTGGAGCAGACGCGGACTGGAAAACAACGCCAAATGGTCGGCGTCGGGGAATAAAAAATGCCAGCTCGAGGCACCAGTTTCCCCTGCTACGGCGATCACTTCATCAACAAGCTGAGTGCACTCCTCGTAGGTCAACGGCTGTTCCGCCTCCACTCTGGGGCCCACAGACGGAGTAAACGGAACAGCGGTAACCAGTTTAGGATAATAGTCGAGACCGTTCTGGTGGTAGGCATTGGCCCAAGCATAGTCGAAGACATACTCGCCCATGGAGTGCTCTTTCAAATACAGAGGCATACGCGCTGTGGTCTGTTGTTCCAGCTGAGGGCGCTGAAGAGACAAGTGAATCGGAGCCCAACTGGTTTCTTGACAGGCGCTGCCACTCAGTTCAAGCGCCTGAATAAATTCAGGACGAAGAAAAGGGTACTTGAGGTTGGATTGTTCCAAATTGGGCGCTCGATTTTAGATGGATTTCGCATTGTACGCTGTGAGGGGCTGGAGAGGTTTAGGTCAATCAAAAAATATCCGCCGAAACCTTAATAAGGATTGCATTTGCCGAGAGGAGAGACGTTGTAAGGTTATTTTTTTTGGGGAAAGATTGCCAGTAAGGTATCATTGCCGGCTTCAAAATCGATTCGGTTAAAGTACGGAGACTTCATAATGATAATCAAGCCCCGCGTTCGCGGTTTTATGTGTATTACTACCCATCCTGTTGGTTGCGACACCAATGTTAAGAATCAGATCGACTTCATCAAGTCTCAGCCACCCGTAGTGGCACCAAAGCGTGTTTTGGTCATTGGTTCATCGACTGGCTATGGTCTGGCGGCACGAATTACCGCAGCGTTTGGCAGTGGCGCATCGACTCTTGGAATCTTTTTTGAAAAGCCCGGGACCGACACCAAACCCGGTACAGCCGGCTGGTATAACTCGGCGGCGTTCCACAAATATGCGGAGCAGGATGGCCTGTATGCAAAGAGTATTAATGGTGATGCTTTCTCCGATGAGGTAAAAGCCAAGACCATCGAGACCATCAAAAACGATTTGGGGCAGGTTGACCTGGTGATCTACAGTCTCGCTGCACCGCGTCGTCAGCACCCGAAAACGGGTGAAGTATTTAACTCAACACTCAAGCCTGTGGGTAAAGATATCACCATGCGTGGCATCAATACTGACAAAGAAGTGATTCAGGAGTTTAGTCTCGAAGCGGCTAACCCGCAGGAGATTTCCGATACAGTTGCAGTAATGGGTGGCGAAGACTGGCAGATGTGGATCGATGCGTTGGATGATGCCGGCGTTCTCGCCGAAGGTGCCAAAACCACCGCGTTTACCTATATTGGTGAAAAAATGACGTGGGACCTCTACTGGGATGGGACCATTGGTCAGGCCAAGAAAGATCTCGACAAGCGCGTGTTGGCAATTCGAGACAAACTCGCAGTCACGGGTGGCGATGCGCGGGTGTCGGTGCTCAAGGCCGTGGTTACCCAGGCCAGTTCCGCCATTCCGATTATGCCGCTCTATCTAGCGATGCTATTTAAAGAGATGAAGGCCGATGGCAGCCATGAGGGCTGTATCGAGCAGCTCTACAGATTATTTGGCGAGTGCCTTTACAATACAGATCCTCGGCTTGACGATATTGGTCGACTGCGGGTCGATGAGCTTGAGCTACGACCTGAGATTCAGTCGGCCGTAGCTGAATCATGGGCCAAAATCAGCACGGAAAACCTCTCAGAACTAACCGATTTTGCAGGCTACAAACATGAGTTCCTGAGCCTGTTTGGCTTTGATATTGACGGTGTTGACTACGAAGCTGATGTGGCCACTGACGTGCCTATCGCCAACCTTGTTTAGCCTGCATAAAAGACGAATCTGTTTATGAGTTCAAAAGCGATCAAGTTCAGGCCTTTACTGTTACATCCGCGTTACTGGCCGACTTGGTTCGCGTTTGGGCTGTGGAGGCTGGTTACTCAGTTACCTTTCCCGGTTCTGCTGGCGCTGGGTAAAGCAATTGGTCTTCTGGTTTACAGCTTTCCAAGTCGTCGAAAAATAATTGCCAGACGCAATATTGAGATCTGTTTTCCAGAGTTAAGCCAGGCTCAGCAGCAAGCGATGCTAAGAGCCAACTTTATTAATAGCGGCATTGCATTGATGGAGGTGGGAATAGCCTGGTGGTGGTCGAAAAAGCGCTTTGCCAAACTGCTTCAGTTTGAAGGGCTGGAGCATCTCGAGGCAGTCAAAGGCCGCGGCGTCATGCTTTTGGGTATTCATTACACCACGCTGGAAGTGGGCGCAGCGGCCATGGCATCGGTCTGGGAAATGGATGGGATGTATCGTGCCCATGGCAATCCGGTCTACGACTTTCTGCAGGCCAGAGGTCGGTTGCATCAGGCCAAAGGAGACTGCGTTGTATACGAACGCCGCGATGTCCGCGGCACTATAAAGGCTTTGAAAAATGGTCGCTCTCTTTGGTATGGGCCGGATCAAGATTACGGTTTAAAGCAGGGCCTGTTTGCACCATTTTTTGGGATAGAGGCGGCTACGGTTTACGCTACGGCGAGATTTTCCGAGAAAACCGGCGCCGCAGTCGTACCTTTTAACCATGTGCGCTTGCCTGGTTCCCAGGGATATAAAATCACTGTTTTACCTGCGCTTGAGCAATTTCCGGTGGGGGATGATCTGATCGATGCCAGCAGAATTAACCGGCTTATCGAGGAGTTTGTTCGTCTCTGTCCAGAACAATATCTCTGGGTCCACCGGCGCTTCAAAAATCGTCCTCCAGGAGAACAGGACGTCTATAATCTGCCCGCGAGAAACAAACGTCGCCGCAAGATTTAGATCACAGTTTCGCTTGTGTCACTCAGGGCCCATCAGTACCATGATGTGTTTTTTACCGAATCGCAGTTAAGGAAGTTGTAAATGATTACTGGAAGCATTGTTGCACTGCTGACACCCATGCAAGCGGAGTCCAAAGAGGTTGATTGGGCGGCGCTGAAGAAACTGGTTGACTGGCATATTGAGCAGGGCACAGACAGTATTGTTGCAGTGGGCACGACCGGCGAATCGGCGACCTTAAGCGTCTCCGAACACGCCGAAGTTATTCGTGTTGTGGTTCAGCAAGCGGCAGGGCGAATTCCAATTATTGCTGGCACAGGGGCAAACTCGACTCGTGAAGCGATTGTCTTGACGCGCTCTGCAGCAGAGGCCGGCGCGGATGCCTGCCTGTCGGTAACGCCCTATTACAACAAACCGACCCAGGAAGGGCTCTACCTTCACTACAAGGCTATTGCTGAGGCCGTGGCTATAGATCAAATTCTCTACAATGTACCTGGCCGTACCGCCTGCGATATGTTGCCGGATACTGTTCTTCGTCTCAGTGCGATCGATAATATTATCGGCATCAAGGAAGCCACTGGAGATCTTCAGCGTGCTGGAACTCTAATCGCGGAGAGCCCTGAAGACTTCGCTATCTACTCCGGCGATGATGCCACGGCCAGAGAGCTGATGCTGATGGGTGGCCATGGTGATATTTCAGTCACAGCAAATATTGCACCCAGGCTCATGGCGCAGATGTGCGCAGCCGCATTGGATGGTGACAACGAAAAAGCGTTGCTGCTGGACAGCACCCTGGCGCCATTGCACCGTGATCTGTTTGTTGAAGCTAATCCAATACCAGTCAAGTGGGCGGCAGCTGAACTCGGGTTGATGAGCAATTCTCTGCGGCTGCCGATGACAGAACTAAGTGAGCAACATCACGAACGGGTTCGTGCTGCCATGCGCAGTGCCGGACTTCTGTAATTTTTTAACCCCATTAATGAGTTAACAGTAACAATGAAACGATTAATCAACGCCCTGAATATAGTTGTTATTCTGAGTTTAACCGGATGTGGCTGGCTCGGTATACGCGATCGCAGCAATGACTACTTGCTGGCAGAGGAAACCGCGGTAACGGTGGTGCCCGACGGCATGGATAGTACGGCTTTGGGTGAAATTTACCCGATTCCGCAGATTCCTGTTACAAGCGTTGAATTGATCGAGTTTGAAGTGCCGCGTCCACAACCTGCATCGGTCAACACCTTTGAGCAAATGGTAAAGATTCAGAGCCTTGAGGGCCGTCGCTGGATTCTGATTAATATTCCCCCCAGTGAAGTCTGGCCCCGTGTGCGCAATCTGCTGAATCGTAGCGGTATTCCAGCGGCGCGCGCAGATGGTTCAAGCGGTGTCATCGATAGTGTGTGGGTGAAATTTAATTCCGACGAGGAGAACTCACACCGTTTCCGGTTTAAGATTTCTCCTGGCGTGCAGATTGATAGTAGTGAGATAACTGCCATCCACAATCAGGCACCGCGCTCCATGGAAGATCAAGCGGACTGGCCGCAGACGTCTGATAGTGACGAGCGGGAACAGGAGATGATCAGCATGATAGCCAATGAGCTGGCCGGCTCTCAGGAGTATGCCAGTGTCTCTCTGTTAGCACAGGATATTGGTGGTGAGGCCAAGGTTGAGGTGATTTCACCGGAAGTAACGGATCCGTTTATTCGCGCTAAACTGAGTTTTGATCGAACCTGGGCGTCGATTATTTACTCCACTGATCGCGGTGGATTTACCAATGTCGATCAGAATCGCTCGGCAGGCGTTATCTATGTCAACTACACCAAAGAGCTTGAAGAGGATCCTGGCTTCTTTGCTCGCTGGTTTGGTGGCAAGTCTGACAGCGCTGAGCGACTCGAGGTGAACTATCGCGTGCTGGTGGAAACCGTTGGCGCCAATGTTGAAATCAGGGTTGTCGGTGCTGATGGGCAGGGTGTCAATAAAGCAGAAGCTCTGCGCCTACTGAAAATTCTACGTGGCAATATGTCTTGATCTTCCTGACGGTAATCGCAGGTGGCAATGCAATTGTATTAAACCTGTTATCCAAGGTTAACTGAGTCTATGCGCTTTGCATCTCTGGGAAGTGGCAGCAAGGGCAACTCGACGCTAGTTGAATGGCGCAACACCTGCCTGATGATCGATTGCGGGTTTTCAATCCGTGACACCACCCAGAGGCTGGCGAAGCTGGGGAAAGCGCCGCAAGACCTCGATGCTATTCTGGTCACCCACGAACACAGTGATCACTGGAAAGGAGTGGTGCCGCTTGCCAAACGATATGGGATTGATGTCTATGTTACGGCCGGCTGTCTGCGCAGTCGTACGGCTGAAGATACGACTTTTCCATTTCAGATTATCGATAGCCACACCCCGTTCAAGATCCGCGATCTTGTGGTCACCCCGGTGCCGGTTCCCCATGATGCCCGGGAGCCAGTTCAGTATCTGTTCAACAGTGAACTGCACCAGTTTGGTATTTTGACTGATGTCGGCTCCCTGACACCGCATATTGAGACGCTCTACGCGAGTTGCGACGGATTGCTGATCGAGGCTAACCATGATCTCGATATGCTCTATGCGGGAAGCTATCCCGAGTTTCTCAAAGACCGGGTCGCCGGGCCATGGGGGCATCTGAATAACCAGCAAACCGCGCAATTGATTTCCAACATCGACCAGAAACGGATACAGCAGCTAGTAATCGGTCATATCAGTGAGAAGAATAACAGTCTAGAGAAAGTAAAGCGGGCAGTAGAACCGGTACTCAGCAGCGTCCAAAATCTGCATTACGCCTGTCAGCAGCAGGGCTTTAGTTGGCTCGAGCTGAGCTGAGCGCACAGGGAGGGCGGTGCCGGGCTCGCGGGTCAGCGTTTCCTGAGTTAGCTCGTCGAGTCCAAACCACTTTTTTTTATCCACTGCAATATCTTTTTGTATTTTTTTTACAACTATTTCAGGTTTTTTTCCACAGATAGCTGATATTTCTACAATCAGTTTTATAAAAGCTACGTAAGCTATTGATTCTTATGTTTTAAAAAGCTAACACACTGTTTTATATGGTTATTTTGTTCTGGTTAAAATTTGATCAATCTAACAGTTTTGCCCGTTTTTGGGGGCATTGCTGCATCCAATCCCTAATTAATCCACAAAGTTATCCACAGGTTTTGTGGGTATCTTTTTTGCACCGTCACGGGGCATTAACGGAGCTTCTGTGATGGGGCTATTTTTTGCACCGCGATTTAGTGACAGCGACTCATAATTGTGCCCGGTGGCGGTAACAGAGTCTCTAGTATCTTCACCTGGTCACAGTTAAGGTGCGGATTATCACCCAAATTAACCTGTTCCAGATCACCAAGAAACAACAGCGGTTCAATATCAGTTAGTTGATTATTACTCAGGTTGAGCCGAGTCAGCTTTGAGAATACCTCAATACCTGCGATCTGAGTCACACCTGCATAGCTGCAATTCAGAATTCGTAATGCCTCCGGCTGTTTGATCTTTCCGTCCACTAGCGCCTGCTTGACACAATTTCTAAAACCCGGATCGTCAATCTGGTAACCACTGTAAATAGGCTCTGGCGTATAAACTGGGTGTTCATTTAACGTGACTGCGTAGCGCTCGCAGCCAAACATCAGGATCAGAGATATAAACGCTAGCAGGCAGGACATACGAGACCATATGTACATTTGGAACTCCGTGAAAAGATGGGATGGTAAGCTATAAACCAAGATACTAAACCGAGACTTTAACACCAAGACTATAACCCAGTGTTTATGTGCAGCTAGGCTGACATTATAGATCCCCGAAGGCACAACTGTAACGCTATAATCACGGCTTTCGAACAGCCCTTACAGCGCCGTAACCAATGAGCACCCAAATGATTCCTCCATTAAGTCAGCTGCTTGTTTACCTAGCCTTTAGCTCAGGCGATTTAAAGGGGCGAGCTGTCGAGCTGGCAAAAAGGCTGTCGTTGTCACTTTACCGTGGTGATGAAGAATTTGACTATTTGCTTGAGTATTCTGATGCAGGTCTGGCTCTGGTCCCTTCAGTGGCTAAGGGCTTTGGTTCGATTCGCTGTGATTTTTCCACCGGAGAACACAGCCACCGGCGCCACTATGGCGGCGGAAATGGTCAGGCGATTGCCAAGGCGGTGGGGATATCCGGAAAGTTTACGCCCAGTGTTCTGGATCTCACCGCCGGCCTCGGCGCAGATGGCTTTGTATTGGCGACGCTGGGCTGCAACGTGACCTTGCTGGAGCGTAACCCGATTGTTCACAGCCTCCTCGCTGACGGCATTGAGCGTGGCACGGCAGCAGGGCTGTATGATTCTGAGCTGGGTCTGATTATGGCGCGACTATCTTTACTGCAAGCTTCTTCCAGTGATTATCTTCAAGTGCTTGTTGATCGTCTGACCAACTGCTCGGATGATTCAGAATCTGCGAGCGTGCAGCCCGATGTGGTTTATATTGACCCTATGTTTCCTCTGCGCAAGAAGTCAGCCAAAGTCAAAAAAGAGATGCAGGCGTTCCACCAGATTGTGGGCACAGACAACGATTCGGATGCATTGCTCAACAACGCTCTGACAGTTGCTCAATATAGAGTTGTAGTCAAACGCCCAGCGGGGGCTGGCTTTCTAGCTGAGGCTAAACCAAGCTATTCGCTTAAAGGAAAATCCACGCGCTACGATATTTACACGCTGAAAAAGCTTCCCGGCTGATTGCTCAGCTGACAACCTTTAAATCAGCAATTGATTGCAGAATATGCTCGGGAAGGGGAGTCGATTTGCGGGTTGTGGTATCCATCAACACCATTATGCTCCTTGCGGTACTGGCACAGACACCATTCTGGAAAATAGCTTGCTCCGCGACGATAGAGCTAGTGCCTACACGGGTGATACACATGCCAATATCAACATGTCCCGGCCAGGTCACCTCCGCCAGAAAGTCGATCTCCGAGCGGGCAATCACAAATTGTCGTTGTGGACTAACAAGATCTCGCTCCGGGTCGAACAGGACCGCGACCCTCGAGCATTCGTAAAACGTCGAGAACACAGCGTTGTTAACATGGCCTTGTCTGTCAGTATCGCGGTAACGGATGTTTTCCCGGCGTACATTGGGGTAGGCATGAAGATTTTGATTTACACCGGTTGCTGGATTTTTGTTGTTCATTTCCGTATTCCTTGTCTGGGTTGTTGCCCGGTAGTTTGTCAGCAGCACTAACGCCGCGCGAGAATCAGGTAGTTCCCCAGTGCAACCAAAGCAAAGCCAGCTGCAGCCAGCACAGTCCATTGATAGTTCTCAAAGACAGTCGACAGGATAATAGCCACAAAGGGAATAATCAGAGAACTATAACCAGCACGACTGGGGCCGATATTGATCAGTAATTTTAGGTAGGCGCCAAACGCGAGAATGGTACCGAACACAGACAGATAGATTAGCGACAGGGTATATTCAAGAGTACTGCCGTAGGAGAACTCAGCACCGGTTGCCAATGCTATCAGCGTTAAGACCAAAGAGCCGTAGAGCATTGCCCAGGCATTGATCGCCCACACCGAAATCCCGGTGTTGCCATTGCGCGTGGCGACAATATTGCCAAGTGAGGCAACCACGACGGATATAAAGGCCAACCCAAAACCGATCAGAGCCCCGTCGGCAGCGGAAAAATTGGCTATCTCGGGATAGAACAGCATGCTGATTCCGGTTAGTCCGACAATGCCACCGATTACGGTTGGCAAAGTCACCGGATAGTTAAGGAACAGCCGTCCGTTGATAATATTAAAGAAGACTAACAGGGAAAAAATTACCGCAACAATACCACTTGGCAGGTAGACCTCAGACCAGTAAATGGTCCAGTAATTAAAACCAAAAAGCAGACAACCTTGGGCAAACAGATAGCGGTGATTCTGCGTGCTGAGCAACAGCGGAATCTTCTTTAGCCAACACCAGATAAACAGCAGCACCGAGCCCAGTGCCATGCGATAGATAACTGAAATAATCGGATCAACTTCACCTAACTGGTAGGTGATCGCCAGCCAGGTCGACCCCCATATAAGAATGGTCGAGATATACAGCGCTAAATTGACAGGGCCCATATTGAGGTCGCTATTGCAGTAACTGGGTTAGGACAGCCTGATAGATAAGTGTCAGCTGATTGAGACCCTCGATGCTGGTGTTCTCATCAATCTTGTGGATGCTGGCATTGACTGGGCCAAGTTCAACAACTTGCACACCGAACGGAGCGATAAAGCGCCCGTCAGAGGTTCCTCCAGCGGTTGAGAGCTCGGTATCGAGCCCGGTAACCTCGGCTATACTGGTGACGGTGGCACTTACCAGCTCTCCTTCAGCGGTTAAAAATGGGTGCCCGCTGAGGTTCCAGTCCGCCGAATAATCCAATTTGTACTGATCCAGTATCTGTTCGGTGCGCTGAATAATCTGCTGCTCGGTCAACTCTGTTGAAAAACGGAAATTGAATTCCACTTCCAATTCACCTGGAATCACATTAGTAGCGCCTGTGCCGGCTTGAATGTTGGAAATCTGAAAACTAGTAGCCGGGAAAAATGCGTTGCCGTTATCCCAGACTTCGCTGGACAGTGCAGTCAGCGCGGGAACTGCCCGATGCACTGGATTATCGGCCAGATGAGGATAGGCTACGTGTCCCTGTTGCCCTCTAACGGTCAATGTGCAGCCAAGTGATCCGCGACGGCCATTCTTGACCGTATCGCCACACTGGTTGGTACTCGAGGGCTCACCGATCAGACACCACTCAGGCAATTGGTTTTGCTGTCGCAGCCACTCGACCACTTTAACTGTGCCATTAACCGCAATCCCTTCTTCATCACTGGTAATCAGAAAGGCGATGCGGCCATTATGCTGTGGATGTTCGCCGACGAACTGTTCCACAGCCACGATCATTGCCGCCAGTGAACCTTTCATATCCGCTGCACCGCGGCCAACGATAT
This sequence comes from Porticoccaceae bacterium, assembly GCA_024644595.1. Taxonomy (GTDB): domain Bacteria; phylum Pseudomonadota; class Gammaproteobacteria; order Pseudomonadales; family Porticoccaceae; genus HTCC2207. The sequence goes on along the minus strand of JAHEHL010000001.1, from coordinate 105,306 downwards.
GGCCATCGATAATCGTTGCATCAAATGGCGGCTGCTGCCAGTTTTCCTCAGGACCAGTCGGAACCACGTCGGTGTGACCGGCAAAGCACAGGGTAGGGCCGCTGTCTCCACGCACGGCCCAAAAATTGTCCACATCACCAAATCGCAGCTGTTCGATATGAAAACCAATCGCAGTCAGACGTTCAATCATAACTTGCTGACAACCACAGTCGTCCGGTGTCACCGAGCGCCGACGAATTAGCTCTTGGGTGAGTTGGACCGTGGCGGATAAGTTACTGCTGGACTGTTGCGACATGACGAGACCCTTTTTAACAGGTCCCCATTGTAATGATCAAAGCGGCTGCAGGCTATATCAGCGGCGACAGATTAAGGTTAATATCCGGCTTTCGCGGGTGCTGAATCTGCGCGCTTTAATAATAAAAGAGAGCTACTTGAAACCTATAAATGACAGAAATTTTGATGATCTCAGCGAGAAGTTTGCGCGCAAGGTCTACGGTGGCCTGAAAGGAGATATCCGGCTGGCGGTTATCTGGCGTGATCTACTGGCCGTGATACCCAACATCGAGACTCAGCCACCTCTGCGTATATTGGATGTCGGCGCTGGCCTCGGCCAATTGAGTATCCGCCTGGCCAGCTTGGGGCATGAGGTGGTCTACAACGATCTCTCAGAGAAGATGCTTGAGGCTGCACAAGAGGCTGCATCAGATGCCGGGGTAATAGATAAGATCACCTGGCTGCACGGGCCATATCAAAGCCTTGATTACGAACGTCACGAGCTGGGAAAATTTGATCTGGTATTCTGCCATGCATTGATGGAGTGGCTGGCTGAGCCGGAATTGCTGGTAGGGTCACTGCAGTCTTGGCTGACACCTAAAGGTCGATTGTCGTTAACCTTTTACAACCACAATGCATTGATCTATCGGAATCTGATTCGAGGCAACTTCCATGTTCTGGACGCTGAGTTTAGCGCAGATTCGGGCAGTCTGACTCCAGGCACTCCTCTGCAGCGAGATTTGGTACAAGAGTGGATAGGGTTATCAGGGCTGCAAACTGATTACAGTAGTGGCATCAGAGTCTTCCATGACTATGTTACGACATTGCGTGGTGGTCATATGGATGCCGCGGCAGTGATTGATATGGAGCTGCGTCATTCTCGTAAAGAGCCCTTTAAGTGGCTCGGACGCTATATACACTTTATTTGCTCTGCGGTTGAAATTTGAGCAATATCTTATTGACGGCTCAGCGGATTCGCTTGCGAGTTAGAATTCCCAGCAGCCCGAGCGCCATGGATCCAAACAAAAACAGCGCGCTGGGAATGGGTGTCGCAATCGGTGGCAGTGGCGCAAAAAACTCTTGATTACGGGTGCCGGATTCAGTGTAAACAACCATGGTGCTGGACCAGTCAAAATCTTTATTCTGTTTGGCATGAGTTTTTAACCATTCATAGTCTCTATTGCTACTCGCCTGAGTTTTTAACCGGTGAGTCGATTGTTTATCGCCGCCTTGCCCCATAATCTCCCAGATCACGTAATTAATCAGTGCATTGTATTGGGCTGCTGTTTCACTCAGCGTGTCCGAGAAATCGAGAAGGCTAAACAAATAACCTGCCTTGGCATATTTTTTTTCATCATTCTTGCCACGATTGTATTTTCCGGCGCCGTTTTGGATATCCAGAAAAGTATTCACTTCTGCTGACCAACTGGCGTTTGAGTCACTTTGAGTGGTATTCAAAGCAACGGTCGTGTGACCATCTGCAGTCACTTCAATAAGACCTGCAGGAACAGATCCGATTTTGGTGGGGAGGTCGAGAGTGGTTGATGTGCCGAGGCTCTGATAACTGATTTCAACTGTCTCACTAACTGCCGAAGTGCTTGCGGTAACAGTCAATACTGCTGCAGCGATAAGTCGACCAATGGTTTTTGATATGACGATCATTCCGTTTAAGCTCCCTGTCAGCAACCTGCCGACACTTATCAAACTCGCTTTCAGATATCGTTAATTAAGATATCCTGCTTTCTACTGATCCTTTCAAAAGAAACCCGTGACGAGATGGTATTTCTAGCGCGATTTCTGTTTTGGGTAATAACAGCAATTGGGGAGATTCTATGATTTGGCATTTTTGCTGCAACTAATCGAGGTTGAAAGTGCGGACTGGTTAACATTAAAACCCCTAATACGACCAGTTTTGCAAAGTGTAGAGCGCAAATTTCTGGTTCTTAAGTCAGCCTTAGTAACAGATTATTGTACGTTCTGCTTGCGTTGTGCCGACCACAGCTCGGCGTAGTGACCACTCTCGGCGAGTAACTGCTCATGGGTTCCTTGCTCAACAATCGCGCCTTGATCGAGCACAATAATTCGATCGGCGTCGACAATAGTCGACAGTCGGTGTGCGATAACTAGACTGGTGTGGCCCTCGGAAATCTCACGCAACGCTGCCAGAATTGAACGTTCGGACTTACTGTCGAGGGATGATGTAGCCTCATCAAAAAGTAAAACAGGCGGCCTTTTCAGCAGTGTTCTGGCGATTGCGACACGTTGTTTCTCGCCTCCAGAAAGCTTTAATCCACGCTCACCGACCAAGGTATCGACACCCTCAGGCAGTTGCTCGATGAAGTGTTGCAGATGGGCCATCCGGATGGCGGCATGCACTTCATCATCACTGGCATCGGGTTTGCCGTAACGAATATTGTCGAAAATAGTACTGTTAAACAACACAGTGTCCTGGGGCACAATGCCGATCGCCGCACGCAATGAATGCTGAGTAACGCGGTCAATCGCCTGTCCATCGATGGAGATAGAGCCGTAGGTTGGGTCGTAGAATCGAAAGAGTAGTTTTACGAGGGTCGATTTTCCGGCGCCGCTGGCGCCTACCACCGCGACTTTTTCACCTGGTTTAATTTCGAAGCTAATCCGCTTGAGAATTTCGCGATCTGGCTGGTAGTGAAATGCAACCTGATCAAACTGAATATGGCCCTGGCTAACGAAAAGTTCTGAAGCCTCTGGCACATCCTTTACTTTGCTGCTGAGATCCATAAGTTGAAACATATTTTCAATATTGGCCAGCGAACCTTTTATCTCGCGGTAGACAAAGCCGAGAAAATTAAGCGGCATAAACAACTGCATCATAAAGGCATTAATCAACACAAAGTCACCTATGGTCATACTGCCCTGGGTCACTCGCTGAGCAGCCAACCACATCATCATTGTCATGGCGACGGTGATGATCAGCGCCTGACCGCTGTTAAGAGTTAAAAGCGATAGCCGATTTTTGCGTCGTGCCGACTCCCAATCAGCGAGGGCGTCATCATACAGCTGAGACTCATACCCTTCATTGGTAAAGTATTTAACGGTCTCGTAATTCAGCAGACTGTCGATCGCTCTGGTACTGGCTGCTGAGTCGGCTCGATTGGCCTCGCACACAAACCGTGTCCGCCAATCAGTTGTAACGATAGAAAAGAGGATATACAGAACAACCGATGTCAGGGTAATGGCGGCAAAGGCGATGCCATAGTTATAAAACAAGAGTCCGATAACCAGACCTATTTCGATTAACGTAGGTGCAATATTAAAGACAAAAAAGCGCATCAAAAAGCTGATACCAGTTGTGCCACGCTCTATATCTCGCGCTAGACCGCCTGTTCTACGATTGAGATGAAAATCAAGGTCAAGACTGTGAACATGAACGAAGACCTTTAGACCCACCCGGCGCATGGCGCGCTCGGTCACGCGGCCAAATACTGTATCGCGAATTTCGCCGAGGATAATCATCGAGAAACGAGCAAACCCATAAGCCAGAACCAAACCCACCGGGACCAAAACCAGTGCCTGGCTGCGACCTTGACCGACCCCCTCCAAACTGAGTGCGTCGACAATATATTTCAGCAGAAAGGGGCCGTAGACACTAGCCGCCTTGGACAGCACCAGACATGCCAAGGCGATAACGATTCGAGATTTATATTCCAGCAGATAGGGCCAGATTAGCTGAACTATTTTCCAGTTGAGGGTGTTTTCGGAATCAGACTGTTGAATGGTGTGGCGCATAGCGTCTCAATAAAGCCTCGCAGGTAAGCGCTGCTGAGTTGGATTAAAGTTAGTCTGCTGCTGTGAGGAAACTGGCGCTCAAACTAGTTTATCTTTGGCCGCGTTGATCTTGGCGGCGAGATAATCACTGCCGCCGCGATCAGGATGCAATCGCTGCATCAATCTTTTGTGAGCTTTAATAATATCTTCCTTGGAGGCGTCTACCTCGAGTCCGAGTATTTTGAACGCCTCTTCAGCCGAGAGTTCCGAAAAATTAGCGGATTGATAATTGTCCTGTTGATGTTGTTCTCCGGCTTGTCCATTGCGCAGCAGGTAGGCCTGGAGCAATACGAAGGACTCACGGTCGTCTGTTTTAAGCGCATCGCTTAATTCGCTTAGCTCAGTGTTGCTCAACTCGGAAAGTCGACGCCCGGCAAATTTACCATCGAGTATTTCGCCATCCATCTGACGCGAGGCAAAGTTGACTTCGACCAGCAGTGACTGGGTGCGAAATTGCGAAGGCGTGGTTTTAAGCCTGCTGAGAATATTGAGAAACGGCAGTGCTCGCAGGCCCAGCGTAAAGAATCCTTTAACCAATGGGACCAGTACTGCAAGGCCGGCGCCCAGCCAATGCATGCGTCCAGTTGCGACCAATGTAACCGAGATACCCAACACTAGCCAGAACGCTGTGCGCCACAAAAATGCGCGGCGCTTATCTTTCGGTAGGCGAGTCACAGTTGTCCACCAATACCAAATTGAGAAGATGATGGCGACGAGTAGAAGTAATCTGATCATAGAGTAATTGACGCTAAAAAATTTGTTTAACAATACCCTTTTGCGGCTTACAGCGCGAGCCGTTTTGGGGCTGATATGGCCGGTAAAAAAGCCCCTGATCTCGAGCAGAACAGAGGCTTGGGGAATGACCTAAACATGTTAGTGCTCTCATGCTGAGCTTGGTTCTAACGGGTCTTCTTTGTTTTAACGAGTCTTTAAGGTGTCGCGCAACTTGTCGGCCATGGCAAAAAGTGCTTTTTCCGTGGTCTCCCAGTCGATGCAGGCATCAGTAACCGACACGCCATATTGCATATCATTTGGGTCACTTGACAGCTTCTGATTGCCAGCATTGATATTGCTCTCCAGCATTACGCCAATAATCGATTTGTTGCCTTCGATAATTTGATTGGCGACATTGTCCAGGACCAGCGGCTGCAGGTTATGATCTTTGTTGGAATTGGCATGGCTGCAGTCAACCATAATATTTGCCGGAATACCCGCAGCGACCAATTCTTGCTCGCAGATCGAAACGCTTACGGAGTCATAATTCGGTTTGCCATTCCCGCCTCGCAACACGACATGGGCATGGGGATTACCTTTGGTGGTAATAATGGCGACATTGCCGTCAGAGTTAATACCGAGAAAACGGTGGGGACTAGCCACCGACTGCAGAGCATTGATCGCAACAGTCAGGCTGCCGTCTGTTCCATTTTTAAAGCCGATCGACGAAGACAGGCCTGACGCCATTTCGCGGTGGGTTTGCGATTCGGTGGTGCGTGCCCCAATCGCCGACCAGGCGATCAGATCCTGCAAATATTGAGGCGAGATAGGATCCAGTGCTTCGGTCGCAGTCGGCAAGCCAATTTCAAGAATATCGTGCAGTAATTGACGCCCAATATGCAGGCCATCAGTAATCTTGAACGAATCATTCATAAACGGATCGTTAATCAGGCCTTTCCAACCGGTGGTGGTGCGCGGTTTTTCAAAATAGACGCGCATTACAATCAACAATGTGTCATCGACTTTCTCTGCCAGCGCCTTTAGGCGTGTCGCATAGTCGTGGGCGGCTTTCAAATCGTGGATGGAGCAGGGGCCAACCACAACGATAATCCGATGATCACGATGCGCAAGAATATTTTCAATATCAGAGCGGCCCTTGGCAATAACGCTGCGAGCTTTATCCGACAGTGGGATCTTGCTCTTTAACTCGGCGGGCGTAATCAGAACCTCTGGTGGTTCAATATTAATGTTTTCTACAGCGTGGGGATCCATGTCCGTTTTCCTAACTAATAACGTTGCTCATAAGGGGAGGGGTATTGTACTTAAATCTTCTGACTTTTGAAGATTAATCGGTCTCCAGCTCAATAAACATAGGGATTTCCGGGAAATAAAGAGCACAGCGAACCACATTTGGCTGCATGCTCCGATAGAGTGCTGCATAATGTGCCAATTGGGCGCTGTAGGTATTGATCTGGCGTCGGCTAAATTGCTCTATCGACTCATCACCTGCGGGCCGAGAAAACTTATAATCGATAATCCAGCGTACGCCACCGTCGATAAAGGTTCGGTCGATGACAGAAGTGCCGGTGCGACCAGTTTCAGGGTAATGATAACCGAGGGATTGTTCACACTGAGCCTGTTGGTGTTGCTGCAATATCCAGCGCCCGCAATCATCTCCGAGCATGGTGTTTAGCGCGGTCATCAGCTCGTCCAACTGATCAGGTTGTGCCAATATGCCGAGCTCTTTTAGCTGGGTGCGCCATGCGGTAGGCAGTTCACTCAATCGAGCTTGCGGCCAGCGCTCAAGTCCTTCAGTGGCGATCTGCTTTAGCGTTCGATGAAGCACAGTTCCCATCGAACGGGCGTAGGTCGAGCGCGCCGAATTGTCGCTGTGGACCTTTTCTAGCAGTGTCTCGGTATTGCCTAAACGCAAGTTGTTGCGCGGTGATTGAGGTGGGTTGTAGTCTGCAGCGAGACGACGAATATGACGCAAGCCAGATTGTAGGTGCGACTGTGTTTTTGACGGATTGCTTGACGAGCTATTTAACGGAGTATTTGATTGAGTCTGGTTCGGTACCTGTTCATTACTATCTATCACCGAGTAAACACCCTGCTGCAGACCTATATCGATGGTTTTCCATATCGGCGTAAGCATGGTATTTGAGCCCACAGCTTGCCAGCCTTTGTCTTTGTCGGGCTTTACGGCTGCACAGAGATAGAGCTTTTTCACTGCCCGTGTAGCGGCGACATACAGCACTCTGGTGCGCTCGAGCCCAGTTCGCAAGCTGTCTTCGTACTTGAGATAGCGGTACACACTGTCGTCGTCTTCGTCATGGGCACCCAGTGGCGCCATAATCAGCGTCGATTCGCTACACGCGTCAATATGTTGCTGCCAGCGCAATAGAGGTTTTTTATCCGACCCAGATCCACGGCTCAAGCCTGGCAGGATGACATGGTCAAACTCCAGGCCTTTGGCCTTGTGTATAGTCATAATCTGAATAGGAGAGCGGGACTGAGACGCGTCGTCGGTGGCTGGACTGTTAGGAGAAGGTGCTGCATAGAGCTTGTCGACGGCTAACTGAAAGCTGTTCCAATCCGTCAGAGTGGCACCAGCCTGCCAGTTTTCCAACAAATCGAGATAGCTCCGCGTATCACTGAGGTCACCACTGCCCACTAACGTCGCCGGGCCGCCAAGATCAATCCATAACTGTTCCACGGCAGCGCGCAACCCGAGGCGACCGCGATTTTGCCAGGCACTCGCCAATAGCGGGCCAACTCGTTGCAAGATAGTCTGGCCTTCGTCACTTAGCTGTTGTTCAGACTGTTGCATAAAGTCGGTCAACTGTTCCAATACTGCAGCAGACTGATTTTGGCTATCTTTCCCATAGTTGATTACGGTTAATAAATCAGCAAGATTTAGACCACAAAAGGGTGCCCGCAAAACCGCCAGCCAGGCGATTTTGTCGGCCGGTGTTAGAAGGGCACGAGTGATCGACAATAGGTCAATCACCGGCATTCTGCTAGCCAATGGAGTGATATCAATCGCCTGCCAGTCCAGATCAGCTTCACGCAGGGCCGGGACGATAGATCTAAGATGGCCTCGGCCACGGACCAGGATAGCGGTCGACTCAGACGGATGCGTAGCCTTCAATTGTCGGCACAAATCGGCAATATAGGTTGCCTCAGCAGCCTCATGATCTTCGCCGGCAAAACCCTTAAAACTGACGGCCTGCCCCTCTCCGGCAGGCTTGATTGCGGTGGAGGGGGAATAGGGGATCGCTCCGCGGCTGATATTCGCGACACTCGGGAAGGCTTGTGAAAAGGCTGTGTTAACCCAATCAATAACGCCTTGCTGTGAACGGAAGTTGGAGTTCAGGGTGAGCGGAGTGCACTGAATCGGACCCACCGGGTGCCGCTGGGCGTTGAGAAACAGACCCACATTGGCATTACGAAAACCATATAGCGACTGCATTGCATCACCAACCAGAAACAGCGTGCGACCATCATTCGGTTGCCACCCTGCAATTAACTGCTCGAGCAGTTTGATCTGTGCCGCCGAAGTGTCCTGAAATTCATCGACGAGGATATGTCGCAATTGGTAATCCAGGCGCAAGGTGATATCCGATATTGCCCCATCGTCAACGGCAGGTTCCAGAGCGTTGAGAGCTGCCAGCGTAATCGCCGGATAATCACATTGTCCCTGCTGTTGGAATATCACATCCAGTTGTGCCGCTAACAATGGCAGCAGAAACCCAAGAGCATTCAGCACTGCCTGCTGGTTATGATCGATCTCAGCGTCAGGAAGGTGCATCACATTTCGGATCAGCTCATTGATCTCAGGGCGCTCCCGGCACCAATCGAGGAGCGTGCTCATACGCGCCTTGGTTGCCTTGTCCTCTTTCGGAAAACCCTCCTTCACAGTAATGATTTTGCGTGGCGTTAAATCTCCGGTTACCAACAGGCCAAGAATCAGCTTCCAGGTGGAAACTGCCTCGAAACTCGTATCGGGCAGGCTATTGATACCAACCAGCTGACCGAGGGCACTATTTTTTCCCGCCGGGATATGCTGTGCTGCATACTCCACCAGCTCGACCAATTCCCCAGCGATGGGCATCAGCGCATCTTCTAATTGGCACAGGTTTTCACCCACCACCTGTGCGATTACCTGCTGAAAATAATCGCGATTCTCGGCCGCGTTATAGATCAGGGGCAGCCATTGTTCGCGTTTGCCGAGAAGCTCGGAGAGCAGTGTTTCACAACGGTCCAGATTGTTGCCGGTATGACTCAACAGCACCGCTAGCTGCTGAGCCGCCTCAGAGGATTCTTCCAGGCGCTCCAGAAGGGCACGGGCGGCAGCCTGATAATGTATCTGTGGCTGTTCGCTGGGCTCGGCTATTGGTCCAAATTGGGTTTCGAGGGCAAACTGGCTGGCAATATAGCGACAAAATCCATCGATGGTCTGAATTCGCAGACGGCCGGGCATATCCAGTAAATTCCAGCCGAGCTGATTATTTCGCGCCACGGCGGCGCTAGCGAGATCCCAGGTTTGTCCGTCATACTCATTATCCGGACGCGTATGAAACGCTGCCTGCCGCAGCGCGCTGTGAATGCGACTGGCCATCTCACCGGCCGCTTTACGGGTGAAGGTAATACTGAGAATCTCTTCCGGTTGCTGCACGGTACACAGTAGCCGCAGGACCCGTTGAGTAATAAGCCCGGTTTTACCGGAGCCAGCTGGAGCCGAGACAATAAAGCTCTGTTCGGGCTCCAGCGCCTGAAGCCGCTGTTGCATATCAGCAATATTATTCATCGATCTTTCCACTCATGGGTGGATTTTCGTGCTCACGGCTGCTGGCTACGCGATCCTTGCTCAAAGCCTGGAGCTGACTGCTGATCTCGGATTGTTCGTTCCACCGATTAAGTGGCAGCAGATAGTCCTGATACATAAAACTGGTGCTGTCATGAACCTCGACCGCGGCGTAACCCGAGACAAATTCTGCGGCCAGACTGCCGAGAACAGATTCCCAGTCGGCAATCTGCTGCTGCCACTCAGCGAGCCGTTCGTCGTCTGAATCGGTGGCTGTCTTTTCGCTGGCTAAAAACTTGCTATCAGTACTGCCAATCAATTTGATGTCGCCACCTTTAATCTGAGCAAAGGCACAGCCGTTGGCCTGAGGGCTGCGAGCCAGCACGTAGAGGGGCAGCTGCGGGTCTTTGGGTCGTGCTCCAGTCCAGTTAGTCTCTTTTACCGCGCCGGATTTGTAATCGATGATCAGCATTTTATCGCCAATTTTATCAACCCGATCGAGGCGTAGAGAGATCTGCAGATCACCAAAGAAAATACTGTGTTGGCTTTCAAGTTCAGCCACTTCAAAAGGTGGTCGCAGCTTTTCTTCCTCGAGCCATTGATGGAGCAACTTTTCCAGCCGTTGCTGCTCCAGGCTGCGAAAACGATCACCTCTTAATATTGGGTGATGCGGCGCCCATTCCACTAGTGTTTCGGCAATGGTTGTTGAAACCTGATGTTGTAACTCGGTTACAGTTAAGCTCTGCAATCTGGTTGAGCTCTGCCACTGGCTCCAGAGACGGAACAGAATGTCATGGAGCAGGGAACCGCGATCCAGGCCAGACAGTCCCTGGGTGGGTTCGGCCAGAGGCTCGACTTTGAGACGATGCGTCGCAAAAGCATTAAAGGGGCAATTGGATTGGTTTTTAAGTAGGGCGCTGCCGCCGCGGATCACTTCCAGTTGCGGGTTGTAGGGCCGCGCCTGATCTTCGATTAATTGGCACTGATAAGGCTGGTAGAGCCATGCTGGATGGGGCGGCGGCATCTCTGTCAGGACGTCGTGGCTGATCGGTATATCGGTGATCAGAGGGCTTGGGTCGAGGTGTTCCTCGCCCTGCATTAAGGGATAGCTGAGAATCAATTTATCGCTATTGTATTTGTATGCTTGAAGTAATTTGCTGGCGATCTCAAGTTCGCGCTCAGGCTGACTGTGAGGCATGCTGTGACGACGCTGAAAGTCTGCCGGCAGCAGTTGGTTGATTACTACCGAGGCGGGAAAATTCTGACTGTGCATATCGACAATCCAAAGCTGATCAAAGCGCAGTCCCGAGCCCTCAAGCAACCCTAAAATCTGCAGCGGTGCATCGGCAGTTTGTGGGTGAAAGACTGCGTCCTGGGCCAGCTCCGAGAGATGTTTCAGGGCAGTGCTTAAACCCACTTCAATCCCCAGATTATCGAGTCCACAGAACTGTTCCAGCAGTCGGCTCCAGTGCTGTCTCTGCTGGTATTCGAGACTGTTGAGTGTGCGCTTGCCCGGCCAGCCCATAGCATTCAGATACTGATTAAAGAAATCCGCCCAGGCGCTAAAAGGCTGTTGGCTGCCAATCTGACGGCGTTCATAATCGCGCAAAACTGTCGACGCAATCGCCAGCGACTCGGATTCAGCCTCTTCTGCGGTGACCAGCGCGCTGATAAACTGACTCAGAGTGAATTCAAAGCGATTGCGCTTTCGCAGTCGCAATTCACCGTCGGCACGAAAGCCTAATGATTGCTGATCAAATAGTGCGTACGGCGAGTGCAGCAGGTGCAGCCAATCTGCCAGTGGATGCCTGCCTTTTAGTAGAGCAATCATTAACAGCGCTGTGCTGACCATCGGTGTATCACGCAACGCGACCCCCGCAGATATATTGGCTGTTATCTCAATGGACTCGGCTGTCAATGCTTCGTTGATCACCCGTGTAACCGGCTGCAGCACGCTACTCAGTTCTGGCACAATAATGCCGATACGTTGTACGGGGTTGTTTTTAAGCTCTCGTGCGGCCCAGGTTGCGGCCAGGCGGATCTGTTGTTGGTGGTCCTTAGCCTCAACCCGCATAACGGTAGTGTTGCGGGGCGCCGAATCCAGTGTGGTCAGGTTTGTGGTCGCACGCCCAATCACACTCGCCTGCAACGGCGGAAGGGTCTGGAAACCATATAGGACCAGTTCATTTTCGACGGGCAACGCGCCGCAGTCAAAAGCCTTGCCAATACGTTGCCAGCTACGTTGGGGTGTCATCAGTTTGTCGCGGCGCAGAAGATCATCAAAGCGATTGCACCAGCGTTTGAAGTATTGCATCGATGGGTTATCGCCAAAATCACCGGTCGCCGCGGGAACCTGCTCCACAGAGAGATTCCAGTTTTCAAGTATTGTCAGGGTATCAGCGGCGAGCTTGGCAAGGCTAATGCGCTGCTCACCACCGTCGTCGGCGATCGCTCGCTCCCAGTAATAGCGACTCTGTTGACCCCCAACCAGAGCCAGACCAGTTACCAATTCATGGTTCTGGTCCTGCAGTTCATCCCAGCAGGCTTTGAGCCAGTGGTCGACGGAGTAGACCCGAGGCTGCAGCCAGGCGGAGCAGGTGCTGTCAGAGCCAGCCATCTCGTGGCCCCAAGCCTGAATTATTTTGGCTGCCAGACGCTGGTTAGGCGTCAGGATCAGGCAATTGCGCTCAATCGCAGAACGGAACAGGCTGATATCAATAAGCGGTGGCAGCATGGGTACCTGGCCAGGAAAGTTATTTAGAAAACGCCGTTTTTAACCGCGGCAGATAAGCGCACCTATAATCGCAAAACAGCGGTGTAAATGACAGAGGACTGGTACAATAGTCCCATGCAATTTTCCCTCGATCTTATTTCATTACTTTTTGCGCTGGCCGGTTTCATTGTCGGCGCGGCGGTCTGCCATTTCATTCTGCGCACAAGGTCTGCCAGCCTGCGAAGTGAACTCGACCAGACCCAGCAACGTGTACATCAATTGAGCACAGATCACGACCAACTTGAAGCTGTACGCCGAGAGCTACTGGCCAGCAATAGCGCCCTCGAACAAAAACTGACGAGCCAGCAGAGTCACTATCAGGAACAGATAGCATTACTCGGCGAGGCCAAACAGAGTTTGACTAAAGAATTTGAAAATCTTGCCAATCGAATATTCGATGAAAAACAGAGCAAGTTTTCACTGCAGAGCAAAGAGGCGCTTGAGGTGACGCTCAGTCCGTTGCGTCGGGATATTGGTGATTTTCGCAAGCAAGTCGAGTCTGCCTATGATAAGGAAAACGCGGAGCGCAACAAGCTGGTAGGGCAGATCAGCGAGCTGCAAAAGCAGACTCTTCAAGTCGGAGCGGACGCTGTCTCGCTGGCTAATGCTTTGCGAGGCGATAATAAGGCGCAGGGCAATTGGGGTGAATTTATACTCGAGAAGTTGCTTGAAGATTCTGGCCTTAGCAATGGTCGTGAGTACAGCACTCAGGTGGCTAAAAAAGATGAATCAGGTAAGCGTCGCAATCCAGATGTGATTATCCATCTGCCCGAAGGGCGCGACATTGTAATCGATGCCAAAGTCAGTCTGGTCGATTATGAACGCTATTTTCACGCTGAGAATGAGGATGAAAAGCAGCAATGTCTGCGCCAACATCTGAATTCTCTCCGTAGCCATATTAAAGGGCTTAGCAGCAAGGATTACGAAAATCTTGATGGCGTTAACAGTCTCGATTTTGTGCTTATTTTTGTCCCCGTAGAATCTGCGTTTATGCTGGCACTCGATCAGGACCCTGAAATGATGCGCGATGCCTATGACCGCGGCATTATTCTGGTTAGCCCAAGCACACTGATGGTGACGTTGCGAACGATTAAAAACCTCTGGCGCTATGCTGATCAAAACCGCAATGCTCAGCTGATTGCTGACAAAGCCGGCGGTCTCTATGACCAGTTTGTGCTTTATATAGAGTCTCTCGATGAAGTTGGCAAGCATATTGAGAAGAGTCAGGAAGCCTGGGAGACCGCCCATAAACGTCTCTCCAGCGGTCGTGGTAATTTGATAAGACGTACCGAAGAGCTTAAAAAACTCGGCGCCAAGGCAAAAAAGAGTTTACCGGACGGTAGCCTTGAGACCGACGGCACGCTTCAACTCGGCACGAGTGATGAGTCTGCCGACGACGAGCGCTAACTTAACCATCTCGCACCACAGCACACACACAACACGACAAAGGCTCATCATGACCCAATTCGTTTTATCAGCAGCGTTTGTATTGTTGGCCGCTCTGTCAGGCTACGCAATCTATCTTGGCCTGAAGTTACGCCGCCAGCGACAACAGCGTGAAACCAGTGAGCGCGAGTTGGCCGAGCACCTTTATGGGAAAGAACGTGAAGCGCGGCAGTCAGTACAAATAATTGCCCGCGCCTTAGTGCAAAAGGATCTCAGCGAAACTGAAGCTGCTATGCGCATCGCTTGGCTCTCAAAGCAAATCACGTTAAGTCCTGACGAGGCGCAACAGGTGAGTGTGTTCCAGCAGTTAGCCGTTGCAACAGCGCATATTCCCATTCTCGATGACTGGGCCGCCTTGAGTAAAATAGAGCAGTTGCGACTGGATGTTGAGCGTGAGGAGATCGAAACACGATTTCGAGAATTTGTGCATATAAGCGCCAGCCAGTTGATCAGTATACGTCTAAGCTGATTTTCGGCGTTTCAGCAACACACCACTCTCAAGGTGATGTGTCCAAGGGAACTGGTCAAAAATGGCCGTGCGAACAATCTGGTGGGTGCTGTTCAATACGTCGAGATTGGAACGCAAGGTCTCCGGGTTGCAGGAGACATAGAGAATCGTCTCAAAGCGCCTGGCCAATTCTAATGTGCCATCATCCAGCCCGGCGCGCGGTGGATCAACAAAGATGGTCGTGAAGTTGAAGTCTCGCAGATTGATCTCTGCCAGTCGCCGGAAAGGCCGCTCACCATTTAAAGCCTGTGTAAACTCTTCGCTCGACATGCGCACAACAGTGACATTATCGACGTTGTTGAGACTAAAATTTGCCTCCGCTGAACGCACCGAGATTTTTGAAATTTCTGTCGCCAGCACACCTCGAAAGTGCTGAGCTAGAACGGCGGTAAAGTTGCCATTGCCACAATAAAGCTCAAGTAAATCGCTGTCGGTCGAGCCCTCCGTGGCTATCTGTGCACAGCACGCGCTGGCCCAACCAAGCATTTTTTCATTGACTCGAGCATTGGGTTGGGTGAAACCCGATTCGACCTGTTGATAGTGGTATGGCATACCGTCCACATGCAGTGTTTCAGTGACATAGTCACGCTCAAGCACTCGCTTTTGTTTGCGACTGCGGCCGATAATCATAATCTTTAGCTCAGTTTGCAACGCTTCGGCGGCCTGCTGCCAGTGATCGTCCAATGAGCGGTGGTAGATCAACGTGACCAGTACTTCGCCACTCAACGTGGTGAGAAATTCGAGGCTAAAGAGTTTGTGACTGAGAGTCAGATTAGCGTTGATTGCGTCGAGCAGGGGTGTCATTAAACGAGCAATCAACTCCCCGGCAATCGGAAAGCTTGAGATGATATAGGGACGTTTTTCGCCGGGCCGGTTCATCGCATAGTGCGCACGGCCGCCCTCGTGCCAAATTCTAAATTCGGCGCGTAATCGAAAGCCGCTGGGAGCTGAATCGTAGACGTCAATCTCGGGGCAATTTAGTCCCTCAAGAGTACCTTTAAAGCGCTCAAGCTTGCGTTGGAGTTCAATATCATAGCGAGCGGAATCGATGATGGTTTCAGACATAATTAATCATATGATTTTCAGGGCTTAAGGTTTTGGTCAGCTAGATACAGTTTTTTGGCTTCGGTAGGCCGGCGTAATGCGCAACTCGCTTTGCTGGGCTATCTGGGAACAGTTGCAGCAAATAGATGCTGCGTCCTTTTTCAAGACCGCAGTACTCGGCTACGGTTTTACACAGCGGCCGCATAGAAGGCGAAAAGCCATACTGATCATAGAATTGGCGTGCCGCTCTGAGCACCTCGAGGTGCGCCTCATTGAGTTGCACGTTATCGAGCCCGGCAATTTCTGATGCACGATCAGCAGACCAGTCAGATAGCTTACTTAAATAGTTTTTATCACTCATGATGCTGTTTCGTCAGCGGGTACAAAAAAGGCCCCAGCTGAGGGGCCTTAATCTTAACGCAAGGTTTTAATCGTCATTCATGCCAAACAGGTGTAACAGGCTGAGGAAGAGGTTATAGATCATGACAAAAAGCGTTACTGTAGCGGAAATATAGTTGCGCTCGCCGCCGTGAATAATAGCGCTGGTTTGCCACATAATCATGCCGGTTGAGATAAGAGCGAACGCCGCACTAATGGTCAGTGCAAGTGCCGGAATCTGGAGGAAGATATTGGCGATAGCGGCAATAAACGCGACCAGCATACCGGTCATTAAAAAGCCGGTCATAAAGTTAAGGTTTTTGCGCGTGGTCATCACATAGGCAGACGAGGCAAAAAACACCAGGGCGGTGGAGCCCAGCGCCATCATAATCGGCTCGGCACCGCGCAGAGCCAAATACATATTGAGGATTGGCCCAATGGTGAAGCCCAGCCAACCGGTTAAGGCAAAGACCCAAACAATACCTGAGGAGTTGTTTTTGTTCTTTTCCGTCATCCACAGGCAGAGGAAGTAGGGCAGCAACATCCACAGACCGAGGTAGGGCACGTTGAGTGCCATCGCCACACCCGCCATTGCCGCACTAAAGGCCAGTGTTGCGCCGAGTAGCATGTACGTATTACGCAGTACCTTGACTACAGCTGGATCCAGAGCAGTGCTTTCGATGCCGCTCTGCTGATTACCTGATAGTGTTTTAGCGGTATATTTTTCAGTGTCCATAATAACGTCCTTCAGTGAACCGATTTAGTTACCAATCATACCTTGTCCCAGGCGTATTGCCACTCTGTTATGGCCATTTGCAGCTTATATGCCTGCGTTATTCGTGAGCTTAGACGCCTGTTTCGGTATTGCTTATTGTAAAGCTCTGCAGCTCGCAGCCCTGGTCAGTCATCACCAACACCCAACCAGAGTCATGCCAGTCACCAAGAACAATACGTTCACCACCGGGCAGCGGATGTCGATTTGGGCGGTGGGTGTGACCATGGATCAACAATGCCACCTGATGCTTGCTCATTACCGCCTCAACCGCCGCGGCATTAACATCCATAATCGCCGATGCTTTATTGCTGTTGGCGGCCATGCTTTTTGCCCGCCAATCGCTGGCGAGTTTCTGTCTGCGTTTAAGGGGCAGGTGCGAGAGGCACCATTTATAGATAGGGTTGCGTGCTTTGCGCCGAAAGCGTTGATAATCCACATCATCCGTACACAGGGCGTCGCCATGCATTAATAGCGCCCGGTGACCCCGATAGTCAAGCACGGTTTCGTCGCCCAATAACGTTGCGCCACAACGTTGACTAAAACGTTTGCCGAGTAAAAAGTCCCGGTTGCCGTGTTGTACATAGAGCGCTACGCCCGACTCACTGAGTTGACACAGGCTGTCCTGCACCTCGGCAGCAAGATCAGTCGGGTCATCATCACCGACCCAGGCCTCGAATAGATCCCCGAGAATATAAAGCGCCTCAGCGTGCGCAGCCGTCTCATGAAGGAAAGACAAAAACGCCCGGGTCACTGCCGGGCGTTCAGGTGCAAGATGAAGATCTGATATAAACAGTACAGACATAAGTTGGCCGGTTACGACTTACTTGTCAGAATAAGCATCGCTGATAATCGTGTCGGTAATTTCAACGCTGTCAACAGGAACATCCTGATGATAGCCGGAGCTGCCAGTCTTAACTTTGGCGATATTGTTAACTACATCCATACCCTCAACCACTTTGCCAAACACGGCATAACCCCAACCCTGGCTGTTTTTGCCGCTGTGATTGAGAAAGCCATTGTTGGCAACATTGATAAAAAACTGCGATGATGCAGAGTGGGGATCACTGGTACGCGCCATGGCGAGGGTGCCAATATCATTGGCGAGGCCGTTGTCAGCTTCATTCTCGATCGAATCGCGAGACTCTTTTTCTTGCATGTCAGCATCCATACCACCGCCCTGAACCATAAAGCCGGGTATAACGCGGTGAAAAATTGTGCCAGTGTAAAAACCATCGCGAGCATACTGCAGATAGTTGGCTGCAGTGATCGGCGCATTGTCAAAATCGAGCTCGATAGAAATATCGCCGTGAGTCGTACGCAATGTAATCATAAAAAGTCCTGTGCAAAAGTAACTGTGAGATAGCAAGTGTGAATTATTGTGAGGGGCATTTTAGAGCGTAACGGGCCGGATTAAAACCGATCATTCTCTTTTGCAGAGGCGTTGGCGAGCAAAAAGACATTTAATTCCGTTACTGAGGGCGTTTTTGTTTATTGCTCCAGTAGCTGAGGCTATAATCGGCGCCACGTTTTTTTCCAGACATATTTCCATGACCGATATCGAAAAACCGACCAATTTTATCCAGCAGATTATCACTGCTGACCTAGAGGCCAATCGCGTCAGCCAAGTGGTTACCCGTTTCCCTCCTGAGCCAAATGGCTACCTGCATATCGGTCACGCCAAGTCTATCTGCCTTAATTTCGGCCTCGCCGAACAGTTTGGTGGCCACTGTAATCTGCGCTTTGACGACACCAATCCTGAGAAAGAAGAGGACGAATTTGTTCAGGCCATTATTGAAGATGTGCGTTGGCTGGGATTTAACTGGGCGGGTGAGCCGCGCTTTGCCTCGGACTATTATGATCAACTCTACAGTTGGGCCATCTATTTAATCGAACAGGGCAAGGCCTATATCTGTGAGCTCAATGCTGAGCAGATGCGCGACTATCGTGGCACCCTGACTGAGGCCGGGAAAAATAGCCCTTATCGCGAACGCCCCGCAGCGGAAAGCCTCGAGCTGCTGGAAAAAATGAAAATTGGTGCAGCCGATGAAGGCAGCATGACTTTGCGGGCGAAGATTGATATGGCCTCGCCAAATATCAATATGCGTGATCCGGTGATGTACCGCATCAAAAAGATGCCTCATCACCGCACCGGTGATAAATGGAATATCTATCCCTCCTATGATTTCGCTCATGGCCAGGAAGATGCTATCGAGGGCGTTAGCCACTCTGTTTGCACCCTTGAGTTTGCAGCCAATAGGCCGCTCTATGAGTGGTTTGCGGCTAATCTGCCGTTGCCAAGCGTGCCTCGCCAATATGAATTCGGTCGTCTCAATTTGAACTACACCATGACCAGTAAACGCAAACTCAAGCAACTGGTGGATGAGAAGCATGTCGATGGCTGGGATGACCCGCGGATGCCTACGCTCTCCGGCCTGCGTCGTCGCGGTGTGACCGCTGCCTCGGTGCGTGAGTTCTGTAACAGTCTGGCAGTAGCCAAAACCGATGGTGTGGTCGATGTCGCTCAGTTCGAACATTTCATTCGTGAAGACCTGAACAATAACGCCATGCGCGCCATGTGCGTACTTAATCCGCTCAAGGTCACTCTGAGTAACTACCCGGTCGATCAAGAGGAGCTGCTCAGCGCGGCAGGCCATCCCAATCGCGGTGACCTCGCGTCCAGGCAGCTGCCGTTTAGTCGAGAGCTGTATATTGACCGTGACGATTTTAGTCTGGACTCGACTTTATCGCGCAAGAAATTTAAGCGCCTGGTGCTTGGCGACTATGTTCGCCTGCGAGGTGGCTATGTGATTTCGGCAGACGATGTCGTGACAGACAGCAGTGGCGAGGTGGTCGAGCTGATCTGTTCTTATGTGCCTGGTACTGTCGGTGAAGATCCTCCTGAGGGTATTCGTCCGCGTGGTGTTATTCACTGGGTTGATGCCAATAATTGTGTCGACTGTGATCTGTACCTGTATGAGCGCTTGTTTAATGTTCCAGCGCCGGGAGCGGGTGAGGGCTCATTTGTTGAGCAGATCAACCCCGAGTCTCTGAAAATCATAAGAAATGCGAAAGCGGAGTTAGGGCTGGGGTCTGCCGTTGTCGGCGAACATTATCAGTTTGAACGTGAAGGCTATTATTGTGTGGATTCGAAATACAGCAGCTCTGAGAAACTGGTGTTTAACCGGACTATTTCTTTACGCTGATTCTTGGCGCTGATTCCAGGCGCCGAGGGTTCTTAAAGTCGCTCAAAGGCCGTTAGATACGCCAGGCATTCCCCGAAATCGGTACGTTAATATAAATTTAGAGATCACCATGAGTTTGACGTTATACAACACCATGTCCCGCAGTAAAGAGCTGTTTCAGCCGATCGATGAACAGCGGGTGACGATGTATGTCTGTGGGCCAACTGTCTACAACCGTGTGCATATTGGCAATGCGCGTCCGGCAGTGGTGTTCGATACACTTTACCGATTATTGCAAAAGCTCTATCCCAATGTTCAGTACGCGCGCAATATTACCGATATTGATGACAAGATTATGCAAACCGCGTCAGAGCTGGGCGAGGATATCAGCACGCTGTCGACACGCTATGCCGAGGCTTACTTTGACGATATGGCGGCATTAAACAACTTATCGCCGACTATTATTCCCTACGCGACGCAACATATCCCCGAAATGATCGATATGGTGTCAAGACTGATCGACAAGGGGCACGCCTATGCCGTCGATAATGGTGTGACGGGTGAGCAGGGGCATGTGCTGTTTGCGGTGCAATCGATGGAGCATTACGGCCAGCTATCCCAGCGCTTACTTGACGATATGCTCCCCGGTGCTCGAGTTGAAGTGGCGTCCTACAAACACTATGCCGGTGATTTTGTACTCTGGAAGCCTTCTGCTAACAATGAGCCGGGCTGGGATAGCCCTTGGGGACGAGGTCGTCCCGGCTGGCATCTGGAATGCTCGGCAATGATCGAAAAGCACCTTGGTGAATCCATTGATATTCACGGTGGTGGACAAGATTTGATTTTTCCACACCATGAAAATGAGATCGCGCAGAGCTGCTGCGCTCATGATGGCAAGCCGTTTGCCAATGTCTGGATGCATAACGGCTTTATCAATATCGAGGGCGAGAAGATGTCCAAATCGTTGGGCAACTTCCGGATGGTCAATGATCTGCTTGAGCAATATCCAGGCGAAGTACTGCGCTACGTGATTCTTTCCGCTCACTACCGTTCAGAGCAGAATTTTGGTAAGGATCTTCTCGACAGCGCGTGGCGTTCACTTGATACGTTGTACAGTTTTTTACGCGCTCAAGGCGACGTAACGGCGACCGATGTCGATATCACTGATAGTGACGCTTATCGGGCGTTGCTTGATGACCTCAATACGCCTGTAGCGATTAGCGAGCTGCACAAGCTCGCCCGAGAGATGAATGCCGCGCAAGGCGGAGCCCGAAGCGAGGCCAAGGGTCGTCTGCTGGCTGTGGCGGAATTATTAGGGCTGCTGCAGCAGGATGCTGAGCAGTGGTTTACCCTTGCCCGCGGCGGCAGTGATATTTCTGCGGAACAGATCGAAATGCTGATTGCCAAGCGCAATCAAGCCAAAGCTGATAAAGACTACGCCGGCGCTGATGCCGTGCGCGAAGAACTAAAGGCGATGGGAGTGGTTCTCGAGGATAGCCGCGAGGGCACTCAGTGGCGTCGAGAATAGACGCCATGTAACACTTTACAGTTTCACCTGCGCTGTGTCGGCTATTTCAAATGCTGTATCAGGTTTCATATTCGGACGCGTTGCTGCGTCAGCCAGTTGCAGTGATCGCAATAACACTTCTACGGCCTTATGCGCCGTGGCACGATAGACCGTTAGCTTACCCCCATATATCGCAAGATAATCATCGGATTCGACAAACTGGACTTCTCGACTACGTCGAAAGGCATCTGTGTGGCCGGCTGGCAGCACCCGCAAACCTGCCCAGGCATTAACCGGCTTGTATTGGAAGTGGGGAAACTGGTAATGGAGCGTTTCGAGCAGATAGTCAACCTCATTACTGTCTGGATTAACCTGATCTGGATCGCCCGTGAAAATTGTCTCTGTGGTTCCCAAAAGCGTGCCACCCTGATAGGGCAGAACAAAAACCGGGCGTTGGTCGTGTTGCGCCTCCAGATAAAAACACCTCGGGCTGAGTTGTTCGGTAAACTGCAAATGAGTACCTTTAACTAAATCAACGCTTGGAATAGGGGGCTTGGGAGCAATGCTATCGGCAATTTGATTAGCCCAGGGACCGCCGGCATTGACTAATCTACGGCATTTAAATGTAGTGATTTGTCTATTGATCGCAATGCTCACCATATAACCTTCTGGGCACTTTTCCGCACTGAGGAATGTCGCTGGGCAGAGCAGAGTCGCACCATGTTCCTCGGCCGATGCAATAACCCGTCGCGTCAGCTCGGCATCATTGGTTTGCGCATCCTGGTACATGAAAACATGTTTAAGGTCGGCGGTATTTAAACCCTCTAACTCTTCCCATTTCGCCTGCGGTAAGGTTTTGAACGCACCGTGATTATTCCAGCCGGCGAGCAGCCAATAGAGCAATAGCCCAAGTCTCACCTGCCAAACTCTATGACGACTATTTTTGTAAATCGGCAGATAGAACCAGTTTGGTTTAACAATATCCTCGGCAATTTTTAGTAACGTACGACGCTCGCGAAGGCTTTCGCGAACGAGTCCAAGCTGTAATGTCTCGAGATAGCGCAGTCCTCCATGGATTAGCTTGCTTGATTTAGAAGATGTTCCTGCAGCCCAGCCGGTTTTTTCGACTAACACAACAGACAGGCCACTCAGAGCGGCCGACTGTGCCACTCCGGCTCCCTGAATTCCACCACCAATCACGCATATATCAACTGCTTGCGCCATAACTTGTCCTGTTTACTGTGGCTGTTTAGGGCCGGTCTATTTGGCTTGCCCAAGCAAGGTGGCAATCTTAAATGTTTCGAGGATCGGGACACCACGGTTAATCAGACCGCTTGCCAGCTCTACATTATCGACTTCATAGACCACCAGCCTGGTTGTCAGTTTTGTCAGGTCAGCCACTTGGGGAATGATTTTATGATCGACAAAGGTGTACTCGGCATTTATCGACTCTATTGCCGTGCTAGCCAGGTCAATCCAACTGCGTAAAACCGGCCCGACCTGCGGCCAACCCGAGGCTCTGGCTGCGGCAATAATAGGGTAATCAAAGCTGATAAGCACAGCGCGATCACGAATCGGCAGCAAGACATCGCACACCCTGCTGAGCATAACAGTGGCACCAAACTGCTGGATCGATTCTTCCTTCAATTCAACAAACAAAGTCACCTGAGGGTGCTGCAGAACAGTCTCAACCACTCTCGCCAATGGGGCAATCGTTTCGTCGACAAACTCTTCCCCAAGGCGTGTCGGTTCATAGGCAGGTATTGCTAAAAGTTCGTTACAATCTAACTCAGAAATCTGCCCGTGACGACCACTTACGCGATCCAGAGTGACATCGTGATAAACCATCGGCTGTTTGTCACGGCTGAGTTGAATATCGATTTCAATGAACAGAGCACCAGCAGCAATGGCTTTGCTTACCGAAAGAGCAGTATTTTCAGGGTACTCACATTGCAGTCCACGGTGAGCAACAAGCTGTTGTATTGAAATGATGGTCATCAATAGACTCCCGAGAATGCCGAGTGTTTAAGGCACTAATTTCGCGACTATACGGTATGCCGCTGCGTCTTAGAAGACTTGAGATGGTATCCTTGTTCGCACTATATGCGAGCTCATCAATTTTAATCAAAATAAACCTTTAGCGAGAATACCCCTATGTCATTGGTGCTGTTTGAAATCCGCGACAACGCGGCCTTGATTACTCTAAATAACCCTGAAAAGCGCAATATGCTAACCCTCGATGTCTGCGCACAGATCGTCGACTCTGTGAAACAGGCAGAGGAAAATCCCGAGGTCAAAGCATTGATTGTCACGGGTAGTGGTAAAGCATTCTGTGCGGGCGGTCAGCTCAGTGATCTAGTGCCCGACCAGCAGCAGCTCGAAAGTATCTACAGTGGTTTTCTCAGCATTGCCAACTGCAGATTGCCAACCATTGCGGCGATAAATGGCCCGGCAGTGGGCGCGGGATTCAATATGGCGGTGGGCTGTGATGTTCGCATTGTCACTGAGGCTGCGCGTTTTGAACCGCGCTTTTTCGGCCTTGGCCTGCACCCTGGCGGCGGCAATACTTGGATGCTACGGCAGTTGGTCAACTGGAACACAGCCGCCGGCATGTTGCTATTTTCTCAATCGCTCAGCGGTGTTGAGGCCGTCGAGAAAGGTCTGGCATGGAAGGTTGTCGACGCAGATCAATTGCTTAAAGCGGCATTTGAATTTACCGCGAATATTCGTGATGTGCCAAAAGAGCTGTTATTGCGAACCAAGGAAACCTTGCGTAAAGCCGGCGGAACCAACAGTCACAAGGAAATGTTAGAGGTTGAAACTGCGGCACAGGTCTGGTCTATCAACCAGGCCTATGCGCAGGATTCAATCGCGGCAATGATCAAAAAGATCAGTAGCCAGTCTTAACCGAGCTTTTTTTCTGCTGCGTCAACGCACTGCAAAATCAAGGTATTGATGGTCATCGGCCCCACGCCACCGGGAACAGGCGTGTATGCAGAGACTCGATTGACCAGGGGGCCGAGTTCGATATCGCCTACGCCGCCAGGATGATAGCCGGCATCCACCACAACGGCGCCATCTTTAATCCACTCGGCTTTAATGAACTCAGGACGACCCACCGCGCCAACCAGTATATCGGCCTGTTTGATGAGCTGTGGAAGATCTTTGGTTCGGGAGTGGCAGGTTGTCACTGTTGCGTCGGCATTCAACAGCATTAGCGACATTGGCTTGCCGAGAATCGGACTGCGTCCGACGACAACTGCATGTTTGCCCGACATTTCAATATTGTAGCTCTCAAGAATGCGCATAATACCCTGAGGTGTTGCGGAGCCATAGGCGGCTTCATTCATAGCCATACGCCCAAAGCCTAGGCAGGTGACACCGTCGACATCTTTTTCCAGGGCGATAGCATCAAAACACGCACGCTCATCGATCTGGCCAGGCACGGGGTGCTGTAGCAAAATGCCATGACAGTCAGGGTTGTTATTGAGTTCTTGAATCTTTTCCAGCAGCTGTTCGGTCGTTGTCTCTTGTCCCATTTCCACTGCAATAGACTCCATGCCAACACGTTTACAGGCATTTTGTTTCATCTTCACATAGGTAGCCGAGGCCGGATCCGCACCCACAAGAATGGTCGCCAGAATAGGTGCCCGACCATTGTTTTTCACTTTCAACGCAGCAACGCGCTGTGAAAGTTCAGCTTCAGTTTGCGCGGCGAGCGTTTTGCCATCGAGGATCAGTGCAGTCATGTTCAAACCTGTCTAAGTCAGTGGTTAAATTAAAGCCGCTAAAATAGGCAAGCTCGGCTGACAACGCAACCTTTTTTCGGCAGGGTATGAGTAATTTGGTTGAGATAAGTAATTGAACGGCGCGGATACGACAGGGCACGAACTGATCTGGGGAAGCGAGTAATAACGAAAATGGGGTGGACGACGGGGATTGAACCCGCGACCACCGGAATCACAATCCGGGGCTCTACCAACTGAGCTACGTCCACCATTGAGCATTACTAGAAAAGTCTTGTGGCCGGCAATCCGACGGGCACCATACCAAGGTAATGGCGCGCCCGGCAGGATTCGAACCTGCGACCCACGGCTTAGAAGGCCGTTGCTCTATCCAACTGAGCTACGGGCGCATATTACAAGCCGGAAAGTGGTCGGGGATGAGGGATTCGAACCCCCGACATCCTGCTCCCAAAGCAGGCGCGCTACCAGACTGCGCTAATCCCCGAATGTCTTACCATGCGGTCTCTCTCGAGAGCGCGCATAATACTGACCACACCGGATTTCGTCAATGCGAATTAATAACAAGCTCCGAAAAATTAATGACTTTTTAACACTCGGACTTATCTGATTTAACGCTTGCTAAAATAGTCTGCCCAGGAACTTCTGTGTAGACTGGGAAATTAACGATTTTGGCGCAGCCTGAGCATCAAAGATGACTTCAAAACCAGATACAAATTGCTCGCCCCCTGTGTGTCCTCTCTGTGCGGGGCGGCGAATCTCAGATTACCATCGAGATCAGCGTCGTCCTTACTTGAAGTGTCTCGACTGTGCAATCGTCTATGTTGATGCGCTTTTTCATCTGTCCCCAGAGGATGAAAAAGCCCAGTATGACTTGCACGAAAACGATCCCGATGATCCGGGCTATCGAAGGTTTCTCAGTCGGCTTACCAAACCGTTATTAGACCTTCTGCCGCAATATAGCGAAGGACTGGATTTTGGTTGCGGCCCGGGACCGTGCCTGTCGGTAATGCTTGAGCAACAGGGCCATAGTGTGCAGCTGTATGATCTCTACTACGCGAATAATCCTGCCCTGCTGGAAAATCGATATGACTTTATTACTGCGACAGAAGTGGTCGAGCACCTGGCTCAGCCGGGTGCCGATTTAAACCGATTGTGGTCTTTATTGAAGCCCGGCGGGGTGCTTGGAATTATGACCAAGTTGACCGATGAACTTAAGTCATTTGCCAGTTGGCACTATAAAACCGATCCGACTCACATCAGTTTTTTCTCGCGAGAAAGCTTTGAGTACCTTGGCGCAGAGTGGGGCGCTACCCCTGAGATTATTGGCGCTGATGTAATTATTTTCCGCAAGCCTGGTGGCGTGCAGCAAGAAATGCTGCAACCGAACGGCTAACATCTTCAGCGCTGGTGACCCAGGAACAGACGCTGATACGAATCACTTTTCTACCTTGCCAAACGGAGCCGCCAACCCAGCACTCGCCGGAGGCCTGAATCTCCTCGAGTATTAGCTGAGTCTCTGCATCCTGTTCGGACGCAGAAACGACAACCTGATTGAAAACGACCTCATTAACAATATCAAAGCCTGCAGCTGACAGTTCTTCAGCAAACTGTCGAGCGCGTTGATGCAATCCGTAGATCAGTTCGTCAATGCCTTCTCGACCGAGGTATTTCAGTGCCGCCCACAGCTCTACGGCACGAGCACGGCGCGACATCTCCGGCGTATAGAGCATACCGTCGCGATTCTCGCTATACATGATATAGGCGCCTGATGCTTGTAGAGCAGCCACCAGAGCTTCTCTGTCACGACACAATGAAATGCCACTATCATAGGGCGTGTTAAGGGTTTTATGGCCATCGACTGACCAAGAGTGGGCACCTTGTATACCTCCGGTCAAATGTTTAAGCCGTTCGCTACCCGCGGCCCAGAGTCCAAAAGCTCCATCAATATGTACCCATGCGCCGGCCGCGTTCGCCCGCCGACAAATTACCTCAAAGGGATCAAATGCACCGGAATTTACATTGCCTGCCTGCAGTAGAACGATACAGGTACTGTCCAGTTCTGGGAGCTTCTCGGGGATAATTCGCCCCTGTGCGTCACAGTCCACCCATTCGATATTATCTAAGCCAAAACCTAATAGCGCGATGGCCTTTACCACAGCACTGTGAGTTTCACGCTGAGCGAGAATCCGTAACGGCGGAGCGCCGTTGTGACCCTGGCGGTTAAAATCCCAGCCCTGATTGAGTAATAGCCGATAACGCGCTGCGGCAAGTCCGCAGACAATGGCAGTTGATGTGCCACTGACAAAACTTGCTGCAGTCTCGTCAGGCAGGCCAAAAATCTCTTTCAGCCAGCCTTCGCAGATCTCCTCAAGACGCGCACTAATTGGCGACATAACATACAGCGCAGCATTTTGGTCCCAGAAGTCGGTTAGCCATTTTGTCGCCAAGGTGATCGGTAAGATGCCGCCATTAACAAAGCCAAAATAGCGACCGCCCGTCTGCGCCACCGAGGCAGGGGAGCCATATTCATGCAGCTGGTGAAGTATGGTCGAGGCATCGCCCGATTGCGTCGGCAGTACTTCAACAAACCGCTCGAGGTCAGTGATGGCTTGGGTTGACGGGAATACATTGCGCTGCTCTGCAGCCTCAGCGTAGTCATAGGCGTAGCCTTTGGCCTGGTCAAACAGTGTTTTGAGCTGCAGCTCTTGATGCATTTTGTCACGCAGTGTCATGGTTGCCCTTCGTGCACCGGATAAAGTGCGATTATTAATCTCATTGTTTCATTTTCTGCTTGGGTAATGCTCGGTCGCAGTAAATCATAGACTGCGTCGGCAATATAGCTAGAATACCGATCTTGGCTTTACAGCTGGGCCTGGCACGCGGAATAGTTGATACAGGCCAGACACCTAAAAAATTCATAACTTACTCTAATAATCGACGGAAGAGGATATGCGACAGATGTTTAAAGGAAAGACACTCAGTCTCGGTCTTATTGATAATGGTTTTGCAGAAATTAATTTCAACAATCAGGGCGAGTCGGTCAACAAGTTTAACGCTGAGACTTTGACTGAACTTCGCAAGGCGGTTGATACGCTAAAGGCGCAGAGCGATATTCGTGGCCTGCTGTTGACCAGCGCCAAGTCTGTATTTGTGGTTGGAGCTGATATCACAGAGTTTAAAGGCATGTTCTCTGCGACCAGGGAAGAGTTTGTTGCCGGGGTTCAGGCGATCAATGACCTGTTCTCTGAGATCGAAGATCTTTCCTATCCGTCAGTGGCGGCCATAAATGGTTTTGCCCTTGGCGGTGGGTTCGAGGTCTGTCTTGCCTGTGATGCGAGAGTCATTTCATCCACAGCCGCAATAGGGCTGCCTGAAACCGGTCTTGGTATTATTCCGGGATGGGGTGGAACCGTGCGCCTGCCGCGCTTGATCGGTTATTCCACCGCAGTCAATTGGGTGGCTTCCGGGCAACAGCAGCGGCCCGATGCAGCACTCAATGCCGGGGCTGTTGACGCGATTGCCGAACCTGAGCAGTTGCGTGCTGACTCGATTGCTCTGCTTGCACAGCTCGCCTCTGGCGAACGTGACTATCACACCCGGCGCACACAGAAGATCTCTGCATTGTCGATGTCCGAATCAGAAGTTGAAGCGGCGGCGAGCCAGTATCGTGGTGCACTAATCGGCAAAGTTGGGACACATTATCCTGCGCCGATCAAGGTGTTAGAGTTGATTTCTGACGCGGCCCATCTTGGTCGAGATGAAGCCCTAAAATGTGAGCACGAAATGTTCTATTCGATCAGTCAGACTCCCGAGGCAAGAGCCTTGGTCGGGCTGTTTTTAAATGATCAATATATTGTCAAACAAGCCAAAAATCGCAGTCACGCGCTAGCCGAAAAACTTCCTGAAATCAAAACCGCCGGTGTTATCGGTGCGGGTATTATGGGCGGTGGTATTGCCTATCAAAATGCGATTCGTGGCTACTCTGTTGTTATGAAAGACATCGCTCAGCCAGCATTGGAATTGGGTATTCAGGAAGCCAAAAAGCTACTTGCCAAAAGTGTTTCCCGCGGAAAGATGAGTGAAGATAAGGCCGCGCAAATCCTCAGCCTGATCAATCCAACCCTGGCTGACAGTGATGTGGCCACCTGCAATATGGTGGTTGAAGCAGTCGTAGAGCTGGAGTCCGTCAAAAAACAGGTGTTGCCCGCAATTGAAGCCTTGGTCGATAACAGTGCGGTTATCACCTCTAACACCTCAACAATCTCGATCAACCGTCTCGCCGAGTCTCTACAGCGACCCGAAAACTTCGCCGGCATGCACTTTTTTAATCCCGTACACGCGATGCCGCTGGTGGAGATTATCCGCGGTGACAGGAGTTCTGATGCCACTATCGCAGCGGTTTGTGCCTATGCGCTCGGTTTGGGTAAGAAGCCGATTGTCGTCAATGACTGTCCGGGCTTTTTGGTCAATCGAGTATTGTTCGCGCTGCTCTTTGGTCTCGAAATAATGATTACTGAAGGCGCCGACTTTCAGCAGATTGACAAGGTAATGGAAGGGTGGGGCCTGCCAATGGGGCCTGCATACCTGATGGATGTAATCGGTATTGACACCATTAATCACTGCTATCCGGTAATGATCGATGGCCTGCCACAACGGTTTTCAAAGACTGCAGAGCTTTGGCCAACCGAAGCTGTATTTAAAGCCGACCGTCTCGGCCAGAAGAATGCTCGCGGCTATTACAGCTATGCGCTAAATGACAAAGGTAAGCCAAGTAAGGCTATTGATGAAACCGTTGTACAGATGCTTGCCGATCTTTACGGCGAGGCAAGGCTCTTTGATGCCGACGAAATTGTTGACCGTTTGATGATCGCTATGGCGATAGAAATGCTTCACTGTCTCGAAGAGGGTGTTGTCGCCTCACCTGCAGAAGCGGATATGGCACTTGTTTACGGGGTAGGCTTTCCGGCATTCCGCGGCGGAATCTGTCGCTGGATGGATGAGATTGGTCTTCAGGAAGTCTGTGATCGCGGTGATAAATATGCACATATCAGTGAGCTCTATCGGCCCACCGAAAAATTACGCGCTATGGCAGCTAAAGGTGAGACCCTCTACTAGATGAATGACTCCACCAGATGAGCCAGAGGCAAAAGCAAAGATCTGGCTCACCTGCGTGGACTAAGCTGAAGGGCGTTCTGGCGTGCCCTGTATAAACGGCCCATCAACACAGATCCGGCGACCATCCGGCGTAGCACAGGCACCGCAGATGCCCACACCACATTTGGTCAGATAATCAATGGCACTAAAGATTTGTTCGTCGCGGCAGAAATCTCGCTGTACCTTGGCTGCAGCATGCACCATGGGCGCAGGGCCGCAATTATAGAAAACCAGTTTATCCCGCTCTGCCTGACTCATTTGCTCAAGACGTGTGCGCAATAGCTCGGTCACAACACCTTTAAAGCCTTCACTGCCATCATCTGTGGCGACATGAACATCAGCAACCTGTTTACACTCGTCGAGATAGTAGAGGCGTTCCGCTGTGCGCGCGCCGGTGAAGACTTCAGCATTACCAAAGTCGCGAGCAATTTGGTAGACCGCGGCCAAACCGGTACCCCCAGCAACCGCCATAATCTTGGCATCATCGGCCGGCGAAACAGGAATTCCATGGGGACCACGGACATAGACTTCGGTGCCCACTGCAAGATCCATCAGGTGATGGGTAAAGATTCCGACATCGATCACAGCAAGCTGAAACGGGTCGTCAGCCAGTGCCGAGAAAGGCTTTTCACCCACACCAGGCACCCAGAGAAAAACGAACTCGCCGGCTTGAACATTAATTTTTCGATCAAAGGTTAGAACACAAATATCGTCGCAGACACGTTTATTTTCAACCAGCAC
The DNA here is from genome assembly GCA_024644595.1 of Porticoccaceae bacterium. Classification (GTDB taxonomy): domain Bacteria; phylum Pseudomonadota; class Gammaproteobacteria; order Pseudomonadales; family Porticoccaceae; genus HTCC2207. The sequence continues at coordinate 74,451 of JAHEHL010000001.1, read as the reverse complement.
AACGGGTGAAAAGTCCATATCGATATCGTAACGAATATGAGATTCAGCCTTATCCGAATCGAAACAGAGATCCGACTCAAGCTGGTTGAAGTAGCTGCCAATTTCATCGGTTGTCATGCCCGTTAGCGCAGAGCCAACGCCCACTATTGATGCGCCGCAGTGCATAAACTCGCGCACATCGGCGGCACTGCTGGCGCCACCACAGCCAATAACCGGTAATCCAGTGGCCTCGGTAATTTCACGCACGCATTTTAAGGCGATAGGCAAGACACCCTTGCCCGACATGCCGCCCGCACCATTACTTAGCACCGGGTGACCATGAGATGCGGTGTAGCCTGGGCCGACAGTGTTAATTGCGCAGAGCGCATCGGCACCACCAGCTTTTGCGGCGATAGCGATTTCAGCGATATTGGGTGTATTGGGGGTCAGCTTGGGAATCACCGGAATGCTCACTGCTGCTTTTACCGCAGCGGTAATCTCACGCACCAGCTGTGGATCCTGGCCCATTGCCATGCCATACCCCTTGGCGTGAGGGCAGGAGAGATTGAGCTCCAGGCCATCGGCGACCGGTGCCATAATCTTTGCCACTTCGACATACTCTTCGAGGCTGCCACCAAAAATAGAGACCAGCAAAAAACGATCTTCAGGGATACGAAGCTGAGCCATCGCTTCAGCCGCGGCATGAGCGCCGGGGTTGGTAAGACCTACTGCGTTGACAAACGATCCTGGAGCATACTGGCTATAGACCGGCTCACGGTTTCCCGCACGGGTTTCAGGCCCGACGCTTTTCGTTGTAATGACGCCAATCTGCGGCATATGGTCAAACATATATTGAATGATAGATGTCGCCGTCGTGACGATTCCGGAAGGAACCGTGAACGGGCCGGAGAGAGTCTTACCGAGAAATTCTGTTTTCAAGTTGTTTTGCTCGACACTGATAAGTTAGTGAGGCTGCCTTAGTCGCGCTAAATGAGTCGTAGCGAGTGCGCTGTCGTGCGCTTCTCGAGCTTCGTTAGCAGGACAATTTGCAGACGCAGATTATACCGGTTTTAAATAATTAATCTGCCCCTGCAGCGGCTATGGCGCGAAAAAGAGCAAGATTGGCAAAATCATTACTGGGTATATAGCCGGGGTCGTTATAGAACGGGTTTGCAGAGACCTTTACGATAACTGTATCCTGAGCCGGGTTGACATAAATGTACTGGCCGTAGACGCCCATCGCCATATATTCGCCGCTCTCGGAAGAAGGCAACCACCATTGGTACCCATAACCGAGACTGGGCCCGGTGTCCGGGTCAGCCTTGGGCTGCAAATACTCCGCGTCGGCCATAGTCGAGGCGGCAATCCAATCAGCAGGAACAACCTGCTGATCTTCAACCGAACCCAGGTGAAGATACAGGGAGCCGAGCTTGGCAAAATCCCGCAATGTAAGATTGAGTCCGCCAAGTGCCATTTCGGCGCCCGCACCGTCAATAATCCAGTAGCCATCAAACTCCATCCCGAGTGGTTGATAGAGCTTTTCTTGCATATAGGCACTGACGGTTTGGCCTGTGGCCCGGGTCAGGACCATGCTCAGAACATGTGTATCAATACTGACATAATGGTTTTGCGTGCCGGGCTGACCGCCGCGGGTAAGGCTTGCCGCAAATTCATCCTGAGAACTGCCCAGGGCAAACCCTCGGCCCCAGCGATTGATATCACTGTTGAAGTCGGCGTAGTCCTCATCAAAAGCGATGCCTGAAGACATCTGCAAAATATCCTTGATGCGGACACCCTCATAGCCAGAACCTTTTAGTTCTGGGGCGTAGTGATCAACGCTCTGCTCAATGCTTTCAATCGCGCCTTCAGCAACAGCAATACCGACCATCGCGGAAATAAACGATTTGGCAACCGACCAGGAGATGGTCGCTGTCGACTCGGTGTTGCCAAGAAAATACTCTTCGTAACGAATTTCGTCGCCGCGGATCACCAGCAATCCAGTCGTCCAGGAGTCGGCTATAAACTGCTCTGTATCGAGCTTATTACCATCAAATTGAAACTGCTCTGGGAGGGCTTCCGGGTCGCCCTGCGTGTAGGGGCGCGGCTGGGTCGAGGCGGTCATGACCCTTGTCGACCAAAGCTTATTGGCGGAGCGAAAGTTGTCTACGATGCGATCTTCGTCAAACAGTTTTACGGTTTGGTAAAGTGCGTTGAGACTCGGGTAGCTCCACAGGCCAATCACTAAGAGTAACGCACCGATAAGGCCTAGTTTGCGCGACATGTTCATGCTTTCCCCCAGCGCCTCAACGCGAATAATTGGTTACACTTTTCGCGGCCAATGCTACGTCAGCACAGACTGAAGGTGCAACGACAATTTTTTTTCAGAAACAAAAAAAGAGTGACCCGAAGGCCCCTCTTTCTCGATACAGTCAGCGTAAAACTAGAACTAAAACTGATTCATCGTATTGTCTTTTCCCGAAGCCTTGAGTGCGGCTTCACCAGCAAAGTACTCTTTGTGATCATCACCCATATCGGAACCCGCCATATTTTGGTGCTTCACGCAGGCAATACCCTGACGAATCTCTTTGCGCTGAACACCCGCGACATAACCGAGCATGCCTTGGTCGCCAAAATATTCTTTGGCCAGATTGTCTGTCGACAGGGCGGCGGTGTGATAAGTCGGCAGGGTAATCAGGTGATGGAAAATACCGGCTTCACGGGCCGCATCGGCCTGGAAGGAGCGAATTTTATTATCCGCTTCAACGGCCAATTCACTGTCGTCATAACTGACATTCATCAGGTCTGCACGGTCATAGGCTTTGAGATCTCTACCTTCCTCACTCCAGGCATCGAAAACTTGCTGGCGGAAATTGAGCGTCCAGTTAAAGGAAGGGCTGTTGTTGTAAACCAGTTTGGCATTTGGCACCACTTTGCGAATCTCATCAACCATAGCGCCGATCTGGCCGATATGTGGCTTCTCGGTTTCGATCCAGATCATGTCTGCACCATTTTGCAGGCTGGTGATACAGTCGAGTACGCAACGGGCTTCGCCGGTTCCTTTGCGGAACTGGTACAGATTACTCGGCAGTCTGAGAGGGCGCACCAACTTGCCATCGCGCTTGATAATCACATCGCCATTTTTTATCTCGTCTGGAGCGATCTCTGCAACATCGAGGAAGGAGTTGTACTGATCGCCAAGATCACCTGGCTCACGTGTGACTGCGATCTGCTTAGTCAGGCCAGCACCCAATGAGTCAGTGCGCGCAACGATTACGCCATCGTCGACACCGAGTTCAAGGAAGGCGTAGCGAACGGCATTAATTTTGGCGAGGAAATCTTCGTGAGGAACCGTCACCTTGCCATCCTGGTGACCGCATTGTTTCTCGTCCGACACTTGGTTCTCGATCTGAATGCAGCAAGCGCCGGCTTCAATCATCTGTTTGGCCATAAGATAGGTGGCCTCGGCATTACCAAAACCAGCATCAATATCAGCAACAATCGGCACCACATGTGTCTCGAAGTTATCAATTTTGTCCTGAATAGCTTTCTTGGCATCACCTTGGGCAGCATCCAACTCACGGAAATGGCCGCCCAGCTCACGTGCATCTGCCTGACGCAAAAACGTGTACAGCTCAGCGATCAAAGCAGCTACCGACGTCTTTTCGTGCATCGACTGATCCGGCAGGGGGCCGAACTCCGAACGCAGCGCTGCAACCATCCATCCTGACAGGTAAAGATATTTGCGCTTCGTAGTGCCAAAGTGCTTTTTGATCGCAATCAGCTTTTGTTGGCCGATAAACCCGTGCCAGCAACCCAGAGACTGGGTGTACTGAGATGAGTCGGCATCATAGGCCGCCATGTCCGCGCGCATAATTCCTGCTGTGTATTTGGCGATATCAAGACCCGTTTTGAAACGGTTTTGAGCACGCATACGCGCAGCAGAATCTGGGCTGATAGCGTCCCAGTTTGAACCGTGCTGAGCTTTGACTGCAGCGATCGCTGCAACGTTATTGGTAAATGTAGACATGTAAATCACCCTTTTAATGAAGTCCGTTTAGCGTGCATCTTGTGCGCTGGCACGAGCTTGCTTTGTTTGACAGAGCTGGCAGTTTAGGTATGATACCGCCATTAATCTAATTGATAGTTATAATTGCGAGCATTTTTTAAATGAATATAGCGCGAGTCGATTTAAATCTTCTGGTTTATCTGGATGTGCTGCTGCGAGAGCGCAATGTTACTCGAGCTGCAGAAGAGCTTGGCATCAGCCAACCCGCGATGTCCAACAGTCTCCGACGCCTGCGGGATCTTTTTGATGACCCGTTACTCGTTCGCACCAGTGACGGCATGATACCGACAGACAGAGCATTGGAACTGCAACCGCTGGTGCGCAATGTTCTCGCCGCCGCGGAGATCGCGGTGCTGCCGAAAACCGAATTTGATCCGACAGGATCTGATCGTATCTTTAGAATCATGGCCAGTGACTACACAGAGGTCACGCTCTTGCCACATCTACTCCAGCGCTTGCGCCGGGAGGCGCCGGGTATCCGCCTCGACATTATGACTCCCAGCGATGTGAGTTTTCACGACGTCGAGCGTGGCAAGGTTGACTTAGTGATCAACCGGTTCGATTCGCTGCCACAGTCATTTCATCAGGTGCACTTGTGGGATGACAGTTTTTCCTGTGTGGTGAGCGCCACTAATCCGATTATCAAAAAATGGACGCTAAAGAGCTACCTCGCCAGCAAACATGTCTGGGTGAGTAAAACCGGTATGGGAGTAGGTGTCGGTATGACCCCTGACGATGTTCAAAGGCTGGGGTGGGTAGACGAAGCGCTCGGTAAACTCGATGCAAAGCGTGAAATTACGGTATTTACGCGGCATTATCAGGCGGCACTTCTCCTCGGAGAGCAGGACGATCTGATCGTTACCATTCCCAGTATTGCCGCGCGCACTATGTCAGGTAATCCCAATGTGGTGATTCTCGAGCCGCCGTTTGAAATTCCACGCATGCGTTTAAAGATGGTTTGGAGTCCTTTATTGCAGCGTGATCCCGGACATAAGTGGTTGCGGCAGGTCATTAAATCCGTCTCCGAAGAGATCGCGGTGCAATCCTAGTCAGCGCTGGCATTCTTGTATAGCGCCTATGAATAGCAGGGATAAAAGCGATAGATTTGGCTTATTTGATATCTGCGAATAGACTCTCAATTCACTCAGACTCGCATCGCGTTAAACAAGAGGCTTCTCACATGGCTGATCGCATCGAACATTCGGGGCTGCACATCGCCGAATCGATTTACCAACTCGTCAACACACAGATTTGTCCAGGCACTGGTATTGAGCCTGATGAGTTGTGGCAAAACTTTGCTGACATCATCCATAAATTTTCACCAATTAACCGCGGCCTCCTTGAAAAACGTGAGTCTCTTCAAGCAAAGATCGATGCCTGGCATCATTTGAATCGAGATAATTTTCAGTTTGCCGACTATAAACGTTTCCTGCAAAGCATCGACTATTTAGTACCGGAGGGCCCCGACTTTGAGGTCACTCCAGCAAATGTGGACGCAGAAATCGCCGAGCAGGCTGGGCCGCAGTTGGTCGTACCAATCATGAATGCACGTTTTGCGTTGAATGCCGTCAATGCACGCTGGGGCAGTCTTTATGATGCGCTATATGGCAACGATGTTATCTCAGAAGAGGGCGGGGCAGAGAAAGCGGGTGGTTACAATCCCGTTCGCGGTCAAAAGGTGATTGATTACGGGCGCGCTTTTCTGGACTTGGCAGTTCCGCTTGCGAGTGGCTCGCACAGCGCTGTCACAGCATACCAGCTGCGCAATCAGCAACTAGTGGCAACTCTCAGGGACGGCTCGAGTGTTCCCTTAACCAAACCAAAACAGTTTGTGGGGTATCTAGGCACGCCTGAGAACCCATCCTCTATATTGTTAATAAACAATAAGTTACATATAGAAATTCAGGTAGATTATAACGATAATATCGGCGCCACGGACAGTGCGGGAGTCAAAGATATTGTTCTTGAAGCCGCGTTGACCACAATTATGGACTGCGAAGACTCGGTTGCCGCGGTCGACGCCGAGGATAAGGCGGCGGCCTACCGCAACTGGCTGGGACTCAACACAGGCACGCTTGAAGAGACTGTCAGCCGCGGGGATCACCGCTTCGTGCGCGCCATGAATCCGGATCGCGAGTTTCTTGCCGCAGATGGCTCAGGCATGATACTCAGTGGCCGCAGCCTCATGTTTGTTCGCAATGTTGGTCACCTGATGACTACCCCGGCGATCCTCGACAGAGACGGCAACGAAGTCCCAGAGGGGATTATGGATGGCATGATTACCAGCCTGATCTCGCTGCATGATCTCAAGCGCCTCGGCCGCCTGACAAATTCAGAAGCGGGCAGCATTTATATCGTCAAACCTAAAATGCATGGACCGGAAGAGGTCGCCTTCACCAATCAACTCTTTGATGCTATCGAGGACGCATTGGACCTTGAGCAACACACGATTAAAGTTGGCATTATGGATGAAGAGCGTCGCACCTCGGTCAATTTAAAGGAGTGCATTCGAGCGGCCAGCGGTCGCGTGGTATTTATTAATACTGGGTTCCTCGATCGCACCGGCGATGAAATCCACACCAGCATGCACGCCGGCCCGTTCGCGTTGAAATCAGATCTTAAAGCGATGCCCTGGATCCGCGCATACGAGGACCGCAATGTTGATGTCGGGCTCGCTTGCGGCCTTAAGGGCAAAGCTCAGATTGGCAAGGGGATGTGGGCAATTCCGGATAATATGGACGAAATGATGCGAGTCAAGATTGGTCACCCTAAAGCCGGCGCCAATACTGCCTGGGTGCCGTCACCGACCGCGGCGACACTGCATGCCATGCACTACCACCAGGTTGATGTTGCAGCGGTTCAGGAACAGATTGCAAGCCGACCGCAGGCTTCTATCGATGATATTTTAACGATCCCCTTGCTTGGAGAGCGACAGCTAGACGCAACAGTGATACAGCGTGAACTGGACAATAACGCGCAGGGCATGCTCGGCTATGTTGTGCGCTGGATTGAGCAGGGCGTTGGCTGCTCAAAGGTTCCGGACATCAATAATGTGGGACTGATGGAGGATCGCGCCACACTGCGTATTTCCAGCCAGCATATTGCCAACTGGTTACACCATGGCATCTGCTCCTCAGAGCAAGTAATGAAGACACTTAAGCGCATGGCGATGGTGGTGGATAGCCAAAACGCCGGTGATCCAGACTATATTGCCATGTCTCCAGACTTTGATAGCAGTTTCGCTTTTCAGGCTGCCTGTGATCTGGTTTTTAAAGGTGACACTCAGCCCAGCGGCTATACCGAACCATTACTTCACGCCTGGCGCCAGAAAGCCAAAGCCGCGCGGTAAAAAGGAGCAAACCATGAAGTCCATACCCGATCTCTGTGACCTCTACCCGGATCTTGTCCAGGCGCTCGAGCCTATGTTCAGCAACTATGGTGGCCGGGAACGGTTTGGCGGCGAGATCGTAACGGTAAAATGCTTTGAAGATAACAGCTTGGTTAAACAGCTTGTTGAGACCGATGGTTATGGGCGTGTCATGGTTGTCGATGCTGGCGGCAGCATCCGGCGAGCATGCCTTGGCGATATGCTTGCAGAGAAAGCCTCTGCCAATGGCTGGAGCGGCTTGGTGATCTATGGTTGCATCCGTGATGTAGATGAGGTGATGGCGACGGATATAGGTGTTCAGGCGCTCGGGGTTCACCCGATCAAAACCGATAAAAAGGGCATTGGCGAAACCCAGGTCAATGTCACCTTTGCGGGAGTGACTTTCGTGCCCGGTGATTACCTCTACGCAGATAACAACGGCATTATCGTTTCCGCAAAAGCTCTGAACTAGATTGAGCTATAACCAAAATAAAAGCGCTAATCAGCCGTCAATGGCAGCCGCATAGCAATATGCGGCATATCCGCATCAATAAACTCTTCGCCGTAAGCAACAAACCCCAATCCCTGATAGAAGGGCAGAGCGGTCATCTGTGCGTGTAGATAGATTTCAGCTAGCTTGGCTTCGCTTGCTGCGGCAATCGCTGCACGCATAATGGTCTCGCCGACGCCGCACTTGCGATAGGGCTTGAGTACTGCCATACGGCCGAAATGGCCATCGGGCAAAAGTCGACCTGTGCCTAACGGCAGTCCGTTTTCATGATATGCCAACCAGTGGATGCACTGATTGTCGAGACCATCAAAATCAATGTCAGCAGGCACCTTTTGCTCTTTGACAAAGACCTCGCTGCGCACACTTTTGATCTCGTCCTCATTCGCCTGCCAGCTGGTCTTTTGCACATAAAACTTAAATTCACTCTGCATGTAATGGGCCTAATAAAATATTGCTTAACCAGTAATGACTCTACTGGGTAAGTGTGCGAGGGTTTGATCATAAACTCAATGCTGAGATAGGCGTACTGAGAAAAGTTGTTTTTCAGACGCTTAAAGATTGCCTTATCGCGGCGGATAAGAAAAGATAAGCGGAAAGTAATCCCACCCTTTAATTGATCCATTGCATAAAGAGTTCAGCCAGTATGTTTCCCACGCCACTAGTCCGTTTAGCACTTCTCGCTTGTCTGCTTTTAAGCTCGGTCGCTGTCGCCAGCGAAAAGGCTATTCTTGATCCGGAAGCACGCTTTCATCCGGTGGTCAGCCGTGGTGGAATGGTTGTCTCACAGGAGATGATTGCCAGCAAAGTCGGCGCAGATATCTTGACCCGCGGAGGCAATGCGATTGATGCCGCGGTGGCCACCGGTTTTGCACTGGCAGTCACATTGCCTCGTGCCGGAAACATCGGCGGCGGCGGTTTTATGTTGATCCACCTCGCTGAGGAGGATAGAACTCTCGCCATAGACTATCGCGAGATGGCGCCGGCGGCGGCCTATAAGGATATGTTTCTCGATGCTGAAGGCGATGTCGACAATCTAAGAGCCCGTTTTAGCATCCATTCTTCGGGTGTGCCGGGCACCGTTGCTGGCCTTATTTATGCGCTCGATAACTACGGCAAGCTGAGCCTTAAAGAGGTATTGCAGCCCGCTATTGATCTGGCACGAGAGGGTTTTGAGGTCAGTGTCGATCTCTCTGAATCATTGCAAGCACGGCAAAAGACTCTGAAGAAAGATCCCGCTTCCCGCGCCTATTTTTATAAACCAGATGGCTCCGGCTATCAACCGGGTGAGGTTCTTGCCCAGCCGGATCTGGCCAAAACCCTGATTCGTATAGCGGCAAAGGGTCGGGCCGGTTTCTATCAAGGTGAAACAGCTGATCTTCTTATCGCGCAAATGCAACGCAATAACGGCCTGATGAGCCTCGAGGATCTGGCAAATTATAAGGTTGTCGAGCGCACACCGGTGTGCGGCATCTATCGCGACAACAAAGTCTGCGCCATGCCACCACCATCCTCTGGTGGTGTGCATATGATTCAAATGCTCAATATTCTCGAGGGCTGGGATTTAGCATCACTGGGGCACAACAGTGCGGCCTACATCCACCGCCTGGTGGAGTCCATGCGCAGGGCTTATGCCGACCGCAGCCAATACCTCGGCGATCCGGACTTTTTCCCAGTACCAGTTTCAGCACTCACCGATAAAGCCTACGCCGGCCAGTTGCGCAAACAAATTGACCCGATGATGGCGACTCGGTCTGAAGATATTCGCCCAGGTTTAGCAAAGGTAGCGGGCAGTAGAGAGAGCAGTGAGACTACCCATTACAGCACATGGGACCAGTGGGGCAATGTAGTTAGCAATACCTACACGCTCAATTTCTCTTATGGCAGTGGAATCTCGGTCGCTGGAGCAGGTTTCCTGCTCAACAATGAAATGGACGATTTTTCCGCCAAACCGGGCTCACCCAATGGTTATGGGCTGGTGGGTGGGGAGGCCAATGCTATTGAACCAGGCAAGCGACCACTGTCTTCGATGACGCCAACGATTGTATTTAACCCAGAAGGCCAGCCGATTCTCGCCACTGGTAGTCCTGGCGGCAGTACGATTATTACCATTGTGCTTCAGATGGTACTAAATATAATCGATTTTGATATGAATATTGCCGAGGCTACCGCGGCAGCGCGAATTCACCACCAATGGCTGCCCGACACCGTGTTTTACGAGTCTGGAATATCACAGGACACACTTACTCTACTGCGCTCGATGGGTCATCAGCTCAATGACAAAACCGGCGTATTGGGTGCCACCGAGAGTATTCAGCGGGCGGACTTGGGCGGCGACAAAAAAGCCAGCGTGCGCTACGGTGCCGCTGACTATAGACGTGCCGGATCTGGTGCGGCGGTGCAGAACTAGCGGCTGGCTAGCGTTTGAAGCCATTGTCAAAATGGCTGATGCTGCCATCATTGTTGCGCACGCTGGCGCTGCGTTGCTCGCCGGTTTCATCGACCAGCATCGGATACTTGGGTACGGTCATAAACTGCGCAAACCATTCGGCCAATAGCTGATCGTCGTCCAGTGCTTCCAGGATCAGCTTTTTAACCTGTCGGACGTAACTTGCCGGAATCGGTCCCGATGCCAGGTCCGGAGTTAATGGAGGATCAGTCAAATAACGTGGCGATCCGCCTCTGCTCAACAATTCTGTCGCCAGATCATCGAGCATTTCGGTAGCCGCAGGGGAGCGAAAACCAATGGAAAACGTTGTGCAGTCGCCCACTGCAACACCATGATGGGCAATCTGGGGTGGTAAATAGAGCATATCTCCAGGCTCCAGCACCCATTCATCCACCGGCTCAAACTCGGCAAGTATCTTAAGCCCGGGATTATCAGTTAGCGGCGTATGCTCATTGCAGTGTTGACCAATCTGCCAACGACGAGTGCCGTGCCCCTGAAGCAGGAAAACATCATAATAGTCAAAGTGTGGTCCAACACTGCCGCCATCCGCAGCATAACTAACCATAATGTCGTCAACGCGCCAGGAGGGTAGGAAGTCAAATTGGCCGAGCAACTCCGCCACTTCGGGAACCCAGAGGTCCACCGCTTGAACCAGCAGCGTCCAATCGGTAGAAGGTAAACGGCTAAAGCGCTCAGCGTCGAAAGGACCCTGTTCAAGTTGCCAGTCATGGCCAATAATTAAGCGCGACTCAACCTCATCTTCCAGTGCTAGACCGGCCAGTTCATCGCCATCAATTGGCGGATTAAAGCCAGGAATCGCGGCGCGAACCAGCAGCGGCTTCTGCTGCCAATAGTCGGTAAGAAACTCCTTTGCGCTGATTTCGCCAAGAACAGTTCGCATTGAGATTAAATATCGTTTGCTTGTTTTGCTGCATTACCTACATAGGAACCAGGGGTCATCGCCTTGAGCGCGGCCTTTGCGTGATCCGGCATATCCAGAGAGTCAATAAACTGCTGAATTGTCGTTTGATCCATCACGTTGCCCCGAGTCAGTGCTTTGAGCTTCTCATAGGGCTCCTCAATGCCGTAACGTCGCATAACTGTCTGAATTGGCTCCGCCAACACTTCCCAGCTAGCATCCAGGTCGGCGGCGAGTTTGTCTTCATTTAGCTGTAATTTGCTCATGCCTTTATTAAGTGAGGCGAAGGCAATCATGGAATAGCCAAGGCCAACACCCATATTGCGCAAAACGGTGGAATCGGTGAGGTCACGCTGCCAGCGTGAGATGGGTAACTTGGCCGCTAAATGCCCAAACAGGGCATTGGCAATGCCCATGTTGCCCTCAGCATTTTCGAAATCGATAGGATTCACTTTGTGCGGCATGGTCGAAGAGCCCACTTCGCCTGCAATGGTTTTTTGTTTGAAGTAACCGAGAGATATGTAGCCCCAAATATCCCGCGCAAAATCAATCAGAATAGTGTTGGAGCGGGCCAGCCCATCAAACAGTTCCGCCATATAGTCATGGGGTTCAATTTGAGTGGTATAGGGGTTGTAGTCGAGACCGAGCTGCTCAATAAAATTCTGCGCAACGGCCTGCCAATCAATCTCGGGGTAGGCAGAGAGATGGGCATTGTAATTGCCGACCGCACCATTGATTTTCCCCAACAGGGGAACGGCTGCAATCTGCGTGATCTGGCGCTGTAAACGATAGGCTACATTGGCCATCTCTTTACCAACTGTGGTGGGCGACGCGGTCTGGCCATGAGTACGAGCCAGCATTGGCACCTCTGCGAACTCGCGGCCCATCGCGGCAAGCTGATCGGCGATCTGCTGCAGTGCAGGCACGATAACCTTATCGCGACCTTCCTTGAGCATTAGCGCATGAGAGAGATTATTAATATCTTCAGACGTGCAGGCAAAATGTACAAACTCACTGACCGCTTTGAGTTCAGCATTACCGGCAATCGTCTCTTTAATCAGGTATTCGACCGCCTTAACATCGTGGTTGGTGGTCCGTTCGATCTCTTTGATCCGCGCGGCCTGATCAAGACTGAAATCAGATATCAGCTGCTCGAGCAGGTTATTGGCTGTATCCGAGAACGGCGCCACTTCCACAATACCCGGATGCTGCGCAAGATACTGCAGCCAGCGAACCTCAACCATCACTCTGTAACGAATCAATCCATATTCACTGAAGACACTGCGAAGACGTTCAGTTTTACTGCCGTAGCGGCCATCAATTGGAGAAACAGCGGTCAGTTCAGAGAGCGTGGCGAAGGTCATTTTAGATCCATTGAGGTTGGTGGATTAAGCCGCGCATAATACCCGAAAAAGCACCCAATTTCAGATTATTTGCAGCCCCGGAAGACCCACACTTATTGCTTGTGGTGGTTTTTCAGAGCTTTGATTAGAGCTCCGCGCCAAAACAATAAATGATAGCGTTTACCTCCCAGTTGACGCCAGAGATAGGCGCTTCTGACAGCGGCAAACAACAGACAGCGGATCCGCTCAGCGACACCTGGTTGCTGCAGATAAATCGCGTTGCCCTTGACTTGAATGCGCCGCCGCAAGGTGCTCAATGTCTGTTGATAGAGCGAGGCAACATTGGCAATCACATTGCTGTGGGTTACTGAAAAATGCTCAGCTTGACGATTAGCGTTATCGATTCCCTCAGCGATCGCCTTTAACATCACCGGGCGATCGAACAGCTGGCGTTCAAGCGTCAAAACTGACAGCGCGTAGATCAGGGTATTGGACGTGTACAGTGCTGTGCCCTGATGCTTGGCAAGCAGCGTCGTCATGGCCTCTATGCCAGTTTCCAGTGCCTGTTCTGAGCCATAGAGATCCGTTACAGAAGTCGGATGTTGGTTCAGTAGTGCTGACAGACAGACCTCGGTCTGCTGATTGTTGGCGCCGCCAGTATTGGCCAGCTGATCGACTAGATGGCAGGCCTGGAAAACCGCAGCCAGCGTGACAGCCTGCTCGTGAGTAGGTCCGGAAAAGATCAACTGGCACATCCGCTTTTACTTGTAGACTTTATAACACCGCCCCCAAGGCACTGATCAGCTTGATAAAACACTACCGACTGACCAGGTGTTACCGCGCGCTGGGGCTGTTCAAACACGACGTCGCAACCACTGCCATTGGCGATGACGGTACAGGCTTGGTCTGGCTGGCGATAGCGAGTTTTCGCCATGCACTTAAAGCTTGGGGAGGGCAGGCCATTAATCCAGTTTATATTTTCTGCATTCAGCTGATCACTAAACAACAGTGGGTGCTCAGCACCTTGGCCGACTATTAGCCGATTATTGACCAGATCTTTTTGCAAGGTATACCAAGGCTGGTCGGAGCTGTTTTTGACACCACCGATGCCGAGGCCCTGGCGCTGGCCGAGGGTGTAAAACATCAGCCCCTGGTGCTCGCCGATAACGTCGCCTTCGGCTGTCACCATTTCGCCGGGTTGAGCCGGAATATACTGTTCAAGGAAATCCTTAAAACGACGCTCGCCAATAAAGCAGATTCCAGTGCTATCTTTTTTCGTTGAGGTGACAAAGCCATGTTTTTCAGCAATGCGACGCACCTCTGGCTTCTCCAGCTCGCCGACCGGAAACAGTGACTGAGCAAAGGCGCTTTGGGTCACGGCATGCAGGAAATAACTTTGATCCTTATTTGCATCGAGACCCTTCAAAAGCTGTGTCTGACCATCGATGGTTGCCACCCGACTGTAGTGGCCCGTGGCGATGGCGTCGGCACCAAGAATCTGTGCATAGTCGAGAAACACCTTAAATTTGATCTCCCGGTTACAGAGAATATCGGGATTGGGGGTGCGTCCGGCGCGGTACTCGTCGAGAAAATGCTCAAACACATTATCCCAGTAATCAGCGGCAAAGTTTGCCGTGTGGAGTTTTATTCCGATTCTATCGCACACCTGCTGAGCATCGGCGAGGTCGGCTTTAGCCGTACAGTATTCGGTGTCGTCATCTTCATCCCAGTTTTTCATAAACAGGCCTTCGACGCTGTAGCCCTGTTCCAGCAGCAGCAGCGCCGCAACCGAAGAATCAACGCCTCCAGACATTCCGACTATCACTTTTCCTAGCTTTTCCATTGTTTACCGAATATCTATCACTGTAGAGGTTGATTGCCGGTCACAAACCGGTATTGGATTGATGCGTACATGGCTTTGTTCTATGTGACGTGACAACCATGTGGGCGACTATTTATCTTTGTAACTATTTATCTTTGTAGCTAATTATCTGCATTACTATTTATCTTCGTAACAATTATGTTCGTGACTATAAAGTGTTGCGGAATATTTCCATAGGAAAAATAGCCCCCGCCAAATAGTCCGACAGACAGCTTAAAACCAATGGACTGCGCAGCGTTGTCAGATTGCTCTCTATCTGGTCGTAGCTCATCCACACAGCTTCATCAATATCGGTATCGATCTGTGCGCTAGGATCAAACTCTATTGGTTGTGCGACAAACGTATGCCGGTAATAGGTAATCCCATTGCTCGGCGCGCGATAGGTAGCGATGCCGAGAAACCCGCTCAGAGATACAACCCAGCCGGTTTCTTCATAGGTCTCGCGTAGCGCGGCGGCGAGAATATCTTCACCGGGCTCGACATGGCCGGCCGGTTGGTTAATCAACTGTCGACCCTGCCTGGTCTCTTTAACCATCAGAAACTGGCCGGACTTTTCAATGACGGTAGCCACGGTAAGGTGAATTTTATCTGGCACAGCTAACCGCCTCGCTTTGTGGGTTTTGCATATGATTTGCGCTTGGGTCCTGGTTTCTGCTGGGAGCGAGGCTTGGGCGTTTTAGGCGCTGGCATATGTACAGTTTCAATACGATATTCCCCTGGCTTTATATCAGTGATACGCCAATTGCCAATCGCTGCTCGCACTAACCTAAGTGTCGGCAAGCCAATGGCGGCCGTCATTCGCCTGACCTGACGATTTCGGCCTTCATTGATTGTTAATTCCAACCAGCTGTCAGCAATATTTTGTCGCCTCCGGATAGGCGGTACTCGCGGCCACAACACGGGAGGCTGCATAGGCCGACATTTAAGCGCCACCGCAGGACCATCTTTAAGATCGATACCATCCATGAGCTGCTGACAGTGATCGTTGCTAACTGTGCCCTCAACCTGGACCCAATAGGTTTTGTCGAGCTTAAATTTTGGATGGCTGATTTGGGCCTGCAGTGGACCGCTATCCGTAAGCAACAACAACCCTTCTGAGTCGTAATCAAGTCGCCCGGCAGGGTAGACGCCTTTCAGCGAAATGTATTCAGACAGAGTAGTGCGAGCCTCGGAGTCAGTAAACTGGCTCAAAACATGGAAGGGTTTATTAAACAACAACAGCCTGGACACAACTTTCCCACTTTTTTCACCATTGTAAATGAAACAGAGTTACAAAAAAGGGGGGGAATGGTGCTAAAATGCGCGCCTTTAGTAAAACTTTTACAAGCAACCTCAACCCTGCGGAGACAATAATGGGATATCAGCATATCCAGGTGCCTCAATCTGGCGAAAAAATTACCGTAAACTCAGACTATTCACTCAACGTTCCCAGCAACCCGATCGTGCCTTTTATTGAAGGTGATGGTATCGGTGTAGATATCACCCCGGTCATGATCAAGGTTATCGACGCGGCGGTTAAAAATGCCTATGCCGGCGAACGTAAGATTTCATGGATGGAAGTCTACTGCGGTGAGAAAGCAGCAGAGCTCTACGAGGGCGACTGGTTCCCCGCTGAAACACTGGAAGCCGTTAAGGAATATGCTGTATCGATTAAAGGCCCGTTAACTACTCCCGTTGGCGGTGGCTTTCGATCATTGAACGTGGCCCTGCGTCAGGAGCTCGACCTGTTTGTCTGTCAGCGCCCAGTGCGATGGTTTGAGGGTGTTCCGTCTCCAGTGAAAGAGCCTAATAAGGTCGACATGTGTATTTTCCGCGAAAACTCCGAAGATATATATGCCGGTATCGAATGGCGCGCAGGCACCGATGAAGCTAAGAAGGTTATCAAATTCCTCAAAGAGGAAATGAGTGTTACCAAAATCCGTTTTGATGAGAACTGCGGCATTGGTGTCAAGCCTGTGTCTGAGCAGGGCACAAAGCGCTTAGTGAGCAAAGCGATTCAATATGCTATCGACCAAAACAAACCCTCTGTAACGCTTGTTCACAAGGGTAATATCATGAAATTCACCGAAGGTGCATTCTGTGACTGGGGCTATGAAGTCGCCCGTGAACAGTTTGGCGCTCAGCCACTGGACGGTGGTCCATGGCATGTAATAAAAAATCCCAATACGGGCGACGATATTGTTATTAAGGACGTTATCGCTGATGCGATGTTGCAGCAGATTATTCTGCGCCCAGATGAGTACAGTGTGCTGGCCACACTGAACCTCAATGGCGACTATATCTCTGATGCGCTGGCTGCTCAGGTGGGTGGTATCGGTATCGCGCCGGGAGCCAATCTCTCTGACGACGTTGCCATCTTTGAAGCGACTCACGGCACTGCACCCAAGTATGCAGGTCAAGACAAGGTAAACCCTGGGTCACTGATCCTCTCTGCTGAGATGATGTTGCGTCATATGGGCTGGGGCGAAGCGGCCGACCTGGTGATCAAGGGCATTGAAGGGGCTATCTCTGAAAAGAAAGTAACCTATGACTTTGAGCGACTAATGAGCGACGCAACACTGTTGTCCTGTTCAGAGTTCGGCGATGCAATGATCGAAAACATGTAAATTATTTTCGATCCTTTCTTAAAAACCGGCTTTTAGGGCCGGTTTTTTTTTATTCCCTAAAGGAGCCCTTGGGGTTGCCGCGATCGCTATTTTTTCTGGCCACTTTCTCTGACACTATCTCCGGTACTATCTCTGGCACTATCTCGATTAAGCTAGCGGTCTTTCTTGCGCTTGGCGTCACGGTCACTCCCATGGTCAAAGTGGTGCTTGAGCTTTTTTATGGCCGGAGGTTGTAGCGCCGCGCAAGGGACGACATTAATCGCATGGCGGCCGTTTTCTCCATTTTCAATAACGTAGGTTACCTGCTGGAAACATTTTAACGTCTTATACCCGTCCATAATGATGTTTTTGTGGTGGAAAAAAATCTCCCGATCACCATTGTCTGGCGTTATAAAACCAAAGCCACGATTGTTGCAAAACCATTTGACTGTCCCTGTTTCCACCATTTTTTGATTTTCTCCATTTTATCTTTCCCATTCCATTGTTAAGTGGGTCACCTTTTTAGCTGCTGTCACTGTAAATAGTTGCAAATCTCTGTCAAGACCGCTCATCACTTAGCAGTTTCGATAATCTAATGTAAGATGAAAGCCGTACTTGATAGGTAATCTAATTGGCAAAATATGTATGAGTAACGAGAAAAAAACACCCGCCTGGCAACATGACAGCGATACCGTTGTCGAAGCGGTAAGACCTAAGTTAAAAAAGCCGGCCATGTATAAAGTGGTCCTGCTCAACGACGATTACACGCCGATGGAATTTGTGGTCGAGCTGCTGGAACGGTTTTTTGGCAAAACGCGCGAAAATGCTACACGGATCATGTTAAGCATTCACACCGATGGAAAGGGTGTCTGTGGCATCTATACTAAAGATGTGGCAGAGACAAAGGCGGGCACAGTAAATCAGTATGCGAGGGATCATCAACATCCGCTTTTGTGTGCAGTAGAACCCTGTGAAGATGAAGATCTGTAATGACCAAAAAGAGAAAAGACCATGTTAAGTAGAGAGCTCGAAGTTACCCTTAATCTGGCGTTTAAAACCGCCAGGGAAAAGCGCCACGAATTTATGACAGTGGAGCATCTCTTGCTCGCGTTGCTTGACGACGCCTCTGCATCGAGTGTCCTCAAAGCCTGTGGCGCCGATATGTCGGTGTTGCGTCAAGACCTGATCGAATTTGTCGATTCCACTACGCCGATTATCTCTGATACTCAACTGGAGCAAGAAACTCAGCCGACCCACGGCTTTCAGCGCGTGCTCCAACGAGCGGTATTTCAGGTTAATTCCGCCAATCACAGCGAGGTGGTTGGCGCCAATGTGATCGTCGCGATTTTCAGTGAACAGGAGAGTCAAGCTGTCTACTTCCTGAGACTGCAAAATATTGCCCGCATTGATGTTGTTAATTACATTTCTCACGGCATTTCGAAATATGCCGATCAACCAGAACGCAGTAATGAAGAATCCACTGCCAACACTGATTCGGCGGCCACAACTGAAGGTCAGGAAGAGAGCCTGCTCAGTCAGTTCGCCACCAATCTCAATGAGCAGGCAGCTCTGGGACTGATTGACCCGTTGGTTGGCCGTGCCGCCGAGGTTGAGCGTGTCAGTCAGATTCTGGTACGACGCCGCAAGAACAACCCGCTGTTAGTCGGCGAGTCCGGCGTTGGCAAAACTGCCATCGCTGAAGGGCTGGCCAAATTGATTGTCGAAGATGCGGTGTCAGAGCCCCTGATCGGGAGTACCGTCTACGCGTTGGATATGGGTGGGTTACTCGCCGGCACCAAATATCGCGGCGACTTCGAGAAGCGTCTGAAGGGCATTATTAGTGAACTTGGTGAGCGCGAAGGATCGATCCTGTTTATTGACGAGATACATACTATTATCGGTGCTGGCGCCGCGTCCGGCGGAGTAATGGATGCTTCAAATCTACTCAAGCCGCTGCTGTCGTCTGGCAAACTGCGCTGCTTCGGGTCGACAACTTACCAGGAGTATCGGGGTATTTTTGAGAAGGATCACGCGCTCTCAAGACGCTTTCAGAAAGTCGATGTCGGCGAACCGACTGTCGATGAGACTTATGAAATTCTCAAAGGGTTAAAGTCGCGCTTTGAAGACCACCACGATCTGAAATTCACCAATCCGGCACTCAAAGTAGCCGCAGAACTTGCTGCCAAGCATATCAATGATCGCTTCCTTCCTGACAAGGCCATCGACGTAATCGATGAAGCAGGGGCATACCAGCGGCTTCAGCCGGCCAGTAAGCGCAAGAAGACTGTCGGTGTCAGCGATATCGAGTTGGTGATTTCGAAAATAGCCCGTATACCCGCAAAGAGTGTATCAAGCTCTGATAAAGAACAGCTTAAAGGGCTCGCTGACAAACTGAAAATGGTGGTATTTGGCCAAGACCCAGCGATTGATGTTATGACAACTGCAATTAAGATGGCCCGTGCTGGTTTGCGCGAAGGAACTCGGCCGATTGGCAGCTTCCTGTTTGCCGGCCCCACCGGTGTTGGTAAAACAGAGGTCAGTCGTCAATTATCCAATATTCTCGGCATCGAATTGCTGCGGTTTGATATGTCGGAGTATATGGAGCGTCACACGGTGTCTCGTCTGATCGGCGCTCCTCCGGGCTATGTTGGCTATGACCAGGGTGGGCTGCTGACCGATGCAGTCAACAAACACCCTCATGCAGTCGTTTTGCTGGATGAGGTTGAAAAGGCTCACCCGGATGTCTTCAACCTGCTGCTACAGGTCATGGACCACGGCACGTTGACTGATAACAATGGCCGCAAAGCGGACTTCCGCAATGTCATTCTGATTATGACCACTAATGCCGGCGCTGAGTTGATGAGCCGCTCGTCAATAGGTTTCGCACAGCAGGATCACCGCACCGATGGTATGGAAGCGATCAAGAAAATGTTTACACCGGAGTTCCGCAATCGTCTCGACGGGATTGTTCAGTTCGGCGAGCTGACGCTGGACGTCATTCAAACCGTCGTCGACAAGTTCCTTGTCCAACTGCAATCGCAACTTGATAGCAAGAAGGTGTTTCTGGACGTCGATGATGACGCTCGTCGCTGGCTGGCCGAAAATGGCTATGATGCCAAGATGGGAGCTCGGCCGATGGATCGTCTGCTGCAAGAGAAGATTAAAAAGCCACTGGCGGAAGCCGTATTGTTTGGTAGCTTGTCCGAAAAGGGCGGCACAGCGTATGTTCGCGTTGAGGATGGAGAGCTAGTAGTACACACCGAAGATGAGCTCACAACCAGTAGCTAAATGGGGCAAGTCGCTAAGAAAAAACCGTCACACCGGCCCAGAATAAGTAACAGGGCAGGTTGCGACGGTTTTTTTTGGATTAAAAACGTGCTGAGAGCACGGAGAACTTAACGTTCCCTAAAAGTAATGCGACCCTTGGTCAGGTCGTAGGGAGTCATTTCAACCTTGACCTTGTCACCCGTCAAAATACGAATGTAGTGTTTGCGCATTTTGCCCGAGATATGGGCAATGATAACGTGATCATTTTCCAGCTTTACCCGGAAAGTGGTATTCGGCAAAGTGTCGATAACCTCGCCTTCAAATTCAATGTGATCTTCTTTCGCCATAAGCCTGATTACTAGCCTTTCGATAAAGTGTTTCAAAATAAGAGATTGGCTTGAGTATCGGACTCTGTGCTACTCGACGCCAAAAAGCGCGGCAAGTTTGCCCTAAATCGCCTCGTATAGCAAAGTCATTCGCGAATTCGCCAGTGATTTTCCTGGTACAGCTCAAGGGGGCGATAATTTGCCTTGTAGTTCATCTTGTCACAACCGGAAATCCAGTACCCGAGATAGAGGTATTCAAGGCCCAGACGCTGAGCTAAATTCATCTCAAAAAGAATCGCCAGCACACCTAGGCCTCGGTCGGCAAAATCGGGATCATAATAGGTGTAGATAGCCGACAGCCCATTTTCGATAACATCGACCACCGCGCAGCCGATCAATTTGCTTCCTAATCTGAACTCGAGAAATTGAGTGCATTCCCAGGCGTTGCCAAGAAAATCTTCGAACTGGCGCAGGTGGGGTGGAAACATGTCGCCATCGCTATGACGCCGCTCAATATAGCTGGCATAGACAGGATAGTGCTCGCCGATATTAATCGAATCAAGCTGCTCAACCATAATGTCGGCGTTCTTTTTCCAGCAACGCTTTTGCGCCCGAGTCCATTCAAATTCAGCCACCGGTATACGAGCTGGAATGCAAGCACTACAGCTACTGCATTTTGGTGCATAGAGATATGGGCCACTGCGACGAAAACCCAGGCTGGTCATTCTCGAGTAGAGTTCCAGATCAATTCTCAGATCAGGATCGACAAAGGCGGTCGTGGATTGTTGTCCGGGTAGATAACTGCATTCATGTGCCTCGGTCAGGCAAAGCCTGATTGTCCCTATATCAGGCGATATATCTCGAGTCATGAAATGAGTACCTTGCAGTTAATGGTTAGCGAAAAATGGCGGATAAAACAATCTGTCAATTGTTACAAAGAGTAGAGTAACCTCTCGAGATACTCAACATCGCGGCCGTCGTTTTTATCCCCAATCGAAATCCAGAGCCGGAGTTGGACTGTCAGCCGTCGGTAGAGGCCAATCTATGACCTGATCGCGATACATTGAGAGCCTGGTTAAAAATTCACAACGTTCAATCCCGATTGCACCGAGACTCGACAAATGCGGATTAACCAGCTGGCAGTCAATCAGCTGAATACCTGCGTCTTGCGCCCAGCGGCAAAGATGAGCCATGGCGATCTTTGAGCTGTCGCGGCGGCGGCTGTACATTGATTCACCACAGAACAAACCGCCAACAGCAACCCCGTAGAGGCCGCCTATTAACTCGTGGTCGTGCCAAACTTCAATTGAATGGGCATCGCCGCGTTGGTGCAGTACATTGTAAGCTGCCATCATCTGCTCAGTTATCCATGTGCCGCCATCATCATCTCGAGGCTCGCTACACGCATAAATAACCTGATCGAAAGCTCGATCAAGAGTGACCAGATAATCTTTGCGCCGCAGTGATTTACGCAGGCTCCTGGAACAGTGCAATGCAGAGGGTTCAATGACACAGCGAGTTGCCGGACTCCACCAGAGTATGGGGTCGCCATCCTGATACCAGGGAAATATGCCAGAGCGATACGCTCTTACCAGCGTCTCCGGGAGCAGATTACCCCCCGCGGCGAGCAGGCCATCGGGCTCGGAAAGCGCATCGAGTGGACTGGGAAACAGCGGATAATCTGAGTCTAGTAGAGGAATCTGCACACTCAGTCTCGACTGATGTTACTGATCCAGGAAACGCTCTGCATCGAGTGCAGCCATACACCCGCTACCGGCAGAAGTGACAGCCTGGCGATAAACATGGTCGGCGACATCGCCGGCAGCAAACACACCTTTAACACTGGTTTCAGTCGCATTGCCCTGCATGCCACCAGCGACAGTGAGATACCCATCTTTCATGGCCAGCTTATCGATGAAAATATCAGTATTAGGCTTGTGGCCAATCGCGATAAACACTCCGGCAACCTCGAGATCTTTGCTAGTGTTATCTTTAGTACTTTTGATTCGCACACCGGTTACACCCGTCTCGTCACCCAGCACTTCATCGAGATTGTGGCTCCACTCAATGCTGATATTGCCATTTTTCTGTTTTTCAAACAGCTTGTCCTGCAGCATCTTCTCCGCGCGCAATTCATCGCGGCGGTGAACCAAGGTCACTTCACTGCAAATGTTAGACAGATACAGTGCCTCCTCCACGGCTGTATTACCGCCGCCGAGAACGGCAACTTTTTTGTTGCGGTAGAAAAACCCGTCACAAGTGGCACAAGCGCTGACACCCTTACCCATAAAGGCCTCTTCAGAGGGCAGCCCGAGATACTGCGCTGAGGCACCGGTGGCAATAATCAATGCATCACAGCTGTAGTTGTTGGAGCCTTTCAGGCGGAATGGTCGTTCGCTCAGTTCAACTTGGTCGATATGATCAAAGATTGTTTTAGTGTCAAAGCGTTCGGCATGCTTTTGCATGCGCACCATCAGATCAGGACCCTGAACACCCTCCGCATCACCAGGCCAATTATCCACATCGGTCGTCGTGGTTAACTGCCCACCTTGCTGAATACCGGTAATTACTACTGGATTCAAATTGGCTCTCGCCGCGTAAACTGCAGCAGTCCAGCCGGCCGGGCCAGAACCTAAGATAATCAGCGGGTAATGTTGTGTCTCAGACATGGTTTCTCTCTAATTTGAGGAATTTATAGAATATACAGTGCGCGAAAGGTCGCTATGATAATCAATCCCATGGCATGGCAAAACAGGTTTTTTCATTATCTTTTCTGTGTCGGCATTTAGCGCCCAAGAACTGCCATATTCATTGATTATCGCCCGCTCAAACATAGCTTTTAATTTTCAACGGGCTACAATTGAGTCTGCACAAAATTACAGGGATTCACCCGTTGAGCACAGACAAGCAAAAACAGCGCAACCCGGTTGCCGCAGACGATGGCACTCACCCAGCTCGCAGTACAAGATTGCTCGCAGAAGGGGCCCTTATCGGCTGGATTGCACTCTGCTCGATACTTTTGCTGGCGCTATTAAGCTATTCCGCAGGTGACCCTGGCTGGTCACATACGGGGACTCGCAGCGAGGTAAGTAACGCTGTGGGGCTCGCCGGCGCGTGGATAGCCGATATTTTCTTTGCCTTGTTTGGCGTGATGGCCTATCTGTTTCCTGCACTATTGGCTGTGCGCGCCATTCAAATCCTGCGCACCTATATTCTGCGTGCGCCAGAGCGTTTCGATTCAGTGACCTTTACCCTGCGTATTATCGGCTTTGTGCTAGTGATGATAAGCGCCACCTCGCTGGCCAATATCCAATATGCTGAAGTGCATAACAGCTATCCGTTCGGTGTTGGCGGTATTCTTGGCAACAAGATTGGCGAAGCCTCACTGGCTGTGTTTAGTTATGTTGGCAGCACGCTGATTCTGTTGGCTGTGTTTCTGTTTGGTCTGACTGTGTTTGTGGATATCTCCTGGATTGCCTTGATTGACAGACTTGGTCTCAGAACCATTGAGTTGTATCACACCGCTCGTAGTAAATTGGCAACTATGAGAATGGCTCGCGAGGAGAAGGCCAAATCCCGCGAGGCCGTGCTCGAAAGACAGGCAAAAATAGAAACCGAAACCAAGCTGCAAAAAGAACGTGTTCCACCTACCATTCAGCAGCCCAAGGCCAAGCCCGTAGTCAGCAAACGTATTGAGCGAGAAAAACAACAGACCCTGTTTGAAGACAGTGAAGTTGTCGGTTCGCTGCCACCGATTAATCTACTCGATGCCGCCGACAATAAAAGTAACACAGGCTATTCAGAGGAGTCTCTTGAACACCTGTCACGCCTGCTGGAACACAAACTCCTCGATTTTGGAATCAAAGCTGACGTAGTTGAAGTACTTCCCGGGCCCGTCGTGACCCGTTTCGAGATTCAACCAGCCGCCGGCGTCAAAGTCAGTCGTATTACCGGTTTGGCAAAAGATCTTGCTCGCTCGATGGCGGTAATCAGTGTGCGTGTGGTGGAAGTCATTCCCGGCAAATCAGTCGTCGGTATCGAGATTCCAAATGAAAAGCGCGAGATGGTGCGGCTGAGTGAGGTGCTGTCATCAGAAGCTTATGATCGTTCCAGTTCACCGGTGACACTAGCACTGGGCCATGATATTGCCGGCGTACCGATTGTTGCCGATCTTGGCCGTATGCCGCACTTGCTGGTTGCCGGCACTACCGGGTCCGGTAAGTCAGTGGGTATTAATGTGATGCTCTTGAGCTTGCTGTTTAAAGCCTCTCCGGAAGAGGTCAAATTAATTCTTATCGACCCAAAAATGCTGGAGCTATCCGTATATGATGGCATTCCGCACCTTTTGACACCGGTTATCACCGACATGAAAGATGCCGCTAGCGGCCTGCGTTGGTGCGTTGGAGAAATGGAGCGACGCTACAAACTGATGGCTGCGCTGGGTGTCCGTAATCTGGCCGGCTACAATCGCAAAATTGAAGATGCCATCAAGGCGGGCAATCCGGTCAGCGACCCGCTGTGGACATTTAATCCGGATGAAATGGGCTGGGATGCAACCCAGGAAGCACCTGAAGCGCCAACACTGGAGACCTTACCCTACATAGTCGTAGTCATCGATGAGTTTGCCGATATGATGATGATTGTCGGCAAAAAAGTGGAACAGCTAATTGCCCGAATTGCTCAGAAGGCCCGTGCGGCGGGAATCCACCTGATTCTCGCCACCCAGCGCCCATCGGTCGACGTCATCACTGGTCTGATCAAAGCCAACGTTCCAACTCGAATCGCCTTCCAGGTCTCGTCCAAAATTGACTCACGCACCATTCTCGACCAGGGTGGCGCCGAACAGCTTCTCGGTCATGGAGATATGCTCTATTTGCCTCCAGGAACCAGCGTGCCCGAGCGTATCCACGGTGCCTTTGTCGATGATCATGAGGTCCATAAAGTGGTCGCCGACTGGAAGCGTCGTGGCGCGCCCAATTACCTCAGTGAAATAACCGACGAAGCCGCAGTATCGTCCATCGCCGTACCTGGTTATAGCGGAGGGGAAGAGGGCGCCGACGACCCGGAATCGGATCCGCTATACGACGAGGCGGTGGCCTTTGTGCTCGAGAGCCGCAAAGCCTCTATCTCTTCGGTGCAGCGCAAGCTCCGAGTGGGTTATAACCGTGCAGCACGACTGATCGAACAGATGGAAGTTGCCGGCGTTGTTAGCGCCATGAACAGCAATGGCAGTCGCGAGATATTATCGCCGGGTGGTCGCTAGACCTTGGCCAACAACCAATGGTGAGTGAAGCTCTTATGCTAAGACAATCCTGTAAACTGGCGCTGATGCTTTGCTCACTGCTCGCCACAGTAGCCTGGTCTGGTGGCAATCCCGATGATATCCAACAGCTGCGTCAGCTGCTGCAACCCATAAACAGCCTATCGGCACGCTTTAATCAGCAAATCACCGACCCTGACGGCTATCAATTGCAGACCTCAACGGGGATATTTCAAGTATCTCAGCCAAATCGCCTGCGCTGGGTCGTAGAGAGCCCGATGCCACAACAGATTATTGCTGACGGTTCAACGCTATGGGTTTATGACCCGGATCTGGAACAGGTGATCATTCAACCTTTCAATCAGGACCTGGCTGCGACTCCCGCCATTCTGTTCTCCGGTGATATTGAGCAGCTCGACAGCGCCTATTTTGTGCGTCGGCTGTCAAGCGACCACTTTGAACTGCAGCCTGAGCAAGGTGGCAGCTTGTTCAATATTATCCGCATCACGTTCGCCGAGGGTATTCCGGACTCAATTGCACTGCTCGATAATCTGGGACAGATCACATTAATTCGCCTCACTGCAGTGCAACTTAACCCCACGCTGTCAGACGATAATTTTATCTTCGAGATCCCCGAGGGGGTCGACGTCATCAACAATGTCGACTGACCTGTTTAATCAGACTGTTTATCGTCCACTGGCCGCGCGTATGCGCCCCTCCACACTGGATGGATTTTATGGCCAGGAACACTTAGTGGGACCGGGCAAGCCTCTGCGTGAAGCTATTGAGAATGGCACTCTGCACTCAATGATTTTCTGGGGCCCGCCTGGAGTGGGTAAAACCACACTGGCAAAAATTATTGCCGCATCCGCCGATGCTCACTTCGAAAGCATCTCTGCAGTGCTGTCGGGGGTCAAAGAAATCCGCGGCGCTATCGCCAAAGCAACCGAACAGCGCGACCTGCGCGGCCGCAAAACTATCCTGTTTGTCGATGAGGTGCATCGTTTTAACAAATCTCAACAAGATGCTTTTCTGCCTTTTGTCGAAGACGGCACGGTGGTGTTTGTCGGCGCCACTACTGAAAACCCGTCGTTCGAGTTAAATAACGCGCTACTGTCTCGCTGTCGAGTCTATGTTTTGAAAAGCCTCGGTCAGGATCAAGTCATCACCGTTATCCGCCAGGCAATCGACAATCAACAACATGGGCTCGGTACACGCAAGCTGAATCTCGACAATGAAGCTCTCGAGCTGCTTGCCTCAGCCGCAGATGGCGATGCACGCAGGGCCTTAAATCTGCTTGAGATTGCCAATGATTTAGCCACTGAGCAGGGCGAGGGCTCGAGCATTGATAGACAGGTTCTCGAACAGGTACTGGTCGGTGATACCCGGCGTTTTGATAAAGGTGGCGAATATTTTTATGATCAAATCTCGGCACTGCACAAATCTGTTCGCGGATCTTCTCCCGATGCTGCTCTGTATTGGCTGTGTCGTATGCTCGATGGTGGCTGTGATCCCATTTATATCGCGCGGCGCTTAGCGCGCATGGCCAGCGAAGATATTGGCAACGCAGACCCTCGCGCGTTGGAGCTGGCCTTGAGTGCGTGGGATGTTCAAGAGCGTCTCGGCAGCCCTGAGGGCGAGCTGGCACTGGCCCAAGCGGTGATCTATCTGGCAGTGGCCGCAAAAAGCAATGCTGTTTATGACGCCTTTAAGGTAACCATGGCCGATGTCCGCTCGCTACCCAGCTATGAGGTGCCAATGCACCTGCGCAATGCACCAACCAGTCTGATGAAGGAGCTCGACTACGGCAAAGACTACCGCTATGCCCACAATGAAAAAAATGGTTATGCTGCCGGAGAACAGTATCTACCTGACGAGCTGGCAGGTAAGCAGTATTACCAACCAACGGATCGCGGTCTGGAAAAGAAAATTGCTGAAAAGCTAGCCTATCTTCGGAATCTCGATAACGCCAACCAAGGAGATCAATAATGCATTGGATTGCTGTTGCCATAGGCGGTGCGCTTGGCGCAATGGGACGCTATGCGGTGAGTAGCTGGGTATTCCAGATCAACCATAAATTCCCTTTCGCCACGCTCGCCATCAATGTGCTGGGAAGCTTTGTGATGGGTATTTTATTCGTGCTTATTGTCGAGCGCACCCTGCTGTCGATGGAAATGCGCAGCCTGTTGATGATCGGTTTTCTCGGCGCGTTTACAACCTTCTCAACATTCTCGCTTGATGCCCTGGGTTTGTGGCAAAATGGCCTCCTTTTTCTGGCGCTGCTCTATGTGCTGGCGACCGTTGGTTTATGCCTTGTCGCCATCAGCAGTTCAATCTGGCTGACGCGCTTGTTGTAAGTACACACTAAAGACTATTTTTTAAGGACACCACCATGCTTGACCCGAAGCTGTTACGTTCGGATTTAAATGCCGTTGCCGAAAGCCTGATTATCAAAGGCTACTGTCTCGATAGCAGCGCTTTTTTAGCTCTGGAGGCTCAGCGTAAAGAACTACAGCTGGCTGCTGAAAGCTTGCAACAGGAACGCAACAGCTACTCCAAGTCGATGGGTAAGCTTATCGGCGAAGCGAAGGCCAAGGGTGAAGATGTCGAGCCTCTCAAGGCCAAGGGTGAGCAGATTAAAAATGATTCCGCAGCCGCTGATGCAGCATTGGCCGCGGTGCAAAGCCAACTCGACAGTCTGTTGCAAGAGATCCCCAACATTCCACACAGCTCTGTACCAGCAGGTAAGGATGAAGACGACAATATAGAAGTACGCCGCTGGGGCGAGCCCCGACAATTCGATTTTGAGGTCAAGGATCATGTTGATCTCGGCGAGGCGCTTAACGGTCTCGATTTCGATACCGCCGTCAAGATTACTGGCTCACGCTTCTCACAAATGCGCGGCGGGCTAGCCAGCCTGCACCGCGCGCTGACCCAGTTTATGCTCAATACCCACATTAATGAACACGGTTACGAAGAGGTCTATGTGCCCTATATCGTAAACCGCGAGTCACTGTTTGGCACCGGCCAGCTACCCAAGTTCGAAGCCGACCTGTTTAAGCTCGAGGATGAACGAGATTTTTATCTAATTCCAACCGCTGAAGTCCCGATCACCAATATATACCGCAATGAAATTGTCGATAAGCTGCCAATCAAGTTCGTATCGCATACGCCATGCTTTAGAAGTGAAGCGGGCAGCTATGGGCGCGATACGCGCGGCATGATCCGCCAGCATCAGTTTGAGAAAGTTGAGATGGTGCAGTTTGTGCATCCAGACGAGTCATGGGATGCACTGGAAACGCTGGTTGGCCATGCCGAGGCCATTCT
Source organism: Porticoccaceae bacterium (assembly GCA_024644595.1). Lineage (GTDB taxonomy): Bacteria > Pseudomonadota > Gammaproteobacteria > Pseudomonadales > Porticoccaceae > HTCC2207. Next base: position 45,173 of record JAHEHL010000001.1, on the reverse strand, counting down.
GCAAAAGCTGGGACTGCCTTATCGTACCGTCGTACTCTGCGGTGGTGATCTAGGCTTCTCTGCCGCCAAGACCTACGATATTGAAGTTTGGCTGCCGTCTCAGGAAAAATACCGCGAGATCTCTTCATGTAGTAATTTTGCCGATTTCCAGGCTCGACGCATGAAAGCACGGTATAGAAATGCTGACGGCAAACCCGAATTGCTGCATACCTTAAACGGCTCTGGTCTGGCGGTGGGGCGCACTCTGCTCGCCGTGATGGAAAACTACCAGCAGGCAGATGGCTCAATTGCTATACCTGAGGTACTGCAGCCGCTAATGAATGGTCAAAAGGTAATCCAGGCGTCAGCTCAATAAGCTGCCAAAGATGGAGAAATCATGGATTTCCTGCCGCTGTTTCATAACCTAAAGGGCCGCAATGTACTGGTTGTTGGCGGCGGTGAGATCGCTCTGCGCAAAGTTCGCCTGGTGCAGGAAGCCAGCGCTATTATCACGATTGTTGCCAAAGACTTTTGTCCCGATCTGCTCGAAATGGATGCGCGGGATAAAGAGCACGGTTGTAATGGCCTGCACCTGATAACTGCGCCATACCATCAGGATCATATGCAAATGATCAGCAATTTGGCCCTGGTGATTGCAGCAACCAACGATCGCGAACTCAATCGTCTGGTCTCAGAACATACCCAGAGCATTAATGTACTTGCCAATGTTGTCGATGATCCAGGCTTTTCCAATGTGATTTTCCCCTCAATTGTTGACCGGTCACCGATTCAAATCGCCATCTCCAGTGGTGGCGATGCCCCGGTGCTGGTGCGCATGCTGCGCACCAGACTGGAGGCGCTGATACCAGCAGGAACCAGTAAACTGGCCGCTTTGGCAGGGAGTTTCCGAGAGCGCGTCAAGGCCAGATTTTCCAATGGTGCAGACCGAAAAGCGTTCTGGGAAGAGGTGTTTTCCGGCCCCATCGCCGAACAAGCCTATGCCAACAACCTCGATACAGCCGAGAGGCTGCTCGAACAAAAACTTGAGACCAGCACGGCGTTCAAAACCGGCGAGGTCTACCTGGTTGGCGGTGGTCCTGGCGATCCAGATCTGTTGACCTTTAAGGCTCTGCGCCTTATGCAGCAGGCCGATATTGTGCTCTACGATCGACTGGTGTCGAAGGAAGTGCTCAATCTGGTGCGCCGCGATGCAACGCGTATTTATGTCGGCAAGACCGCGGGGGACCATCCGGTATCGCAGGACAATATTAATCAAAAACTGATTGAATACGCACTCGAAGGCAACCGCGTTGTACGCTTGAAAGGCGGCGATCCGTTCATCTTTGGACGCGGCGGCGAGGAAATAGAAACTCTTGCTGAGCGAGGTATTCCATTCCAAGTGGTACCAGGTATTACCGCAGCCTCAGGGTGTGCCAGCTATGCCGGCATCCCTTTGACGCACCGCGATTACGCCCAGTCAGTACGCTTTATTGCCGGACATCTGCGCTCTGGCAAGATGGACCTCAATTGGCCCGAACTCGTACAGCCAAACCAAACACTGGTGTTTTATATGGGCTTGAATGGAATGGAAACCATTTGCGATGAGCTCAAGCAGCACGGGCTTGACCCTCAGACACCTGCAGCGCTGATTGAAAAGGGCACCTCTAACAATCAGCAGGTATTTATCGGCGATCTCGACAGTTTGCCGGGTATAGTTCGTGGAGCAGGCGCCACGGCGCCAACCTTAATTATTGTTGGTCACGTTGTTAGCCTGCATAACAAGTTGGCCTGGTTTAACCTTGCGGAGAAGTATGTGTGACCCTTAAATTTGATTATGACCTGTTTGTTATCGGCGCCGGTTCCGGTGGCGTTCGAGCCGCAAGAATGGCAGCCAGTAAAGGCAAAAAAGTTGCTGTCGCTGAGGAGCGCTATCTCGGTGGCACCTGTGTCAATGTCGGCTGTGTGCCGAAGAAGCTTTTCGTTTACGCCTCTCAATTTCCCGAACTTTTTCATGCAAGCAAAGGCTACGGCTGGTCAATTCCTGGGCAGCCCTCATTGGATTGGGCCACCTTGCGGGATAACAAAACCACTGAAATTGAACGTCTAAACGCTATTTATAACAATCTTATCGACAATAGCGGCGCCGAACTGTTTAGTGCGCGCGCGACGGTGGTTGGGCCACACCAGGTGGCCGTTGAAGACAAAGTCTACAGCGCCAAAGTCATCCTGATTGCAACGGGGGGCTGGCCTTATATTCCAGAGTTTCCGGGTAGCGAACTGGCGATCAGTTCAAACGAAATGTTCTTCCTCGACCAGTTGCCCAAGACCGCTGTTGTGGTAGGTGGCGGCTATATTGCAGTTGAATTTGCCGGGATTCTAAACGGCCTTGGCGTCGAAACGCATCTTGTATACCGTGGCCCGGAGCTATTGAAATCCTTCGATCGTGAAATGAGCGGCAAAATCGTCGAAGGTATGAGCAATAAAGGTGTGCATATTCACCTCAATACACAAATCAATGAGATCGTGAAAGTCGCAGGTCGAGACCGCGAACTATCCGTTGTGCTCGATAATGGTGGCAATTTAACTGCCGGGCTGGCGCTCTATGCCACTGGTCGCCAGGCCAATACCGCAGGTCTAGGTCTAGAAAATACGGCCGTGGTAATGGGGAACAATGGCTCTATTGTCGTGGACAATCATTTTGCTACCGCAGAACCGAGCATTTATGCGCTCGGTGATGTGATTGATCGTGTTCAACTGACGCCGGTTGCCATTCAGGAGGCCATGGTACTAGTCGATCATCTCTATGGAGACGGGCAGGCTCAGATTGATTACAGCGACATCCCCACCGCGGTCTTTTGTCAGCCAGAGTTCGGCACTGTTGGTCTGAGTGAAGAGCAGGCAAGGGCGGAATACGCGGATATCGCAGTCTATTTATCTGACTTTAAACCGATGCTGCAAACCCTGGGCGGTGGCGCCGAGCGAATCACCATGAAACTGGTGGTTGATAACGAGAGCGACCGGGTACTCGGCTGCCATATGGTTGGAGAACACGCAGCAGAGATTATTCAGGGTTTGGGCATTGCTTTAAAGGCCGGGGCAACTAAAGCCCATTTTGACGCCACTGTGGGTATTCATCCCTCAGCGGCAGAAGAATTTGTCACAATGCGCGAAAGGGCACGATAACAAAATAAAAGCGTTGTTTATCAATCAATTAAATGCTTTTATTAATCTCATTAATCAAGATAAGTCGGCACTTAGAACTGGCTCTTTGCCCGCTCCAGCAGGCTAAGACTGAGATACTTAAGGTCTGCGAGAGTCTTTAAGCTGTCGACTTTGTTCTGATTAACCACAACCAGCAACAGCGCGTGGTTCACTTCAAGAAACGCGCGACCCAGGCGTGACAGCTCAGAAGGGCGCTCAGCCACTTCCATTCGCGCAAACATTCGCGCCATGGCGCTGATGATCAACTCATCGTGCGCAGCATCCAGATCTTTTAACTCCGGAACACCAAACATGGCCTGAACCAACGGCAATAGACCCCGCTGATGGGTGTAGACCTGGAGCAACTGATCGACCGCTTTATCTACAAATCGCTTCAGACTCAGCGATTCAACGCGCTCCAGCTCAAGTTCACGTAAAACTCGATCAATTTCACCCAGCCAGTGCTCTGCAAGCGCATAGAGAATTGCGTATTTATTGGGGAAATAATGGTAGAGCGTGCCGACCGAAATGCCTGCGCGCTTCGCCACCAAAATTGTTGTCAGATCGTCCTGCCCGACCTCTTCAAGCAGCACAGCCGTAACGTCTAAGATTTGCGCACGACGCTCCAGAGCACGCTTCTGGACCGGCGTATTGCGAGGCGTAAGGGCTCGTAGATTCGACATCGTTAAATCCTGTCTCGCAGCGCGAAATAAAGCATTCCTGCTACCATGCCAGGCCAGCGCAGTAGCGTTCCACCGGGAAACTTATGCGTCGGCAGACCAGCCATAAGATCAAAGCGTTCCAACTTGCCGCTGATCGCCTCAGCAACCAATTTCCCAGCAAAGGTCGCCGTCGGGACGCCATGACCGGAATAGCCCTGTAAATGCCATATATTGCGGCCAATACGACCGAAATGAGGCAGCCGATTAAGTGTGATCGCGAGAGTACCGCCCCAACCATAATCAATATTAGTCTGGCTCAACTGAGGATAGACCTGAAGCATATATTTGCGCACAAAGCCTCTTATATCTGCAGGGAAGCCGCGCCGGTAATTCTCACCGCCACCGAAGATCAAACGATTATCGGCCGACAACTTCCAATAATTAATCACAAAACGGGTGTCTTGCATGGCGGTGTCATGGGCACTGACTGCTTTGGCCTGCGTGTCTGACAGCGGCTCGGTTGCAAGCACAAAGTTATTGATCGGCATAATGTAGCCGTTAATGCGCGGCTCGAGCTTGTCAATATAACCATTGCAGGCCAGTACCAGCTCCTTGGCCGTTACCTGACCACCGGCGGTACGCACGATAACAGACCCGCTCTGGGTGTAACTCAAGACCTTGGAATGCTCAAAGATCTGAACCCCCGCATCTGACGCGGCCCTGGCCAATCCCTGAGCGTACTTAAGCGGATGCAGGTGCATTGACACGTTATCCAGCTGAGCGCCAAAATACGCCGTGCTATCGATATAATCGGGCAGGGCAGCCTCGGGGATATACTGTATTTCATCAAACTGATAGTTGTGACGCAGATGGTCCACCTCTTGCTGCAGCTCGACGCAGTACTTGCGTCTATGTGCGAGGTGCATAATCCCCTGTTTCAGATCACAGTCAATACTGTAGCGTGCAACAAGCTGCCTTACTGTCTCAACGGCTTCAAGACCCATATCCCAAAGCCCTCGCGCAATCTCTTGACCAAACTGCTTCTCTAGATAGAACTGATCTTTGCGCTGACCCACCCCAACATGACCACCATTGCGACCCGAGGCACCGAATCCGACTTGCGCCGCCTCAAGCACAACCACGGAATAGCCGCGCTCGGCGAGGTGTAAAGCCGATGATAGGCCCGTGTAGCCTGCGCCAACAATACAGATGTCCGCTGTTCGCTCTCCCACCAAAGAAGGGTAGCGAAGCTGTGTATCTGCACTGTCTATGTAATAGGAGTTAACCGCTGTCATAAGCAGAATTTTCTGTCTGTAAAAATTGACATTATGATGTTTTCGAATAATAATTCAACATTAATTGAACAATTGTTCGAAAAATAATGTAAAATTCCCAATCATATACAACCTGTGGATAGGTGATTTATGCAGTCCGAAAAAGCCATCGAAGATTGGCTAAAAAAACACAACATTACTGAAGTCGAGTGCCTGGTGCCCGACATCACCGGCAATGCCCGGGGCAAATTTATCCCGGCAAACAAGTTTGTTAAGGAAGACAGCCGTCTCCCCGAAGGCATATTGGCGCAAACAGTCACAGGCGAATACTCAGACGATTTCTGGGACCTGCTCGGAACCATTGACGGCGATATGCTACTGGAGCCAGATCCAAGTAGCATGCGCCTAGTGCCCTGGGCCAACGAAGCAACCGGACAGATTATTCACGATTGCTACACCAAAGACGGCAAGCCACACCCATTCTCTTCGCGCAATGTATTAAAGCGGATCCTCGAACTGTATCGAGCCGAAGGTCTGCAACCGGTAATCGCACCTGAGGTGGAGTTCTATTTGATCGAAAAGAACCTCGACCCGGATCTGGCTCTGAAGCCGCCAGTAGGGCGCTCGGGGCGGCCTGAAACAGCGCGACAATCCTACAGCATCGATGCAGCCAATGAATTTGAGCCATTTGTCGAGACGATGTACAGCTATAGCGACGCCATGGGACTTGATGTTGACACGCTGATTCATGAATCTGGCGCCGCACAACTAGAAGTCAACTTTATTCACGGCGATCCACTGGCGCTCGCCGATCAGGTTTTTACATTTAAGCGCATGGTGCGCGAGACGGCTTTAAAACATGATATTTATGCCACATTTATGGCTAAACCGATGGCGACAGAGCCGGGGTCGGCGAAGCATATCCACCAAAGCGTGCTGTCGCTCAAGGATGGCAGCAATATTTTTGCCACCCCAGACGGGCAGTACAGTGAGGCGTTCTATCAGTATTTGGGCGGGCTGCAGACCTATACACCTTATGTGATGAGCTTCTTTGCTCCAAATGTAAACTCATATCGGCGCTTTACCCGCGAAGTTGCTGCACCGATCAACCTGCACTGGGGCTTTGATAATCGGACTACAGGGCTCCGCGTGCCAGATGCGCTGCCAAAGGATTTTCGCATCGAAAACCGATTTCCAGGAGCAGATGTCAACCCATATCTATCTATTGCTGCGACACTTGCTTGCGGCTATCTCGGCATGAAAAAGGGGCTCCGCGCTTCAGCACCATTTGAAGGCAATGCCTACGAAGAGGAGCTGGCGCTGCCCAGAACACTGGAAGAGGCCCTGCGAGGACTGCAGGAAGATAGCGATATTATTGAGATCTTTGGTAAAGAATTTATCCAGCTTTACACCTCCATCAAACTGGTGGAATTTGAAGAGTTTAACCGGGTAATTTCATCCTGGGAGCGCGAGTTCCTGCTACTGAATGTCTAATAGTTAGGCCTGGACTGCGGCGATTGCTGTACCGCTGTGCAATGATCGCCACAGTACCCGCTTGATGGAGAATTAACCAAAGTAGAGAGCGGGGCAGAGAGGGGCTCTAATCGAGCTTAATTAATATTATAATCAAGCTTATATAAACTCTCTAACATACTGATTTTAAACTAAACGTCACGCCCTTTTCCTGATCGGGCGCGCTCTTTCATATCGGATTGAATATAGACCTGATCCGTCGTTCCCATACTCGAGTGACCAAGATCATCAGACATATGCTTTAACGGTCTTGTCGCAATATCTTGCGAAGCACCAGTATGCCTGAGCCAGTGAGTGGTGGCTTCCCGAAGTGCCTTTGCCTCCTTGCCAAATCCTTCAGCGACCATTTTGTCGTAAGCCAAGTCAAATGCTTCCTGAACAATTCGTCGCAGTTGGCGTGAGGTCATTCCACCAGAACCTCGATTCTTCGCAACCAATGTTGAATTTATACCGAACGCCGGGCTTAACGACGCCCTGTAGCGCTGATAGCGGTCGATGTAGGGTAATAGGGCGCTTGGCACCGATACATCGCGAAGCTTATTGCCTTTGCCAAGCACTTTAAGCCAGTTATTGCCGTCGCTGTCCTGCCAGTAATGTTTCCAGACCGGCTGCCAATTGGTGCGATCAGAGAGCTCTGACACCCTTAAATAAAGGGTTTTTAGAGTTGCGATCACAAATAGCATACGCTCCTGAAGCGGCTCTTTATCTGCAGCATGCTCAGCGCACTCGAGCACATAGTCCCACTGCAGATCAGAGAGGCGCTTAATATTCTTTTGTGTAGCGCCTTTGATCAGATAGGGTGATTGCTTGCGGATAGCCGGAATAGGGTTACCGAATGCGTAGCCTTCGTCGGTTAAATAATCATAAAAGCAAGACACTGCGGAATAACAGATTTTCATCGCCTCGTGAGATAACGTGTGATGATCTCGGGAAACCTGGATATCAACGCCCTCCACCATTGCTTGTTTACGGTCTTCTTTGGCGAGTTTCCCGGCAAATGGCCGCCAATTTTCATTTTGACGGCACTCTCCGCCGATTATTTTAAAGCGATCCTGAACCGAACTGCCAACCCAGGCTGCTGGCGGAGTGTGGACAAAGTCAAAGTAGCTCTCAAGATCTGGGCGCTTGAGCTGGATAACACTCTTGCCAGCAACGGTCCACGCCCACAACAACAGACGCTCAACTTCATTGCGATAACCTCGGTATGTGGCTTCGCTTTTGCGGCTGTAACTTTTAAGAAATGCCTGAGTGTACTGAAAGTCTTCACCGGCATCGCCAATCTGTTTACATACAGTGTCGAGGAAATGTTTTGAATCGGGATAACCATCAAGCATTTTCGCGCCCATCGGTAGACGTACAAAAGTCTTGTGTGCATCAAATAGCGGGCAGGCTTTAAATGTTTTGCCAGTGCTCATAAAATTAAACTCAAAGTGATACAGCGTGCCGCAACTTTATCAGCCTGTATCCGCACTGTCCAGTAAAGTCCACTAATTGAGATTAGAGGACATATAGGATAGCCACCACCAACTCTCTTTGCCCGCTCCAATCGTTATCATCCTTCTGCAAGTAACGTAAACCCTACTATGTAAATGTATTGAGCAAACTGATGTATCTGTTGTCTATAGTAGTTATTACAACTTCTGGTTAAACTCCTACCTTAAACAAAAATCTGACATTGACAAAGTTTGAGCTCCACAGACAAGGAAATATAACTATGCCACGCGTTATTGTCGCGCTAATACTCGCATCCACCCTCAGCTTCGGCTTAAGCCTCAATGCAGCTGCCATTGCACCTATTGAGCGTGATTCAGCCCAGACCGCCCTCTATCGAGAGATTCTCGACCGTCTTGCCACCCGCCACTACCATGGTCAAGAGATAAACGACGACTTGTCGCGACGTTACCTCGACACCTACATCGAAATGCTCGATCCGCTGAAAAGTTATTTTCTACAAGCTGATATTGATGAATTTGCCCAGTGGCAGACTCAACTCGACGATTTGGCACGACGAGGCGATGTTGAACCCGGTTTCGTGATATTTAATCGTTTACGCCAGCGCATGGTTACTCAATTGCAGGCCAATATCGCGCTGCTCGAGAGCGACCAGCAGTTTGACTTCGACATAGACGAGAGCATTGTGCTTGACGGTGCTGAGCGGCAATGGATGACCAGTGACGCACAGCAGCGCGATTACTGGCGCAAGCGGATCAAGGACTCTCTGATTAGGCTGTTGCTCAATGACAAGGAGCCGACCAAGGCACGAGAACTCCTGATCAAACGCTTTAACAACCAGATTACACAGATAGAGCAGCGCGATAGCCAGGATGTCTTTCAGCTATATGTGAACGCCCTCGCCTCGCTCTACGATCCACACACCGCCTATTTCTCACCCCGAACCACAGAGAACTTCCAGATCAATATGTCGCTTTCGCTTGAAGGCATTGGCGCTGAGCTGCGCACAGAAGACGATTACACCAAGGTCGCGCGTGTTATTCCTGGCGGTCCGGCAGATGTGCAAGGTATTTTAAAAGCGGAGGATAAAATTATTGCCGTGGGCCAGGGAGACGATGAATTGATCGATGTCGTCGGCTGGCGAATTGATGATGTCGTTCAGCTGATCCGAGGGCCCAAGGACTCTACAGTGAGACTGGAACTGCTCGATGGTGGTAGCGACTCATCTGACAGCAGTCGGGTCATCTCAATTATCCGTGACAAGGTCAAACTGGAAGAAAAATCTGCCCAGAGCAAGATTATTGAGATCGAGCAAAATGGCGAGCAATTAAAATTGGGAGTTATTGATATCCCCGCCTTCTATATGGATTTCGAGGCCTATCGCAAGCGCGACCCGGAATATAAAAGCACTACCCGAGATGTGTATAAGCTGCTGATGGAGCTGCGTGAAGAAAACGTTGACGGCATCGTTTTGGATCTGCGCAACAATGGTGGCGGATCGCTCCACGAGGCGACCATGCTCACCGACTTGTTTATCGATGCTGGACCTGTAGTTCAAATTCGCAATGCCTATCAGCAAGTATCGCGTGATCAGCGGGCGATCATGCGGGCGGCATATAACGGGCCACTTGTCGTGATGATCAACCGTCTGAGTGCTTCAGCTTCAGAAATTTTTGCCGGTGCGCTGCAAGATTACGGACGAGCAGTTATTGTCGGTAGCCAAAGTTTTGGCAAAGGTACGGTGCAAGACGTAACAGGCCTCAGTAGCGGCCAGCTTAAACTTACCGTATCCAAGTTTTACCGGGTGTCAGGAGATAGTACACAGCACCGGGGTGTTATGCCCGACATCCAGTTCCCCTCTGTTTATGACACTGAAGAAGTGGGCGAGAGCCATCAGGAAAACGCCCTGCCCTGGGATAATATTCACAGTGTCCCCTTCCGCCCATCCAGTGGCGTGAAGCAATATATTGCAGCACTTAATGAGCAACATAATCATCGCGTAGCCAACGACCCCGACTTTGTTCACTTAATCGATCAACTCGCACTGAGTGACAGCTGGGACGCTGATAAATCGATCTCTCTGAATCTTGAAAAGCGTCGAGCACGCAACAGAGAATGGGATAATCAACAGTTTTTACTGGAGAACAAACGTCGTGAGAGGAAAGGGCTAGAGCTTTATGCCGATGCCGCAGCCTGGAAATCTGACAACAAAAGCGGTGATGATGAATCGGAGAATGAGCAAGCTGATCCAGGTAATAGTGCCGCAGACACGGACACCAACGTTTCTGCTGCAGATGTGGATAACAGCAAAATTGAAGGCAAGGACGACAATATTGCTGAATCTGATCCGATGCTCCAGGAAGCGGGCTATATTCTCGCAGATCAAATTCGTATGCAGACCAAAAGCCGCAATGGTCAACTTGTGGCGCGCACCAAAAACCAGGAGTAATAACCCATGCCGGCACGAGTTGTCTCGTTTAATGTCAATGGTCTGCGCTCCCGACTGCATCAACTTGAAGCCGTTATTGCATTGCACTCGCCGGATATTATTGGCCTGCAGGAAACCAAAGTCAGCGATCAAGAATTTCCCCACGAGGCAATTAGAAAGCTGGGTTATGAGGTCTGTTTCCATGGACAAAAGGGCCATTATGGCGTCGCACTTTTGAGCAAGTCCCCCGCCATTACCGTCACTCGCGGCTTTCCATTAGACTCCGAAGGCTCTCAGCGACGAATGATTCACGGCGAATACCTTGTCAATGGTCAGACCCTGCACGTTATCAACGGGTATTTCCCGCAAGGTGAAAGCCGCATCCATCCGACCAAATTTCCCGCTAAAGAAAAATTTTACGCCGATCTGTGGAGTTATCTGAAGCTCAATTTTAAGACGGAAGACGCGCTTATCGTGATGGGTGATATGAATGTTGCACCGCAGGACATCGACGTAGGCATCGCACCAGACAATGCCAAACGCTGGTTAAAAACAGGCAAATGCGCCTTTCTTCCGGAGGAACGCGAGTGGCTTGAGAATCTCCTCAACTGGGGCTTACATGACAGCTTCAGGACCCAACATCAGGATGATAGCCGCTATAGTTGGTTTGACTATCGCAGTCGTGGATTCGAACAAGATCCCAAACGCGGCCTGCGCATCGATCTTATTCTGGCGTCGCCCGCACTGATGCAGAAACTCTCTGACAGCGGTATCGATACCGAAGCCCGAGGCTTTGAAAAACCGTCAGATCACTGTCCGGTATGGGTCGATCTCAGCCTCTAATAAAAAGCCCTCGAACAAAAAAACCTGTAAAAAAGCCGATTCTAAATTGACTCCAGCAACCGGACACCGGTCAACTAATCTCCCCTACCCGCGTTGAACAACATAACAACACAATAAGGAGATTGTCATGCACCATGTAACGACCACTGAAAATCAGCGTGTAAGCTCAATATCAAGACACCCACTAAGCGTGATCATGATAAGTGTTGCACTATGCATCCTTCCTGTCTCCGCGCTAGCGGAACGGGACAAGCTAACAAAGTTCCGCCATTTTGACAGTCATCATCAGCAGGCCGAGCGCAAACACCAGTACCAAGATCACTATCGACGCGGACAATATGATAGGCAGCAGCAACAAAAGAGGATTGCCCGCTATCGCAATTTTCAAGGTAATAATTATTCAAGCTGGCGTAATCGACGAGCTTATTCCGCACGTTATTATGGCCACGATCATGACCGTCACAGAGCACATTATCTGCGTTATCATAATAGCCACACGGTAGTGCATCATTATCATGACGATAACTACCTCGAGTGGGTGACAGCCATGCTGCTGATCAATGAGCTTCTGGATGATGACTACCGTTAGCTTCGGATCGGCTATCGCTGACTTACCATCCGCTGCAGCTCGGCCCGTTCCTGCACCGGTATACTTGGCCCCCAAAGGCAATCGTTCAATGCGAGATAAACCTATAATCGATCACGGCGCTGTAGACTCGATAGATCTGTTTCTCCGGTCAATAGAAAGGCGCGCTTTTCATATGGCTAAAATGGCCACGGGGAGCCGTGATGATGCGCTGGATATTGTTCAGGATGCGATGTTTAAACTGGTAGAAAAATATTCGGCTAATCATAACAGCGAGTGGCGCCCGCTGTTCTACCGGATTCTGAACAGTAAAATAACAGATTACTATCGCCGTAACGCGGTTAAAAATCGCTTGATCAGTCTCGCCAGTTTTGGCATGAAGGCCAGCGATGATGGGGCGGATCTGATTGATCGCGCTGTGGGTCGCAAAACCGAGGAGCCTGAATACGGGGCCACCCGGGAATTACAGATAAAGATACTCTCCCGAGCCATCGCAAAGCTCCCAGCACGACAGCGCGAAGCGTTTATGCTGCGCTGCTGGGATGGTATGAGTACCACAATGGCCGCCAACACCATGGGTTGTAGCGAAGGTAGCGTCAAAACGCATTACTCCCGCGCCATGCACTCCCTGAGGGATTCACTTGAGGACTATCGCTATGACTAGCAACTCTAAGCGTCAATTAAATAGCAGCCTAAATAGCACACTAAATGACAGGCTCCACGAAGACCTTGTAGCGCTGGAACAAGAGACAGCCAACGGCGACCTGTTCCGCTTGGCCCAAGCTCGCAACAGCGCGCTTCAAAATAACTCAGGGAAACTCCGTAAAACCCTCTGGCCACTATGGGCAACATCTCTGGCGTCAATGGTTTTGATGGGTGTATTTGTACTGCAACCCCAGCCACTACAACATTCAGATAGCCTACCGCTAGGCGATGCTGATACAGATAATACTGTGTTGGAATTTTCCGAAGAAAATCTTGATCTTTACGAGGACCTCGATTTTTACGACTGGTTGGCTGATATTGAAACCTGACATTAAACTTTAAGGACGACCACGAGATGTCAAAACTGATTAGACCAAGGCAACAATTACGGGCCTGTGCTCTCACCGCAGTGCTCGGCTGCTCCGTGCTTTCAGGCCCCGTGTTGAGTGATCAGCATACGACCGAAGAGCCCCAACCAATCGCCTGGAGCCAACTTCCCGAGGATGCCCGCGAAGCACTGGCGCCATTCGAGGGTCGCTGGGATAATTTGAAGCCGCACCATCAACACAAACTGCTGCGCCGAGTAAATGAAAAGGAATTTAAACAAGGGTCAGAGCGCTGGCAAAGCCTCTCTCAGGCGGAACGCGACAGGATTAAAGAGAGCCGCAGACGGTTTCAACATCTGCCACCTGGAAAACGTCAAGAGTTGCGTCAACGCTGGGCAAATATGTCTGAGGCAGAGCGACAAGAAGCCGCACAAGCCCGACAGATTTTACGCCACTACCCCCCTAAACAACGCCATCTTTTACTTGAGGAGTTGCGCAAGCTTCCCCCCGAGCAGCGACGGCAAGAACTAAGGCGGTTAGGCGACGCTAAACCGGCATCGAACAAACAAGATGACCCTGCTGAAGATCGTAAGCCGAAGCATAAAAAGCACAAACCAGAGCAATGAATTATCTGAGAATGTTTGTCTTAAGCTATTTCTCTGAGGCTGTTTACCTGCCATAAAAAAGGCCCCCAGATCGCTCTGGGGGCCTTTTGGTTTTGCGGTATAACTTATAGTCTCACTTACAGAGCTGCATCGAACTCGGGCAGCGCGGCAAACAAATCAGCAACCAAGCCGTAATCAGCAACCGAGAAAATCGGTGCTTCTTCGTCTTTGTTAATTGCCACAATGACTTTACTGTCTTTCATACCAGCCAGATGCTGAATCGCACCTGAGATCCCGACAGCAATATAGAGGTCTGGCGCAACAATCTTGCCAGTCTGGCCGACCTGCATATCGTTGGGCACAAACCCGGCATCAACAGCTGCACGTGAGGCACCCACTGCGGCACCCAGTTTGTCGGCAATGCTGTATAGCATACTGAAGTTATCGCCGTTACCCATACCGCGACCTCCGGATACGACAATCTTTGCCGCAGTCAATTCAGGACGATCAGACTTAGCGACTTCTTCGCCTTTGAATTCAGACATTCCGGCATCGTGAACAGACGTGAGAGCTTCAATAGAAGCTGAACCACCTTCTGATGCCGCGGCGTCAAATGCCGTACCACGAACCGTGAGAACCTTGATCGCGTCACTGCTCTGCACCGTAGCAATCACGTTACCGGCATAGATCGGACGTTTAAAAGTATCGGCACTTACAACCGCACTGATCTCAGAAATCGCCTGCACATCCATCAATGCCGCTGCGCGAGGTACGATGTTTTTAGCGGTGGTGGTCGCTGTTGCAAGCACGTGGCTGTACCCGGCGCCCACTTCGGCAATCAGTGGTGCTACATTCTCGGCCAGGTTATTGGCATAGGCGGCGTGATCGGCAACCAATATCTTACGAATACCGGCAACCTTTGCGGCGTCAGCTGCTGCGGCCTGACAGTCATTACCCACAACTAAAATATCAATGTCACCACCAATCGCCTGGGCGGCCGTAACAGAGTTCAAGGTGGCCGGCTTAAGGCTGCTGTTATCGTGTTCTGCAATAATAAGAATGCTCATCAGATCACCTTCGCTTCATTTTTTAATTTGTCGACCAAACTGGCGACATCTTCGACTTTAATACCTGCCTGACGTTCGGCAGGCAGTTCAACACCGAGCAGCTTCACTCTCGATACCACATCAACACCCAAGTCAGCTGGGTTAGTAACATCCAGAGGCTTGCGCTTGGCTTTCATGATATTTGGCAATGATGCATAACGTGGTTCGTTAAGACGCAGGTCTGAAGTCACAATCGCCGGCAGACTTAAGGCAACAGTCTGCAGACCACCGTCAACCTCGCGTACAACAGTCGCTTTGCCGTCTTCGAGAGTTAATTCAGAGGCAAAGGTCGCTTGAGAGCAGCCCAATAATGCAGCGAGCATCTGGCCAGTCTGATTATTATCACCGTCGATCGCCTGCTTACCCATCAGGATAAGATCCGGGGATTCCGAGTCGCACACTGCCTTGAGGCACTTGGCAATCGCCAGCGGTTCCAGTGCTGCATCGGTTTCGACAAGGATGGCACGGTCAGCACCGAGCGCCAGTGCAGTACGCAACTGCTCCTGAGACTGCTGTGAGCCCACAGAGACAGCGACCACTTCAGTGGCTATACCCTTTTCTGCAAGACGCACAGCTTCTTCAACGGCAATTTCACAAAATGGGTTGATGGACATCTTTACATTGGCCAGATCGACATCTGAACCATCAGACTTGGGCCTAACCTTGACGTTGTAGTCAACGACGCGCTTTACGGCTACCAGAACTTTCATGGCTATCCTTCCACATTACAGATTAATTATTTTTGATTTTACAGTCGCCTGAGAAGAGCTGCAGACGCCCGATTTCGAGAGCGCCCATATTGCCTACCTCACCCTGATAAATCAAGCAGGCTAAGCCTCTTGGGCGACCAATCAGTCAGCGCGAACGCACGGTCATTGTTATAAATCATGGTTATCAATATCGACTATAGCTATGCCAATATGATGCTTGTAACATAACGCCCATAACCAATTGGATTCGGGGAGATTAAAGCTGTGGAACGTGAATATATGGATTACGACGTCGTTATCGTCGGCGCCGGCCCATCAGGTCTGGCTGCTGCGTGCCGACTGAAACAGGTCAATGCAAACCTTTCTGTTTGTGTGGTCGAAAAAGGCTCAGAAGTAGGCGCACATATCCTTTCCGGCGCGGTGTTCGAGCCAACGCCGCTCAATGAGCTGTTCCCCGACTGGAAAGAAATGGGCGCTCCGCTGCTGACACCGGTTAGCGATGATCATATTTTTGTCTTCACTGGTGCTGAAAAACGGATTAAGGTGCCGGGATTGTTCGCGCCAAAAACCATGCATAATCACGGCAATTATATTATCAGCCTCGGCAAGCTGTGCCGCTGGCTAGCAGAACAGGCCGAAAACCTTGGTGTTGAAGTATTCCCAGGTTTCGCCGCCGCCGAAGTACTTTACGGTGAGCAGGGCGAAGTTACCGGTATTGCCACTGGCGATATGGGGATTGGCCATAATGGTGAGCATAAAGCCTCCTACATGCAAGGCATGGAACTGCGCGCAAAATACACCCTTTTCTCAGAGGGATGCCGTGGTCACTTGGGCAAACAACTGATTGCAAAATACAACCTCGATGCAGGCAAAGATCCACAGCATTACGGAATTGGCATTAAAGAATTGTGGACAATACCATCGGAACAGCACAAACCCGGGTTGGTGGTTCACTCCGCTGGCTGGCCGCTCGACGAAAGTAAATCACTGGGGGGTGGATTCCTCTATCACCTCGAAGACAATCAGGTCGCAGTGGGGTTAATTACCAACCTCTCCTATACCAATCCGCACGTAAGCCCCTACGACGAATTTCAGCGCTACAAGCATCATCCGGAAATCGCCAAGTACCTTGAAGGCGGTGAACGTATAACCTACGGTGCTCGGGCGCTGTTAAAAGGTGGTCTGCAGTCACAGCCAAAAATGTCATTCCCTGGCGGTTTGCTGATTGGTGATGATGCGGGAACGTTAAACTTCGCCAAGATCAAAGGCAGCCACACGGCTATGAAATCAGGCATGATCGCCGCTGAAACCGTGGCAGGGGCGCTGGCAGCTGACAAGTCGAATACGGATCTCGAAGAGTATGCAGCTGCCTACAAAAACTCCTGGGCCTATAAAGAGCTGCATATGCAGCGCAACTTCGGTCCGGCACAGCATAAATTTGGCAATATTCTCGGTTCGGCCTATGCCTTTATCGATATCAATATCTTTAACGGCATGCTGCCATGGACTCTGTCTGACAAGGTTGCTGACCACGAAACATTACAGCCCGCCAGCGAGTGCGCAAAAATCGACTACCCGAAATACGATGGCAAACTCAGTTTTGACAAAGCTTCATCGGTCTTTATGTCCAATACCAATCACGAGGAAGATCAGCCCTGTCACCTAGTGCTAGCCGATGCAGACCTTCCGATCAATAAAAACCTTGAGCTCTATGATGAACCGGCTCAGCGCTACTGCCCTGCCGGTGTCTATGAGGTGATCGCGAATAATGATGGCAGCAAACGTTTTCAGATCAATGCACAGAACTGTGTGCACTGTAAAACCTGCGATATCAAAGAGCCGAGCCAGAATATTAATTGGGTCGTACCAGAGGGCGCCGGAGGTCCAAACTACCCTAATATGTAATCTACACAAATGGCTTCAGGTAAAAAAATACCCGCATTCTGTGCGGGTATTTTTTATCAGCAACACATCGCAAAGCGATCAGAGCTGGCCCAAACTAAAGCGCGAACCCATACTACTAATAAATAATTCTGAACAGCTGTTGATATCAGCTTCCTCTGCTGCCCAATCAACCAACTGATAGAAGACATTTCGACTAATCAAAGCCTGAATGCTGTTCCGCACAGTAACCATTGGCAATGCCTCTCCAGAATCTGATTGCGGTCCCAGCCACAAGGGATGCTGAGCGTCCACTAAAACCTGATCATCCGTTGCTGTAGTCAGCACAATCGCCTGCACAGCATCGCGCGTCTCACGTCTAGCCGCAACCACAAACAAGGGCGCTACCTCGACCCGAATACGCCATTTTTCGACCGGCGTGACAAGAAAATAATCTCCCTCTTCCCAGATCAGAATAGAAGCAAATAGTTTTACCAAAGCGGGCCGTTTAATTTCACCGCCTTCATGAATCCAGCGACCTTGACGATCGACAAAGATATCAATATCGCCGCTTAGATCGGGAGTCCAAAGATGTATTGGGGGAATGGCTTCTGCACTCTCCTGCTGTAATGCAAGCAAGTCGGCAAACAAAGTGTCTAAAGCGGAAGGCACGAGAACGCCTACTTGTTATCAACAGCGGGCTTGGCAGCCGATGCTTTACTATCCGACAGGTTGCGGTACTGACCGCGATTGCCCATGGTTACGCCGACGCCAGTAATAAATTTCATTAAATCGTCACTGTCGAGCCGGTAATTCCAACTGCGACTGAAGCACAACTCCACTGCCCCTTGGGCCAGCGCCCAGCACGCTAGGTAATGGTAATGGGGCGGCACATCCTCAAGAACACCGCGATCAATCAAGCGCGTAATCATACTGTTGAGCGAGTCTTCATTGGAGCGTCGCATCACATGCAATTGCTCGAGCTGATCGGCGACATCTTCGGCATCACCCAGACGCACCTCCAGGTGCTGTACCAAACGATCCAGTTCAGGACGAGCAAGGCGAGATTCGAAATAGGCTTTAGCCGCGGCACCAGACTCACCGGCTTCAGAAAGGGCGACACCCTCAGCCACACGCTTGGTAATGCTCTCCTCATAGTCGAGCATAATGCGAACAAGAATTTCGTTTTTGGTCAAAAAATGTTTGTAAACTGTACCCTTACCAATACCCGCCCTGGCAGCGATACTCGAAACGGTAACGCGATCAATGCCGTCATCGAGAAACAGCGCCAGCGCAGCATCGATAATTTTCTGCTCGCGCAGAAGAAACACTTTCTTCTTCTCACGGATCCTTTCTGCACTGGAGGTTTTGCTATTCATATAAACAACATGGTTACTCAATGTCCAAGGAGCGCTATTAGAAACCTAAAGTCAGCTAATAACAACGTCTACCATTATCTCTTCTAGAGGGTGAGGTCTCTGTTGCTGGCGCGAATGAACGCCCGCTTCAAATCATCAAAAGTCTGTACTGCTTGAAACTGCGGGAACTCATCAATCACGTTTTGTGGCGCGTGAAACAAAATCCCCACATCGGCTTCTGCAAGCATGGTTGTATCGTTATACGAGTCGCCGGCAGCAATGGTTCTATAATACATACTCTTGAATCCCACTACAGCTTGACGTTTGGGATTGACCTGACGCAGGTGATAGTCAATAACTGCACCATCCTCCCCCGTCTCCAGCTTATGGCAGAGCAAGGTCGGGTAGCCAAGTTGCTTCATCAGCGGGCTGGCGAACTCATAAAACGTGTCCGATAGAATAACCACCTGGAAACGCTCTCGCAGCCAATTGACAAAATCGATCGCTCCCGGAAGGGGTTCAAGGGTTGCGATAACGTCCTGAATCTCATTCAGACCGAGCCCATGTTGACGAAGAATATCAAGACGATAACGCATCAGTACGTCGTAGTCAGGCTCATCACGGGTGGTTTTTCTCAACGAGTCTATACCGGTTTTTTCTGCAAACGCGATCCAAATTTCCGGAACCAGAACACCCTCTAAATCAAGGCACGCAATTTCCACTTAAAACACTCCCAAAGTCAGCTTTGAGCGGCACTTTAACGTGGCGCGCTGAGTGACGCAATGACTTGAACAACTGGCAAATTTTGAAACCAAAAAGTTATATAGGTATAGCTGCTTAGTATTTTTACTACTTACCTCTGTTTGTTATAGTTTTCGCACTACCAACCTGCCGGACTTACAACCATGAGTGCCCTACCCAATATCGTTGATTTAGATACTCAACTCGCTACGCAGTCGCCACAAGAAATTATCCGCTACGCAGTAGAGAGCTTTGACAATATAGCCATTTCATTTAGCGGTGCCGAAGATGTTGTACTGATTGATATGGCCGCCAAGATTGGCAAGCGTTTTCAGGTTTTTTCTCTCGACACAGGCCGTCTTCACGCCGAGACTTATCAATTTATAGAAACCATCCGCAAGCATTACAGCATTGATATCGATGTGGTTATGCCGGAGGCGAGCAAGGTTGAACAGTTAGTTAAAGCAAAAGGCCTATTCAGTTTCTACGAAGACGATCATAAAGAGTGCTGTGGGATTCGGAAGATCGCTCCGCTGCGTAAGCAGTTGTTGACAGTGGACGCCTGGATTACTGGCCAGCGGCGTGATCAGAGTCCTGGAACCCGCGCCGACGTTCCCGTTATTCAAGACGACAAGGCCTTTGCCCGCCCCAATGAATCACTGACCAAGTTCAATCCCTTGGCCAACTGGACCTCAAAGCAGGTCTGGGATTATATCCGTGAAAATAATGTGCCCTACAACGCGCTTCATGATCAAGGCTTTGTCAGCATCGGCTGTGAGCCGTGCACGCGTCCGACTGGTCCCGGCCAGCACGAACGTGAGGGGCGCTGGTGGTGGGAGGAAGCGACCAAGAAAGAGTGCGGACTGCATGCGGTGAATATCGCAAAGTAAAAAAATTGAGCGAAAGTGGAATGAAAATCACCTTAGTTAAGAAAATCTTTGCCGATGGTTCTCTGTGTAAAAAATGCCGTGAGGTCGAAGACAAAATGCGCGCTACAGGCCAGCTTTCGCAAATTGATCGAATTGTGATTGCCGATGAAGCCGATGACCAGTCTGAAGGGATGCTGCTGGCGGCTCACTACAACATTGATCGGGCCCCTTTCTTTATTGTCGAACACGAGGGTGCGGACCCTGTGATTTACACCATTTACTTCAAGTTTGTAAAAGAGGTCCTCGACGCAGAAACCAGCGAAGAGGAAGAGCTCGCAGAAATCATCAACGATAACGATCTGGATTTTTTATAGATAATCATCAGCTTTACGCCATTGATGTCATTGCAGGTATTACTCCCTGCGCTCGGACAGCTGTCATGTGTTGAAGTACGCTTTTCTACTCCATCCCAGTGTCCCCGATTTCAATTAAACTGAGACTGTAACTTCTAGTAAGTTGGTAACTCAATACTATCAAAATACCGCTCTTGAGCGTCCTTGTTAGGCAGCGCCATAGCTTCATCTACAACGCTGCGTGTGAGATGTGGCGCAAACGCATGAATAAAGTCATACATATAGCCTCGCAGATAAGTACCTTTGCGAAAGCCGATACTGGTTACACTGGACTGAAAGAGATGCCCTGCTTCAATAGCCACCAGATCGGTATCCAGCACCGGGTCATAGGCCATATGAGCGACGATACCTATACCTAAACCAAGCCTGACATAGGTTTTGATAACATCCGCATCAGTCGCGGTAAACACCACCTTGGGCTCTACACCCTTCTCATTAAACGCCTCGTCAAGACGCGAACGGCCAGTGAAACCGAACACATAGGTGACAATCGGGTGAGCCGCGACATCTTCAATAGTGAGCTTTTTAATCGCCGCCAACGGGTGATTTTTAGGGACCAAAATACAGCGATTCCAGCGATAACAGGGCATCATCAAAAGGTCGTTATACAGCTCCATGGCTTCTGTGGCGATGGCAAAGTCCACCGTACCATCAGCAGCCTTCTCGGCAATTTGCACAGGTGTGCCCTGGTGCATATGCAGTGATACCTGAGGGTATTTGGCAATAAAGCCCTGTATAACGCCGGGCAGAGCATACCGAGCCTGCGTGTGGGTTGTGGCGATCGAAAGACTGCCTTTATTGGGGCTGTTATGCTGTTGGGTCAACTGCTTGATACTCTCAACTTGACGCAGAATATCCCCGGCAATTTTAAGGATCTCCTCACCAGTGGGCGTCACCCGAGTCAGGTGTTTACCGCTGCGAGAAAATATCTCTACGCCGAGTTCGTCTTCGAGAAGTCTAATTTGCTTGCTAATACCAGGCTGTGAGGTATACAGACTCTGCGCTGTCGCGGACACATTGAGATCGTGGTGTGCCACTTCCCAGATATAACGCAGTTGTTGTAATTTCATGCTTCTTCCCCTGTGGCAACCTCAGCGCAGCCTTGGAGCGACCACACAGAAGGTTGGTTAAGCTAATTTTGAGTGTACCCAATTCCTACTCAACGTCAAAACATACCTCTTACTATACGAAAAAGCTATAAAAATATACAAAACTATTCCTTCAGAGAATACCCGAAGCTTGCTAAGGTGACTGTTGCGATTAGATCGTCGGCCACTGTTACAGCAATCTCAGACTAGCCGCCAATCACTCACTTACGGATAATACATGACTGATATCTTGCTCTATATCGCCGCAGGTGGCGCGGTTGGCCTGGCCATTGGCTTAACCGGTGTTGGCGGTGGTTCGCTCATGACACCACTACTTATCCTGTTTGGCTTTCCCTACAATGTTGCCATTGGTACAGATCTACTATACGCCGCGGTGACCAAAGCCGGTGGGGTCGTCAGCCATAGCAAACAAAAGAGCATCCAGTGGCGCACGGTAGCAATTCTCGCGGCGGGAAGCGTGCCTGCATCGATACTCACTGCACTGTTTCTCAGACAGGTATTCAGTGACTCTTCAGAATATGAAACGATTCTTACCCGTAGTTTGGGTGTTATGTTGGTATTAACGGCAACGGTGATTTTGCTGAATGGACGTCTGCGTCGCCCAACCGAGATTGTACCGAAAACAGTGGGCGGCTTTTTTGATCGCCATACTGACACAATCATTTTTCTGGTCGGACTCTTTCTGGGTGTCTTTGTCACCTTGTCCTCGGTGGGCGCCGGGGCCTTTTGCGCAGCTGTATTGCTAGTACTCTATCCTCGAATGCCTGCACTACAAATAGTCGGTACCGATATTGCCCATGCGGTACCACTTACTCTGGTGGCCGGTCTCGGCCATCTGTTTTGGCTCGGCAATGTCGACTTTATGCTACTTGCCTGTCTGCTGATTGGCTCTCTGCCTGCGATTCATATCGGCACCAATCTGGCGCGCAAGATTCCGAGTAATATTTTGCAGACCGCGATTGCGACACTGCTCTTGGGAATGGGCTTTAAATTCGCGATTTTCTAAGTGTTAAAGGCTTAAATAAAATCGCCACCAAAACGCAACAGAAAGAAGCCGAACATCAACGCATAAAAGAGATAATAGAGAATGGAGTGGCGCGATCGCTTGCGGTTTTCTGCAACGGCGATATCGGCCCGGTCACGCAGATTGCGCTCTTCAATCTCAACCAGCAGGAAATACAATTCTTCCCCTGTCGGGCTATTGGCGTAGCGCGTGAGAATCTCCTCATCGCTGTGCTGCTGAAATTTTCTTGAACGCAAAACGGCCACAGACGGGAATCCTGTTCAAACAACAGAATCAGTTATCTGACTCATTGGCAACTCCGTGTGGCACGTGCCCAGTGGCAACGTGCTCACTGGCTGAACTACAGTGCACCTGCTGATCGTCAAAGAAGACATCAGCACCGAATGATTTGAGGAAATCACCTTTACTGAGGCCTCCGAGAAAAAGGCTCTCATCAATACGGATACCCCACTCACGCAACGTCCGTACCACCCGCTCGTGAGCAGGTGCAGCCCGGGCCGTCACCAGCGCTGTGCGAATCGGACATTCATCTACCGGAAACTCCGCTTGTAAACTGTGCAAGGTCTGCAGAAAAATTTTGAACGGACCGGCGTCGAGGGGGGTGTGGGCCGAGGCTTTTTCATTTGCAGTAAAGGCATCGAGACCGCGCTCTTTAAATATTCTCTCCGACGCATCGGAGAACAGCACGGCATCACCATCAAAAGCAAAACGTAATTCATCCGATGCGCTGGGCCCCTTCTGAGATGGCAATAGCGTGGCCGCTGCCATGCCGCTATCGAGCGCACTGCGAACATCCTGCGCATTAGTAGAGAGAAATAAATGGCAGGCAAAGGCCGAGACATATCTGTATGGCGATTTGCCACCAGAAAAAGCAGCACGAGTTATATTTAATCCATAGTGGGCAATGGAGTTAAACACCCGCAGCCCGGTATCAGCCGAATTGCGCGACAGCAAAATCACTTCAACGCGAGGCTCACCACCAAGTTTTTCATTGATACGCAATAGTTTGGTGACTAGTGGAAAGGCTTCCCCGGGCTCGAGAATATCGTCCTCATGCTCGCGCTGATACATCGAATACGCAGCAACGCCTTGAGTTTCATATATCTCATGACTCTCACGCATATCGAACAACGCGGTCGAGGAAATCGCGATGACCAGCTTTGGACCTTTTAATTCAGACATTTTTCACTCTGACTCACAGCTACTAACAAATCGATTGTAAACGGTATTTGTCCCAGCATAGGGCTTTGCACCAACATTCTCAGACTACCCTGCATTGTGAGACGACGCACTTTTATCTGCCTCGAATTGCTCTGCACTGAAGTACTCCCGGCTAAGACGGAACACCACAGGAGCAAGCAATATCAACGCAATCAGGTTCGGAATAGCCATCATACCGTTGAGCGCATCGGACATCTTCCACACCAAACCCAGGCTCATCTGCGTACCCAAGAAAATACCAATAACCCATAGCACCCGAAACGGCATAATTATCTTTGGACCTAGCAGAAACTCTGCACAGCGCTCTCCGTAATAACTCCAGCCCAGCATAGTGGTAAAGGCAAACAACACAATACACAGCGAGAGGATAATATCACCATAGGGCAATTCGGCTTTAAACGCTGACAGAGTCATCGCTGCGCCCTGCGGCTCACCACTCCAAACCCCGGTAACCACTAAAACCAGACCAGTCATGGTGCAGATAACCAGCGTATCAATAAAGGTGCCCAACATGGCAATAGTGCCCTGCCGTACTGGGCTGTTGGTCTCCGCTGCAGCATGAGCAATCGGTGCTGAGCCGAGACCAGATTCGTTAGAAAAGATACCTCGCGCCACGCCCATACGCAGCGCCAGCATTACCGCAGCACCGGCAAAGCCGCCAGTGGCAGCAGTACCGTTGAACGCACTATCAACAATCAAGCTAATCGCCGCGGGCAGCTCGCCTGCATTGAGGATTAGAATGCACAGCGTTGCAGTGACGTAGGTGATTGCCATAAACGGCACCAACTTACCTGCTACTTCGGCAATTCGTTTGATGCCACCTAATAGCACAATCGCTACCAGCACAGACATAACAATGCCACTGACCAGAGTCGGCACATTAAAATTGGTCTGCAACACTTGAGACACCGCATTTGACTGGACAGTGTTGGCAAGACCAAAGCCAGCCAGCGAACCAAATAACGCAAACGCTGCGCCGAGCCATGCCCATTTTTTGCCGAGACCATTCTTGATGTAGTACATCGGCCCGCCGACTTTCTTGCCTAACTCATCAGTTTCACGAAAATGAACCGCCAGCACCGCCTCGGCAAATTTGGTTGCCAACCCCACCAGTGCAGTGCACCACATCCAAAACAGTGCGCCCGGGCCACCAATACCGATTGCCGTAGCAACGCCGGCAATATTACCGGTGCCTACCGTCGACGACAGCGCTGTCATCAGCGCATTAAAGGGACTGATTTCCCCTTCTCCGCTGCCTTTGCGTCCCTTGAAGAGCTGGCCAAAGGCGTAGGGAATCCGTGTTACGCTTATCCCCTTGAGACCGATCGATAGATAGATGCCTGTTCCAAGTAACAGAATCAGCATAACCGGACCCCAGACCAATTCATTGATATTGTCGATTACCTGTTCAAACATTATCCGCCCCTTATTTTTATTCTAATTTTTATTTTAATAGCCAAGTTGTTGTTGCTGAGCAAATAATCCGAACAGCCCACCGGTATGAACAAAAACAATATCATTGGCCGTAAATTTACTCTGTTTAATATCTTCTATCATGCCGTAGAACGCTTTCCCTGTGTAAACCGGGTCAAGCAAGATACCGTCACTTGCAGCGATCTGTTTGATCATAGTGAAAATTTCCTCGCCGGCGACCCCATACGCTGGTCCGACGTACTGATCACAGGTATCTGCCTGCAGGATCGAAATGTCCGTCTCCGGGCTGTATTGACTCTGCCACTGCTGCAGATCTGCTCGCACCTTGTCGGTAAAATACGCATTGTCATCACACACCGCATAGGCTTTAACACTGGCATTCAGTTGATGGAGATAACACCCGAGCATCAAGCCCGCCTGAGTGCCGCCAGAGCCCGTCGCATGAACAATCTGGGCTGTTACTATGCCCTCTCGCTGGAAGTCTCTGGAAAGCTCCTCAGCGGCAGCGATATAACCCCACATACCGGTGCCGTTGCTGCCGCCGGTGGGGATCGAATAGGCCCTGCTACCAAGGTCAGTGTAATGTGACTGCCATCGCTCAAAAAGCCGATCCAGCTGCTCGAATTCGGCAACACTGTAGTGGCTGATCGTCGCGCCCGCGAGTTGATCCAGAAGTAAGTTACCTACCGGTTGAGGTGCAATATCTGAGCGTAACAGCAAGTGGACCTTGAGTCCCAATTGGGCACCAAGAACTGCCACGGCACGGCAGTGATTGGATTGAACACCACCAGAGGTAATAACCGTAT
Organism: Porticoccaceae bacterium; assembly: GCA_024644595.1. Lineage (GTDB taxonomy): Bacteria > Pseudomonadota > Gammaproteobacteria > Pseudomonadales > Porticoccaceae > HTCC2207. The sequence continues at coordinate 18,907 of JAHEHL010000001.1, read as the reverse complement.
CACAACCGCTTGCGAGGGCTTCTGCAAAGAGAAACTCGAGCTTGCGAATTTTATTACCTGAAGTCGCTGCTCCGGTTAAGTCATCACGCTTAATCCAGATTCGTGGACCGCCGAGTCGCTCGGAAAGTCGATCCAGCGAATAAAATGGTGTTGGCGTCTGCGCCAGGTCGAGTTTTTCAGGATAGTCAATCATCGTCTTATGCTACCAAAATAGTCATCGCAACTGACATCAAAAAAGGCCGCACTTGCGGCCTTTTATAAGTAGCGGATCAAATTGCTTTGATAGTCCCTTTCGGCAGAACCGCATGAACCGCCGACTTCTGAAATTTAAGTTCCAGCTTGTCATTGACCTCAACCACCACGTAATCGCCCTCAATCTTGGTGACCTTACCTAGAATACCACTGGTCATAGTGACCTCATCACCTTTGCTCAGTCCTGTTAACAAATCGTTATGCTCTTTCTGCCGCTTACGCTGGGGGCGAATAATAAACAGGTACATAAAGATAAACAGGCCACCAAACATGATCAGAGAGCCGGTCAGCCCAGGATCTCCTGCCGGAGCACCTGATTGAGCATGGGCATTTGAGATAAAAAACATAGTTAATCCTTCTGCAGAGTTGATAAAAAATTAATTTAAGATCTTCGCCACCAGTCGCCTACAAATACGCGACCAACAATATCTGTAGGCGATTATGCAAGATTTTCTTTAATCCAGTCCAAAACGTCATCGTGATGAGTTTTGGTTTTGACCTTTGGCATGACATGCTTAATGAGACCATCCTTGCCAATAATAAAGGTACTTCGCAGCACACCCATATATTCACGGCCCATAAACTTTTTCAAATCCCAGGCGCCATAGCTCTCGATCAGTTGATGATCTTCATCAGAGAGCAAGGTGAAGTTGAGTTCCTGCTTGTCTTCAAATTTAACCAGTCTGTCAACCGAGTCGGGGCTGACTGCCATAACCACAGTGTCGAGTGCTTCAAAATCCGCCTTGCTATCGCGAATGCCGCAGGCCTGCACAGTACAGCCGGGTGTCATGGCCTTGGGATAGAAATAGAGCACCACATTCTTTTTACCAAGGTAGTCTGACAGGCTGACCTTTTCTCCTCGCTGATTGATCAGTGAGAAATCTTTTGCAGCGCTTCCAACTTCAGAAAATGGCATCTTTATTTTTACCTGTAATCATGTTTTTAAGGCTGCTTACTGTAACAAACAATGCCTCTCTGCAACCAGTAAAAGCTAAGTAAAAAGACGATCTGCCACGATAATGAAATCGCAATGCTGTAGGTTGCGATAGTTGAATAAGAAAAACCGCCTGTTTACATTAAACAGGCGGCTTCCAATCGGACAAACGAGATCAAATGATCAAGGAGGTTACGGCAGCAAATGCTGGACTGCGTCGCGCTCTTCTGTCAATTCCTGCTCAGTGGCAGACATTTTTTGGCGTGAGAATTCGTTGATTTCAACGCCTTGAACAATCTCCCAGTCACCGTCTTTACAGACGCAGGGGAATGAGTAAATGAGTCCCTCAGTAATACCATAGCTGCCATCACTGTAGACGCCCATGCTAACCCAATCGCCGTCAGGGGTTCCCAGCGCCCAGCTGCGCATATGAGCAATAGCCGCATTGGCCGCTGACGCGGCACTTGAAGCGCCACGGGCTGCGATAATCGCTGCGCCACGCTGCTGTACCACCGGAATAAAGGTATTTTCATACCAATCCTGATCAACCATGTCGATTGCCGACTCACCGTTTACCTTGGCCTGATGAATGTCAGGATACTGAGTCGCTGAGTGGTTGCCCCAGATAGTCATGTGGGTAACGTCGTTAATGCTGGTACCAGTCTTTGCTGCCATTTGACTTAGCGCACGATTGTGATCGAGACGAGTCATAGCAGTAAACTGACGAGGATTGATATCCGGCGCGTTGCGCTGCGCAATCAAAGAGTTAGTATTGGCCGGATTACCCACAACCAAAACCTTGATATCTTTCGACGCATTGTCATTAATAGCTTTACCCTGTGCGGAGAAGATCGCCGCATTGGCTTCAAGCAGGTCTTTGCGTTCCATCCCCGGTCCGCGAGGACGAGCTCCTACTAACAGAGCGTAATCGGTATCTTTAAAGGCCACTGCTGCGTCATCAGTGCAGACCATGTCAGTCAACAGCGGAAATGCGCAGTCTTCAAGCTCCATTGCCACACCCTTAAGCGCCTCGAGAGCTGGAGTGATTTCGAGCATCTGCAGGATAACCGGCTGGTCCGGACCGAGCATCTCGCCTGCCGCAATGCGGAATAATAGAGAATAACTAATTTGGCCTGCGGCCCCTGTAACAGTTACGCGAACGGGTGATTTCAAAATGGCTCTCCGGAATAGTAAGTACGCTTGATTGAAAAAAATTAAACTAAAAAACAGTGCAATAAAAAAGTGCTGGGAGACTTTATCGCTAGACAATCATCCGCAGCGGAATCTCGGGTCGGTATTATAAGGATGCATCACTAAATTGCATCACTGGCGGACAAATTAGGCCATTTTTGGCGGCAAACGCCATGCAGATATGCCCGCCTGCGTTACTCTAAGCATTAAGCTTATTGTAAGCGGTCAGCATTCGAGCATACAGCTGGTCTTTAAAGTCACTCGCCGAGGTATCAAGCTCGGCAACAATGTCTACCAAGTGCTCGTTATCTTCTTTGCCTCCCCACTGCTTGTGGTAGCTACCATCTTGATAACCATGGTCCTGACGGAAGAAATTGAGCACATTCTTGCCCACATAGCCCACATAGAGCTGCTCAAAATTCATATCGATCCCCTGCATCAGCTTGGCGAAGCGGCTGATATCGAAGCCCTTGCTAGAGAGCGTATGCCCGGTGAATTCTTCGAGATCGAGACGGAAATCACCGCCCTGATGCGACTCAGAAAATGCCTCTATCACCTGATCGGCTATAGCCTCTGGTGAGTCACCTTTAAGTAGCATGATACTCAAACCAAAGTGCCAAATATCCACCAATTCGAGCGCAATCTGACCAATGTCCGGGTTTTGCTTTTTCCACCATTTCCAGCCGTAATGATCCAGCAGCTCTGCACACTCAACCCAAATGGCACGGTACCATTCGAACTCTTTCTGCCGCCAGTCGGCGTGGACTTTAGCGTTCATTTCATTCTGTAATTCGAGCATGGTAATCAGTTGCTGTTTCATCTGTCTTTCCTGCTGTTGATAACCCGCGAAGTTAACCGCGAATAAAATTATTGGTCTGTTTTTCAATGCCGATTTGAGTGCTCGGACCGTGGCCGGTAATCACCACCGCGTCATCACTCAAGCTGTAAAGACGCTGACTGATAGAGTCTTTAATCTGGTCAAAATTACCACCAGGTAGATCCGTGCGACCAATACTACCCTGAAACAAGGTGTCACCAGCGATCAGAGTTTTGTATTCATCGAACCAAAAGCTCACAGATCCCGGTGTGTGGCCTGGTGTATGAATGGCCACACCGCCACAGCAATCCAAAGCCTGGTCGTCTTCAATAGACTGGTCCGGCTCGGGCAGACTAACAGTCGGCACGCCAAATCTGGCACATTGCTGCTCGACCATATCCCACAGGAATCGATCGCCCTCATGCAGTAGAATCGGCGCTCCGGTAGCTTCTTTAATTACGCCGGATGCGAGAATATGATCGAGATGGGCGTGGGTGTGAATAATTGCTACGGCTCTTAGGTTAAGTTCCTTCAACAGGCGCAGAATTTTATCGGCATCACCACCTGGGTCGACCACTAATGCCTTGCCCGTAAGTGTGTCACCAATAATCGAACAGTTGCACTGCAATGGTCCAACTGGAAAGGTGCGAATAACAAAATTGTCTGATTGTGGTTGATTGCTTTGTTCGGACATTTTCTCTCTCTTTATGCGGGTATTTGAAACAAGCGCTGGAAATTGTCTGTGGTGGCACGCGCCAACTGTTCGAGACTGACGCCTCGTAAGTCAGCTATGAACTGTGCCACTTCACGGACATATTGCGGCTCGTTCTGTGCACCGCGATATGGCACGGGCGCCAGCCAAGGTGAATCGGTCTCCACCAATATACGATTCAGCGGCACTTTTAGCGCGACTTCGCGCAATTGATCGGCGCTCTTGAACGTCACTATGCCGGAAAACGAAATATAAAAGCCCAACTCCAAGGCGCTCTGTGCCATTTCCCAAGTCTCAGTAAAGCAGTGCATCACGCCCCCGGCGGGCGCATGCTGACGCATCAATGCAATAGTCTCGTCACGCGCATCACGGGTGTGAATGATCAGCGGCTTACCGGTTTGCTGACTCGCCTGCATATGGTTGATAAAACTTTGGCGCTGCCAATCGATGGTGTCATTGCTGTAAAAATTATCCAACCCGGTTTCGCCGATCGCAACCACTCTTGGCTGTTGTGCCAACTCAATTAACTCGTCAACCCGAGGGACAGGCTGTACGGTTTTCTGTAACGGATGAACTCCCACTGAGGAGTAGACATTGTCATATTTAGCGGTGAGCTCAATCAATGACCTCGAGCTGGCCATATCCACGGCAACACTGAGAAACTGATTGACCCCGCGAGCCTGAGCAGCGTCCAATACAGCGCCGAGGCCACCTTCTCGATCGCTCAGGTCAAGGTGATCGAGATGGCAGTGAGAGTCTACCAGCATAGTGTGAAACGTCTTTTAAGGAATGGATTTCTACATCGTTAACGTAGGCTTGTGCGAGTGTACCGTACCGGTTAGAGCCTGTTCAATGTCAACTTTTAAATCTGCATGATCTTCACTTAACTGAACACCGACACCCTGCTGTTTAAAACTCGCCGAGCCCTGATGGGTCACCCATATCACTTCGCCCGACATAGGAATTGGATCCGAGCGTAAATAAATATCCAGAAGAAAGAAAACATCTTCGCCCAATTCATAGCTTTTATTGGTTGGAACAAACAGACCGCCGCCCTGCACAAATCCCATATAGTGCTCATAGAGGGTTTCTTCATCTTTGATTGATACAGATAAAATACCGCGCTTACCGCCGCTAAACATCCTTATCGCCTCTCTGTCTACTCTTGTTTTAGCTTAGCATGAAAACGGAGTTTTCAACTTATTTCGGCGCTTTGAACACCATCACCCAATCCATAAAAATTTCTTCCCACAAAAGCTGAAGGTTGGGGTTGTTACCGCTGATAACCCAATTGCGGGCGCGCAATAACTTGTCGGAAAAACTGAACAGCAGCTTGTTTGGCCGCTCCACCAAATCGTTGCACGCTAACCGATGGATATAGCGGCTAAACCAATCGATAGACTGTTCTCCATCGAGTTTTTGGCAGTGCTGCGCGGCCGTCAACGGCGACACAACACCATCACGAACCTCTGTAATAAGTTGCTCAAACGCTTTGCGTTGTTCCAGATCATCACTCTGTAAATAATCGAGCGCTAGCAACGGACGCCCCCCCGCAAGTGACAAAGTCTGTTCTGCGGACTGCCGTTCACCGGTAACCTCAGCCAACCACTGCAAGGCAATCGCGGTATCGGGTGTCGGCAGGCTGATTTTTTGACAGCGACTACGAATGGTGGCAGACAGTCTGCTTGGCCGATGTGAGACTAAAATCAACAGCGTTTTAGGCTGGGGCTCTTCAAGATTTTTTAACAGAGCGTTGGCGGCACTGATATTCATCGCCTCCGCGGGCGCTATCAGTGAGACTTTCCAGCCACCCTGCTGCGCCGTTTTACCCAAAGAATCACACAGCGCACGTACCTGATCAATTTTGATCGGCTTGCCCTGCTCCTCAGGCTCTAACAGGCTGACATCAGGATGGTTACCCGCTGCAAACAGAGTACAACTTTTACAGCTGCCGCAGGCAAACTTGACCATCTGCGAGGAACAAATCAGACGCTGAGCCAATGCGCGAGCCAATCGAAGCTTGCCAATACCGGTGTCGCCACTAATCAACACCGCATGCGGCAGGCGCCCGGAGTCAATACTGCTATTCAGTGAGGCCCACGCTGGCTCTTGCCAGGGAAGCGGCATAGTAGACATCAACGCGACTCCCAAAAGTTTTCCAGAACATCAGAAATCTGTGACTGCACCCCATCCAATGAGCGTGAGGCATCAATGACAACACAGCGCTGGGGGTTATCCTGAGCAATCTGCAGGTAACGGTTACGCACTCGCTCAAAAAACTCTATTTGCTCTTGTTCGAAACGGTCCGGCGCACTGCGCTCGCTTGCCCGAGCCAAACCCACCTGAACCGGAATATCAAGAATCAAGGTTAGATCTGGCTGCAAACTGCCCTGCACCATTAACTCAAGATCGCGAATAAGATCGTCACGCATATGCCGACCAGCGCCCTGATAGGCATAGGTGGCATCGGTAAATCGATCACACAATACCCAGGCGCCTTCGCTGAGCATGGGCTCAATGACCTGGTTTAGATGCTGCGCACGGGCAGCAAACATCATCAACAGCTCGGCGGTATTGCATACGGTCTCTTCTCGCGGCGCCAGCAGTAGCTCCCGAAGTTGCTCTGCCAGAGGGGTACCTCCTGGCTCTCTCGTGGTGCCGAAAGTGAGTTTCTTGCTGTTCATCCACGACTGGATAAACTCAATATTAGTGGTTTTTCCGACGCCTTCGGTGCCTTCGATGGTAATAAATTTTCCGCGCATGGGTTATCCCGACTTTACTCGCTGTTTAGTGTATTGCTTTCACCGGAGCCTATTGTGGCTGCTCTACAGCCCCCTGTCTGCCTTTACGTTTCAGGCGGATCAATTATTCGGTTTTGGGCGCAGACTGATAATCAACTGCACGCTGGTTAATCTGATATTGTCGCACCGCTTTTTGATGCTCTTCAAGACTGTCCGCGAAGTAATGCCCGCCATCGCCACGAGCGACAAAATATAGGCTGCTGCCAGGCAACGGGTGCAGCGCAGCCTCAATGGCGGCGGCACTGGGCATAGCGATGGGTGTTGGTGGCAAGCCATTGATACGATAGGTGTTATAGGGCGTCAACGACTTAAGGTGTGCACGAGTGATATTGCCCTGGTAGGACTCGCCAAGACCATAGATCACTGTCGGATCAGTTTGCAGTCGCATCCCCTTTTGCAAACGGCGTACAAAAACACCGGCTATCGCACCGCGCTCTTCGGCCAATCCGGTCTCTTTCTCCACTATCGAAGCCATAATCAGAGCCTCATAGGGTGTTTTGTAGGGTAAATCCTGCGCCCTCTGCTGCCAGGCCTGATCAAGCACCTGAAGCATCCTGCGATGTGCCCTGATGATGATATCCAGCGCTGAATCAGATTGGGTATAACTGTAGGTATCCGGAAACAACCAGCCCTCCGGCGAGGCTTTATCAATATCTGCAGAGGCCAATATCTGCTCAACACTCATCTCGGCAATCGCTTTAAATTGTTCCACGCGAGCAAGCTGTGACAGCCACTGTTTAAACGTCCAACCCTCGGGAAAAGTAATCTGATACCGAATCACTTCGCCCCGATTGAGCTTGTCGAGGAATTGAGCCGCTGAATCGCCTCTCTGGAGACTGTATTGTCCAGCCTGAATAGCAGTCAGCCCATTAATTCTTGCATACAGGCTGAGCAGCTTCGGATGCGGCAACATATCGAGGCGGTAGAGCTGACGATTGATCTGAGACAAGCTAGTACCCCTAGCGACCTCAACAACCATTGAATCTTGGTTCTCAGGCCATTGCAGCGGCTGTTGCATCTGATAATACAGCGCCGACAACAGCCATACAGAGCACACCAATAGCGCTGAAATAGCTAGCATTCCGCGAACCACCCATTTGACTCTGGACACTTTGCTATGTGGCACGTTTTTCAGGGCCGTTATTTTCGACGACGACTGTGTCATTGATAACACCGACAATATGTCTCAACTACCCGCTGCAGCTTTCGGGTATCCGTACCAATTTCCAGCGGCCCCGTTGTAGGAGTCCCCGTAACCGGAATTACCCCGCGCACCGAGCTGCAGATAAATAACTCAATTACCTGCTGATAGAGGTCTCGTGTGACGTCAGTTTCACTCACTTGCAAACCACATTCGGCAAATACCTTGTGCAGCAAAATCCCGCGCATAACACCACGAACCCCGGACTGATCAAGCCGTGGCGTCACCCAGCCGTCCGCCGTTTTAAGAAAAAGGTTGGCTCTGGTGGTTTCAATCAGCAGATCGTCACAACTGAACATGCACCCATCATCGTAGTGATTGTCCCATTCCGCACGGGCTAACACCTGGTCGAGGCGATTTAAGTGTTTTATCCCGGCGAGTATCGGATTGACTGGAAGCCGGTAACAGCATTCTGTCAACTCGACTCCCTTTTGGCGTAGCGGGCCAATATCATCGGTCAGGGGGAAATATTGTAGAACAATTCGTGGGCTCACATTGGCGGGTGACTGATAGCCGCGTCCGCCACTTCCAGCCGTGACGATAAGCTTGATAATTCCGCTTCTGCGCAGGGGATCGTCAAGTCTGCGTATAAAGTTATCGAGACTGGATTGCAAAACCTGTTTTTCAAGATGGATTCCGAGCACCGGCGAATCGCTAACCATGCGCTGACAATGCTCCATCCACAACGGCACCACCGAATCACACAAGAGCATGGTTTCAAACAGACCGTGCCCATAGGCGCATGCCCTATCTGAAATCGGCATACCCGTAGTGACAGCGCCATCAATCATCGTGAGAGCGGGCATAAAATCTGCGACATTACTCATTTGCGGCCGGAGCCAATGGTTGACGTTTTTAACATAGCTCGCATGGTAATAGGTTTGATCTCTGAGGCATACACAAGACGCCTATTAAACCTAACTTTGGGACATAAAAAAACCGCCCCAGTGGAGCGGTTTTTCTAACTATTGCTACGACGGTCCAGTAAATCAGCCGTTTGCTGTGATGTAGCTGATCGCATCTTGAACAGTGGCGATTTTTTCGGCATCTTCATCGGGAATTTCGGCGTCAAACTCTTCTTCAAGAGCCATAATCAGTTCAACTGTATCGAGTGAATCAGCACCTAGATCATCTACAAATGAAGATGACGTTTTCACATCTTCTTCTTTAACACCTAGCTGCTCTGCGACCATTTTAATAACGCGTTCTTCGATGTTGCTCATCGTATATCTACTCCTGTTAAGGGAAGTTATCTTAAATTTCTGTTAATGGTGCCATCGAGCAACAAGGGCTCGGACAGCGGTAATCTGTTCATACGGGCGCGCATTTTACCCTACAATTGACAAAATGCTAGACCCAACTGATATAAATACTTATTTCCTATAATTATCAGTAGGTTACGCCATGTACATGCCGCCATTTACGTGAATAGTTTCACCTGTAATATAGCCAGCAGCGTCACCAGCAAGGAAACTGACAACCGCAGCAATCTCCTCAGGCGCACCCAGTCGAGCGAGCGGAATCTGTGTCAGCATAGACTCTTTACTCGCCTCGGGAAGATCTTTCGTCATATCTGTGTCAATAAAACCTGGCGCAACCGTGTTAACGGTAATATTGCGCGAGCCGAGCTCTTTGGCCAACGCTCGGGTAAAGCCGCCCACCCCGGCCTTTGAAGCAGAGTAATTGCTCTGGCCCGCATTACCCATAGCACCGACTACTGAGCTGATATTGATAATTCGGCCCCAGCGGGCTTTAGTCATCGGTCGCACACAGGCTTTGGCGAGACGAAAGATAGAAGTCAAATTGGTATCCAGAACATCCATCCACTCGTCCTCTTTCATCCGCATCAGGATATTGTCCTTGGTGATGCCGGCATTGTTAACCAGAATAGTCGGTGCGCCAAACTGGTCGGTAATGGCTTGCAATACAGAACTCACTGAGTCCGCGTTGGTAACATTGAGAACCATCCCAGTACCGTTCGTGCCATTCTCGGCAAAACGCTGGGAAATGCGCACGGCGCCGGCTTCCGATGTGGCGGTACCAATAACGATTGCTCCAGCATTACCAAGCGCCTCAGCAATCGCCGCTCCTATACCTCGCGTCGCGCCAGTGACCAGAGCCACCCTGTTATCAAGATTCATGTCATTTTCCTGTTGAAAAGTTTATTGTTGTGGAAAGTGTTATTTAAACCGACGTCAAGGCGTTCTCTAAACTCGCAACATCATCGGTAGATAGCGAGGTCAACTCGCGATTAATACGTTTGGACAGCCCGTTGAGTACCCGTCCAGGACCGCATTCAACCAATATTTCAGCACCCCGAGTAGCCAGACTGTTTACGCAATCAACCCAAAGTACTGGCTTGTAAATCTGTTCAAGCATCAGTGATTTGATCGCCTCAATATTGTCTTCCGTCTGTGCGTGAACGTTGTGGACAATAGTAACCTGAGGGGGCTTAAAAGTAGTCTGGGCAACTAGTTCGGCGAGGTTATCCGCCGCCGGGCGCATTAATGACGTATGGAAAGGTGCGCTGACTGGCAATTCAACCGCACGCTTGGCACCCGCTTTCTTGCAGATATTAGCGGCTCTTCTGACGGCCTCTGCATCGCCCGCAATAACGACCTGACCAGGCGCATTAAAATTCACCGCATCGACAATTTGACCATTGCCAGCCTCACGGCAAGCATCGATCACAACCTGATCATCCATGCCCATAATCGCAGCCATAGCGCCAACACCGACCGGCACTGCCTCCTGCATAAAAGCGCCACGCGCACGAACAATACCAACCGCGTCGGCAAACTCAACAGCGCCAGAACAAACCAACGCAGACCATTCGCCGAGACTGTGTCCCGCCATGGCAATCGGAGCCGGTCCACCCTGCTCTTGCCAGAGACGCCAAATAGCGACGCTAGCAGTGAGCAGTATCGGCTGAGTTCGTTCAGTCAAATTAATATCTTCCTGCTCACCCTGCTGCACCATCTGCCAGCAGTCATAGCCGAGAACATCCGAGGCTTCCTGGAAAGTCTCCTCAACTGTACTATTGGCCTCAGCCAGATCTGAGAGCATACCGATTTTTTGAGATCCCTGGCCGGGAAAGACAAATGCCAGATTTGCGCTGATAGTTGGTTTCATAATCCTTCTTCTTTTATTCGTTGCGATTCAATTTGTTCTTAAGTATAGGCGACAATACTTTCGGCAAGTTGTGTTGAGCGGCCTCAGCGGCTACTTCAAGCGCCCGGATAAACCCTTCTTTAGAGGCGCTGCCGTGACTTTTCACCACCACGCCATCGAGACCTAAAACGTAGGCACCATTATACAGGGAGGGATCCAACTCGGTTCGCAACTGCCTCAATGGCCGCTGCAAAAGGATCAGAGCAATACGTGCCAACCAACCATTTCCAACAGCCTGTCTAAATTGGTTACCAACCATCTTAACCAGGCCCTCACTGGTTTTTAGTGCAACATTGCCAACAAAGCCGTCGCACACAACCACATCGCAGTCGCCTTTAAAAATACCATCACCCTCAATATAGCCAGAGTAATTGATCAGTGGCTCTGCTTCGAGCAGCAGAGCCGCCTGCCGAATTTCACTGCGACCTTTATTGGCTTCTTCCCCAACATTGAGCAAGCGTACAGTTGGCGATGCAATTCCATCCAATTCTGAAGCCATCAGTGAACCCAGCAGAGCGAACTCACAGAGTTGCTCAGCTGAGCAATCGAGATTGGCGCCAAGATCGAGGACATAACTGCGGCCATTGGCGGTTGGAATCGCGGTGCAGATCGCAGGGCGCGAAATACCTGGCAGTGCTTTTAAAGTGAACAGGCCGAGGGCCATAATAGCGCCAGTATTTCCGGCACTGACAAAGGCTTCCGCTTCATTTTCTGACAGCGCTTGCATAGCCAATGCCATTGAGGAACCACGCTTGTTGCGCAATACTGAGGACGGCTTGTCGGAATCGTCTACCTGAGAGGGCGTGTGGCGAACCTGGAACCGGGAGCGAACAGCGCTGTCGCGGCACTGTGATAAGTGACCGGCCAGCTCGCGTTCATCACCGTAAACCAACGCCGTAACCTGCTGGTGGTGACTGAGAAAAGTGAGCAGCGCAGATACGGTGACGCGAGGACCAAAGTCCCCGCCCATCGCATCAACGGCAATTCGAAGTGAATTTGCCAAAGAACGTCTTGTTCAGTTATTCGGCGTCTGTCTCAACAACTTTGCGACCACGGTAAAAACCGTCAGCCGACACATTGTGACGCAGATGCTTTTCGCCACTCAGCGAATCAACTGAAATAGTAGGAGCAGTGAGTGCATCGTGTGAACGACGCATACCGCGCTTTGATCGAGTCTTGCGACTTTTTTGAACAGCCATAGATTACTCCTGAGCAATAATCTGATGCAGGTGAAGTTATTTCTTCAACTGCTTTAAAATATTAAAGGGATTGTCTGCGACAACCTCATCGTTTTTCGTGTCAGCGCCAGAGTCCTTTTCAGTGACAAAAGTGTCTCCAGTACAGCAACCTTCTTCATGATAGTTAACCAGCGGAAGTGCCAACAAAACTTCTTCTTCCAGCATCTCACTTAAATCTACCATTTTTTCCCCGACGACCCATGGCTCCCGATCACCAGATACACTTGAAATCTGATCCTCTGACCAGATCACTTGCGCAGAAAAAACAGCATTCACATCAACTATCACCGGGTCCAAACAGCGCTGGCAAACTACCTTTACTGCTACACCCAACGTACCACCTACCACTTTGGCCTTAGCCTCATCCAACCCAAACGTAAGCAGGGCTGACAATGGCGACTCAATACTCTCAACTGACAGAGCTAATCTCGGCAAATGCTTAGCCTCGAAATGCCCTTCGAGGACAATTCCTTGGTTCGCAAGCTTACGCGGATCGACTAGAGTTGGCAGTGCCATAAATACAGGTGGTACTCAGTTAGGCGCGCATGATAGGGTCAAGTTTTTGATCTGTCAAAGAAAAATCACCAAAAGCGAGTGGATTCGGGCACTATCACCCCGCCCCCGTTCGCCCAGCAAACCAAACCAGAAGATTAACCATGCGACAACTCATATTAGCCTCGTCATCCCCTTATCGAAAGTCACTACTAGAGAGACTTAATCTCCCCTTTGACTGCATTGCGGCAGATATCTATGAGAGCCCGTCAGATGACGAAGGAGCTGAAAATCTAGCGCTGCGACTAGCCACAGAAAAGGCCCACGCAGTAGCTGCAGATCACCCCATTGCCATCGTTATCGGATCGGATCAGGTTGCAGAGCTAGAACTTATCGCAGGCAGCCAAGATAACCCTCTACTCGGCAAACCCGGCAATCATCAGCGCGCAATTGAACAACTTACGGCCCAGTCCGGGCGAACCGTCAATTTTTATACCGCAGTAGCTGTTGTTGACAACAATACGCTTACAACCACCGTAGATGTGACTAAGGTACAGTTTCGCCACCTTCAGCAAGAAGAAATAGAACACTATTTAAAAGTCGATACACCCTATAACTGCGCGGGAAGCTTTAAAGCAGAATCACTTGGCATCACCTTGTTTGAATCTGTCATCAGTAATGATCCTACCTCACTGATCGGACTACCGCTGATTAAACTCAGCCAGATACTGCGGGATAAAAACATCAAAGCCCGTTAAAACAGCTGGCTTTTAATATCACCAAACCGATCCAGACAAGCCAGAGGCTCGAAAGTTCGCAACCTATCAATATGATGAGCGCCGTAACTGACTGCGATCCGCGGCATGTTGATGGCCGCCGCCATCTCCATATCAAACTCGGTATCGCCAACCATCACAGCTTGATCGACTGTCAGGCCAAACTCATCTAGCAATTGCTCAAGCATTAGCGGGTGTGGTTTTGAGACAGTCTCGTCAGCACAGCGACTGCCATCAAAAAAATACTTCATATCAAGGCTCTGAAGTACTCTATCCAGTCCCGCCCTGCTCTTTCCAGTCGCCACTGCCAGCGCATACCCCTGCGATTTTAAATAACCCAGAGTCGCCTCGACACCCGGAAAAAATGGGCAGGGACTGCTGTCTTCAGAGCGATAATGCTGCGAATACGCTGTCTGCAACGCGAACACCTGTTCACGACTAGCCTCAGGGAAGAGTCTAAAAACCGCCTCGGTTAGGCCGAGACCTATAATTTCCTTAACCTCATCATAGGCTGGTACCGGCAGCGCGTGATCGCTAGCCGCTCGCTGCATTGAAATAGCAATACGCGCAACGGAATCAGAGAGAGTTCCATCCCAGTCAAAAATAACCAATTTGAACTTATGCGAATTCGTTATGTTCATAGCAACATCCAATCACAGCCGCACTCAATCACAGCTTTGCCAATACCTTATTTAAGTCATCCGGCAGCGGTGCATCCACTTCCACCCAATCACCGGATAACGGGTGCTTAAAGCGCAGATGGCTGGCATGCAAAAACAACCGCTTCAGCCCAGCCGGCTTAAGACTTTCATTGAAGTGTTCATCGCCGTATTTACTGTCACCCGCCAAAGGCTGTTGTGCGAATTGACAATGAACGCGAATCTGATGGGTTCTACCGGTCTCAAGCTTGATATCGAGTAGCGTCGCACTGGCAAACTGCTGGATGATCTTAAAATGTGTTACCGAAGCCTTCCCCGACGCGTCGACACGCACCATGCGCTCGCCCGACTGTAAAGTGTTTTTGCGCAGCGGTGCATTTATCGTGCTTTTACCTTTGGGCCAACGACCCTTAGCCAACGCCATATAGCGTTTATCAATTTTGTTGCGCTGCATCGCCTGCTGCAATTCCAGCAGCACTGAGCGCTTTTTTGCCAGCATCAGACAACCGGATGTCTCGCGGTCAAGGCGATGAACCAGCTCGAGAAACCTTAGCTCCGGGTGCTCTGCTCGCAACGCTTCAATGGCACCGAGAGAAACGCCGCTGCCGCCGTGAACAGCCAGACCGCTGGGTTTGTTAATAATCAGCAAACCATCGTCCTCGAACAATATATTGTTCTCCAGATACTGCCTTAACTGTCGCCCTACCACAGGTGTCTCGCCTCGCTCTGCAGTCCTGATCGGCGGCAAACGAACAATATCACCCTCCTTGAGTCGACTCTCAGCCTTCACACGACCTTTATTGACCCGCACCTCGCCTTTGCGCAACAACCGATATATACGTGACTTCGGAACCCCTTTAAGAGTCTTGATTAAAAAATTGTCAAGGCGTTGCCCCGCCTGTTCAGGACCAATATCAACGTGTGTAACCTGATTAAATTGTTGTTCGTTTGACATAGGGGCCGCTTATAGTTGTTGGCTTAAGATGAATTGCTTGCGATCAATCCGCTGCAATCAAAGGCTCGGCATTGTACCTAGCCGCCGCTAGCATCCCAACTAAATTATCGGTTTAGATTGAATGTACCAGGGTTTGTTGTTACATTGCCGCTCGAGTTCCCCCTGCCCAGCTTAAAAAAGGTGCTGCCCAGGGGTCGAACAGGTTGCCATTAGCGTCCGTACCGAATATTCAAAAGGTCGCACGCATGGCGCAATTAAAGAATACACGAGAGTCTGGCCATAGGGGCCGACACTCCATGACAGCCGAGTAAGCTGCAGAGAAAGACAAGATAAATTTGGTTACACAGGTTAGCCGCAATTAAGAGAGAACCTCGCTCATATAAAATGAGCCTCTTTTCTTAAAGTAAAACGCCAAGAATCAACGACAACTCCCTGTTTTTAAGGGTAAAATCTAGACGAAAAGGCAGTTCGATTAACCGGATACAAGCTACTTAAACACGGATAGAAAGCCTGAAAACCCGCGCTCAACGCCGGTTTACAGAGGGCAAAGGAGTACCAGATACAACGCGACACTCGCGCTGTATCGTTGTTTTTATATCTCCTTATCTATCAGCTGGTTCCTTGGCTCTTCACACCTCTTCTTGCCCTTCTCACCAATGCTCACTCGCAATAACAAGCAAAGGTGAAATATGAAACGTATGTTAATTAATGCTTCGCACACTGAAGAGGTGCGCGTTGCAATGGTCGATGGCCAAAAGCTCTACGATCTGGATATCGAAAACCGAACCAGAGAACAAAAGAAAGCAAATATCTATAAAGGCAAAATCACACGAGTCGAACCTAGCCTAGAAGCTGCATTTGTCGACTACGGCGCAGACCGCCACGGCTTCCTTCCCCTCAAAGAAATTTCCCGCGAATACTTCAAAGGCAAGCCCTCAGAAGGCGGGCGGGTGAAAATTCAGGACGCCATCCGCGAAGGCCAAGAAGTCTTTGTCCAGGTAGAGAAGGAAGAGCGCGGCTCAAAAGGCGCCGCCTTGACAACTTTTATCAGCCTTGCTGGGCGCTACCTGGTACTGATGCCAAACAACCCCCGCGCTGGAGGAATATCTCGCCGAATCGAAGGTGATGAGCGCGCTGACCTGCGTGAAGCGATGCGCGGTCTGGAAATCCCCGAAGGGATGGGCGCGATTGTCCGCACCGCCGGCATTGGCCGCGCAACTGAAGAGTTGCAGTGGGATCTCGACTATCTTTTGCAGCTGTGGAACACCATTAAAACCGAGGCCGAAGGCGCCAAAGCACCTCACTTTCTATTCCAGGAAAGCAACGTTATTGTTCGCGCTATTCGCGACTATCTGCGCCAGGATGTCGGCGAAGTCATAGTCGACAGCCAAGAGGCTTACAATCTGGCCGCAGCCTTTATTGGCACGGTAATGCCGGATTTCACTAACAAGGTAAAGTTCTATCAGGAACAAATCCCGCTATTTAATCGCTACCAAATAGAAAACCAGATTGAGACCGCGTTCCAACGTGAAGTAAACCTCCCCTCTGGAGGCTCGATCGTTATCGATATCACTGAGGCCATGGTCTCAATTGATATCAATTCGGCACGCGCTACCAAAGGCGGTGATATCGAAGAGACCGCATTTAATACCAACAAAGAAGCCGCCGAGGAAATTGCCCGCCAGCTGCGTCTGCGCGACGTCGGAGGCCTCATTGTTATTGACTTCATCGATATGCTCAACGCCCGTCATCAGAAGGAAGTCGAAAACAAAATTCGTGATGCGCTGAAGATTGACCGCGCACGCGTTCAAGTCGGACGTATCTCTCGCTTTGGCCTGCTCGAGATGTCTCGACAGCGCCTGCGCCCCTCTCTCGAAGAGACCATGTCGAAAATCTGTCCTCGCTGCAAGGGTCAGGGCACTATACGTGGCACACGTTCACTGGCGCTGTCGATTCTGCGCTTGATCGAGGAAGAAGCTCAGAAAGAATTCAGCAAAGAGATCCGTGCCATCGTGCCGGTTTCTGTTGCCACTTTCCTGCTTAATGAAAAGCGCAAAGAGATCTCTGACATCGAGGTTCGCAACAAGATTAACGTCCTCGTACTGCCCAACACACAGATGGAAACCCCCCACTTTGAAGTGGTGCGTATTCGTACGCAGGACGATGATGAAGGTGGCGATTTTAGCTACAAATTGGCCCACGACCTGAGTCATGCCGAACCAGAGCAAGACCTGGAACGCGCTAGCGCGCCCCTCCCCATCTCTGAGCCTGCAGTAAAAACAGTGGTACCAACCACACGCGCACCTATTATGCCGGAGAAAACGGTAGAGAAAGCACCTGCGAGCAAAGAAACTAAACCTGGGCTCGTCAAGCGACTTTGGACCAGCATGTTTGGCGGTCAAACCGAAGAAAAAGCTGCCGAAGAAGAGAATTCATCACGTTCAGACAGAGCCAATAACCGACGTCGTGGTGGACAGGATAATCGCAGCCGTCAAGGCAATCGACGCCCCAACAATCGCAACCGCAGTGAAGGCACCAGAAATGATGATCGCACTGACAATCGTCAGAACAGCGACAGGCCTGCAACCAATCGCAATCGTAACAACACGCCAAAACCCGCGAGCAACGAACAGGTCAGCGAGTCACCTAAAGTGCGCCCAAGCGTTAGCCAACAGCCGGAGACCAGTGACAGCGGAGAAATCAAGAAACGTCCTAATGACAAACGCCGCGGCCCGCGCCGTCGTCGCCAGCGTCAGGATGTACCTAACGATGCAATTGAGCAGATCTCACCAGAGATAGCAGTTGACAATGTAACAGTTGACACCCCGTCAGCGGCACCAGTTGCAATAGAGGCCACAACGGCGAGTGATGGTACCGAATCAAAGCCGGCGCGCAAACGCCCCGCTCGCAAGCGCAAGCCCAAGACAGAAACAGTTGATGATCAAATCACAACTGAAACAACCGGCGAAAGCGTTGCAGAAAAGCCTGCAGACGACAAAGTCCCCGTTGTGAATGAGGATTTAAAGCCCGCGGCCGGCGACAGTAAGCCGTTAGCGGATGACAAGCCATCAGCTGAACCATCGTCAGAGGAAGAAGGAAAGCCCGCTCCCAAGCCGCGCGCACGCAAAAAAGCGCCGGCCAAACCAAAAGCGCCGAAACAGCAGACCGAAGCAGCTGACACTCCTGCCTCTAGCAGCACGGAGGCTTTAGCAGAGATTGCCATATCTGCGGAGTCAGTCATTGCTCCGGAAAAAGGCGCCGAAGATAAAGCGACAGAAAAACCCGCTGATTCAAGCAAGGCGAGAGCAAGCAATGATCCTCGCTACAAGCCTAAGCCTGTCAGCCCGGTAGCCGTTACCACTGAGCGTCCGCAGAAACCAGCAGCCAGTCCACTCGATACTAGCCAACCAGCGCCAGTTGAAATTCCCAAGACTGCAATTGCCCGGGCCTCAAACGACCCGCGCAAACAACGCGCCGCCGCATCCAATGCAGAAGCTGTTACCGGTACTGCTTTAGACTCTAATAGCAGCACAACCAAAGAAATCGAGGAAAATACTTCCAAGGAGTAATTGGTACTTGTTCTAGCAAAAAGGCGCTGTATAATCGCGCCTTCACAAGGTGGGATGGCAGAGCGGTTGAATGCACCAGTCTTGAAAACTGGCTTAGGTTAATAGCCTAACTAGGGTTCGAATCCCTATCCCACCGCCA
>JAHEHL010000010.1 GCA_024644595.1 Porticoccaceae bacterium | reverse complement strand
TGGCGGAGAAAGAGGGATTCGAACCCTCGATACGCTATTAACGTATACGCCCTTAGCAGGGGCGCGCCTTCAGCCACTCGGCCATTTCTCCAAAACTTTTATCCCGTTACTCTACTTGTGATACCTATTCACCATCTCAAGTCGCGCCCGGGTCGCGCGTTGACTCGCAACACCCGTGTTGCTCGGTCCTTCGGACCGCCTGCGGCGTCTAAAACACGCCGTGTTTTGCCAGCCACTCGGCCATTTCTCCAAAAATTGTGTCCCATTACTCTAATTGTGATGTGTATTTTTCATCTCAAGTTAGGCCCAGGACAAGTGCTGCTTTCAAAACAAATATGCCGCCCTTAAAACAGCGGCGGCATAATAGCACATTGAGTCAGAAATCAAAGACTGTTATCGGCAGAATCTTCGCTGGCAGGCGATTCAGAACCGCCTTTTTCCATTTGGATTCTCTGGTAGATCTCTTCCCGGTGGACAGCTACTTCTTTCGGTGCATTTACACCTAAGCGCACCTGATTACCTCTAACTCCCAGTACTGTTACGGTGACGTCGTCGCCAATAACCAAAGTCTCGCCGACTCGTCGAGTAAGTATTAACATATAAAGCTCCTACACTGCTTTTCACCATTCATTGGTGAGCTATAATTCCTTAATCCGCCATACTCACTGTTATGTAGTTAGTGGTCACGGCCAATCCCCCTTTTGATCGCTGCCTGATTGTTTTCAACTCCCCCAAGCAGCGATGAAAGTTATCAGTTTTTACGTGATAAGTCCAAGATCAGACTCTCGGTTGCCCTATTGTTCTAAGCCAAACGCGGAATGAAGCGACCGAACGGCCAGTTCCAGGTACCGCTCCTCTATTACAACCGTTATTTTGATCTCTGAAGTCGTAATTAGCTGAATATTAATGCCTTCTGCCGCGAGGGCCTCAAACATTTTTGCCGCAACCCCAGCGTGAGATCGCATTCCTACACCGACAATGGATATTTTGACAATACGGTTATCGGAAGTCACTTCGAGGGCGCCGAGATCTGATGCAATCTGTTCGAGCAGTTCTGACGCCTGTTTCAGGTCATTTCGGTGCACTGTAAACGTTATGGTCGCTGAGTTATCTTTGGCGACATTTTGTACGATCACATCAATTTCAATATTAGCTTCACTGATAGCGCCCAAGACCTTGTAAGCAACACCGGGCTGATCCGGAATGCCGCGTATGGTGAGTTTGGCTTCATCACGGTTAAAAGCGATGCCTGACACTACTGGTTCTTCCATCTGGTCGTTATCCTCAAGTGAAATCAACGTGCCTGGGCCATCTTCGAAGCTGGACATAACACGCAGTGGTACATTGTATTTACCTGCAAATTCGACCGAGCGGATCTGCAGTATCTTTGAGCCCTGGCTGGCCATTTCGAGCATTTCTTCGAAGGTAATCTTATCAAGCCTACGGGCTTCAGCAACCACTCGAGGATCGGTGGTATACACCCCATCGACATCGGTGTAGATCTGGCACTCATCCGCTTTAAGTGCCGCAGCCAGCGCAACGGCGGTGGTGTCCGATCCGCCCCGCCCGAGCGTCGTGATATTACCCTCATCATCAATGCCCTGGAATCCGGCAACCACGACAACGCGACCTGCATCGAGATCACCGTGAATCCGGTGACCATCGATTTCCTTGATTCGGGCTTTACCATGGGCATTGTCGGTCAGGATGCGCACCTGCCCGCCAGTGTAAGATCGCGCGGAGACACCTTCGGCTTCGAGGGCCATACAGAGAAGCGCAATAGTGACCTGCTCTCCAGTGGAGACCAGCACATCCATTTCGCGCAGATTGGGCTGCTCATGGATCTCTTTTGCCAATTCGATCAGACGGTTGGTTTCACCGCTCATGGCAGAGACGGCGACGACGATTTTATCGCCAGCCCTATGCTTGGCAGCGACTTTTTCAGCAACGGCTTTTATCCGGCTAACACTGCCGACTGAAGTTCCGCCATATTTTTGAACAATTAAACTCATTCTTTCTCTATTTAGTCAGATATACGGGGGCGCAGATTAAACAGCAATCGCGCTTAAATGTTAACCGCTAAAGCGGTATTGGTGACTTAAGATGCATCCACTACCCAGTCATAGACGGACTCGAGAGCTGCGGCCAGATTTTCTGTGCTGCCCGCTGCGCCCTGCGCCATATCAGCGCGGCCACCACCTTTGCCACCGACCTGGGCGGTAACAAACTGGAGCAAATCGCCGGCTTTAAACCGGTCGGTTAGATTCTGCGTCACACCTGCAACCAAGGCGGCTTTGTCGCCATCTACCGCAGCGAGCATAAACACACCCTGCTCAAGTTTCGAGCGAACCTGATCGGCAACGCCTCGAAGACTTTTTGCATCGGCACCTTCCACCACGGTGGAGAGCACACGAATACCACCAATCTCTCGCAACCCCGACATCAGATCAGTGCCCGAGGCATTGGCCAGTTTGCTTTTTAACGCGTCAATTTCTTTCTGCAGGCGACGGTTATCATCAACCAGTCCGGCTACTTTTTCGGCGACGCCGTGGCCCGATGCACGCACCAGATTGGCAACAGTGTTAACGGTATCCTGGAGCTCATCGCAGAGGGCGATTGCAGCGTCACCGGTTACCGCTTCAATGCGCCTTACCCCGGCTGAGACACTCGACTCACCACTGATTCGCAGCAGACCAATATCACCTGTGCGCGCGACATGGGTGCCGCCACAGAGTTCGACAGAGAAATCACCACCCATGCTGAGTACACGCACTTCACTGCCATATTTTTCGCCAAACAGTGCCATGGCGCCTTTTTCAATGGCCTCATCCATGCTCATCACATCGGTGTGAACTTGGGTGTTGCGCAATAGCTGATGATTGACGATATGTTCGATCTGGCGAATTTGTTCAGCGCTGACCGCTTCACCGTGGGAAAAGTCAAAGCGCAGGCGCTGACTATCCACTAGCGAGCCTTTTTGATTGACATGTTCACCCAAAACCCGCTGCAAGGCCGCATGTAACAAATGTGTCGCCGAGTGATTGCGTGCGGTTGCACTGCGGACAGAGGCATCGACCTTGGCGGTGACCGAATCGCGCGCATTTATTTCTCCAGACAGGACTTTGCCGATATGCAGATGATGGTTACCCGCCTTGCGACAGTCGCTAATTTCTATTTTGGCAGAACCGGTCTCAAGATAACCACAGTCACCAACCTGCCCACCGGACTCAGCATAAAATGGTGTGCGCTTTAAAATGATGGCGACCTCTGCATCAACACCTGCGACAGAGACTTCTTCGCCACCACTGTACAGCGCGACTATTTGGCTGCTCTCTTCAAGCCGTTCGTAGCCGACAAATTCGGTGCTGCCTTCGACCCGAATTGTGTCACTGTAATCCAACCCGAATTGGCTCGCCGAGCGAGCGCGCTTGCGCTGCGCCTCCATGCACTGCTCATATCCCTGCATATCCATACGGTATCCGCGCTCGCGGGCGATATCGTTAGTCAGATCGGTCGGGAAGCCATAGGTATCATAGAGCTGAAAAATAAGTTCTCCGGGCAACTGATCACCGGACAGCGTTTGCAATGCCGTTTCAAGCACGCCCATGCCATTGTCGAGGGTGCGAGCAAATTGCTCTTCTTCCTTTCTAATCGTGTCGGTAATTTGCTGCTGCATACTAATCAGCTCTGGATAGGCTTCGCCCATCACGTTCGCCAATGATTCGACCAGCTTGTGAAAAAAGCTTCCCTTGGCACCAAGGTTGTACCCATGCCGCAATGCACGACGAATAATGCGCCTGAGCACATAGCCACGCCCCTCGTTGGAAGGCGTGACACCGTCCACAACCAAGAAGGCGCATGAGCGGATATGGTCGGCAACAACCTTCAGGGAGTTTTCACTCAAATCCGTGACACCAATTATTTTGGCCGCGTCTTTGATCAGGTGCTGAAACAGATCAATATCGTAGTTGTTGTGCACGCCTTGCATCACTGCAGCAACGCGTTCAAGTCCCATTCCGGTATCGATCGATGGCTTGGGCAATGGCGTCATCTTGCCGCTGGCGTCGCGTTCAAACTGCATAAACACCAGATTCCAGATTTCAATATAGCGATCCAGGTCGTCATCCGGGCTGCCTGGAGGACCACCGGCAATATCTTCCCCATGATCCCAAAAAATTTCGGTGCTGGGCCCGCAGGGACCGGTGTCGCCCATCTGCCAAAAATTGTCTTCATCGAGGCGCGACAGCCGATTGGGATCCACACCGATTTCGTTGATCCAGATATCAGCCGCTTCGTCATCACTGATATGCACCGTTACCCAGAGTCGCTCTTTCGGCAACTTGAGGACTTCGGTGAGAAACTCCCACGCAAAACCAATCGCTTCACGCTTGAAATAGTCACCAAAACTGAAGTTGCCAAGCATTTCAAAAAAGGTGTGATGTCTCGCGGTGTACCCAACATTTTCCAGGTCATTATGCTTGCCACCGGCACGCACGCAGCGTTGCGATGACACCGCTCGGTTATAGTCACGCTTTTCGGCTCCGAGAAAGACATCCTTAAACTGTACCATTCCGGCATTGGTGAACAGTAACGTAGGGTCATTGCCGGGCACCAGACTGCTACTCGGCACAATATTGTGCTGCTTGCTGGCAAAGTAGTTTAAAAATGCGTCACGAATGTCGGCGCTTTTCATCATTATTGGGTTCCAGTTATTGCTGAGGCCAAAAGCCACGGAGCTTACATAGTAGATTCAGAAAATATTGTCTTGTCGCTTGGGTCGGCGAGCACATGCAGGTGCAGATGAAAGACCGTCTGTCCCGCACCTGCGCCATTGTTTACCACGAGGCGGAACGCTTCATCGACACCTGCCTGTCTGGCAACTTCGCCTGCCACCCACATCAGGTGCCCAAGAACACTGCGATCAGCCTGGCTTGCATCGGCCAATCGCGGGATAGGTTGACGAGGGATAACCAGCATATGCACCGGCGCCTGAGGAGCAATATCGTTGATAACGATGCACTGATCATCCTCATAGAGAATCTCTGCTGGAATCTCCCGATTAATAATACGCGTAAACAGCGTCGGTGTTGTGTCAACCATCAGTGGTCTCCGAGCAAGCTCTGATTAATTATTTTCCCGAGTCGCGGAGTTTTTCATCGGCATGCAGCTGGCGTGCCTCAGACTCGAGCATGACTGGTATCCCTTCCCGAATAGGGTAAGCGAGACCACTGGCACGACAGACCAGTTCTTGATTGGCTTTGTCATATTCCAGCGGCGCTTTACTGACTGGGCAAACCAATATACTAAGAAGCTTTTTATCCACAATATTTGTCCATTTAAAAACCGCAATAGTGTACGCAAAATCATGACTCACCGCCATTGCCGGATAGCAATAATACGGTCAGATCAGACAAGATACATTGGTGGCGACGGTTACAGAATGCGCTGAGAACCTATAAACAGAAAAGATTAACGGCTATCAGAGGGAAAAGCCTGTAAAACCAATGCTGGATCTATGCGCACGTTACGCCAGTTCATGCGCCAGTCAAGATGCGGACCCGTGGCACGCCCAGTGGCGCCGACTTTAGCAATCGCATCACCGCGCTGCACAACCGATCCCTCGCTGACGAGTATGTCACTGAGATGTAAAAAGCTCGAGGTCAATCCATGGCCATGATCAATAATTAGGGTGCCACCGGAATAGAACAGATCAGCGTGCGCCAGACGCACCAATCCGGAGGCCGGCGCATTGACAATCGTGCCTGTTGGTGCGGCGTAGTCGAGTCCATAGTGAGGGCTTTTCGGCACACCGTTATAGGCTCTCTGACTGCCGTAGACGCCGGTTATTGGGCCTTCGAGTGGCTTGATAAACCCGGAGAGGAAGTCCGTCTTGGCTGTGACTGAACGTCTGGCCTCTCGCACCACGGCCGAATCCGAGCGGATGCGTTGCAACTGTTCTGGCGGAGGTTCTACAGTGCGCTGTGGCACCCCTTCGACACGCTGGATGTTATAGCTGCGTTGGGTGATTTTGTATTCCACGCTTGTGGATGTTCCATCCCTATCAATAACGGTGAAGCGCGAAATGGCTGGCGCGTCGCGATCTAAACCAATTAGAAACTGCCCGTCGGCGGTGGTCTTAATATTGTCATCCAGATAACGGACGGTTTGCCCCGGTGAAACCTTACCAAGTAGCAGGCCGCCCTGTAGCCAACTGCCCCGCCATTCAATAACGGCTCGATTTCTCTCTGATTTGGCTGGCTCTGTTTTGGTTATCTCTGATGTAGCAGCAACTGAGACAACAAAAGCTGATAGCAATAGCGTTGCCATCGAGCTTATGCTGCCCAGGCATGACCGATAAAATGTGTTGGCTTGCATCCCTTGTCTCCAGGTAAACAGTCCTGAATCAGGGTACATTTACCGACTAATTTACTAATCCAGGTTTTGATCTCGCGGAAGCTCTTCTATCTCGATATAGGGCTCGAGACTCTCAACCCGACAACTGTATCCGGTGCCCATTACTGTAAAACGATCAAAACCAGAACACAGTCTGCTGCCAACGGTTCGATGCATAAAACCCGTATTCTTGATTCCCGGACAGTTGCGTTGCAAACGTAAAACAATCTGTTTTTTACCGCGCATCGACAACAATGCAGTTTGGTCGTCGACGAATCTTATCCGCTTGATCCGGCGTAACATTACACAACCATTACGAATTTTCCAATCGCTGACGTCAATGCTGTCCTCGATCCCTTTGGCCTGGTCAGCTAGAGACTGGGGTTGAACGGCATTTTGGTCGCTGCTGGACATTTCTGCTGAGAGACTGGTGGCACTAAAAAACGCAACAGCTGCAACAGACAATAGGTACTTTGCGATATTCATCTAGACCTCCCTGGTAAGATGATGAGAACCTGCCAAACAAAAACCCTTCCCGGCTAGGCTGTCTAATTGACTGGGGAATAAAGCCCGAATCGATTGACGGATTGTCTGCTAAGGCACTAAAGTCCCCGGATTGATAAAACAAATCTACTCAAATATAAATATGGCTCAAAATAATCGCTTTATCCCACCTTTTTTCTTAAAAAACTCGCATATCCAAAGCGTTCTAAATAGTGTTGGTCCACGAAAGATTCGCGCCAACCGACTGGCAAAGCGTTTAAACAGTGAGACTTTAATCCTAGAGGCACGAGATGGAACGCGATTACTGGGTAAATATGATCGCAGCCAAACCCCCAACAAAAGTGTCATTGTGCTACTCCACGGATGGGAGGGGTCAAGCGAATCTGCTTATCAAGTGACTACGGCCAACTACCTTCTGAAGCAGGGGTTTGATGTATTAAGGCTCAACTTGCGCGACCATGGTGACAGCCATCACCTCAATCGCGAGCTATTTAACTCAACCATGACCGATGAAGTCGCCGGCGCCCTGGAGTGTTTTTTTGATCTCCACCACCACGACAAACGCTTTCTAGCCGGATTCTCTCTTGGCGGCAACTTTACACTACGGATTGCCTGCGATCACGGCCAGGCACTCGCGCTAACCGCTGCGGCAGCAATTTGCCCGCCAGTAGATCCCACTAATGCCATGCAGGCGCTGGATGATACGTGGTTTGTTTACCATCGTTATTTCTTTCACCGCTGGTCCCGATCGCTGCGCAAGAAACTAATTCACTTTCCCGAGCACGGCTACGGTACGTTTCTAGACACTGCTCGAACACTGGCGGATATGAACCAGTTTTTTATCAGCAACCACACGCCGTTTGATGATGAAGAGAGCTATTTCAGGTCTTACTCACTGACCGGCGACCGTCTTGCGGCGCTAGAGATTCCTGCTTGTTTGATCTCATCAGAGGATGACCCGATTATCCCGGTTGAAGATTTGAAGAAAATCAATCGCCCGCAGCAGCTAAGCTTCGACACTCAACAATTTGGTGGGCACTGCGGCTTCATTAAAAATGTCTCTGCACACAGCTGGGTCGAAAACCGTCTTTCGGAATGGTTTAGCGGGTACCTGTAGCAATCAGTCGCACACTAATCGTAGTGGTCGTCTTCCATAACATCTTCAGCTAAGGCGAATTTGATCTGATCATAGTTAAAGCCGCGGTATTGCAGAAATCGCATGCGCTTGGCTTTTTCACGCTGGTCAGCAGCTTTGCGCTGACCGAATTTGCGCTGTGCCACCTCGCGGGCAAGATGTTTCCAATCCACATCGGCTTCGTCAAGAGTTCGCGTAATCAGTTCTTCGGCAATACCTTTTTGGCGGATATCCTGGCGGATACGCATCAAGCCATGACCTCTATATAGCCTGGAACGCACAAACGCTTCGGCAAAGCGCGTATCGGATTGCAGGCCCTCCTCGGCTAGGCGCTCGAGCACATCATTAATAGCAGCGTGCTGATCAAAGCGCTTATTGAGCTTTTCCGCGAGCTCCGCTCGCGAATACTCGCGACCGGTCAACAGGTCCATGGCCGTATTACGGATCTTTGCGGGCGTGGTATCTGCAGGAGCTTCTAACATATCAATTTGCCGATTTGTGTCCTCTCTGAACTCATTATACAAAAAGCGCCTAATGGCGCTTTTTGATTTATTACAGGCAATTTATTCTTCCCACCGCGTGGGCTCAGCTTACTCCTCCGCGACGTCATCAACTGATGATTCAGCAACCGGTGCCTTAGTACCCATTTCTTTCTCCCGAATAAATGCTTCAATTTCATTGGCGATCTGCGGGTTTTCAGTCAAATAGACACCCACATTAGCCTTGCCCTGTCCGATCTTGTTGCCCTTGTAGGCATACCAGGCACCGGACTTGTCGATCAGTCCGTGTTTGACGCCAAGATCAACCAACTCTCCATTGCGATTGATACCACGGCCGTAGAGGATCTGGAATTCAGTCTGCTTGAAGGGTGGCGCCACTTTGTTTTTAACCACTTTGACGCGGGTTTCGTTGCCGATGATTTCATCGCCATCTTTCACCGCGCCGATGCGGCGGATATCCAGTCGCACAGAGGCGTAAAATTTGAGTGCATTACCACCGGTAGTGGTTTCGGGGTTACCAAACATCACGCCAATTTTCATACGAATCTGGTTGATAAAGATCACCAGACAGTTGGCATTCTTGATATTACCAGTCAGCTTACGCAGCGCCTGCGACATCAGTCGGGCTTGCAGCCCTACATGGTGATCACCCATCTCGCCCTCAATTTCAGCGCGCGGCGTCAAGGCAGCCACCGAGTCAACAATCAGGACATCACAGGCACCAGAGCGAACCAGCATATCGGTAACTTCGAGCGCCTGCTCGCCGGTATCTGGTTGCGAGACAATCAGATCGTCAACATTGACGCCAAGCTTCGCCGCGTATTCTGGATCCAGCGCGTGCTCCGCATCGATAAACGCACAGGTGCCACCGGCTTTTTGTGCCTCGGCAACAACCTGCAGGGTCAGGGTCGTTTTACCCGATGATTCGGGGCCATAGATTTCAACGATGCGTCCCTTGGGCAGGCCGCCAATACCGAGCGCAATATCAAGGCCCAAGGAGCCTGTAGAAATAGCGGGGATTGCCTGGCGGGTGCCGTCGCCCATTCGCATTACTGTTCCTTTGCCAAACTGGCGTTCAATCTGACCCAGAGCGGCTTCTAATGCTTTTGACTTATTGGCATCCATAATTGTGACCTCAAGATAAATATAGTTTTGGAGTAGTTGCGCGGAATTGGATCCATCATCAACTGTATGGTTATACAGTATTACATCCAGTAACCTGATGCAACAGTTGTTGCAGAGAAATTTTGATGGCCTGCTCACGAACCGATGCACGATCACCAGAAAGCTGATATTTCTTAGTAATGACTCCATTCGGCCCGAACCATGCAAACCAGACCGTACCCACCGGCTTGTCGTCACTGCCCCCATCGGGGCCGGCAATGCCGCTGATCGCCACGGCGTAATCGGCAGCCGCCACGCGCGCCGCGCCCTCAGCCATCTGCCTGACCACCGCTTCCGAAACCGCTCCCCAGCGTTCAAGCAGTTGCTTATCTACCCCCAACAAACTGTGCTTGGCACTGTTGGCGTAGGTTACAAAGCCACAGGAAAACCAGCGTGAACTGCCTGCAACAGCGGTTATCGCATGGGCAACGCCGCCACCGGTACAGGACTCGGCGGTGGTCACCATGGCGCCGCACTGCTCAAGGGCCTCGCCAAGCTGCGCCGCCAGATCAAAGGCGGAAGACATTAGAGAATCAGAAGTGGACGTTGGTTGGCTCATGGGCGGAGTGTATCGCTGTTTGAACTGCCCTGATAGCTGTTTTAGCAGTCCTACATTCAGACCTGAAGACTGCATCCCGGGAAAAGCGATTATCAGCTTTGCCTTTAGAGAGAACCGTTAGCGACACTATCGTTTGGCAACGCAGCCCGATCAAATTGCTGTAACTGATCAATATAAAATGCCAGCAAGGTCAGATCATCACGCAGTTCGCCACTGCCTTTATACTGATCAACTGCCTGCATAATTTCACTGACAATCACTTTCGGATCGGAAGTGTCGATCGACTCCATCAACCGCACCAGCCGCTTGCGGCCAAAGGCAATGGGGCTTTGATCAGGGCTCATTACATCGGTAACACCGTCGGTGAGCATCACAAACATCCCCTTCGGCGCAGTCACCAACTGAGTGGTAAATTGATAGCCACCCGGGGTTCGGCGAGCGCCAACCGACTTTTTATCGCCCTTGAGCTCGGTGACCTGACCGCTGTCGACAACAAATAGTGACGCATTGGCGCCTGCAAACTCGAGGGTGCCACTGACCCGATCGAGAATACAGACGGTGCCATCAAAACCGGCGTCGGATTCAGCCTGCTCGGATTCATTCTGAAACAGCATATTTTTTATCAATCGATTGGATTCCGTCAGATAGTCGCCGGCACTGACAATGCTCGGATCTTCAAAGGCGCGATCAAAGGCTGCCCGCGCAATCAGCGACGTAAAGGCGCCGGGAACCCCATGACCGGTACAGTCAATCACGGCGATCACTGTCTTGTTCTCGGTGGTACGCACCACATAGATATCACCCCCGACTACATCCCGCGGCTGCCAGGTAAGATGGATTTTAAAATCATCGGGAAAGCTTTCGGCCCTGAGCATCGCCCGCTGCAATATTGAGGCATAGTTAATCGAGCTGCGCATTTCACGGTTTATCTGCGCGGCTTGCTCGTAGGCCTTCTTCATCTCGCGAGTTCTGGCCTCAAGCAATGCGGTCACCTCATTGGACATTCGCGAAAAAGCCACTGTCATCAATTCAACAGAGCGATCGTCGGCGCTGTCGGGCGTGATGCGGGCTGCCATCTGCTCCATTTTAGCGATATCAGACAAAATCAGCTGCCGAGCCTCGCCCTCCAGACCAGCCGCCAGTTGGCGCATTTTGTCCATAATGATGGTGTCGCGCTCACGGTTTTGATACTGCTGATAGAGCTTGATCTCATCCAACTCATCAAGATGGGCCTTGTACGCTTCCAGGGCCTGGTCGAGCCGATCAATCTCATCATCCTCGGATTTGAACAGTTGTCTACGCTGCGGCATGGACACCGAGCGATCGCCCTGGGCCAGCGCGCGCATCACATTGATGGCCTGTCCCACACCGCCAAATGCGGAGGTGGTCAGTACCAGAGTGGTGGCCAATAAGATAAGAAAAAACACCAAACCGACAAGCAGGCTGAAAAACATTGTTTCTCGCTGATTTTGCAAAAATTCTGTTTGATCTCGCAGCACAATAAAAAATGGCTGTTGGTCTTTTTTAAATTCACTGATCGGAAAACCAAACACCGACGCGGACAGCACTTTATCCATATAGCCAAACACGCCATTGGTCTGCAATGCGTCCCGATTTCTCTCCAGCGCAAGACGAACCTCACGATTAGTCGACGCAGCATCAGTCGCCTCCAAATAGGAATTGAGCTCTGAAAGCCTGTCATGAGTGATTATTTGATCGTTGAAGTTAATCGCCACTTTGACGCCAAATTCCAACTCAAAAAACTCAACCGGTTTATGCAGATCGCCGCCGAGAATAATCGTGCCAATACTGCTCCCGCTCCTGATCAAACTAACCGCCATAATATTAAACACAGAAAAACCGCTGGCTGCCTCGGAGCCTGCCTCAATCCAAAGGTCGCGGCTGACTGAGGCCTGCAGTTCAGATGCGGAGTCACCGCGCACAGCCGGAATATCAAGTAAATGGCTAAACTGATCGGTTGATTTACCGGAGCATGGATTAATGCTATTGACTTCTGAGAGCATGCCCTGAGAAAAAATCTTGTTCGGAACACTACCATCTTGAGCCATTTCCACTCGAGCCATATCCCTTGCGGCCACACATTGCAGAATAAGATTTTCAGGAGAGATATACAGAGCAAAACTGATCAGTGACGAATCGAGATCCTCAGCAAATAGAGCCTGCATTACCGCCTCTAACTCCGCAGGGCTGCCGCTGCTCATAGCCTCAACAAGCGGGTTATCAACCGTTCGCTCAGCTGCGTCTTGGGAAACCAGTCTGGCATCAATGCGCTCGCTCCAGATACTTCTCTTGCTGCGCTCTCCAACCGTGGGGTGCCATTCACCAATAGTTTTTTCGAAAGCCTGGTTCAGAGCGGCAGTCCAGGCCTGCTTGTAGGTATGACCAGAATCATCGAGATGGACCTTTTCCTGATCGCTAAGCTGGGTAAAGGTCAGCACCAGACAGATTGCTGCTATACCCAGGTTGCCCAGTATCGTAAGAATTAAAATTTGACTCTTTGTGGTCATTCAGAACTCTCGGGTGGAAAACCTTGATTTAGCAACTGGTGAAGGGACAGCGCGCACAGGCCGAATTCAAATATCCATAAATGGATAGATTTTGTCAAGAAAACATGCTGTTATTCAACTGTCCAATAAGAATAAGTAGCGACGGGGGAGAACTGCATTGGCTGGCCAAAACAGCATTTTTGACAATGAAGATAAAATCATTTCCGGGATTAAAGCCGCTCTGGAGCATTCTCCAGCCCTTGCCGCCGATCCCAGTCATTTGAGCTTGATTTCCGCCTATGAGCGACTGCTCAGAACCACCAAACACCTGGTAAAACTCAACGATAGCAGCGCCCAGAGACAGACGGAGCTGGCCCGCGAAGCGGCGGAAAAAAATCGTCAACTGGTAAGCTTGTCGACACAGCTGGCCAAGTACCTTTCCCCGCAAGTCTACGAAACCATATTCAGTGGCAGCCAAGAAGTCAGCTTGCAGAGTTCGCGCAAAAAACTCACCGTTTTCTTTTCCGACCTTGTCGGGTTTACATCGATCACTGACAACGTTGAGTCAGAGGATTTGACCGCGGCCCTCAATTATTACCTCAATGAAATGTCGGCCATTGCCCTGCAGTTCGGCGCCACCATCGATAAATATATCGGCGATGCAATTATGATTTTTTTTGGCGACCCCGAAACCCGCGGCCCCAAAGAAGACGCCAGCCGCTGCGTGTCGATGGCAATAGCCATGCAGGAACGGCTCTATGAGCTATCAGACAAATGGCAAGAATACGGTTTTCAAGAGCCCTTTCGCACGCGCATCGGCATTCATACCAGCTATTGTACCGTGGGTAATTTCGGCTCTGACAATCGCCTTGACTACACCGCGATTGGCGCGGGGGCCAATATGGCCTCAAGACTGGAGTCGGCTGCCGAGCCAGACTCAATATATATCTCTTTTGAAACCTACAGCTTGGTCAAAGACACCATTCACTGCACTGAGGTACCAACACTGCATCTGAAAGGGATCGCCAACCCGGTGCGCGCATTTAAAGTGCTTGATGCAAGCGCTGAAGATTCCGTGATACGGATTAAAGCCGACCGTTCGCATCTGATTGCACGGCTGGACAGCCTGGACAAAAAGGAAATTGATCAATTAAGAGAATCGTTTAGTGAGGCGCTGGAGCTGATAGACGGGCATATTAAGAACTCTCGAACTCTGGAATGACTTGAGATCTGGCACTATCCGGCGGGAAGATCAACCCAGCCACGGTAGAGGAATAGCGTTGTGCCGTCGTGCTCTTCGAAAGAAAAATCAAACCTTGAACTTCTTCGCGCTACTTCAATAAACCCTAAACCGGCTCCGAGACTGCCTTCTGGCGGCGCTGACTTTATGCGCTCTTTGTAAGCCTGCTTGAGCTGGGTCCCATCCATCGCCTGGAGCTTTTCCAGCGCCTCACCAACCCTGAGCCTGTCAGCCTGGCTGATTTCATTAATCGCCTCAATCTTAAAGCCGCTATCGGTACTGCTGATAGAGACCGACCCCACACCGCCGCCGTCGATGCGCTCACAGGAATAGCGAATAATGTTTTGTGCCTGCTCAACAAAAATACCAAAGACCTTATTGATCACAGAGACCGTATTTCCGGTATCCGCCAACTGGCATTTAACCCCGGAAGAAATGCTGGTTAACACCGTTTCAGACAGCGGCCCGGCATAACAAAAAAAGGTGCCGCGGGTGATCATGATTTCGTGAAGCTGAATCGATTTACTGTCCATTATCAAGGTCCTGTGTCCTTAGCCAAATTGCCCCTGGATAAGCGTCAAAAAGTTCACCTAGTTAAGCATTGCCATTTTGAACAAGACGTTTTCCAGATCTTCCTGGAACTCGCCGCCCGCCTCTTCCATGGAGTCATCGTCTTGCCGATAAAACCAGGTAACCTCGATCTCTTTGCCCTGTGAAGCGGCATTGTCGAGAAACTCAAACACATCGAACAAAAACTTGGCTGACGAGCTGTTGAAATAGTGCAGCTCGATATTAATGCTGTATGCATCCGACTGCGCCAGATCTTTCGCCAGCTTCTTCATAACCGGCTTCGACAGCTCGGTAATATCTTCCGGGTAACATTCGCCCTTAACCGTGCAACCGGAGGCGGAAAAGATAATTTCAGGGGTTCGATTAGTGGCTGCAATAATCATATCGTGCTCCGACAATATCTAAATTCTTAATCCGACCACTGCCAAGCAGAGCCTGAATCAATGGATAAATGGGTCAATGGATCAGGTGGTGTAATTTTCGCCTTCCAAATCAGCACTAAACAGCCGTTCTGCCAGAGCCGTATCTGCTCTGGAAACCTTGCCTGTATAGCGCCCGAGCTTATGGATTGCCGCTTCAATACTTTGGCCATCACTCAAAATGTTGCCTCTGACCCGATGCTGAAATGCCTTTTGCCTTCGGTAGATAATTCCACCGAATACCTTTAACAGACGAATCGCCAACTGGGGGTTGGCGCGGGTTATCTCGGCGAACTTTGCCTCACTCAGCACCCAGGACTGACAAGGTTGTTTGGCTACCACAGTCGCCGACCTGGCTCCCTCGGTAAGACTATTCACCTCACCCAAAATACAGGGCCCGGGAAACTCAGCGGTTTTCAAAACCAGCGGCGAGCAATTGATTCTAATTTTCTCAAACACCACAAAGGCGCCGTCCAGCAGAAAATAGATTTCACAATCAGGGGCACCCTGAGTCATCAGAATATGCCCGGCTGATAGCTTTTTCTCCTGCAAAAACGGGATCAAACTGCCAATCTCCGCCGCAGAGAGTGCTGGCAATAGCGACGGCAGTAGCGCCTGCAACTGAACCTGAAGTTGGTTATCGCCGCTGGCGTTGTTTTCCGTATCACTCATCTATGTTAGCCACAGTCTGTCAGTTTATCTATTTTTGAATAATACTATTATGCATAGGTCCTTGTATAGCAGCGCGCGTGCGCCAGTAAAGGTTTGACAGCGCCGAACACAGAGCGCATGTAAGAGCCACCAAATAGCGGCGTGCTGCTACTGCCACAAGCGGTTTTGCGTTACCATTGAGGCCATCGGCAAACGCCGCTTCACGCGGCAATAAACAAAACACAGGCAAAATGGACGGCGGTTAAATCAGGACCCTTATGGAATCTTCTTCAACACAGCACACACCCATGATGCAGCAGTTCCTGCGTATCAAAGCGGAGCACCCCAATGATATTCTCTTCTACCGGATGGGCGACTTCTATGAGCTGTTTTTTGACGACGCTAAACGCACCAGCCAAGTACTCGACATTACCCTGACCGCACGTGGCAAAGCCAACGGCAACCCCATTCCCATGTGCGGGGTGCCCTACCACTCTGCGGAGAGCTACCTCGGCAAATTAGTGAAACAGGGATATTCGGTTGCTATCTGTGAACAGGTGGGCGACCCGGAAACCAGCAAAGGCCCAGTCGAGCGCCAAGTAGTGCGTGTTCTGACACCGGGTACTATAAGTGATGAAGCGCTTCTGGATGCCAATCGCGACAACCTTTTGGTTGCCATTGCTGGCAGTGATCAGCGTATCGGATTGGCCTCGCTGGATATGAGCAGCGGGCGCTTTCAGTTGCTTGAACTGGCCAGTGAAGAAGAACTGCTCAGCGAGCTGCAGCGACTTAATCCGGTAGAAATATTACTTGCCGATACATTCCAAGACTATGATTTTTTCAACCTGCGACAAGGCGTCAAGCGCCGTCCAGATTGGGAGTTTGATCTCGACAGTGCTCTGCGACTGCTGTGCAAACAGTTTGGCACCAAAGATTTGAGCGGCTTTGGCTGCGACCATCTGTCAGTTGCAATCAGTGCGGCCGGCTGTCTACTGCAATATGCCCGCGATACCCAGCGCGGCGCCCTACCCCACATTCGCAGTATTGCCGCGGAAAATCGCGACGAGGCCGTTGCCCTTGACGCCTCCAGCCGACGTAACCTAGAGCTTGATATCAATCTTAGCGGCGGCCAGGAAAACACCCTGTTTGATGTACTCGATACCAGTGCGACCAGCATGGCCAGCCGCTTGCTGCGACGCTGGCTGAATCGTCCACTGCAAAACCTGACTATCTTGCAGGCACGTCAACAGTCCATCGCCGCGCTGCATAACAATTATCTCTACGAAACCCTGCATGAGTATCTAAAGCAGGTTGGCGATATGGAGCGGATTCTCACCCGTGTGGCATTGCGTTCTGCCAGACCACGAGACCTGACTCGTCTGCATGAATCTCTGGCAGTGCTGCCGCAGCTGGCAAGTGGACTGGCAAATATACCCGCGGACCATTTAAGCGAGCTTGCCAGACTAGCCGAGCCCATGCCAGAACTGGTCGAACTACTCGACAGTGCGATCAAGGAAAATCCACCGGTAGTGATTCGCGAGGGCGGCGTGATTGCCGACGGCTACGATAGCGAACTCGACGAGTTGCGCGCACTGAACACCAATGCCGGAAAGTTCTTGCTGGAAATGGAAGAACGCGAAAAAGCGCGCACAGGCATCGCCACTTTGAAAGTCGGCTATAACCGTGTGCACGGCTATTACATTGAGATTTCTCGTGGTCAAAGTGACAACGCACCGGTGGACTATATTCGCCGCCAAACGCTAAAAAATGCCGAACGTTTTATTACCCCAGAGCTAAAAGAGTTTGAAGATAAAGCACTGAGCGCCAAAAGCCGTTCTCTTGCGCGAGAGAAATACCTCTACGACGAACTCCTCGAGAAACTTAACCAAAGTCTGGCTCAACTGCAGAGCTGCTCGGCAGCAGTTGCCGAAGTGGATGTTTTGACGACACTGGCTGAACGTGCTCACAGCCTTAATTTTTGCCAGCCGCTCCTCACCTCCGAGCCCGGCATCTCCATTCAGGCCGGTCGTCATCCTGTGGTAGAAAAAGTCTCCAGCGAACCCTTTGTAGCCAATGATCTGGAGATGCATCACGACCGCAAAATGCTGATTATTACCGGCCCCAATATGGGCGGTAAATCGACTTATATGCGTCAGGCTGCGCTGATTGTCCTGCTCGCTCAGATCGGCAGTTTTGTTCCCGCCAGCTCGGCAACCATCGGTGTGGTCGACCGCATATTTACCCGCATTGGCTCCTCCGACGACCTCGCCGGTGGACGCTCAACCTTTATGGTTGAGATGACCGAAACTGCCAATATTTTGCACAATGCCAGCGCGCGCAGTCTGGTCTTGATGGATGAAGTAGGTCGCGGTACCAGCACCTTTGACGGACTGTCACTGGCCTGGGCTTGTGCCTTCTACCTGGCCGACAAAGTCCAGGCGTTTACCCTCTTCGCCACTCACTATTTCGAGCTCACCTCGCTGCCAGAGAAAATTGCGACCGCCAGTAATATCCACCTTGGCGCCACTGAGTACAACGAGAGTATTGTCTTTCTGCACAGCATTCAGGAAGGCCCAGCAAACAAAAGTTATGGAATTCAGGTGGCCAAACTGGCCGGCATACCCGACCAGGTGATCAGTCTCGCACGTCAGGAGCTTGCTCTACTGGAATCCGGCAGTCATGCAGTGATCACTCCGGATCCATCGCACTCGACCGGTTCCGCCCCCCACCAGAGTGAACTGTTTTTACCACCCATTAACCTGCAGCTGCAAGAACGACTGGAACGGTTAAAACCCGATGAACTCTCACCCAGAGACGCGCTCGACCTGCTCTACGAACTGAAAAAAATGCTCTAGCTTCAGAGCCAAAAAGTTAATCACAAAAAAGCGCCAGCGGGCATTCACAGCGAGCTGGTAGCTGTTATAATGCCGGCCAAATTAGGACTTCGAACACTGA
This sequence comes from Porticoccaceae bacterium, assembly GCA_024644595.1. Lineage (GTDB taxonomy): Bacteria > Pseudomonadota > Gammaproteobacteria > Pseudomonadales > Porticoccaceae > HTCC2207. The sequence goes on along the minus strand of JAHEHL010000010.1, from coordinate 169,087 downwards.
CACGAGAACAAACCAATGACCTTTATCGTCGGCGACAACTGCATTAAGTGCAAATACACAGACTGTGTAGAAGTATGTCCTGTAGACTGTTTTTATGAAGGCCCAAATTTCCTGGTGATTCACCCGGATGAATGTATCGACTGCGCTCTCTGTGAACCAGAATGCCCGGCCAATGCTATTTACGCCGAAGATGAGATCCCCGCAGGTCAGGAAGTGTTTCTCGAGCTCAATGCCGAACTTGCCGATGTGTGGCCGAATATCACTGAACAGAAAGACCCCGCCCCCGATGCAGCAGAGTGGGACGGCGTGGAAAACAAACTCCAGTATCTGGAGCGGTAACACCCAGGCCAGCTTGTGGCCTACATTATTATGTCAAACCGCGTTATTACGCACCCGTAGCTCAGCTGGATAGAGTAGGTGGCTTCGAACCACTTGGTCGGGGGTTCGAATCCCTCCGGGTGCACCAAATAAGATTGCAGAACCCAGCAAATAAAGGGGTTCTAGCCGAAAAAGCCTTTAGCGATGTACACACAAATGTACACACACTAGAGGTTTTTTTTACGTTATGATGCAATTCAACGTCGGCACTTACACCATCTCAATGAAATATCTGTTTAAAAGAAGCAACAGAAATACCTACTACTATAGAAGGCGTGTTCCTGCCGATCTATCAGACCAGTATCCCAAGCCGTTTATAGAAATCTCACTAAAGCAAAGTGATAAGAGTGTTGCTGCCGCACTCTACCAAGAAAAACATCGACTTGTCGAAGAGCAATTCAAACGACTGCGCCAAGGACTGCCCAAAAACAATGTACTGTCTAACTATCAGGCTGCTGTTGCGCTGCTGGCTAAGCACGACCTTACAGAAGCCGATGCAAAAGCATCAACGCAAGGAGCAGAGGAAGCCAAGCAAGCCTTTTATGAATACGTCGACGACACTATTAGAGACAGATTATCTGAGCAAGACTACGCCGCCTATCGTTTCAACGAAGTGCCCTTCCCCTATCACTTACTTGATGACGCGCAACGAAGCGCATTGGCGATCGCACAAGGTGAGTTTAGGCTCACAGCATCGGCGTATCCAGCCGAGTACTTGCGAATAACAGGTAGGATCAATAATCGTAGAAACGTTAACGAAGCCAACAACGTGATGAACACCTTTATAGCACAGTGTGGCGACAGAGCCCCTGCCGACTATTCCCGTTCAGACATTAACAACTTCATTACCGCTAGCTTGAAGACCAAAAAATCAGCCACGGTGCAACGTCAGTTAAAATCGATTGCCGCAATGTTTAACTTCGTGTCGCTACAGCTCGACATCAAGGCAGATAAACAGCATTGCTTTGAAAAGTTCTTTATACCCGGTCTCGGAGATGATTTAGAAACGCGTGCGGATTTCACTGATGAGCAAATACGGTTAATACGCAATATGCCGCCCTCTAACACGCTCGAAATAGATTGTATGATCCACTTAATGCTCGACACGGGCCTGCGCGTCAAAGAGTGCTGCGGTTTGTTGGTAAAGGATGTTGATTTGAAGGCTGAAACACCGCACTTGGTCCTGTATAAAAACAACATTCGCGGCCTAAAAAATAAGAACAGCCGGCGAATAGTTCCATTGGTCGGGGCATCTCTAACAGCTCTACTGAAACTTACTGAAGCAGAGTTAAGCACCTTCCTATTTCCCCGATATGTCATTGAGACCGAGAACGAAGTGAAAAATGGTAGCGCCTCTGCTGCGTGCAATAAACGACTAGAAGCACTGCTGGGCCAGTCCTGCCCAACGTCCCACTGCTTCAGGCACACTATGCAAACAAGACTCAGAAATGCCGAGTGTCCGAAGGACAAGCGCAATGAGATAAGCGGTTGGGCCAAAGATGTTAGCGACAAATACGGCTCGCCCTCAGACCTGAAACTTAAAGCCAAATACTTGTCAGCCACCTTGTGAAATTACGGCTCTACTGCTATCTCTCAGTCAGAGATTGTGCAGACTCTTTATCAAGACTCACTGAAGATTCACAAGCACCTTATTGATATCGAATATGATTCGCCAAGCAACGTAGTCAGCATCAACAGGCGCTCCTAGATTGAAATTCTCAGACAAAAGAAAACCCTGCGTGAACAGGGCTTAGTGGAGATTATCCTAGGTTTTCGCACCATTTTTAAGCCTCCGTATCAGATTTCCAACGCACCATGTTTCTTAGCTTTATTCTGTTCATAAAAAGTTTATATTTGCTTTGCTCTTCTTTCCATTCTGTTACCCACTGGTCGCCAGTGCGTTCCGCATCAAGGAATACGGCATTGGTAACCATAATGGGAATCAAAATAGTCAAATGCACAACGACACTGACCACTGTACTGTAGCCTAGCCAGCCTAAGTAATAGGTCGCTATAAATCCAAATGTAACACTCCAAATCGTAAATAGGACCATCATGAAGTATGACTGCAGAGTGTTGTCCGGAATAAATCTTAGTGGATTGACCTTCGCATCCATCACACTTCGCCAAAGGTTAACTACCTGCAGTACTAGTCTTCTAAAAATATTTGGTTTATTCATTTCCTTCTCCATTATTACTGCTTTCAAAACATTATCAATCTACGAGGACACTGTAGCATCAAAGCGGTGGCCCGGTGGCTATCGCTTAAATAACGGGCTAACATGGCGATTGTTCAATTCGATATTTTTGATGAAGTTAGTGATGTAGTCAACATTAACAGTCGCTCCTAGATTGAAATGCTCAGACAAAAGAAAACCCTGCGTGAACAGGGCTTCTTCGTACAACTTTGCAGTGTGTATTATCTCGGGGGAAGAATCACGCACACTAATTAAGACATCTGTCTGCTGAAAGGTTCAATTAATTTTTTAACAAGGTCTCTGAACACGAAAATCCAGTGAAGTAAGAGCCTAATTAGGTGCTATTCCCCACTCCACAGCCTGCCCAGCCAACCCCGCACCACAGCACCCCATAGGACGCATCAGACTGCCCTGAGAGCCTTGTTATTGCGGGCTTTATGTTATTAAAGGCCTGCTTAGAGTGGCCTTGAGAGACTCTGTAATGCGTTCTAAGCGGGACTGTATTTGACCTTTTATAGTTCTAAGAATCGTGGTTTACTCCAACAGAGATTCTTTATGAGAAGGAGTGACCAATGGATTATTGGTTTTTAATGGCTGGTGCAATTATCTCATTGGCAGGAATGGTCTTTCATGGGTTCATTGGTGGGAAAATCTATATGAAGAATGTCAATGAAAGCAGCATGGAAGGATTAACGAAATCGTTAAGCCTAGTTTCTTGGCATACGTTTACCATCTTTCTGTTTACAAGCGCCTCTACCTTGATCTATATAGCGTACAACCCAACATTTTCCATAGCTGCCTACCCAGTCATTGGCGCTAATCTGTTAATCGCACTTTTGTTTGTCTTTCTTGGCATAGGGAAACATAGATTTCTATTGAAAATGCCAGGTGCTTATTTGATGAGCAGCACTGCGTTGCTCGCGTGGTTGGGAATATGACGGTCATCGTGCATGTCGAATCAAGGCGCAATTCTCCGCCAATGTCTTTGACAGAGATGCTTGGCCAATAATGATTGAATCCATGACAAAAAACATGGAGAAACTTGAACACGCGCTGAAAAATCACTTACTTTACTTAGGCAAAAAATTAAAAGAAGATCAATAAATTGTCTAATTTAGAGCTAAAGAACAAATTGAGCTTCAGAGACTTAGAGCGATTCATAAGCACTAAGATGCGGATGTCGCATATCTATCAACCTGTAATGCTGCTGACCCTTTTAGACAATGCAGGCAGATGTCATCAGCAGGAAATTGCTAAAGCCATCCTAGCTCATGACCCTAGCCAGATAGATTATTACACCAACATCACCAACAACATGGTTGGCAAAGTGCTGAGAGGCAGGTCAATTGTCGAGAAAGACAAGAAAGACTACATGCTCAGTGGTTTTGACTCGCTTACTACAGACAATATAGAAGTTTTAAAGAAACTTTGCCTTAGCAAGATTCATGAGTTCAACGTTGCGAGAGGTCAGGATGTCTGGGAGCATCGTAGAAAGTCTAAAGGTTATGTTAGCGGCACAGTACGCTATGAAGTGCTAAAGAGTGCTAAATACAAATGTGAACTGTGCGGAGTCTCTGCAGATGTTAAAGCACTAGAAGTTGATCATATCGTGCCAAGAAGTAATGGTGGTAGTGATGACATAACTAACTTCCAAGCCCTCTGTTATTCGTGCAACGCTTCCAAGCGCGACAGAGACGATGCTGATCTAAGAGGCGTAGCAGACTCATACAAAGACAGAGACGATAACTGCCTATTTTGCACTATAGAGCCTGCTAGAATCATTGACGAGAATGAGCTTGCCTATGTGATCAAAGATGCTTTCCCCGTTACTGAAGAGCATAGACTGGTTATTCCTAAAAGACACGTTGCAGAGTACTTTGACCTCTATCAGCCAGAGTTGAACGCCATAAACCAACTACTGACAAAACACAAAGCCTTGATAGAGGCAGAAGACTCCACAGTCTCTGCATTCAATATAGGCATGAACTGCGGCGAGGATGCTGGTCAGACAATCTTTCACTGTCATATTCATTTAATACCTAGACGCAAAGGCGACGTTGACGAGCCCAGAGGCGGCATCAGGCACTTAATCCCTGGTAAAGGAAGCTATTGAGACCCATTAGAACCTAAAAGAAGAACTGCTAGTAGTTGTCCTTTCTCATTGCAACAGAGTGTAAAAACTCTGCATCCTGTAGGGCAGAACGCTTCAGTCTATGTTTAACTACTACTGGTCGTTATGCTTTAGAACTATTACTCCACCATAAAGTCTATGTTATTCCCTTTAGCGGAGTAGGAAGTAGACACTAAAGGCAACTAAGGAAGCGCCAGAGCCCTATGGATACCATTCTTAAACAACAGCTACTAAGCCTTGGTACTCCAGAGGATGACTACCAGCACCATATCTTTCTATCCCCTCTTCAACTGCACAAGAACTCTAAGCTACACACTAAGTTATCACTCCTGATAGAGAAGTATGTTCAAGAGACTAAAGGCCAAAGAGGAGCTAAGCAGCTAGAGATATTTAGATGCCACTGGCAATGGGTGCTACTTGGACTGTCGAGATCACTGGTTACCAATAGCTGGCTAGTAGTGAGCCTAAAAAAGAACACATACGCAGAAGATATCTGGCTGCAACGCTATGACATCAAATACGCTAGCGTTAAACCAATAGTTAATTACCTTGAGGCGCAGGGATTAGCGCAGGTCTTGAAGGGCAAGAAGTACAAGGGGCAACCCTCACGAACAAGACTCTTTCCAACTGAGACTCTTAGCAGTCAGATTTGGGAGTATGTCCTAGACCAAGAACAGCCAATAGAAGGGCCATATCTGACGTTAAACGAGCATGACGATGGATGGCAGGAGACCCTATTTAAGCTAGATGAGGATCACCCTGACCTAGCTGACATGATTGCCATAAATGAGTTCCTAAAGCCTCATAGATGGGCTTGTAAGGCTCCTGTGAGGCTTGTTTATAAGCACACACCCTTCCAAGGAGGACGCCTAATAACGCCTTTCCAGAGCCTCCCAGATAGGCGAGCAAGGATACGTATTAATACTCAGATAGATGGTCAGCCAATCTGCGAAGTAGACTATAACGCTAACCATTTAAGACTCAATCTTGCTCTGTTCGCCAAGGAGTATGCGGGCGAGACTCCCTATGAGGACATCTGCATAGAATCTGGTGTAGCAAGCAGAGATATGGTCAAGAAGTTCATTACAGTGGCTATGGGTGCAAGTAGTGAGATGGCTGCCAGAAACTCGTTGGCCAGAGAGCGCTTTAATGGTGACCTATTCAGTCGCATTCACTCAGGTGTCCGAAAGCGGTATCCGAAGTTACAGCTATTTAAAGGCTGGGGAATCTTTGCACAGAACTTAGAAGGCCAGATTCTCAAAGATGTGATGTTGGAGGGGATTAAGGAAGATATAGTGTGCTTGCCAGTGCACGATGCAGTAGCTGTCAAGCAGCAACATCAAGACTGGGCTAGGGAAGTGATGCTAGAGACTTGGCAGGAGCATTTGGATGGTGTGGAGACTAAGGTGAAAGTGGATTTGGCTTGAGCTAAATAAATCTCTCAATCAGCAAGAAATTTGCCGTTATCCCATTGACCCTGAACAACTCTTCCATCGGGATAGGTCAATGTTCCCTCACCATGCTTTTCATCATCTTTAAATTCGCCAACATATTTATGTCCTTCGGGCCATCTGTAGGTTCCCCAGCCGTGTCTCTTATTATCCTGATATTCACCATCATACTTGTGCCCATTAGGCGATTCGAACACACCTTGACCATTTATCTTACCTGCCTGAAATTGGCCTACAAATTTTCTACCATCTGGGAAAAAATATGTGCCATGGCCATTAACCTTATCATCTGCCCAGTTTCCTTCATATTTTCTTCCATCAGCCCATATATATGTCCCATTACCATTGACACAGTTCCCCATTATACAACCTACTAAAGGGTTTAACTCTCGAGAAGAAGCGCTTGAATAAGAATCAAATGCAGCGAGTCTTTCAGGCCCACTTGGATGACTGGAACTTCGGTCTGATCTAAGTTCAGTTGAATCCTTACCTATAAACATAACAACTTGTCTAGCGGCAAGCCAGTCATAATCAGCCAACTGAACGAGCTTGAGCCCCAATCTATCTGCCTCTGATTCCTGATCTACTGAATAAGATAATCTTCCAGCCTCACGACCAGATGCGTAACCATCCTCGACGGCATCCTCGATAACGTCGTCTATGATGTCGTCACTAGCACCAAGCCCTGCTGCTATTGCCCCCACTAAGATTCCATACAATAAACCAGTTGTAGCGCCCATAATCTCGCTATTAACAATGTCTTCCATTCCATGATTAAGAATATGGTGACTCATTTCATGCGCTAAAATAAAGGCTATTTCATCATCAGATTTAGTGTATTTAAAAACTTCGCTATGAAACGTAATATCACCAGTTGGTGTGATATATGCGTTGAAATTCTCATCGTCAACCACTTTCAGAGACCAATTACTGCAGGAGGAGTCTAGCCATTTTTCTCCATTCTCAAGGCAGGCAACTTTGGCATGAGGCAGTAATCTTTCATACACTCTCGATAGAACTATATTAGGATCCTCCTTGATATCGTGAGGTTTTCTCTCTGCTTGATTTGCTATTTCATTTCGCCTGACTTGAAGAGTCGCCTGATCAAATTGAGGCATATATTGCGCAGGTATGCATCCGGTAGCTATAACTAAAAGACCGGTGATAAAGCATCGATATATCATTCTTCCTAGGCTCATTAGTAATTACCTTACACTTCATGCCAAACTTACGTGATAAATGTTACCTCAGAGGCAAGTTTCTGCAAAGTTTAGAGCTTGAACCAAATGACTAGCGTATTTAAAAAGCCACCTCTAAAGTATCTCCCCAGATACAGTAACAACCACAAGACTCAGCAGCCTCCCCCGCCCCCTGTGGAATAGCCCCCTGCCTCTTTTAAAAGGCTTAATTATGTATACACAAATGTACACACAGTCATGATTAAAAGGTGGTTGACACCAAATTGGTTTAAGTCAATGATTACAGGGTGTGCGAAGGTAAAGGCTTTGCAGTAATCGAGCGAGACGTGGGTGCACTCTGTTGAGTGAAACAGGTTGAGTATAAATGGTGAATTGATAAGTCTGACACTGCAGATTTTATAGAGAAACAGCACCGCCAACTTCGCTATTGTAAGATGATTAAGGAAGAAGGGCTTCAACAAGAACTACTACTAGAAGCTCACCAATTAGAATCTATGCAGGAAGACTAAGAACAAAAAGGTCAACCCCTGCGGGGCTAGACCCTAAAAGACTGCAGTAGTTGTATGCTATAGCAGCTACAAGAGTGAAGGCTGAACTTTTAGCTGCATGGCTTTTGTTATGGGTGGAGGCGGCGGGAACTGCATTTAGATGATAACCTATTGATTAATATAGCTTTGATGGGTTTAAATATGTGCTTTTGTTACATTATTTGTTACTTAAACACCACATTATTCCAGCCACAGATGGTCTCTCGATATAAATAGAATCGCCTACTAATCGAAAATCGCACAGGCCTCAGCCAGATGCACAAGCGTTTATAATTTTCTTTGTACCTCCCAAGCATCTTGTTCACCTTTCCCGCAATGCCGGCGTCATTTGCCACTACAGATATCACAGTGCAATTAGAGTGTCTCGCAATGTGAGACAATATATTTACTAAGTCAAAGTGGTCGCGAATATACTGCTTTACAATCCCCAGCATTCATTCAGGTCAGATTGATGAAAAAAATACCTATATTATTTGTTATTTTCTGCTGCTGTTGCACTTTAAGCTGCAAACCAGCACCCGAGTCTACTCACACAGAGAAAACCCAGTCCGAGACAGAGACTTCTAAGCAGCGACCCAATATCATTCTTATTATGGCTGACGACCTAGGCTTTGGAGATGTCGGCTATAACGGCAGTGAAATCCGTACACCAACCATAGACAATCTAGCCAAGTCTGGTGCCCGTTTTGATCGTTATTACACCTACGCGATCTGTAGCCCAACTCGTGCAGCATTAATGACAGGTCACCATGCCTTTGAGACCGGCGTAGACGGACCAATCGGTCTGGATAAAGGCTTACCAATGGAATTCAAGCTTCTGCCAGAGTTTCTGCAAGAAGCTGGCTATCAGACCGCAATTGTTGGTAAATGGCATCTCGGCGCTGCCGAAACCAAATACTTCCCCCAAAATCGAGGCTTTGAAAGCTTTTATGGGATTTTGCATGGCTTCACTGATCATTACACCCACATAACACCGCGGGGCGAACTCGACTGGCAAAGAAATGGGAAGTCCATCAGGGAGGAGGGGCATTCCACCGAGCTTTTCACTGACGAAGCGATCAAAGTCATCGAGAACCGAAATTCTGAAAAGCCTCTATTTATTTTTCTGTCTTACACCGCCCCCCATTCACCCTTGCAAGCACCAGACTCGATTACCGCTACTTACGAGAACATCAAACACCCTCTCAGACGCGAATTTGCTGCCATGGTAGAGCAAATGGATATGGGAATTGGGCGAGTACTCGGAGCTGTAGCAAAGCAAGGCTTGACCGATAACACATTGGTAATATTCGTGAGCGACAACGGGGGAAATCCGCGCGCCGGCGCCAGCAACGGTTCGTTACAACAAGGTAAAGGATCAGCTCTTGAAGGTGGTATACGCGTGCCTGCCATTACAACATGGCCAAGCACTATCAATGCCAATACTGTTATTCATCGGCCAGCCTCAGTACATGAATGGATGCCGACGTTACTTCACATTGCCGGCATTGATGTTAATGCCTCTGACTGGTACGGCGAAAATATTTACCCGACGCTATCAGGACAAGAGCAGTTACCTACACCTTTTGTTGTCGGCGCTCGCCGCCCTGGTAATTTCAGGCAAGCGGCGGTAATAGACTGGCCATGGAAACTAGTCGATTTAGGCACAACGAATGAAATCAGCGGCAGTAGACTTTTTAATATCGAAGATGACCCCACTGAAAGCCATGACAGGAAGCTTGAACATCCCGAACTGACAGCAAGACTGATGGAGAAATTGGAAAGCACGCCTGAAGTACCCTCGATAACAGAAAAAGAGGCCGCCACTTTTACCCAACGAGGTGATCCGTTGCGATTTTTAAAGGGATATACAGAGGAAAAACTGCCTCCTGCGGCAGAAGCGGCTATTGCAGAATAAGACCAAGAAAATTCAAGTAATTGACAGATTAAAATCATTGGCAGATCGAAAAGTCGCTGGTCCAATCTGTTTGAGTTGATCACATGAGCTAAGAGCTGGACTTTAAACAAATTTTAATACGGTAGCTATTTGCTCTTTGAAGTCATTACGAGCATACGACTTGCGGCTGGTATAGCTTAGATTGCTCCTAAGTGATGGTAAAACCCTGTGCGATCCCTTTTGATCTTCTGCGAAATAATATGCGATGTTCTCTTAAGTTGTGCCACGATTTCTGCCTCACGGCCGGCATTAATTCTAGCGGAGGGTAGTATGGCTGAAATAGCTGCAACTGGCTTACTAATATAATCAAATATTGGCACGCCAATTGCGTAAATTCCCATATGCAGTTCTTGATCGTCAATAGAGTAACCCTGCCGATTAAACTCACTTAATCTCGCCAATAGTTTAGTTTTTGTGGTGATTGTATTGTCCGTATATTGAGGGAAATCCTCCGTCAATAATCGGTCTAGGTAGTCCTGATTAACAAATGATAGAACTGCTTTAGCACCAGCAGGTGCATGCAGAGGAAGTACATTACCAAGCGGCATTGTCACTTGTAGAGGGCGTCTACTCTCAGCCATATAGCAGGCGGTAGTCTTATTCCCCATCCACAATTCAAGACTAATAGATTCTGATAATATATCTCTAAGATTGTCGACATGCGTTTTCGATAAAGATACAAAGCTCTCGATTTTCTGACTGATCTCGGACGCGCCCAATCTATAGGACAATGGGCCTAGATTGTACTTTTTAGTCTCGTTATTTTGATAGACCATTCCGTAGTCTAGTAAGGTCGAAAGGATTCTTGAAACTGTGGCTTTATGAAGATACGTCAACTCACTGATTTCTACCGTACCCAGCTCACGGTCACTATCGGCAAAAGCAATCAGAATTTCCAGTGTCTTTTCAATCGCACTTCGCTTCTCTTTTTGATTAACTTTCACAGCGACCCTCAGCAGCTATCAGTTTATTGTCGACCCTTTGAATTATCAGGTCACCAAGATACAGACGACTAAGACTATACAGACAAACCTGCAATGATCAAATCATCGGTCTGTTGCCAAGCAGCTTTCACAGATGATCTAGGGTTTACCTGCTCAGGTGAAATCTCACATCCGACAAGGGCAATCGCCAGAATAGCGACTTGCACTGCCATGATAATTTTTCTAGTGACCAGCACCAACGCTGTTTTTGATGCTGATCGACATATTAGACAAAACCAATTCATTCTATTTTAACCCCAGGATGTTGTAGGCAACATGGCTCTATCCGGTGTAAGAGTAATCGCGTCGACAGGACAGCTGAGGCGACAAAGATGGCATATTTGACAATCCTGCTGATAGGCAATATATGCCTGATCAGATTTTGGATCCATCCGAATAACATCAGTTGGGCAAGCCTTGACACAGTTCTCACAACCTATGCAACCGTGAATTTTTTCAATCGGCATATTCTTTCACCACCTTATTTAAAAATAAAGATACAAAATTTTTATTTGTCAATTGTAGATATCCATCCAGCAAACTTATAGTTTAAAGCTATTTTTCCGTATGAACTCATCCTCACCAGGAAGCACTCTAGGGTAGTTTTCACGATAAGATTTTGTTGGGTCCGGCTTCCAATCCTCTGGTAGCATATGCTTACCCATCGCCATAGCACCGTCCCTGTCCTGTACGGTCACCCAGCAGTGCCATTCACGATCATTGCGGATAGGGAAGTCCTCGCGAAAATGTGTTCCACGACTCTCTTCACGGAACAGTCCTGAACGTAATTTCATTTCTGCATTTAGCAACATACTTTTTACTTCATGAGCTGTGCGGAGCTCATGGCCATCACGCGCAATCATAAGCGGCACACAGTGCTGACGCAGAAACTCTATTGATGCGAGAGCACCATCTAGTCTACGTTTATCCTTTATATAAAGAATATGGAAAGGCGTCATCGTATTTTGCAGTGTCGCAGTAATCCATTCTGGACTATAACCTCTCTCATTTTCTCTAGGCGCCCACATTTTTTTGACAAGCTTTTCAATCTTTTGAAAGCTAATCTTGGGCGCGGGATTTCCCTTTACATAGAGAGCAGCGTTTTTTCCAGCTAGACGACCCTGGATAGCGGAACCATAGGATGAAAATCCACGTCCCGGATATACAGACCCACACATCATAGACCCTAGCGCATCTCCAGCTGCGAACAAACCTTCAACGCCATCTGCCGCACAGGAATAATCCGAGCAAAAAACTCCCTCACTTTTATGAACACCCATACCTGCCGTAGCACCGCCGACACGATGGCCCGTCACAATATCATTGTCCTTATCGGGTGGAGTTTGGGGTGGCCCGCCTAAGTCCAAATGCAGGCCGGGAGTTTTTAGGTAACCCTTACCTAAATATTTTCTGTTACGTTCCCTCTCTTCAGCACCTGGTGGTGGCTTACCTGGCACCATTGGAGGCTCGCCTCCCGGACCAACACCGGCGCGACGGTCGACACCGTCTGAATACGATCCTAAAGCAAGATTCAGCGTCAAGCCTCCCATCAATTTATCTGGCGGCCCTACCATAACATAGGCACCCACTACCTCTTGCGCCCACTTCCAACCCTGATAAGAAGCAGCCGGAATATTGGCAAAGGTTGGATGGGTATCATTAAACTCCTTACCTACGATCTTTGCTCCCACCTCATAAGCCATGGCATCACCATCAAAGGTCTGACCCCATATTGGAAATCCAGGACTTTTATAGGAACCCGCGCCAGCACAGAGAATCACTGCTCCGGCTGTTAGTATAACTGCCTCAGATGGCTGCTTACTATCATCATAAGTGAAGCCTACCGCACCGCTGACACGTCCACCCTCATCTTGAATCAAGCTCGTTATCATTGTTCTTTCAACGAGTGTAACTCCAGCATTTTCCAGTTCTTCTCGAAATACTTTAGTGCCCCTTTCAAAGGGCTTGGTATTGTGAGCGCCCATTTCGCGAAGCTCATGAAAAATACCTAATGACTCGTCCATGAAAATATCTAACCACTTGCGATCATTTACATATTCAGTGTTCATTGCCGTGTTGAACTGCCACTCTTCACGATCATAGATCTCAGCATCAAATGGCCTGCTATCAGAAGCCCAAGGCGACATTCCCGACCACCCCACCACTCCCTTATCAACCATGGTGACCGATAAACCATGTTTGCGAGCCTCCAATGCTGCAAATGTACCAGCGAAACCACCGCCAATTATTAACAAGTCTGCATGATAGGATGACTTTCGTGCGGCAGTCATTGGCGTAAACCCAGGGTTCAAAATCAATGGCGCGGCTAATGCAGCGGCAGTAAACATACCGGTTTTCAATACATCCCTTCGGGAGACGCCTTCATCAATTTTATCGTCGTCACTTGTCATAAAATTATTAACCTTATTTTTTCCACGCCAAACCGTTATTACACGGTCATGACTTCATCCATATTATTTGTACTTAGAAACCCAACTGTTCATAGAGAATCCGGTCATTGGAGATGGACAATTTCTGTAGGTTTTTTACCACAGCTTTGACCATAATTGGTGGTCCACAAATATAAAAGTCCCAACAACCATGTTCTGAGTGGTCAATTGCCTGGGAGATCACTTGCGTATCGATAAAGCCTTTATGACCCTCAAAGTTTTTCGGGGGTTGTTCCAAGACTAAATGCAACTGCAAATCTAGCTTGGACTGCAAAGCATCAAACTCCTCTAAAAACATCATTTGTTCAATCATCCGATTACCATAAATCAAACGGACTGGCCGACTATCACAGCGATCTCCAAGCTCCCTCAGGATGCTCATAATGGGGCCTATTCCCGCTCCACCTGCCAATAAAACAATGCCTTTGGCATTGCGGGCGTTTTGGGTGAATACGCCATGGGGGCCATCTAACCATATACGCTGTCCCGGCTTGAGCTTACCCAACTGGCTAGTGTAATCACCCAGCTCTCGAATAACGTAGCTTATCTGCGGTAATGCCGAAGGGCTCGAGGCAATCGAGAATGGATGCTCGCTACGCGCAAACACACTCTTTGATGTGCTTAACCAAGTGAACTGGCCAGCATCAAAATCAAAAGGAAAATCACCATCTTTGGCAATGGTCAGATACCAATCATTGGCGCTACCCTTGTGGCAATCGACAACCTTGAATGGTTTTTTCGCTATGGCTAATGGTCGAATAAAATAAATATAAAGCACCAATGCTACAGCAATGATACAGAGTAAAACCCACATAACATCGAACCAAGCGTTATATCGACCATGGCGACCAATGGTTACTGCATGATGGGTAGCGAGAATAATAATAGCGATAAACCCTGCACTGTGAGCATAACGCCAAGCCTCGTAGGAGAGTCCTGTCTTTTCTTTAAACACAGACATCAGTACCCAGACCAACATCAGCGACCACGCATACATACCCGTCGATGTTTCTGGCTGAATAAACAAATCCCACACATCATCAAGTGCAAATGAAGGAGCAACAATAAATCTTGGTAGAACAATTAAAAAAGGGTGTAGCAGTATAAGATATCCGAGATACTCACCAAATTTAGTATGAACTCTCATCGTGTTATCAACACCAGCACGGCCTGCTAGCGCATCAACACGGGCATTGAGTGCAAATTGAAACAACATCATACTCAGCCCAATGATACTCAGAAAGCTCACCAGTTCTTCATACCATCCTCTGATAGCAAGCCCCTCAAAATAAGATAAAACCCATGGCAACAGTACCACTGCTAAGTATAAAACCAGCAATGTTTGATAACTCATTGGTGAACGTTTTACTGCTGGCAAGGCTGAATCACTGGAAGCTGTCATGGGCATAGTCTCAAGCTAAGTTTTTAACACTATAATAAATGAGATTCACACTAAGCAGATACAGGCCGTGCAAATAGTTTTTTTTAGGATAGGCACATGCAAAGAATCCATCAATATTCCAATATCACCAGATGAGACAATTTACAATTTTGGTTTTGTAGCGTTTGCACAAACTGCTCGTCTCTGTGAAATCATAAAAAACATACGCTTGCGCCAAACTTACCATCAACAATTAGCGCTCACCGTTATATGAAGTCATGGAATTATGCCCACAAACAACCTAGCAATTTACCTTATAAAACTGTTAAAGCTTTTTGCGACCACATTAGATAGCAATATAAACGCTCAGAAACTCAACATTATCTTGCTAAGGCCGCTTAAATTTTTTGGCACTCATTTGGCGCTCGAGCATTAGGTTCAGCCACAACGATTCCGGTGTCGGTAAATGTCTCCCACTCACTAATCATCTCCTGTAACTTTTCAGGAAGTTTATCGGCCAAGTCGCTTGTTTCACCAGGATCTGAGGCTAGATTGTAAAGCTCCCAAGAAGGTTTAGTAAATTCAGAGAGCTGTATAATTTTCCAATCACCAACCCGTAAGCCCTGGTTCTTAAAAATACTAAATCCATAGCGAGGCTGACTATGGACAACCGGCTCTTCGCCACTTAGGTGGGGTAATAATGATCGCCCTTCTACTGGCCAAATTTTGTGTCCTTTGTACTCAGCTCCAGGATGAGTGGTACCTGCCACGTCAAGAAATGTGGGCATGAGATCCATTACAGACATAAATTCACGAGAAATCGTATTCCCTTTGATCAGCGATGGAAAACGCAAAATGGCAGGGACCCTTATTCCACCTTCGCTGGGCTGCCCTTTATGAGATCTAAACGGAGTAGAGCCAACTAAAGCCCAGGCACCAGCATAGGAGACAAAGGAATTTTCCTTGCCTATATTATTTAACGTGTTGTCAAATTCTTTTGCCATATATCCATTCTCAAAACCGAGACCCAATGATGGCCTTGCGTCCGCTCCATTATCTGATATAAAAACGATTAGCGTATTATCAAGCTCACCGATATTTTCAAGATGCTGAATTATGCGGCCGATATTGTCATCCAGTGCATCTACCATACCCGCATATATTTCCATTAAGCGCGCTTGATATTTTTGCTTTTCCTCAGGTAACTCACTCCACTCATCAAAACAAACTGAACCTGAATGCGGGACTACGTCTGGTGACAAGATGCCTTGCTTAACTAAATTTTTGAGACGCTGACTTCTAATGGATTCATAGCCAGCATCATATTTCCCGATGTATTTATCACTGTATTTTTTAGGCACCTGCAATGGCCAGTGGGGCGCAGTATAGGCCACATAACCAAAGAATGGACTGTCATTTTCTACTGCACTATCAATATATTCAATCGCTTTATCTGTATAAAACTCCGTAGAGTAGAAACTGTCTGGAAGACTGACCTGCTTACCATTTTCACGGTAAGGTACTTTCGGAAGTCTTGGATTAAAACCCCTGTCAGAAAAATGATTGCCCGCCCCAGGCAACATCACAAATGATTTATCGAAACCCCTCTTATCGGGGCCTTGATCAGGTTTCATACCTAAATGCCACTTGCCGGTAATAAATGTTGAGTATCCGGAGTCACGCAGTAGCATCGGAAGACTGACGACACTATCGTTTAGATAGCCCTCATAGCCAGGTTTGTCCTTTTGATTTTCAGCAGTCCACTCTGCCATCGCACCAAGTCCCGCGCGATGATTATAAGTACCTGACATAATCATAGAGCGAGTAGGCGAACAGGTAGGTGCTGCAACGAAATTTGTTAGTTTAGCTCCGCTATTAGCCAGTTGATCCAAGTTGGGGGTATTTATTTCACCACCGAATGACCCCAAGTCTGAATAGCCTAAATCATCAGCAAGAAAAAGTAGAATATTGGGACGCTTAGCAGATATTGCTTCGCTATCAAGAGATTGGCAGAACCCGTTTAAAGGCAAAACTATCAAGCCTAAAAGCAATATTAAAAATTTATTTAAATACACAGTATTGACTCCAACTTTTACTTTTATACTAGTTAATTGAAGAATAAAAGTGCTTACTTCAATGACTAAAAACCCTGTGCATCAACACAGGGTTCTTAGTTTATTAGCTAGATAGCCTCTTTTGTATTGCTACAACTCATAGCCAAAGGTAACGCCAACCATACGCGGCGTGCCTAGATTTACTGTTCGACAGCCACAAGAAAAGGCTGGGTTGATTAATTGCCCTACTACATATTCCTTATCAGCGAGATTCCGCCCAAACAAATCAACAAACCAGTTGTCCGCGTTGTAGCGAACACGAGCATTAATAAGATTTAATGGTTCGCGAGTATCATTCTCTGTATTGGCACGATCGAAGTATGTCCGGCCTTTACGGGATATATCCACACGCAGAACTAGCTGATCCTGACCCAATGGCATCGTATATTGCGCTCCAAGGCTGGCACTCATTTCAGGTGCGTAGTTAAGGGTACGCCCTGCAAAATCTTGCAGCGTGGGACGCTCTACAATGTACTCATCATAGGTCGCATCAAGCTTTGCATAAGTTGCATCAATTTCCAGATTATCGGTTATCGCATACTTAGACTCTAATTCGACACCCTTAATACTTGATGACGCTGCATTATCCGTTAATGGACCGTCGCCTGTTAGCCTAAAGACTTGGAGATCCTCGTAATCATAAGTAAACGCGGTAATGTTCAGACGCACTCTGTTATCAAAAAATGTATTTTTCGAACCTATTTCAATAGCATTTACAAATTCTGGATCGTATGGAATCTGGGTACCACCATCTTTATTGCTACCACCTTCTTCAAACGCACCCCCATTGAAGTCAAAACCTCCTGACTTGTATCCATGAGAATAGCTTGCAAATATGAGGTTATCGTCTGTGAAATTATAAGATACACTCCCCCGATAGGTGGGCTCTTGCCAGGATTCTTTACCCACTGAAGGCGGATATGGACCAGTGGCACCCTGGCCTGTAGCGAGGTAACCGTTGGTCAAATCAACTTGACCGCCAGTGCTACGATAATTGTATTTTTCATCCCAAGTATATCTGGCGCCGAGCGTAGCACTTAGGCGATCAGTGAAACCGTAAGTGAGCTGAGCGAAAATCGCATAGGAATCCGTTTCATGCTGCATATCACGAAGAGAATACACCCCACCCCCACCAGGTACAGCCCCAGTGGGAAGCACAGTATCTAAAGGCACTTGTCCGGGTGGAAAGTAAGTTTCAAAGTCGCCACTTATTTTCTCGTTATAAAGATAAGCGCCAAGAATCCACTGTAATTGGGCATCGTCTTGTGACATTAAATTAAATTCTTGACTGTATTGCTCTGCATTAGTATCTCGATTACGGGTTTCTAGTGATAGCTCGGAACCGTCCGCATCTACTAAAATTTCATTATCATTTGTTTGATAAGAGGTAATCGAACGGAGAAGAACATTATCAGAGATATTATAATTCACCTCTACATCTAAACCTTCCATCACAGTGGAAACAAATTCTGGGGCGTCCTTTCTCATTTCATAGAAGCCGGTTGGCCTAGGTAAAACTGACTCACCCAATGCAGTAGTTCCAAGTGAATAAGAGTCAGCCAGAATTCTTGCTCCTGCTGGTGGCCCTCCGCCACTTGAGACACCCACAAAGCGTCTGGCACTGTACCCATTATCTGTTTCAGCATAATCAGTTCCCAAAAAGCGTGACGCAGGTCCATTACCCCCGACCTTTGTATGAAACCCTTTTATAAGCACTTCATTTCCCGCATCTGATTCCCAGAGCAGCGACAGCCTTACTCCTGATTTATCGCTATCTCCAGAGTCACGGCCATTGTAAAGGTTCTTTAAATAGCCATCTCTTTGATCAGTAAACATAGCTAATCGAGAATTCAAACTCTCCCCGAGAGGTACATTTATGACGCTGCGAATTTTACGTTGATTATAATTACCAAGAGTGACATCAACTTTGCCTTCGAGCTCGTCAGTTGGACGCTTAGTCACAATATTGATCGATCCACCATTTGCATTACGTCCATATAATGTGCCCTGAGGGCCTCGCAACACTTCTATACGCTCAATATCGAATATATCTGCTGCTGAGGCTATATTTCGACCCACATAAACACCATCAATATGTAACGCAACTCCGGGATCACCACCACCGATAAGAGTTTCCGTTCCAACACCTCGAAGCGTTATACGCGCAGCATTTTGTCCTGCAGACTGTACGGCAAAGTCTAGGTTAGGCGTTACCTCTTGGATTCCCTCCAGATTATTGTGACCTCTTATATCAAGATCGGACTGCGAGAACGCCGTAACCGAAATCGGTATTTCCTGAATACTTTCATCTCGTTTTGTCGCCGTCACAATGACTTCTTCCAACCCCGCCGCAAGTAACGTGGGAGCTGTAAAAACTCCAATACCGGCGAGTGCTGCCGTAGTAAGTTTAAATTTTTTAAGACTCAGCTTTCTTGACTTCATAATTTCAACCCCTTAGTTATTTTTAGCACTTAAAATCCAGAAATATATTTAACACGCTGTTTTTTTATTAGATTTTTCTGAGATTCAGCATGGACAATTCAGTACTTTTATTCAATACGCCCGTATCACATGGTGAAACGAAATCCATATCTTAATTCTCCGCCATAAGCCCTACTACTGTTTTTGTGTATTGACCAAATATTCAGATAGATGTTTCCGCAAATCACTCATTTCAGTTTCTGTCCACGACCGGAATCCCTCACCGGTTTTAAACCCCAAACGACCTGCTTCAATCTGCTGCTCTAAGTAAGGGTTTGGACCGGAACTCCTATCGAGCTCGGGAATAACTGTGCGATGGATATCAAGGGTTAAATCTAGTCCCACTAGGTCTGCATTTTCCAGAGGACCCAGCACTGGAAGACGCAGACCAAAACTGTTTTTGACGCAGGTATCCAACGTGCGGGCATCACAGATGCCTTCAGCTACCATGGCAATCGCCTCTCGCCATAGGGCGTGCTGTAAACGATTAGCAACAAATCCGGGGCGGTCTTTTTTAACATGTGCTGGCTCTTTGCCAACTCCTCGCAAAAGGCCCATAGTGAGATCGATAGTGTCCTGTGAAGTCCCATCACCCTGTATCACCTCTACCAGAGGCACCAGATAAGGCGGGTTCCACCAATGAGTGCCCACCATACGATTAGCAGTTTCTAACCCTTTGGTTATATGCGTGATGGGTATGACAGAGGTATTACTTGCCAAAATTGCATCATCTGGTGCTAGGCGTTCCAAATCAGCAAAAATCGATCGCTTCAGATCTAGCTTTTCAGGGGCCGCCTCAGTGACATACTGTGCAGAGGCAACAGCCTCCTCTAAATCGCCGCATACTTCTATGAGCTCGGCAATTGCAATATCAGAGCCTATCAGCTTGAGATTCTCTGCTACGCGGTCTTGAAGTGACAACCGAACCTCTTGGTTCGGTTCGAACACCTTAACCTTGTAATCGTTTGATGCAAACACCTGAGCGATACCAGCCCCCATCAGGCCACCGCCAATAACCACTATATTTCTTAAGTCCTTCATAACCGCTTAACCCGCCGTATAGCCGCCATCAGCATAGATGACATGTCCAGTGTGAAAATCCGAGGCCGCGGAACAAAGAAACAACAAAGGACCAGCAAGATCCTCCGGCTCGCCGAGGCGACCAATGGGCACCCGCGACAAAAATCCCTCTCTAACTTTAATAGCATCCTCATTGTCTTCGAACATCCATGCGGTGACAGGGGAGCGAAAAACCGTAGGTGCAATAGCATTAACGGTGATACCAACAAAACCCCATTCGCAGCCCAGAGCTCTGGTCATTCCATCTATCGCTGATTTCGATGTGCAGTAGGCGGAATAACCCGCCGGATGACCCAATTTCCCCCGAGCGGAAGAGGTGAATACCACCTTCCCGCCCCGGCCCTGAGTAATCATCTGCTTACCAACAGCACGCGCAATTAACCAAGCGCCATCGACATTGGCCAACATGACCTTTTGAAAGCGCACGGGCTCCATATCTATAATTGGGGAAATATCATTCATACCAGAGGCCACTACGAGGATATCGATACCGCCGTATGCCTCTACCGCAGCAGCCACGATGGCACTACAATCAGCCTCGCTGTCAGGCCGACGAGCAATATCAACCGCGGCAATACCAGACTCCCGCAAATCTATTGCTAAATCAGCTAAGTTAGACGCATTGCCAGCGGTAATGGTTAACTTGGCACCGGCATTTCCCAATGTGGCGCACACTACCTGACCAAAGGATCCGGTTGCGCCGATCACCACCGCTGACTTACCCGCAACATTGAATAAATTTGAACAATCGATTGAGGGCAAGCTCATGAACTGCCCTCCGGATAAGGCATGATTACCAGCATAGTGGCCACCATATTACTTTCGTTGCGTATGGCGCGAGCTTCTCCGCCGGGAATAAAGCAACTATCGAGTCGTGACAATAAATGTGTTTCTCCGTCAGCAAGCTCAATGGTTATAGCACCTTCTATCACTACATAGATTTTTTCCAATGGGCTAGTATCCATCTCAGCTCCGCCACCAGGCAGAAAGTGCGACAACCCTGTCCAAGCAAATGTTGACGCACTGGCATCAAAACCCTGAAGCCGCAATCCACGCATATCATAGTGTTTCGGTGCATCGTAACGGCGCACATCCTTAAACCGTGTAATCTCCATAACTGGCCCTCTCAAATGGAAGCTATTATTCTGAGGCACCCGTTTCAATGCGAAAGTTGCCCGTTGGATCCAAAATAGCAACCAGTCTCACGATACAGCCATCACCCTTCTTCCAACGCCAGGGGAACGCTGCGAAAGTGACACGCTTTCCAGTAACTTTATCAATATCTCCACCGACGTTTTCAAAACCACAAATTCCATTAGATAACATAATATTGTGGCAAGGTTCCCACTCAGGAAAATCGTCGATAACATCACGACCTGTTGCCTCTTTATATTCGGCACAGACGTTTGGCAGCAGCCCGTGGGGCTTTCCGGGACCGTGAGGACCAATAGCCGTAGCCAAAGGATGATCTAGCGCTTGCGTATCATTACCGGCCATTTTGACTTTCTTCTCAACAAACCACTCGCCTGCTTCACGACCAAAACCTGGTGCGTAACCATAGTAGTGCTGGTTGTCTCCATAGTATTTGTGCCAGCCCGTATTAACGATAACAATGTCTCCCTCTCGTACTTGCGGCGTCGCACTTTCTAAGTCATCTGCAGTCACCATCTCCCACTTTTGCTTGGGTATATCCAAGATTACCCCAGAGCCAAAAAAGTAAGGCAGTGGAACTTCGTCCATAAATGCGGTACCTGGAACCACGTGCGCGGGCGCATCAATATGAGTGCCAGAATGCATAACGGTAGTGATTTTTTGCGTAAGCACTCCGCCCGTCTTGGCCATGCCATGCAATCGCTCGATTTTTACATCTTCGAAATAGGGCCAACAGGGCTGCCCTAACCCCCAAGGGTGACTTAAGTCGTAAAATTCCAAGCCCATTTTATTGAGCAGATTACTCTCCTCAAATTGGCACAAATTCTCATCACGCCAATCACCATGTTCCCATCCAGTCATTATTTCCACCTCGTTTTAATAATTTATAATATTGTAATACGATATATGTGTATCACATTACGTTACACTACAAATAACCGAAGTCAAGCGATTTGTGAACCCACATTGACCTATTCGTCCTGTCTCAAAAGAAGGATTCACTTGACAATTCCTTGGCTAACTGTATTGTTTTACAATTATATCAACTCATAATGCAGTACGTAATTTAATTTATGCAAGGAGATTCCATGCCAAAAAAACTCGGAAAAGTAGCCATATCTTGTGCTGTGACCGGCGCCATTCACACACCAACGATGTCAGATGCACTACCTTATAAGCCTGAGGATATTGCCGATCAGGCGATAGAAGCTGCAGAAGCAGGCGCCGCAGTCCTACATATCCATGCCCGGGATCCACAGGACGGCTCAGTCTCACTCAACCCTGATCACTTCATGAATTTCCTTCCAGAAATCAAGTCAAAAACAAATGCTGTAATCAATATCTCAACGGGTGGCAGTCTGCTGACTACAATCGAAGATAGAATTAAACCATCAGATATCGCTTCTCCCGAGATGAGTTCACTCAACATGGGAAGCATGAATTTTTCTTTTCACGGACTGGCCAAGCGATATGATCAGTTTAAATTTGACTGGGAAAAAGACTATATCGAGCAATCTGATAGCTATATTTTCAGAAATACCTTTAAGGATATTGCACAAGTTGAAAAGAGCCTCGGTCAGAAACACGGCGTGAAGTTTGAACATGAGTGTTACGATGTCGGGCATTTGTACAATCTTAAATTTTGTATGGATACAGGGTTATTTAAGGCACCGGTGTTTATACAGTTTATATTTGGCATTCTAGGCGGCATTGGCGCTGACCTTGACAACCTAATCTTTATGAAACGAACAGCGGATCGTCTTTTTGGTGATGACTATCAATGGTCGGTAATGGCCGCAGGAGCCGCACAAATGCCATTTGCCACGCAGGCAATTATGATGGGCGGTAATGTGCGTGTAGGCTTGGAGGATTCACTCTTTATTGAACGCGGAAAACTGGCATCATCAAACGCTGAACAGGTACGAAAAGTGCGCAGGATTATCGAGGAATTGGGCTATGAGGTTGCCAGTCCAGATGACGTTCGCGAAATGCTCAACCTTAAAGGTAGCGACAAAGTCACCTTTTAATTTTTTACTATCTTGCAAAAAACTGCTCTTAAGCCTCCACTGAGAGGCTTATTTGCTCATCACCCAGCATATGTAGCATGTTTACTACGGTTTTAAGTTACAGTTGCGAGCGACCCTTAATCCTGATGATCCGCATTATTTTGATAAAAAATGGCTAAGATATAGAACACGATACCAAAAGCTCCGACGCCTATCATCCACACATCAGTTTGATCCATTATTTATCACCTCTAGTCCGACCCTGTACTCTAAAAACTACCTCAGCCAAAATGACTAAGAAATAAATCATACCAAGGGTCGTTAAAAACAGTTCTAGTGCAAAGTTCATTATGCTAATTCTCCTGTCGGCTGCTCTTGCAGGTAAGCATCACTAAACAGAGCCGGCTTGGTGTTTTTTGCGAAGGTATAAAGTGCTACCGTCAAGACAAAGGCAGTTATCGCAGTAATATGCGCATTCTCAAGAACAGCAGTACCCGGAACAATACTAACAGCAAACTGCTTGATCGGACCGATTGACCAGACGCAATTAATCAGCCAAGAGCAGATGACAACTACAAAGGCTACCTTTGTACTTCTCTTCCAAAACAGGCCTGCAACAATAATAAAGAACAATGGGGCAAGCCAAGCAAACAACCATGTTATGGCGTGAATAACATTAGGATGATTAAAAAACGTTAAAGCCGCAGAGAGACTACCGACAATGATGATCACCCTCCTAATAAGCCGCATCTCTTGCTCAGGTGTGAGCCCACCTTTTGTGTTTGCGCCGACGATATCCTTAGCGAATATCGTCGCTGGAGCCAGTGCCGACATAGCGAAGGTTGACAGCAGAGCACCCAGGAAACCGGCTTGCACCAGCACTACTAACCAAGTTGGAAGAAGTTTTACTACCAATGTTGCACCGGCCAATTTTGGACCTAAAGCAGCAAATTCTGGAATAGTTGCCGCTGCCAAACCGCAAAGTACAGGAAACACTCCAAACAATCCGTTTGCAGGCGCGGCAATCCAGAGGGAACGTCTGATAACACTTTCATCTTTCGCGGACATTGCAGCCGCCATACCCTGCTGATTTACGGACTGAGCGAACACAACAGAGAAAACCGCCGCGAGCGAAAACCCCACTAATAGATCAGGTGTACCGAATATGCTCAACTTATAATCCTGACCATTTGTGACATAGTGCTGCCGTACACCTTCCCAGCCCTCAGGTAGAACAAATGCCAAATAGATGCCCGCAATAATGATAGATGCATACATTACGATGGCATTTACTAGGTTAACCCACATGGTTTGTTTGATACCACCTATGGTTACATAGGCGGTGCCTAAAATTGCGCCTACCACCGCAGCCCAACCGAGCGCCCAACCACTAATTGCAGATATGCCTATACCCAAGGTCTGAGTCTCTAATGTTACCAATCCGAAAACAACCATGGCGCTAATACAAGCAGTGATAGTACGCATTTGTTTTCCGTAGATACGACCGATAAGTTCAGGAATCGTTGCACAACCTAAGCGCCGGACCCATTGGCCCGTTCCCAAGCATATAACACACATCAAAATGGTATGAGCAAAGGAAAACCAGAGCGCAACCGCACCCATCACGAAAGACATTTCCATCAACCCATAGACATGAGCAGAACCCAAATAGGTAATTGCCATTGTTACAGAGAACATAGCTAAATTGGCATTCCTGCCACCAGTGGCCATATCGGTCACCTGCCCAGACGCGTTATCTCTTTGAGACAGATACAGCCCTATACCGCCAATAACGAGAACGTTGTAGAGAACAACCAACACTAGAACAATGTTCATGCGACAATCTCCTCAACAAAGGGGCGAAGAAAATAATCAATTGCGACAATGCACTTGGCCGTCAGAATGCTAATTTTCAATTTTTATACGCTCCATCTGAAGGGACTAGTGACAATGAGTATCTCGAATATTGAATTGCCTGTCAATACAGATGAATTACGATGCGATATTTTTTATCTGCTCATAGTAGCCGAGTAGCACCCATATCAACGTCCTCCTTGGTATTCAAAATGCAAGACTCCAAAGCTCGCTTAAATGATAACGAACCACTGCGGACACACATTTTTTCAGGACACATTAAATTGAATAAAGCCCGCGATCGACAACAGGTATTTATTGTGCAAATTCATCAAGGATACGCGCACGACAATTAAGCAAAGCCTTCACCAATTGCTTCTCTTTCTGTTTAAAACGGACTGTGGGAACAGGTATTGAAACAGCATAAAGCTTACCACTAGGCTCCTGTAGTGGTGTCCCGATAGCACTCACTCCGACAATATGCTCCTCACGATCGAATGCGATATTGCTTTGCTTTACTAATTGCACTTCATCGAACAACTCACTGATACTGGTAATTGTAGCGGGCGTATGCTCATCGAGAGGCTTGCGACCCATGCGTTTATGAAAGTCAGCCTCGGTAAATGTAGACAGCATTGCCTTTCCACTCGCCAGACAATGCAAGGGAAAAGCTTCTCCGATTGAAGAGACAATGTTAAGGCGAGCTGGACCAATCACCTGATCCACAAACACGGTCCGTGTTTTTTGTATCTCGGATACATCCACCGTCTCTCCTGTCTCTTTAGATAATTCATTGATATATGGTCGAATAAATTCAATGAAGTCAAAGCTGGAATTACTTGCCATGCGCAGGATAGCAGGCCCTAACTTAACCCCAGTGGTAGGCGAAGCACCGATTAACAGATGCTCCTCTGTGAGCGCATCGACAATCCGTTGTACGGTCGACCTAGAGAGTCCCACTCTCATGGCTATTTTGCCCAAACTTAGCCCCTTAGGCTCACGCTCTAATGCCCGCAGAATTGTGGCCGCGCGAGCAATTACTTGGATGCCCTTTTTGGGAGATTTAGCTGTGCTTTTTACCAATGCAGGATCCTCTCACTATGAGATACTTTTGTATCATTTATGAGCGATTAGAATACTACACTACGACCCTTAGTTGTAATTATCCCTATAAAAATTTAGCGCACTCTCTCTAATAGTAATTTGCAGCCACTCTTTTAATGCTCAGCCGCACAACGATAAATAGTATGTTGTATTGCGCCGCCAAGATTGGCTCAGGTAATCGATATGTTTTTGTACTGCATGCACAGACGATCCAGAAAATAAAATCCGCCAGCTGGTTATCTTCTAGGTAACTGACGATGATCTAAGAGACGGTTTAGCTCGTCAAATGTGTGTTGGTTGAAAACAATGATGGTTTTTCCTCCAAAAGGCGATGGGGTTCAGTTTAATCCGGTCCTTGTGGCTGGGACGCTTTAGTCGCTAGCGAAGGTGTTAACAACCCTGCAGAAACTCTAGTAGCTGAAGAAGATCTTAGTGAATAGGCTAAGTCTTTAGTACAGTGCTTAACTCTATAGACTTAATAGAGAACTGCACAGCCAACTTCGCTATTGTAAGATGATTAAGGGATAGCTGTTCGGCAACAACATCAGGGCTGAGCTAAGGAAGTAATGCTAGAGACTTGGCAGGAGCATTTGGGCGGTGTGGGGACTAAGGTGAAGGTGGATTTGCCTTAGTTACTGAAGTCATAAAAAGCCCCAATCAAGACTGAGACTTTTTATGAGATATTGCTGGATTATTCAATCATCAAAGTCAGAGGCTAGCGTCTTGTGGACACCTCCATAACTAGCAGGCGAGTAATGGGCGCTTCGAAGAACCCAATTACCATCCTCTTTTATCCAGTTCATGGTAACCCTCGTTCTGTAGTCACTCATATTATCCTTCGGGCCCACCATCCCTTCTGAATAAAAACGTACATGCACCACATCAGCTGAAATGGCGGTAGCTTCGGGATAAAAGTATTGAGTCATAGCTTCACCACTTTTCTCCCACCCAGATATAGTCTGCTGATTGAGTGGTTTATGGAAACTACCATCAGAGTTCGTGTCTAAGGTTCCTGCTTTACTAGACATGGCAACGACAGTCTTAAAATCTCTACTATTTCGTGCATCCATATAAGCCGATAGAGCCGCTAGCACCTCGCTCTCACTTGAGGTTTCATGATGTCCCGCAAAGGAAAATGTACTAAAGCTAATCAATAATGTAGCAAACGCTAATTTTTTCATGTGTTACTCCTAAGTATGAAAAGGTCAATATTCATTCAAAAATGAATCTCTCGTGCACTATCTCAAAAGCAAATCAATCATGCAAATGCAACACCCAAAACCACCCCCTAATGTATCCCCACGGATACTGTAACAATCACAAGGACTCAGCAGGCTCCTCCGTGGCCTGTGGAATAGCCCCCTGCCTCTTTTAAAAGGCTTAATTATGTACACACAAATGTACACACAGTCATGATTAAAAGGTGGTTGACACCAAATTGGTTTAAGTCAATGATTACAGGGTGTGCGAAGGTAAAGGCTTTGCAGTAATCGAGCGAGACGTGGGTGCACTCCGGGTGCACCATTTTTAAAGGGTTGTGGCAATACTAGATACTTTCTGCTGCCCCATTAAACCGTTATTGCCCCTTTGGTGGTTGCAGTCATATTGAAATAGTGGATATTTCCAGCCTCAGCCGAACAGCTCTCCCTGCGGCGGCGCCCTACCTTCCGGCAACAAGTTTGTCCGCGCCGGACTGGCTCTTTACTTCAAGTGGCCAAGTATCTTCTTAATGACTATCGGATCTTCGATACAAGCGATGACCTTAACGGCACCGCCGCATTCACATGTCTCGATATCAATGCTGAAGACACGCTTGGCGCTGTGCCCAGGTCATGGACGCCCGCCGTTCGGGCGACCTCGAATCTTGCAATGCATCAGACAATTTGCGCTTATTCCCGCCTTGGCGTTTGCCTGGCTGGTTCTGCTGTCGGTTTATGTTAGTGTGTTAATGTTCGTCATGCATCACTTCGCGGGTCATATCGTCAGGTATATTCCTTCCGTGGCAGTGCTGTCGCCTGAGAAATTGCGTGAAGTAACGATTTATGCCTCCGTAGAGTCCTTTCAGTCTGTTGCTTTAGTGCCGCTTCTTTTGCTGCCGGTATTTGGCCTGATTTGGCTTTTGGGCCGAAGAAAAAGAAAATCAACTGACGACGCACTTTTAAATCACAGGCGCTAGTTGCAAATACCAGGTCGAGTGAACTTCTCCCGGCAATCTCTTACTGTTAATCTGGAAACCTCATACAAATGTAT
Source organism: Porticoccaceae bacterium (assembly GCA_024644595.1). GTDB lineage: Bacteria > Pseudomonadota > Gammaproteobacteria > Pseudomonadales > Porticoccaceae > HTCC2207. The sequence continues at coordinate 140,391 of JAHEHL010000010.1, read as the reverse complement.
GATTCGTCATTAACCGGGGGTTATTTAGTCCTTCAACCTAATTGCCCACCCGCTGAAAACCTTTTATGCAACTTCCTTCCCATTAGCCGCTTGATACAATTCAAACCAGGACTGCCTGTCCAGATCAATATCCAACGCTTGAGAAAACAATTTAATCCGCTGCAAATTATTGCTCCCCACTATCGGCAGGATATTGCCTGAGTGCTTCAGTAACCACGCAATCGCCAATGATGAAGGCGCAACATTAAAACCTTCAGCCATCTGATTTAACATGGTGGTGAGTGCAGGATTGGCAATGCCATCAATTAGCTTTCCCCCGGCTAAGGGAGACCAGGCCATGGGTACCATACTGTGGGTCTGTAGATGCGCCAGATCACCATTGGTTAAGGCAGAATTTTCCTGCAAGCTGATCTCGATTTGGTTGGCAACAATCTTGTGTTTCATCCGCGACTGCAACAGGTCGGTATCCCATGGCCGAAAGTTAGAAACGCCAACGGCTTTCACTTTTCCGCAGTCAATCAAACTATCCAGAATCGCGCCTGTTTCGTTGGCGTCCATCAATGGGTCCGGGCGGTGTAGCAAGAAAAGGTCGATCTGCTCAATGCTCATTTCAACCAACGAGCGTTCGACACTGCTGGTTATATAGGCCGCAGATGTATCATAGTATTTGACCCGTTTTGCGGAGTGGATTCCTATCGGGGCAACAATGTCGCATTTGGTAATAATTTCAATCTGCTCTCTGAGTCCAGGAGCTTGGCGCAAAGCGCTCCCCAACAGCGTTTCGCTGCTGTAGGCACCATAGATATCCGCCTGATCAAAACTACTTATCCCCTGCTCAAGGCAGGCTTCAATTTTTGCTTGAATATGCTTTGCAGATACATCCTGATCGTCCGTCAATCGCCACATACCATAGATAATACGAGACAAATACAGATTGCCTGCCAAGGTTATTTTTTTCATTGGTAAACCCTTCGGAGTTTTAGTCAATACACGTTATACGACCAGCACTGACGATTACTCAGCGTCTGATATCAATATAATTTCTTGCCAGCAGGTAAAGTGCGAATAGCCGTGCGAGAAAACCTATTGTCGCAACGGTGGTGAAACTTGGGAAGGATGAAATCAGAAACATCTGCAAATCTGCCCAGATCATTGCACAGGGTACGATAAGACCCAGAATAGTGACCGAACGCAAATAGTGATTGGTCTGCAATGCGAAGAGATACACACCCGCAAGCACACCAGCGACGAGCAATCTGACACTGACTAACGATGTTACATCAGCTGGCCTCAAGCCCTCCGCGTCAAAAATTGCATTAGAATAGGACTGTGGAAACAGAAACAACAGCAGGGCTCGGAAGAGCAACAACGCAATAACCAAATAACTTCGGAAAAGAATTTTTTGCTTCAGCCGCAACCAAACAGAGTTCTCGACTTCGATGTGTGCTTGTAGGGCCTGCAATTCTTCTTCTGAAATATTGTGCATCTTTGTAGCCGCTTGATGAAATGTCGTAAGTGTACCAACTTTCAAACCGCATAGACGAGTTGAAAATACCCATTTGGGGGTGCTCTCTTGAGAGTGGCTAACGAGGTTTTGAAACAATTCACTCTGCCTGACGGGTAGTTGCAGCGGCGCTGCGATAACAGCACAATACTGGCAATTCAGTCACAATGAACGAGAGAGCGCATGAAAGACAATATTACATCCGCCCTGATTATTGGTAGCTTTATCGGCCTGCCGATTCTCTATGGTGAAATCAAAGAGAACAGTGAATCAAGTTGTAACCAGATCGAGTCTGAAATTGAAATTATAGGTGGCCAGGCCGGTGACTCCAACATGACGAAGCATGTCAAGATCATGAAGCTCAGCCAGGACGGTCCCGAGTCAGAGCCTAAATCAGAACATAAGGTTTTTGTTTTTAAAGGTGATCCGGCAGATGCACCAGCCTGGGTTGAGAAAGCCATGACCGTGGAAATCGAAAACATCGAATCCAGCGGACCTGCACCGGAGATAACCGAACAGTGAAAAGTAGACTTCTGACAGCAATCCATACCGCATTGCTTTGCGCTACTCTCTTGGCGGCAGCCCATCTAGCCGCCGATCAGGGAACAACTGATCCGCAACCTGACCGTGTCATTATCGATGTCCGCTCGATCGAAGAGTGGAATAGTGGTCACCTTGCCGCTGCACAACACCTAGAGCTGCAGACTATTGCTGCGAGTATTGAGCAACAGGTTCCCGACAAACAGCAGCGAGTCTATCTATACTGCCGCAGCGGCAACCGCTCTGGTAAGGCCAAAGCAATCATTGAGCAGTTAGGTTATACAAATGTAGTGAACGCTGGCGCAATTACCAATGCCAGCATTCTGCTTGATCAGGCAATTGTGCAATAGCCAACCCTTTCGCTAAATTCTGCTATAAATCTGAGTCACCAGAGTACCATCCTGTTCGAAGACCTGACGTAGCTGGTTATTATCGACCAGCTCTAGCTGCAGAGTGTATTCGGCTCCGGCATACCCCTCTATAGAGCTGGTCATACCGGTTTCTATCAGTGATCCACTGTCGCCTGTCTGACAAGAACCAAAACCAAAATGTGTCACCGGCTGTCCCTTGTCGCTGTAGCGCTGGAAGAAAATATAGTGCTCACCGCCGATCAATTTCATCTCGCAAAGCCCTGCCCTGCTGCAGATTTCAGGAGAGCTTCTTTCGAGCTTCCACAGTCCGTCAAACTCACTGGTTTCAGTGGACAGTGTTATCCACTGCTCAACCATATCGACACTGCGCTCACCGTATCTCATACCCTCGAGACGTTGGCAGTAGCCGGTCTCTGTCGCTGAAATCGCCAGATCAAAGCTCAATCCTTCAATCGCTTCGTCCTGGTTCGCCGTCGGAGTTTCTACCAGGACACCATTGACCCATTCAGTCATTCCCGACGCAGCATCAACCCTATCGGTAAGCTGGTTGTAAAAGGCAAACATAAAACGATTTTTGCTGTAGATTTTCATTTGGTCGCGCTTATAGATTGAGACCTTGCCTTTTTCCGTCACCGTGACCGAGTCGAGTATATAAGCGCCGTCGTCCAATCCCGGTTTGTTATCAATGGCGCTCATTTTCGGGGTCGCATTCAGCGTCATAATGGTTTCCTTAATGTTTGTTTTTTTTGGGGGGGGACGGTTGGGGTCATTGCCTCGATCACTTATCATACCTCGACCCAAAGGGAGAACAACAGGTTGCACAGCGTTTTGACTCGTCCTTCTCTCCGCTGAACGAATTTAATATCGATAGACAATATTGCTGCACCACGAGTAATCCCGCTTTAAACTGGCACTCTGCCAGCCACTAAATCCATTTCTTTAAACAGGTTAACGTCATCATCATGAATCAATCATCCGACACCACTGCTATCGAAGCCGCAACCTTTCGCCGTCTGCTAGAGCATCTCAACAATAACAAAGACGTACAGAACATCGATTTAATGATTTTGGCTGGATTTTGCCGAAACTGCTTAAGCAAGTGGTACCTGGCTGCAGCGGAAGAACAGGGACTGGCCATCAATGACGATCAGGCTCGAGAGGCGATCTATGGTATGCCCTACAGCGAGTGGAAAGCGCATCATCAACCGCCGGCAACTGACGAACAGCTAGCGGCGTTGGCCAAGCGTCAAAAATAACCCCTCATTTTGAGGGCTTACCTCAGGTGAGGATGCGGAGGGACTGCAGAGTGGCTATTTGCGCGAGATACAGGCTAGTAAAAACCGATCTCCGCAACCTGAATGTCGGCACTGTGGTCACGGCCATAGGCAACAATGCCGATACTGCGGATTGAGCCGGGTTTAACTACCGTGCTCAGCCAACCACCAGACCTGACAAATGCTGAAAGGGGCACTTTGATCAACTGCCATTGATCGGTGGTGCTGAAGCTCGCCTGATAATATTGCCAGGGTAATAATGTGCCGGAGGTACGCACATGCAGATAATACTGCTGGCCATTGCCGCGAACTTTCGCATAAACCCCGGCCGCCTGTTCAACACTCCCTTTGGCAACGCTCCGACGCAGCTGAATAAAGCCGCCATTATTTTCAGTGCTGACCTCACCAGTCATATGCATGAAGCTCTCGCCCTGCTCAGATAAAAAGGCCACGCGTCCCACTGAAACACCTCCCATCACCTGGTCGCTAAAGTAGTTCCAGCGCAACATAGGTTGAGAGTCGAAATTATCTTGCATAAGGCCCTCTGCAGCACCAAAGGTTGGCGGGAATAGCATTGCCCAAACCATAACCACCAAGGTCTGACGCAACACTCTGGAAATTGAAGTTGTCATAAATACCACTCCGTTCTTTAACGCTTGTATTGGCTCGGGCAGTACCCGCGACTAACTGCTGGTGAACGGAGCGCCCGATGTTTGGTCTTGCGACCAGTGACACGCTTGCGCCAGAGACGAAATGAGCCTGGCTTAAGATTGCGCCGCATCAGCAAAATTACAGCGCTTTCATTTAGCCCAAAGAGCTGCTCGATGGCTTCGAAGGGTGTCCGATCTTCCCAGGCCATTTCGATAACACGCGACAGCTCACTGGACCTGAGTGCCAGGTCCGGATGGGATTGCGGGGTGTACAGTGTCTGCATTTCGAAAGCCATGGACATACTTATTAAAAGCCTGCACTAGTTACGGCTGCTGAGATCAATCCGATGAGTCAATCAGGTATTACATTTGCTCAAGGTTTCGGGTAGAGTCGATGGTTTTCAACCTTAACATTAGTAGATCACAATGACTCAAGATACCGGTATCAACATCGACGCTCGTCGACTATTCAACCTCGGCGCCAACCTTCTGGTCGCCGCCTTTGTCAATCAAAAACCCGACGACGCGAAGAAGCTTTTTAAAGAGCTTAAACAAGGCGCTTCGATACGTTCAGGTGAACTCTCCGGCGAGAAGAGCGGTGTAAAAATACCTGTCAAACTGGAACTGGATCGCAGTGAATACAAAGGACAGTTTAACTATCCCAACTTTGAGCTCTCACTGAAAGCCATGCTGCAGAAGTTTCAGACTGAAGTGCGCAAGGACAAAGAATTGAAAGATTTGCGCACGCTAACCAATGATGCCACTGGTGGCATTGTCTTTAACCTGCCGACCGGCGTCGAGATCGACGGTAACATCAACGTTATGATGCTGTGCATGGAGCCACACCAGGACTCACTTATTGTGCGACTAATGTTTGTTGACTCCGCTCAGTTTCAAAAATCGGAGTAGTCGTCCACAGACGCAGAATAACCGTGAATAATCACCTTCGAGAATTCAGCAATCACCTGGCGGCGATAATGCCCGAACTCGGCAGCGAACGACTGCCGTCACTGCTGGTGCATTTACTGAAAACGCTTGTACCCTTCGATAATGCAGTCATCCTGCATTATCGCCGCGACGAGCAGCCACAGATTCTGTATAACGACATCCCCCCTCTGGAACTGCACAAACAGATTGATGTATTCGTCAATGGAGCATTTTTACTCGACCCCTTCTATCGCGCGGCGATAGATACTCATGCCAGCGGATTACACCGCCTATCTGATCTGGCGCCAAACGGCTTTGAAAAAACCGAGTACTATCGCAGCTATTTCAAGCACACCGAAATCAAAGACGAGATTGGTTTTATCATCCATCTGTCAGCAAAGCAGTTCATCAACATATCGATTGGCCGCTTGAGCTTCTCCCAGCGCTTTAACCGCACGCAAATAAGTTTGTTTGAGGATATCGCGGCGGTAATCGAAACTATTTGCCGACTGCAGTGGACCGATGCCGACAGCGAACAATCGAACCCCGAAAACAAGCTCCCGGGGCAGTTGGATAGCGCATTGAAACACTTTGGCACGGCCTTTTTGACCGACAGGGAAACCCAGGTCGTGCAACTGTTTCTGCATGGCCATTCGACCAAATCCATCGCCGAACGACTGGGCATTTCCCCGGAGACGGTCAAGCTGCATCGTAAAAACAGCTATGCCAAGCTGGATGTATCGTCACAGGCTGAACTGTTTCATCTATTTATTGATTCGCTTGCCAGCCTGTCAAATTACTCGGGAGGCGATCCACTGGTGGGCTACCTCTAAACTAAACCCAACCAAACCCACCAGCGACTGACATCCTACAGAAACCAGAGCCAAACCCGATTCTAACTAAAGACCACGCGCCCTTCTTGCAACTCGCCTTTGATCTCGGCACCGGGCAAAAACTGTCCCGAGAGAATGCTTTCCGCCAGTGGATTTTCCACCAGTTGTTGAATAACACGTTTCAGCGGACGCGCACCATAGACGGGGTCAAACCCGGCCTCAAGCAACTTGTCCAGCACTGCGTCGCTCAAGGTCAACTCAAGATCATGCTCTGACAATCGTCTGCGCAGCAGGCCCAACTGAATGGTCGCAATACCGCGTAGCTGGTCTTTGGCCAGCGGATGGAACACCACCACTTCATCGACACGGTTGATAAACTCAGGACGAAAATGGTTACTGACCACATCCATAACCGACGATTTCATCACCTCATAGTTCTCTTCGCCAGCAAGCATCTGGATAACATCCGAGCCAAGATTAGAGGTCATGACAATCACAGTATTTTTAAAGTCGACCGTGCGGCCCTGACCATCAGTCAGACGCCCGTCATCAAGCACTTGCAGCAAAATATTAAAGACGTCGGTATGAGCCTTTTCAATTTCATCCAACAAGAGTACCGAATAGGGTCGTCGTCGCACGGCTTCGGTCAGATAACCGCCCTCTTCATATCCAACATAGCCTGGAGGGGCGCCGATCAGTCGCGCTACCGAATGCTTCTCCATAAATTCCGACATATCGATGCGCACCATGGCCTCTTCGCTGTCGAATAAAAACTCCGCCAATGACTTACACAGTTCAGTTTTTCCTACCCCGGTGGGCCCGAGAAACAGAAATGAACCATTGGGACGATGGGGATCGGCCAAACCAGCACGGGAGCGACGCACGGCATTGGAAACGGCGACGACGGCTTCGTCCTGCCCCATAACGCGCCGATGCAGTGACTCCTCCATGCGCAGAAGTTTATCTCGCTCTCCTTCCAGCATTTTCGAGACGGGTATGCCGGTCCACTTCGCAACCACTTCGGCAACCTCTTCTTCGGTGACCTTGTTGCGCAGCAGGCGCTTTTCAACCTCCACCTCTGTGTTAGCACTCGCGAGCTGTTTTTCCAGTTCGGGAATAATACTGTATTGAATCTGTGCCATTTTCTCGAGATTACCGGCACGATGGGCAGCCTCAAGATCCACGCGGGCCTGCTCAAGCTCAGCTTTAATATGAGTAGAGCCCTGCATCGAGGCTTTTTCCGCTTTCCAAATCTCTTCCAGATCAGCGTATTCTGCGCCCAATTCGGCAATATCATCTTCGAGCTTTTTAAGCCGTTTGCGAGACGCCTCATCCTTGTCTTTTTTCACCGCCTCGCGCTCGATCTTCAACTGGATCAGGCGCCGTTCAAGTCGATCCATCTCCTCAGGCTTGGAATCAATTTCCATACGAATACGGCTGCCGGCCTCATCAATCAGGTCAATAGCCTTGTCAGGCAGCTGACGATCGGTGATATAACGCTGGGACAATTTGGCTGCCGCAACAATCGCACCATCGGTGATCTCAACACCGTGGTGCACTTCATAGCGTTCTTTCAATCCACGCAGGATAGCGACCGTATCCTCTTCGCTGGGCTCATCCACCAGTACTTTCTGAAAGCGACGCTCAAGTGCGGCATCTTTCTCGATAAATTTACGGTATTCGTCGAGGGTGGTGGCGCCAACACAGTGCAGCTCACCGCGAGCCAATGCTGGCTTGAGCATATTGCCTGCATCCATTGCGCCCTCGGCCTTGCCCGCACCGACCATGGTATGAATCTCATCGATAAACAGAATAATTTGCCCTTCCTGCTTGGCGAGATCTTTCAGCACCGCTTTAAGCCGCTCTTCAAAGTCGCCGCGGAACTTTGCACCGGCCAGCAAGGCGCCCAGATCAAGCGTCAAAACACGCTTGTTTTTTAATCCCTCAGGGACTTCGCCATTGATAATTCGCTGCGCCAGCCCTTCCACGATCGCGGTCTTGCCCACACCGGGCTCACCAATTAACACTGGGTTATTTTTCGTGCGACGCTGCAGTACCTGAATAGTGCGACGGATTTCGTCGTCGCGACCAATGACCGGATCGAGTTTCCCCGACTCGGCGCGTTCGGTTAAATCAATGGTATATTTATCCAGCGCTTCACGCTGGCTCTCGGCGTCAGGGTCATTGACTTGATCTCCACCGCGCACCGATTCAATGGCCGCTTTGGCTTTGCCTACATCACCAAATTTCGCCAGTGTCTTGCCCAACGCGCCTTTATCATCAAGCGCGGCGAGCAGCAGTATTTCGCTGGAGATATATTGATCTCCCTTCTGTTGTGCGCTGCGGTCCGCCATATTTAACAGCCGGCTCACATCCTGCGACAAATTAGCCTCGCCCGTGGGCGCACTGATTTTGGCAAGACTATTGAGTTGGTTGTTTAACTCAGCCTGCAAGCCGGTGACATCAAAGCCAGCGCGGTTGAGAATCGGGCGAATACTACCGCCCTGTTGATTGAGCAGTGCAAGCAGAAGATGTAATGGCTCAATTGCCGAGTGATCATTGCCCACGGCTATTGACTGCGCATCTGCCAGCGCGTTTTGCAGCTGATTAGTTAGCTTATCGATTCGCATTGCATACCTCGTAATGATTTATTGTGTTGCTTGAAGTATAAATTGGGGCTAACCGGAGGTTTTCAACAGGCAGGAAAAAACGCTTGATTTAAATCAGTCAAAATCACGTAAACAGAATTAAATGGGAGCCGAACCGAGAGGGCTAGATAACAACCATATTATCGCGATGAATCAATTCATCATCTTCACGGTAACCGAGAATTGAGGAGATCAACTCGGTGTTTTTGCCCTTAATGCGGGAAGCTTCGTCTGAACTGTAGTTGACCAAGCCGCGGGCAATTTCCTCGCCCTCACTATTGAGACAACTCACCAATTCTCCGCGGGTAAACTTACCTCGAACAACGGTAACACCCACCGCCAGAAGACTGCGCCCCTGCTCTGTCAGTACTTTTACTGCGCCGGCATCTAGAACAAGCTGACCTTTAACCTGCAACTGCCCAGCTAGCCACTGTTTGCGTGCGGCCAAAGGTTGAGTGGAGGCAGTTAGCAGCGTACCCACTTCGTCGCCCTGAGCGATTGCAGTCAAAATATTAGCATTGCGCCCACCCGCGATCAGAGTGTTACAGCCGGAGCGCGCCGCCAACCTGGCTGCCTGCAGTTTGGTGACCATACCACCACGGCCGAGCGTACCGCTGCTACCACCAGCCAGCCCATCGAGAGTTTTGTCACTAGCCAGTGCCTGGCTGATCAGCTCGGCATCTGGGTTGTGATCCGGGTTGGCAGTGTAGAGGCCATCTTTATCGGTGAGTATCACCAGCAGATCGGCGTCGATCAGATTGGCGACCAGCGCGGCCAAACTATCGTTGTCGCCAAAGCGAATTTCATCGGTTACCACGGTGTCATTTTCATTGACAATGGGAACAACATTTAACTGAATTAATGTCTGCAGCGCCCTGCGCGCATTGAGATAACGCTGACGGCTGGCAAGGTCATCGTGATCGAGAAGAATCTGGGCGGTCAGTCGGTCGAAGCGTTTAAAACTGCTCTCGTAAGTCTGTATCAAACCCATCTGACCGACAGCGGCCGCCGCTTGGAGCTCATGAATACTTTCTGGACGGGCCTTCCAGCCGAGACGCACTATGCCCTCTGCAATAGAGCCAGAGGAGACCAGCACTATTTCGGTACCCTGGGCTAACAACTGCGCGATCTGTTCAACCCAGGTGTCAATCGCTTTGCGGTCAAGACCCGCGCCATCATTGGTGAGCAGCGCGCTACCAATTTTCACCACCCAGCGTGCTGCCTGTTTCGTATCTTTCCGCGTCATTTTCCCTGCTCTCACACTCTCACACTCTCACACTCGGTTTCCCAGCGCTGTTCTATTCTGCGTAGACGACTTCTACATCATCGTCATCAAAGTCATCATCGTCGTCGAAATCATCGTCGGCAGCCTGCTTTTTCTCATGCCTTGCCAATCTGCGATTTTCGGCCAGATCTTCGATGCGCTGTCGCGCTTCCAGTTGAATCTGCTGACGACGCTGCTCAAATTGTTCGGCCAGGCTTGGATCCACGCTCTCGCGCTCACGATGGCCGTCAATGTACTCCATGATCGCTGCGCAGAGCGCTTTGGTGCCCTGCGACGAGATCGCCGAAATACTGAAAACCGGACTCTGCCAGCCAAGCGCTTCAACAACCGCCTTGCAGGCTTCTTCAACCTCATCTTCAGGCAGCAGATCAGTTTTATTGAGCACCAACCAACGATCACCCTCAGCCAGAGTGGGACTAAACTTGGCCAGCTCCTGCTCGATCACCGCAGCATTTTCAGCGGGTGTCGTGGCATCGTAGGGCATCATATCGACCAAATGTAGCAGCAATCGGGTACGCGTCAGATGTTTTAGAAAGCGAATGCCGAGACCGGCACCTTCTGAGGCACCTTCAATCAGGCCGGGAATATCGGCCACCACAAAACTCTTATCACCACTCATGCCGACCACACCGAGGTTGGGCACCAGGGTTGTGAACGGGTAATTGGCAACCTTGGGGCGAGCGGCCGAGACCGCACGGATAAAGGTCGATTTACCGGCATTGGGAAGACCGAGCAAACCGACATCGGCAAGCACTTTCAATTCCAGTTTAATTTCTCGAAATTCACCTTCACTGCCATGAGATGTTTGCCGCGGTGCTCGGTTGACGCTGGATTTAAACCGCGTATTACCCAGTCCGTGAAAGCCGCCCTGAGCCACTTTTAATTGTTGCCCCAGTTCAGTCAGATCACCGAGTATCTCTCCGGTCTCTTCATCCAGCACAGTGGTGCCCACAGGAACCTGGAGTATCAAGTCTTCTCCACCCGCACCTGTACAGTCCGCGCCACGACCCTGCTCACCGTTTTGCGCTCTAAAATTGCGCGTAAACCGAAAGTCGATCAAGGTGTTGAGACCTTCGGTGGCAATCAGAAACACGCTGCCGCCGTCGCCGCCGTCACCGCCATCCGGACCGCCTTTGGGAATATACTTTTCTCGGCGAAAGCTCATGCAGCCGTTGCCGCCTTTGCCAGCCTGTACTTTGATTGTTGCTTCGTCGACGAATTTCATAGGATCAGTTTACAGTTGCTATCAGTTTGTGTCATTGGCATTCAATGCATTTGGCTGCTCGATAAACCACGGACCGCATGCAGAAAATAATCGCCCATAAAAAAAGCCCCGCGAAGGGGCTTTTTCAAGTATCAGACAGCGGAATTTACGCGGAAACCACTTCTGCATACTTACGGTTCTTCGGGCCTTTTTGTACAAACTGCACAACACCTTCAGCCGTTGCGAACAGGGTATGGTCTTTGCCTATACCAACATTGTTACCAGGATGAAACTTGGTTCCACGCTGACGAACGATGATGCTGCCTGCATTGATTGCCTGGCCGCCGAAAACCTTTACGCCAAGGCGCTTGCTTTCTGAATCGCGACCGTTACGAGTACTACCACCAGCTTTTTTGTGAGCCATTGCTATTTCCTCTGCGGATTAACCAGCGTTGATGCCGGTAATCTTAACTTCTGTATACCACTGTCTGTGGCCCTGTTGCTTGCGTGAATGCTTGCGGCGACGAAACTTGATGATATTCACCTTATCGCCACGACCGTGAGAGATAATCTCTGCAGTCACTTTGCCACCCTCAACCAGGGGTGCACCAATCTTGACTTCAGCACCTTCGCCAACCATCAAGACTTCTTCAAAATCTATATTATCACCAGTCGCTACATCCAGCTTTTCGAGAAGAAGGGTTTCTCCTTCCACTACACGATGCTGCTTTCCGCCACTTTTGATTACTGCGTACATGTTCTGCTCCAAATTATAGTGGCCGCATCAGTAAGTTAGCAGCCAGATTCCGTCGCTTGTTATCCTGAAGCGAATAGCCTCTGCGAGAGGGCGGCAATTCTAATGGAACACCCCCCTGTTATCAAGTGCTAAACCAGCGAAAAAGAAAGGAATTTTCAACCCTGAAAAGAGACCTTTAACGCAGCCAGATAAGCGTCGCATTGCGGCCTGTTTTTGACTCGCGACGGAAAGAATAAAAACGCTGTGCATCGGTATAGGTACAGAATCCACCACCGAAAATACTCGTCAGCCCACAAGCGCTCAACTCAGCTCGCGCCAGTCTGTATAGATCAGCCAGAAACTTGTCCTTCGAGGCCGGCTGAGGGCTAAAGGCGGCGTCTATAGCTCGGCAGTGGTCGGCATCCTGGCCGTTGTCGAGAAAAAGTTCCATGACCTCTGCGCCGACTTCGAATACCTGCGGACCAATTGCCGGGCCCAGATAAGCCATCAAGTGGTCAGCTGGACACTTAAAAGTCGCGACAGTTTTGCGCAAGATGCCGGCGCTGAGACCGCGCCAACCGGCATGAGCCGCTGCAACCTGAGTGCCGGCCTTATCACACAGCAGCACTGGCAGACAGTCTGCGGTAAGCACCGCACAGACCGTACCGGGCTGATCACTGAAGCTGCCATCGGCCCGAGGAGCTATCCGAGTGTTTGTGGAAACTTGCTGTGCTGCATCGATCAGCTCGGCACTGTGATATTGGTCCAACCAGACAGGTGGTGTCGGCAAATCCAGTGATGCCATCAAATTTTTGCGATTGGCCTGAACATGTTGCGGATTGTCTTGCACATGCAGTGCAAGATTGCTCTGATCAAAAGGTGCGATGCTACAGCCGCCCCTGCGCAGCGTTATCGCCGAGCCAACATTGGCCGGTGCCGGCCAGTCGGGAGTGATAAAATCGATCGCCATGCTAACGTCTTTTCAACCCATTGTTTTCCATGTTTACCCTACACATCACAGTCCTCTCCCGCCCTGATCTTCTCTCAAAGCAGACAGAAGATTGTGCATATCATCGGGAAGTTCAGTCGACCAACTCATAAACTCCCCACTTTCAGGATGTACCAGTCCCAGCTCGCGCGCGTGCAGCGCCTGGCGACCAAATCCCTGTAAGGCCTCCCTGAGGTCGGGGGAAATCCCTTTGTGCACCTTAAACCGGCCAGCGTAGGTATCATCTCCCACGATCGGATATTTAATCGTCGCCATATGGACACGGATCTGATGAGTGCGGCCCGTTTCGAGTTTCAATCTGATATAGCTATGGCCGGCAAATCGTTCCAGCACCCGGTAGTGCGTCCGCGCCTCTTTGCCATCACGCACCACCGCCATTTTTTTGCGCTGTTTGGGGTGTCGACCAATCGGCTGGTCGACAAGCCCGCCTCCAGTCATGACGCCGCTAACCACTGCTTCGTATTCACGGCTGACGCTGCGCGCCTGTAACTGGGCAACCAGATCGGTATGCGCCGCGAGGGTTTTAGCGACAACCATCAGTCCGGTGGTATCTTTATCCAGGCGGTGGACAATGCCTGCTCGCGGCACAGACTCAAGCTGCGGACAATGGAACAACAGCGCATTGAGCAGAGTACCCTGACGATTTCCCGCTGCAGGGTGAACAACAAAATTGGCCGGCTTGTTGATAACAATCAACTGCGAGTCTTCATAGACAATATTCAACGCAATCTCTTCGGCATGCCAATCCCCTTCCGCTTTCAACTCAGCGGAAATGGTGAGCTGCTCACCGCCAAGCAGTTTAAATTTCGGTGTTTGCTGGCGACCATCAACTGTCAACTCGCCGGACTTTATCCACTGCTGAAGTCGTGAGCGCGAGTAGTCTGCAAAAAGCTCGGCGGCTATCTGGTCGAGCCGACGCCCGCAGTCCTCAGCGGAAACCGTGGCCGTTTGTTTAATGTGGTCGACTAAATCGCTCAATGGTTACTATCCTGATCGAGGTTGGCCGCAGACAAATGCAAAGCCGGTTAAATTGACCGCACAGATTGGTTTACCGCAGGCTGTGTGGTTAAATGCACGATTAGGTTGGCTGGGTCGCCAACACCGTCTCAGGCTGGGAATACTACATGAAAATCACGTCAATTATTTTACTCATATTGAGTTTGTCTATGACCACCGGATGCTCCTGGATGGGCTGGGGCGAGGATGAGACAACCGAAGATGAAACCGCAGGTTACACCGAAAAAGATTTTTACGAGAAAATTCAGAGTAGCCTTAACGCCAACAACTGGACCATGGCGATCACCAATCTGCAGCTCCTCGAGTCGCAGTTCCCTTTTGGTAAATATGCTGAACAGGCCCAGTTAGAGCTTATTTATGCGCAGTATAAATCAGGCAAATATGAAGAGAGCATCTCGTCGGCAGATCGATTTATACGCCTGCACCCTCAGCACCCCAATGTGGACTACGCCTTCTATGTAAAAGGGCTGTCCGAGATTTCCCAATCATCCGGTTTTTTTGACAGTTTCATGCCTACGGATAGCACCAAGCGTGATATTGGCACAGCGCGCAATGCCTTTGGCACGCTCTCTGAACTGCTCACCCGCTTCCCCGAAAGCCCCTACACGCCAGACGCTCGCAAGCGTCTAATCAATCTGCGCAATCAATTAGCGCGCGCTGAGATCCATGCAGCTAACTATTATTTCTCGCGCGGCGCCTATCTCGCCGCCGCTAACCGCGGCAGATATGTTGTGGAAAACTTTCAGCAGACGCCCGCAGTGCCAGATGGCCTGGCCGTGATGGCGCAGGGTTATAAGTTGTTGGGCATGCAAGAACTGTCCGATCACGCTCTCGCAGTGTTGGCCGCCAACTACCCAGAATATCCCGCCCTGGACAAGTCCGGTGCCTTTGACTTTGACAAACGGCTGGTCGACAAGAGTGACTCCCTGCTGGGCAAGATCACGTTTGGCTTGATCGACCGTCTGGAACCACCAGCCTACGACTCACGCGCGACTTATAACCGATCCGTGCGCGATGCCGCTCTCATCGGTGACAATGCAGATAAGCGAGAGGAACCCCGCTCGATATGGAGCTGGTTAACCTTCGGCCTTGTCGACTAGCTTTAACTCCTGCGCAACCTGGTATCTATGGCGATGAACAAAGCAGACATTATTAAAGAAATGCGGGTTCTCCCCGAAATCGACCCCTATATCGAGATTGACCGCAGAACCAACTTTATTAAATCTCAGCTACTTGGTGCCGGTTGCAAAACCGTGGTTCTGGGTATCAGCGGCGGTGTCGATTCATCGACCTGTGGTCGCCTGGCCCAGCTTGCCGTGGAACAACTCAATGCCGAAACCGGCTCCAGCGACTATCAATTTGTCGCAGTTAGACTGCCCTATGATGTGCAAATGGACGAAGACGATGCACAGATTGCCCTGCAATTTATCAAACCTAGTCATAGTCTCACGGTGAATATCAAAACCGGCGCCGACGGTATCCACAACTCAGTCTGTGCCACCCTGGCCGAAAATGGCCTGGATCCCGAGTCCGATGCGACCACAGATTTTGCCAAAGGCAATCTGAAGGCGCGTGCGCGAATGGCCTCACAGTATGAAATTGCCGGCATTCTTGGCGGCCTGGTTTTGGGCACAGATCACTCAGCAGAGAACATAACGGGCTTCTATACTAAATTTGGTGATGGCGCTTGCGACCTTGCTCCGCTATTTGGACTCAGCAAGCGTCAGGTACGACTGCTGGCACGAACCATGGGTGCACCTGAATCAGTGATCGTCAAAATACCGACTGCGGATCTGGAGTGTCTGACGCCACAAAAAGCAGATGAGCATGTCCTCGGCTTAAGCTATGACGAAATTGATGACTTCCTTGAAGGACGAGATGTCAGCACAGAAGTAGAGCAGCGTTTGATTGCAATTTATACCAAAACCCAGCACAAGCGTTTACCTATAGCGACGATCTACGATTGACCAATTGGAAAGATGGCACGCCGTGATTCGGCGAACCTGAGACCTTTCGTCAAAAAAACGCCAATGGATGGAGCGTTGAAGGATGCAGGAAGCAACACACCAGGACCACAGCATATCGACCAAACTGCTCAAGTTTTACAGCGGTTATCGAGTCTTTCTCGGCGCCTTGATATTATGGCTCGGCTATCTCGAGTCGGCACCCGCTTACTTCGGCAGCACTGACAAGAAAAATGACCTGACGCCCGTAATCAACCGTTTGATTTACCGAACAGACTTCAATATTGCCTGATTCAAGTGCCTCACCATTGCGGGCAAAACGGATGTAATCATTGCCGAAAGAGGCGGACAATTTAAGCTCAACTTGGTTGATATCAATATCCTGCTGCAGCGGTTCGCCGGAGTTAAAGTCCTTGTCATCATTATCATCGCGAAAAACCAACAGACGCAGACCATCGCTGGCGACACAGCTGTTGGAGGCATCAACTGTGCAGACTGTCCAGGTTTGTTTTTGCGAGATCGCCAAACCCCGCGCCAGTTCGAGGGCATTGCGAATCTGCACGGTTTTAAGACTGACTGAACGTTTTTGCGAGAAACTGGTGAAGGAAGGTACTGCAACAACTAATAAAATGGCGGCGATGGCAATGGTGACCATAAGCTCTACAAGAGTAAAAGCGCGTGAATAATAAACCCGGTTCATCCTGAACTCCTGATGACAAAATCGTGATGTAAGTTTTCTGGCTATCTATTACTAACCACTAACTATCCGTGCCATTAAAGAATAGCAGCTATTCAGATTTCGTCTAACGCGCGATCACGCAACTGCGATGGAGTCGATATTAGTCACCGAGCAAGCGCATCAATCAAAGGCTTTTAATTGATTAACTCCAGGGGAACGGACTATTTGAAACCGGGTGCAGTTTGCCCTCGATATAACGCGAGAAGCGGAACGGCTGCAGCAGGCTGGAATGATCGCCACAGATCTCACTGGCAACCAACTTGCCGACCCCGAGCATCTTATAACCATGGTTTGAATCGGCAATCATGTAGCAGTTTTCGTGGAAAACATCGAATAGTGGAAAGCTGTCCGGAGTAAAGGCACCAATACCACCCGATGGTTCTTTTTTATACTGTGGCATCGTGCCGGAAAAACGCTTCTGACAATGCGCCAGAGCCGACACCCACATATTGGCGAAGTCCTCACCGACGATAAACTCCGGAGATTCCGGCCCATAGGGATCAACAGACACGGCATCAGCCGGCTTGTCGACAATAAACGGGGCAGCGCCGCCCTGGACGCCGCCAAAGTGGAAATCGGGCTTGTAGTAGATACCCCACATTTGATCGGTGACAAGCGAACCATCAACATCGGAAAACAGCGGCGCATCGGTATCCACATGAATCACTGGCGGCATTTTGCCATCGTTGGTTTTCTGAAGATTGGGATCAACGCCCAACGTACCCTCTTGCAGAGACCAGTATATCCACATCGGAATATCATCTCTAATAATGCCAGTGTCGGGGTTTTTAATACTGATAGCCGCGGGCAGATGCAACATATCCCAAAACTGTTTGGCCCAGGGGCCGGGGGCGATAACAACATAGTCACAGTCGATATCTCCGCGGTCCGTTTGAACAACTGTCACTGCACCTGAGGCGTCGCGGACAAAACCTGTCACCGTTACGCCACCGACAATTCGCACCCCTTCCGCTTCAGCCTTGGCAGCTAGGCCCAGCATGGCCTTTTTGTTATTGGCATAACCACCTGATTTTTCATGCAGCACCGAGGTGATGCCCTGCGCCTGCCAGTCGTCAAAGATCCCACGCATATAATTGCTGCAGTCAGCCGCACCTTCAATAAAAGTCGACTCATAACCAATGGCTTGTTGCTGCTGATAAATCGACGCCACATCTTCGTGCATTGATTCACAGCTGATCTGCATATAGCCCACTGGATGGTAGCTGTAGGCAATGGGATCGGTCTCCCACAGCTTGACGCTGTGGGCCATAAGCTCTCGCATTGCTGGCTGAAAATAATTATTGCGAATCACTCCACAGGCGATTCCCGAGGCCCCGGCGCTGATACCGGTCTTGTCGATCACGGTAATATCGCGACCATCACCCTTGCCCCGCGCCTTTAATTCCAGAGCGAGATGATAGGCTGTGCTGAGACCATGGATACCGGCACCAACAATGACATAGGCAGATTGACTAGCGAGTGCAACGGACATAACAATTCCTTTCGGCGCAATGAAACAGGGTATTTTCTCCGTAAATAGTGAGCGCGACGAATACAGCCGTCAACGCCCATTAGTAAGTCTAATAAATTAACAGGAAGTCGCTTATAAGTAGCTCGCAGTAAACTTAATGTTCTAAACTGCCCGACGCAAAACGATAAAAAAACGTCCTGACAACAGGAGGGGTAATCATGAACGACTTGTCAACACAGATTCCAGCCATTGATTTAGATGCTGTCACCAACCCCATTGCCTCCTCCCGGGGTATGCCGGGGCGTGCCTATACCGATCCCCAGCTATTCGAATTTGAACGCGATCAGGTGCTGGGGAAAACTTGGGCAGGATTGGCTTTTGCTTCAGAACTGCCCTTAAATGGCAGCCTGTTGCCGGTAGACTTTATGGGGCTACCGCTACTCGTCACTCGAGATCAGCAGGGTGAAATCAATGTCTTCCACAATGTTTGCCGTCATCGCGGCATGACATTGGTCGCCGCAGCTCAAGATCATGCCCGCGGCGTGCGCTGCCCCTACCATTCTTGGTTCTATGACCTGAACGGTAATCTCAAAACTACCCCACATATCGGTGGCCATGGCACTCATACTGCAGATGGCTTTTCCTGTGCCGACAATAATTTAAAATCGGTTCGCAGCCATACCTGGATGGGTGTTATTTTTATTAATCTGTCCGCTGATGGCGAGGATTTCGCCGATTTTATCGGGCCACTGGAGCAACGCTGGACACCTTTTATGGGCAGTGCCGGAGTCTCTCAATTGACTCCGTCCTCAGCTCAGGGCGCAATTGAAATAGAGGTAGCAGCAAACTGGAAGCTCGCGGTGGAAAACTATTGCGAAGCCTATCACCTGCCCTGGGTTCATCCGGCGCTGAACAGCTACTCGCCACTCGATAAACACTACAATATCATTGCTGCAGATAATATGTCCGGTCAGGGCAGTCTTGCCTACACTCTGTGCGAGGTTGCGGGCACCGAACTGCCGCAATTCGGGGACTGGCCGCAAGAACAATTGCGTCACGCCGAATATATTTCGCTCTACCCCAATGTTCTGCTCGGCCTGCAAGTGGATCACGCCTTTGCCATGATTCTGCAACCTGTGGCAGCTGACAAAACCATTGAAAAGCTACAGATCTCCTATCTAGACGATGGTGCCGAAAGCAACCACTACCAGGTTAGCCGAGACGCGGTCGTTGACAGCTGGCAGCAAGTTTTTGGGGAAGATATCTTTGCCGTAGAGGGTATGCAAAATGCACGCCGCTCACCGGGCTTTGATGGCGGTGTGTTCTCACCCGTTCAGGATATCCCCAGCCACCACTTCCACGGTTGGGTAGCCGACCGCTACAAACAGGGACAGCAACCAGTATGACCCAAACCAGCAGCTCGCAACGCAATCACTGGAAAAATTTTATTGCCGGCCAATGGGTCGACAGCAGTGAAATACTGATGGTTGAAAATCCAGCCACCGGGGCGGTGTTTGCAAGCATCGCCAACGCCGGACTCGAGGATGTCGAAAAGGCTGTGCAGGCGGCTCGGGAATGTGTCAATAAGGGTCTGTTGAGTGACTGCCGGCCAGCCGAACGAACTGCCCTGCTGCTGCGTATCGCTAATGAAATTCGCGCCATCTCTGACCAGGCTGCGGAGTTGGCGGTACTAGAAAATGGCAAACGTCTAACAGACGCAAAAGACGAGCTGGCTGAAGCCGCGCGCTATTTTGAATATTACGCCGGCATGGCCGACAAAATCGAGGGAACGTCTATTCCCCTCGGAGCAAATTATGTCGACTACACGGTCTATGAACCGCAGGGAATATCGGTACAAATTGTGCCGTGGAACTTCCCGGTATCGATTTGCGCACGCTCTCTGGCACCGGCTCTGGCGGCCGGTAATGCGGTTATTGTTAAGTCGCCCGAGCTAACCCCGCTGGCGATTACCTGGCTGGCCACGGCCTGCCAGCGAGCCGGTCTGCCCAATGGTGCGCTGAGCATTCTGTGCGGCGATGGCCCGACCATTGGCGGAGCGCTGGTATCGCATCCAGATATCAATCAAATTGTTTTTACTGGCTCTGTGCCAACCGGCCGCTCAATTCTGCACGCCGCGGCGGAACGCGCTGTACCCTCGGTTATGGAGCTTGGCGGCAAGTCTGCCGCCGTGGTGTTTGCCGACGCTGATCTCAACCAGTTGATTCAAAGTGTCTACTGGGGAATCTTTTTTAATGCCGGCCAAGTGTGCTCGGCAATGTCACGATTGTTGGTTGAAAGATCTGTCTACGAGCAGGTTATCGAACGCGTGAAAATATTGGCAGAAGAGCTGTCTATAGGCGCGGGAATCGATAACGCCGACCTCACACCGCTGGCCTCTCTGGCGCAACAACAGCAAGTATTGAATCACTGCACTCAAGCGATTGCGCAGGGTGCCACATTGGTCACTGGGGGCGCTGTGCCGACTGAACTGCCCGGCTATTTCTTCCAGCCCAGTGTGTTCTGTGATGTCAGCGAAACGATGAATCTTTTTCAACAAGAAGTATTTGGTCCAGTTATCGCGATTACCCCCTTTGACACAGAACAGCAAGCCTGGGATCTGGCCAATGCGACCGATTATGGATTGGTGGCAGGAATCTTCAGTAGCGATCTCGGTCGATGCCTGCGCGGTTCAAAGGCTCTTATCGCGGGGCAAGTATTTGTCAATGAATGGTATGCCGGAGGTATCGAAACGCCGTTTGGTGGCACAGGCCTTTCCGGATTTGGCCGCGAGAAGGGACAGGAAGCGCTCTACAGCTATGTGCGCAGCAAAAATATTGCCATGCGAGTTACCAAGCCCTAGCAGGTGAGCACCTGACCGATCCAGACGCGAGGGACAGGGAAATTAGTGTTACCATGAGTGCTACCATAGGGCTCGCGTAGCCATTAGCCTGAACAATTGGCATAGGCAATCGACATACAAACCAACAAGAGAGCTAAACAAGACAACGCAATAGAGGTCGATAAAGGCCCGAGAATTTACACAATATTAAGGGGAGAGCCATTTTGCACGATTCACAACAGGCAACATCAGATGTAGGAATCAACACTCAAGAATCCGGATTTTACCGTGGATTTAATCGCACAATTGCAATACTTCCCAAGCTGTTTATTGGCGCTCTTATTCTCTGGGTAGCAACGTCACCCTCCAATGCGGGCAAAGTCCTTCTTGCCGCGCAGAACTGGTCGACAAATAATTTTGGAGGCTGGTACATCTGGGTCACCGCTTTTTACACCATTGTATGTCTGACGTTGGGTCTCTGGCCGCGCACGGCCCGCGTGCGACTAGGCAAACCCGAAGACCGTCCCGAGTTTTCATTTTTCACCTGGTTGTCGATGATGTTTGGCGCAGGTATCGGTATCGGCATGTTGACATATTCTACTGCTGAACCTATTTTTCACTTCGCTTCCAATCCCGATACGATCCAGGGTCTGTCGACTGGTTTGGATGCTGACAATGTGCGCAATGCCTACAAGTGGGCCATGTTGCACTACGGCTTCACTCCCTGGGCCTGCTACGGTGTTGTCGGCATCTCACTTGGCTATCTCTCCTATAACCGCGGTTTACCGTTGACTATGCGCAGTGCACTGCAACCCCTGTTTGGCAGAGCCATGTCGGGCCCGCTGGGACACTTGGTGGATATTGTTGCAATTCTCGCAACCATTGTCGGACTCAGTGTGACCATTGGCTACGGCGTATCTCAGCTGGCATCTGGAATCTTTAATATCAGCGCTGCTGCTTGGTTGGTTGATGAAGCCGGCAAGCCTACTCTGACGGCTCAGTTAATGGGGTTAATGGTGATCGTCACAGCATCATGTCTGTCTGCCATGTCAGGTTTGCAGCGCGGGATCAAATGGTTGTCAAACATCAATATGGGGCTGTCGGTATTTTTGATTGCCTTCTTTATCTTGTTTGGCGCTACTTTTTTTGCCTTCAAAGCCTTTTTCTATGCTATTTGGGACTATCTGATCGCGATGCCAGAGATGTCATTTACTGTATGGCAAAACGATGGAACCTCGACCGGGGCTGCACTGCAAAAATGGCAAGGCGGATGGTCGATTTTCTACTGGGCATGGTGGATCGCCTTCGCACCATTTGTCGGATTGTTTTTAGCGCGAGTATCCAAAGGCAGAACCATTCGCGAGTATGTGCTCGGCGCGATGATTATTCCATCACTGATCTGCTTGGTATGGTTTACCTTTATCGGTGCCACAGCCATTGACCTGGAGTTGAGCGGAATTGCCAAAGGTGCGATTGTCAATGCAGATATCTCTGCCCAGCTGTTTGCCACAATTAACCTGATCCTCTCTCCAAAACTGGCAGTCGCACTTTCGCTGGTAATTGTTGTTCTGCTGCTCACTTTTTTAGTCACTTCAGCGGACTCAGGAATTCTGATCATCAACACCCTCGCCTCTGGCGGCAATCAAAATCACAAAAGCCCAAAACATGTGATCATCTGGGGCATTATATTTTCATGCCTTATCGGAGTTCTGTTGGCGGCTGGAGGAATGGATGCGCTGCGCTCGGTGATGATTATCGGCGCCCTGCCTTTTTCAATTGTGATGGCGTTAATGGCCTTATCACTGATGAAAGCACTGTTAACCAAAGATTAAGTGTTTGCCTAAGCTTTAGTAACAACTCATTGCGCGATAGATTTACACCAATAACCATAAAGGATTCATTACCATGTCCACCAATCCTCTTTACGCCAGCCTTGATATGCTGATTTCTCCCGTAACTGCCCTGGAGACGGTAAAAGATAAAAAAGGCTGGTGGCTCGTACCATTTGTCCTTTGCACCGGCAGCCTGGTCGGCTTGTTTCTCTACTATTTTGCCAACGTCGACTTCGCTTGGCTAAAGGAAACCATGGTCGACCAAATGGCACTAAACAAAGATATGAGTGATGAGGAGCTGCAAGCGGTTTCTGACTACTTCACCAAGACGCCCTTGCTCTGGTCTACGACTATCGGTGGCAGCCTTAGTCTGGTGGTTATGAACGCCATTCTGGCGCTTTATCTGATGATAGTGACCAAACTCAACGCTGGTGACAATTATGGCTTTGGAGCTTGGTTTGGCTTTAGCTGGTGGATCAGCATGCCCCATGTAGTGGCAGCCTTGTTGTCTATCCTTATGCTGATGTTTTCGACCACTGGTATGATTGCGCTCGAGGATATAGGTGTCACTACACTCAACAGCCTGATCTTCGGTGTTGATGCCTCCAGTGCGTGGTTCGGATTTTTAACTGGATTGGATATCCTGATGTTTTGGAGTATTGCCTTGATTGCTATGGGCCTGCAGTCGTGGCTGGGGTATAACATCAAAAAATCTGCCATGATTGCTACTGCGCCCTTCGCTCTGATTTATGGCGCCTGGGCACTTTCCATTCTGTTCAGCTCCTGAAAAAAAAGCATACACACATGAAGAAAAATCTCATTATTTTGGGCGTGGTCATCGCCCTGGTGGCGCTGGCCTATTTCAAGAGCATCGGCTCCAGTGAGGCATTGCAGATCAACGTTACGCAGGCCGAAATACAGGACATTAAGAGCTCCATTCTCGCCTCGGGAACGCTGATTTATAAGCAACAGGTGCAGCTTCGCTCCGAGGTTATTGGTCAAGTCAGCGAGGTTCTCATTGACGAGGGCGACCCAGTGACGAAGGGGCAAATTTTAATGCGCCTTGAACCACGCACCTTCACTGCAGATGTTGAACAGCAGGCTGCCTATGTCCGCATTCAAACTATCGCTATCGAACGTCAGCAGAAGCAGCTGGAAAATATCAGTTCGCAATGGCAACGCAATCTCAACCTCTACGAACGCAAAATGATTGGTGATGATGCCTTTGAGCTAATCGACAATCAGTATGCTCTGGCCAAGATTGATCTGCGCTCGCGTGAAGAATCCCTGCGACAGGCGCAAGCTACTCTCGATAAAGCTCAGGAGCGTCTCGATAAAACGGTTTTTCGATCACCGATTAATGGCGTTGCGACATCTGTAGATATCAAGGTGGGGGAAACTGCTATCAGCGGGACGACTAATATTGCCGGCTCCAATCTGATCACTGTGGCAGACCCTTCGTCAATTCTTGTCGAGGTCGAAGTCGATGAGGCAGACATAGCCAACATCGAACTGAATCAACGAGCGGATATCTATGCAGTAGCCTTTCCGGATACTGCCCTCAGCGGTGTAGTACAGACCATTGCCACCTCAGCCAAACGCACTGATCGTCGTCAGGGCTTGAGCTTCACAGTGAAAATACTCCTCGATGCAAGTGTGGATGTCGCCATTCGTCCGGGTATGAGCTGCCGAGCAGAAATTTATACCAATATGAAAGGCGACACAGTGGCCGTTCCCATAGAAGCCGTTGTATTTGAGGATGAGAACAGCGATGAAACCAATCTGAATACGGAACAAAACAGTGACTCTCTGTCCATTAGCAGCGGTAGCGAAAGCAAGAGCAAAAGTATTGTTTTTGTTATGCGAAATGGTCAGGCGGTAAAGCGTGAAGTCGAGCTGGGCATTTCCAATGATCAGCTACAGGAAATTATTTCCGGGGTAGAGGTTGGAGATCAGGTGATTACCGGTCCAGCACGGATGCTGAGCAAGATCAAAGATGGCTCGGCTGTAAGAGAGATCGAGAAAGATCAACAATGAGCTCTCAGGAAACCATTATTGAACTGAGAAATATTGCTAAACATTACATGATGGGCAGTGAAGGCTTTTATGCTCTAAATGAAATTGATTTGGATATTCATCTCAATGACTATATCGCGATAGTCGGCTCCTCAGGCTCTGGCAAATCGACTCTAATGAATCTATTGGGCTGCCTGGATTATCCCAGCGACGGTGAATACCGTCTCAAGGGCACCAATATTGCCACTCTGGAAGAGAACAAGCTGGCCCAGATTCGCAATCGTGAGATTGGCTTTATCTTTCAGAACTTCAACCTGCTACCCCGCGCATCAGCACTGCAAAATGTTATGCAACCACTGATTTACAGAGGCACACCACTCGCCGAGCGCAAAAAGCAGGCTCAGGACGCTCTGGCCATGGTGGGACTGCAGGATCGTATAAGCCATGTTCCTAATCAGCTGTCCGGCGGTCAACGCCAACGGGTTGCCATCG
Organism: Porticoccaceae bacterium; assembly: GCA_024644595.1. Classification (GTDB taxonomy): domain Bacteria; phylum Pseudomonadota; class Gammaproteobacteria; order Pseudomonadales; family Porticoccaceae; genus HTCC2207. The sequence goes on along the minus strand of JAHEHL010000010.1, from coordinate 115,040 downwards.
CGCGGGCACTGGTTACCAAACCAGCTATTCTGCTGGCTGACGAGCCCACAGGTAACCTCGATTCAGCCACTACTATCGAAATTATGGCACTGTTCGATCAACTCCATCTGGATGGTCAGACCTTGATTATCGTGACCCATGAGCAGGAGATTGCAGATCGTTGTCGCCGGGTGATTACCCTGAGAGATGGACGCCTGATTGGCGATGCCATGAACCCACTCCCCGCTGTCGGGAGTAACGCCCATGGCTAAGCTAAGCTTTAAAATTATGGAGGGCACTCGCTCCGCAGGGCAATCAATCTTCGCTCATGGCTTCCGCAGCTTCCTGACCACATTGGGTATTATTATCGGTGTTGCCTCGGTAATTGCGGTAGTCTCTGTGGTGCAGGGATTTAGCGCCAGCATCTCTCAGCAGTTCGATGGCATGGGCACCAATGTTATCAACATTGAACCCTACACCCCGCGCAAGGCCCGTTTGCAAGGTGTCACAGCCAAAATTGACTATGAAGATTTTCTCGAGATCAAACACCATGTAAAAGGCATCAGCAATGTAACACCCACCGTCAGAGTGTTTGGCCCCAACGCAGTAGCTGCCTACCGTGGCCAGTCCACAGCCACCATGGTGATAGGCACGGCTTCAACCTACCAAAAGCTCTATGCGGTCTACCCAGATTTCGGACGTTTTTTTAACCTCAGTGATGACAAAAGCCGGCGTCGGGTAGCAGTGCTGGGACCCTCGATTATCAATAAGCTGGATATTAAAGGCGATCCCATCGGGCAGCACCTTAGCGTCTCCGGCGAATGGTTCAAGGTAATAGGTATCGCCGAGAAGCGCGGCAAACTTTTTGGCTTTGATCAAGATGATTTTATTCTGCTGCCCTACAGCACCACTCGCGCATTACTCGGCGGCGCCGAGGAACCAAATATATCTATTAGCCTGCAAGTGGACGATATGGCTACTATAAGCCAGGTCAAACAACATATTAAAAACGTGCTGCGTCGCAACCACAAACTCGGCAAAGATACTGCCGACGATTTTAAGATTGCTACAGCGGATCAAATGCTCGATACCTTTAACCAAATCATTGGTAGCACCACCGTAGTGCTGGGCGGTATTGTCGGCATTTCGCTTCTGGTTGGCGGCATTGGCATTATGAATATCATGCTGGTGTCGGTGACCGAGCGCACCCGCGAGATAGGCATTCAGAAGGCTTTGGGAGCGACGCGTTTTGATATCTTGCTACAGTTTTTAATTGAGGCCGTATTCCTCTGTTTACTGGGCGGCCTTATCGGACTTCTACTGGGGTTTGGTGCGGGCTCATTGATCAGTATTGCAACTGACTTGCCACCTGCTGCCGTCCCCCTATGGGCTATTTTACTGTCGTTTGGCTTCAGTGCGGGCATTGGTCTTTTATTCGGAATTATACCCGCCGCCAAGGCGGCAAATCTGGACCCGATAGATGCCCTGCGCTATGAATAAGCATGGACTGTGTTTTGTTTAATCGCACAGTCCGTTCGCTGTGCGCTCTCTCGCTCTGCTTATTTCAACTAATTATCTTCGGAGATAGATTGCATCATGTCGTGATTAACTCTGCTCCATTTGCAGCCGATCAGGCTTAACGCATTGCCCACCGAGCTTTTCTTTAGGTCATTGCCTGCGCTTCTATATCAGTATGATTTTAGTAACTACTTGTATAATCGACATGTCCAACCATACCATACCGAAAATCAATTAAGGGTCAACTTCAGGACCTACCATCTAAGGGGAGAGAAGCAATGTCTGATAACCGCTCAAAAGAAATACGCTCGACGCTCACCAGCGAGGGCATATTAGAACTATCCATTTTTAATGCAGAACGGCCGGTTCCAGGCGACAATGATGTGCTTCTAAAAATCGAAGCCTCTCCCATTAATCCCTCTGACCTTGGCCTGCTGATTAGCTTTGCAGCCGATCTGGATAGCATGACTGTTGTCGGCGAAGGCGACGAGACTGTGACCTCAATCAAAATTCATCCCGCGCTGATGGGCACTATGAAACCAAGAATGGATCAGTCTATGCAGGTAGGCAATGAAGGTGGCGGTGTGGTGATCGATGCCGGAGCCAATGCGAAGCACTTGATCGGCAAAACCGTTGGTGTGGCGGGTGGCGCCATGTACAGCCAGTATCGCTGTGTGCCTGCCCAGAGCTGCCTGGTAATGAATGAGGGCACTACCTCAATGGAGGCCGCGTCTTCTTTTGTAAACCCGCTAACTGCGCTCGCCTTTGTCGAAACCATGCGAATGGAAAACCACACAGCCATTCTGAACACAGCCGCAGCTTCAAATCTTGGCCAGATGCTAGTGAAGATCTGTCAGGATGACGGAGTACCACTGGTCAATGTAGTTAGAAAACCTGAGCAGGTCGCAACCCTTAAAAAGCTGGGTGCAGAGTATATCTGTGATACCAGTGCCGATAGCTTTATGAACGATCTGGTCGATGCGCTGGTTGCCACGGGCTGTACCCTTGGCTTTGATGCCACAGGTGGTGGCAATGGCGGCAAACTGCCCGGTCAAATTCTGGCGGCCATGGAAATTGCTGCCAATAAGACGGCCACCGAATACAGCCGCTATGGTTCAGATACCTACAAGCAGGTGTATATCTATGGTGGGCTGGATATGTCGCCAACTATTTTAAACCGTTCCTTTGGTATGCAATGGGGTCTTGGCGGTTGGTTGCTGACACCAATGATTGGCCGTATCGGCATGGAACGATTCGGACAAATGCGCCAGCGCGTAGCCGCAGAGATTCATACAACCTTCGCTAGCCATTACACGCAGGAAATCTCGTTTGCGGAAATGCTGCAGCCAGAGGTTATTAGAGGCTACGCAAAACAGGCTACCGGTGAGAAGTATCTGGTTAACCCGCATAAATAATTTGTCACAATTTTATAAGAGGAAATAAATATGCCCGAGATGACATTACTGGGCTGGTTTCACACCATCCTTGGAATGGTGGCATTGGTCACTGCGTTTTACTCATTGTTTAAATACAAGATGATTTCCCTCGCCAGTAAGTCAGGGAAACTCTATGTGTTAATGACTATTGTCGTGGCCGGGTCAGCATTGGGAATATACAACCAGGGCGGCTTTGGCATTGCTCACTGGCTGGCGGTGTTAACGCTGGTGGCGGTTAGCGGTGGTATTGTTATGGAAAAGTTTAAGTGGTTTGGGCGTTTTTCCATCTACTTTCAGGCACTGGGCTACTCGAGCACACTCCTGTTCCATATGATTCCAGCGATCACCGACTTCCTGCGGCGGCTGCCGCTGGGCGATCCATTTATTGATTCTTTTGAAGATCCGTTGCTGGCGGGTTTTCACCAGGCATTTTTGCTGATCTTTTTAGTGGCCACTGCTTTACAGATGCGCTGGTTAAGAAAGAATCACTCGGAGCAGGTTGCACACTAGCGCAATTCTCAATAGCTTCTGGCGCTCAAAGCCTGGCCTGGCTTTGAGAGGGTGCAAGAAAAGATGCACTAAGGCACTGTAATATAAGAGGAAATTGGTACGACCGAGTGGACTCGAACCACCGACCCCCACCATGTCAAGGTGGTGCTCTAACCAACTGAGCTACGGTCGTACTGTAAGCTGATCAATCTAAACATTTCTCGTTCAAGGCCTGCGCCCTTGCGCCGCTTTAACCAGCGCCAGCAACCAAAAAAACGTGCCGGCAAGCCCTGTCCCGAGAGGGCGGCTAATATAGCGGTGGCTTCGAGGAAATTCAAGACAATTCAGACTACAGTTAAACAGATAATAACTTATCTCAAAATAAGCCCGTGACTGAAGGGATTCTGTTTTTACTGTAAAAGGATTGTTGATGCTGCAACCCGTTATTCTCTGTGGTGGCTCCGGTACTCGTCTGTGGCCTCTCTCTCGACAACTGTACCCAAAACAATTTTTGCCGCTTATCGGTGATCAGACCCTTTTGCAGGCCACCATTGATCGGCTTGAAGGCCTCGATTGTGCGCCACCCATTATTGTCTGCCATGAGGATCACCGCTTTATCGCAGCGGAGCAGCTGCGCCAACAAAATAGGCAGCACAACGGTATTATCCTCGAACCCTGTCCGCGCAACACAGCGCCAGCAATCTGTTTAGCAGCTCTACGAGCACTCGATATCGACCCGGGTGCAACCCTGCTGATACTGCCAGCAGATCACTATATGAGCAGTTCGGAAAACTTTATCAAGGCAGTCACTTGCTCACTTGATACCGCAGCCGGGGACAAACTGATTAGCTTTGGCATCCTGCCCGGTCATCCCGCAACCGGTTTTGGCTATATCAAGGCGGTGCGCAAGCCAAGCGCCGAGACGCCGCAGCCGATCAGTCAGTTTATTGAAAAACCGGATAGTGAAACAGCGAAAAAGCTGATCGCTAGCGGCGAATTTTTATGGAACAGCGGCATCTTTATTTTTCACGCCCAGGTGTTTCTCAATGAACTCAAGGCACTGCATAACGAGATCTACACATCCTGTCTTAATGCATGGAAAAACCATACCTGCGATATGGATTTTATCCGTCCTACCCCAGACGATTTTGCCACCTGTCCCGCCGACTCGATCGATTATGCAGTGATGGAGAAAACCAATCAGGCCATGGTGATAGCAATGGACCCAGGCTGGAGTGATCTTGGTAGCTGGTCTTCGCTGTTGGACCTGCTCCCAAAGAATGATGACGGCAATGTCCTGATTGGCGACACCATCGCGCTCAACAGTTGCAATAATTATGTTCATGCCGAGCATAAACTGGTGGCGACACTGGGCGTCGATGATCTGGTGATTGTCGACACCAAAGATGCCCTTCTGGTGGCCCACAGAAATGAAGTCGAGAAAATTAAAACGCTGGTTGACATGCTTAAACAACAACAGCGCTCAGAAACCATTCATCACCGTGAGGTCTATCGCCCCTGGGGCAAGTATGACGCAATGGATAAGGGTCCACGCTTTCAGGTCAAGCGCATTACCATCAAGCCGAAAGCAAAACTGTCTGTGCAAATGCACCATCATCGCGCCGAGCACTGGGTGGTGGTGAGCGGCACGGCCAAGGTCATTATTGATGATGTCGAACGCCTGGTCTGTGAAAATGAGTCAATCTATATCCCAATTGGCGCGGTTCACTCGCTGGAAAATCCAGGCAAGATCGCTATCGAACTAATTGAGATCCAATCCGGCGCTTATCTAGGAGAGGACGATATTGTGCGCTTTGACGATCTCTATGGACGCTGCTAAACCGGGCTGCAAATAATCTCTATATCACAGCGTTCTGACGGCCGATCGCATAATACTGCAGGCCCTGCTCTTGCAGTCGTTTTGGATCGTAGAGATTGCGCCCATCAAAGATCACCGGATGCGCCAAAACCGATTTGATATAACCAAAGTCGGGCGACCAGAATGGCTTCCACTCAGTACAGATGACCAACACATCTGCACCATTCAGTGCAGCCTCTTTGGTACCACAGAGCAGCAAGTCATCGCGGGCTCCATAGATAGCCTGAGTGGTATCCATCGCATGGGGATCATAAGCACGCACCTTTGCTCCCTGTTGCCAGAGCGCCTCCATCAGCAACCGACTTGGCGCCTCGCGCATATCATCGGTGCCAGGTTTAAAGGCAAGTCCCCAAAGCGCAACAGTCTTACCCTGTAAGTTGCCAGCAAAATAATGGTTAAGCTTATCGAATAGCCGGTGCTTTTGTTGGTCGTTGACCGACGTCACTGCACTGAGCAATTGCGGCTGGTAGCCAGCACTGACTGCGGTTGCCTCCATAGCACGAAGATCCTTGGGAAAACAGGAACCGCCAAAACCACACCCAGGGTAGATAAAACTGTAGCCAATTCTCGGGTCAGAACCCATGCCAATCCGCACCTGCTCTATGTCCGCGCCAACGAGCTCTGCGATATTGGCGATCTCATTGATAAAACTGATCTTGGTTGCGAGCATCGAATTGGCCGCATATTTGGTCAACTCAGCAGAGCGCACATCCATAAAAATCAGCTTGTCGCGCTGCCGGTTATAGGGTGCGTAGAGCTCGTGCATCATCGCTTCTACAGAGCTGCTGTCAGTACCGACAATAATCCGGTCGGGGCGGGTAAAGTCGGCAATCGCCGCGCCCTCTTTGAGAAATTCAGGATTTGACGCGACATCAAACCGGGCATCGGACTGCCGCACGTCGAGCGCCGCTTGAATCTGCTCCCTGACGCGATCGGCACTGCCTACCGGTACAGTCGATTTGTTCACTACAACCTTATAGCTGTCCAGATGCCTGCCAATGGTCTCAGCAACTTTTAATACATACTGCAGATCAGCAGAACCATCTTGATTGGCCGGAGTACCCACCGCAATAAAAATCATATCCGCCTGCTGAACTGCCATAGCCGCATCGATGGTGAACTGGATACTGCCATCGGCCAAACAACTGTTAAGGATATTTTCCAGGCCGGGCTCATATATCGAAATATGTCCGGCATTGAGTGCGTCAATTTTTGCGCTATCGATGTCAACACAGACGACCTGATTGCCAACATTGGCAAAACAGGCGCCAGTAACCAAACCCACATAACCACTTCCAAAGATTGCCAGTTTCAAAATATATCCTTATAGAGCCATTTTTACTTTGTATTGAACCGTAAATATAGACCATGGCCCCTCCCTGCACTGGCTTGAAAGTGAACCAGACTCGAGGAATGTTTCAGATCAATGGCAATCGGCCAGCCCCCTGCCAGCGCAGCTTCTGTAGCAAATTGTGACCCCTTTTAACTGTTTGTGAGAACAGACACCAAATTCCGTTAAACAATCCCCTTTTACATCGGCTGGTGTCCGAAAAAGACATATACCTGTCGCTTTTCGACAGTGCATAAGCACGAGGTTGCGATATGATGATTTTCAACTGTTAGACAGTAACTGGCAGTAATAACAATATTGCAATTAACTTGTTCCACTATAAAGCCAACTGATTTCAGCATCCCTATTGTCAGGTCCCGATGTGCTAGGTGAAGTCCGTTTGGTTAAAGAATAGAACACTAGAAAAATTAAAAATGCGGCAACACTGCCGTTTCCAATACCAACGAGGGGAAGTCCATGAAGAAAAGCTCATTTCTTAAACTGAGTGGCCTGGCGTTAGCCATCGCTACAATTTCCAGCGGAGCATACGCTGCCCAGCTTGAAGAGGTTATCGTAACCGCGCAGAAGCGCGCAGAAAGCCTGCAAGATGTGCCTATATCGATGACGGCTATCTCTGGTGAAAAGATCGAGGAAACTGCGATGCACAGCTTCCAGGATCTAGCGGCCTATGTACCCAACCTGAGCGTATCGGAAAATGCGGTTGCCACGGGTGTATATATGCGTGGTGTAGGTCCCGGCGCACAGCAATCATTTGAACAGTCAGTGGGCCTCTATGTAGACGGCGTGCACATGGCCAAGGGTCGTCAGTTCCGAACCGGTATGTTCGATCTGGCACAGGTTGAAGTGCTGCGTGGTCCTCAGGGGATTCTGTTCGGAAAGAACACGCTGGCCGGCGCAATCAATGTCACATCAGCCTCCGCCAATGTCGGTGATGAATTCGGCGGCAAGCTTGATGTTTCCAAAGAGTCCTATGGTGGTCAGATCATTCAAGGGCACATTGCAGGCTCAGTGACCGACACCTTAGCGCTGCGCCTTGCCGTTAAAGACCGTCAAAGCGATGGTTACCTGTACAACAGCTTCGCCAATGAAGATTCGCCAAGCGCTGACGAGACCATGTGGCGCCTGAGCGCATCTTGGGAACCCACAGATAACGTCGCGGTTAAACTTAAGCATGCCGAGAGCGAGCAGACTCGCACTGGTTCAACCATCGTCATTAACCAGTTCCAACCGGTTGCCAACACTGGCGCGGCAGATGCAATTATGTATGGTGCCATGTTCTATGGCCCGTATGCTCAGGGATTTGCCTCAGCACTGGCGAGCGGAAACTATGATGCCTATCGTGATGCCGAATCATTTGGTGGCTGTGCACTGGAAGCCTCTCTGGGACGCTCATCAGCTCTCTGTGAGAGCGGCGGCGAAAAACCTGAAGGCACACACACCAATACCGCCGACACCTCTCTGAATATCGATGTCGAACTGGATAACGGCTACACGTTTACCTCGGTTACCGGTCGAGTTGGCTACGACTATGAAGACGGTATCGATGCCGATGGCCTGCCCGTTAACTTTGTTGGTCGCAGTGATATTTCAGACTACGAGCAAACCAGCCAGGAATTCCGATTAAGCTCCTCCACTGACGGTGACTTTTCATTTATTACCGGCGTTTACTGGGAAGAGCAAACGCAAATTATTGACCGAGTTGTGGCGGTTGACGGAACCCTTGGCGTTCCATCATTTCTGGCCTCTATATTGGGTGGTTCACCGACATTTTTGGCATTTAATCCAACACAGGTTGCTCAAATAAATGGTCTTAATGCACTGATGGGCACTCCCACCAGCTATGCAGCAGGTGTGCCAGGTGAGACCCTATGGTTGTCAGTTGGACGTGTTTCAAACTGGCAGCAGGATACCGACTCCTGGGCCGCTTTCTTCCAGGGATCTTATAACATCACGGAGAATCTAACTCTGACTGCCGGTATCCGTTATACGGAAGAGGACAAAACAGCGACGGCTTTCACCAAGAATACCGAAGGATTCACCGGCCTGGCGACGCCAAGCCAAGCACCTCTCCTTGAGCCTTTGGTGAGCGCACTCTTCGGAACCTATAACCACCAGTTTGAAGATAAGCGCTCAACTGACCAGATGATGCCTGCGGCAAATCTGGAATGGAAACTGTCTGATACCAGCATGGTTTATGTTAGCTATTCAGAGGGCTTCAAAAGCGGTGGCTTTAACTCGGTTGATGACCAAAAACCGGAGCTTCTCAATGTAACCGTGGCACCAGGTGTTACAGTCACAACAGTACCGGATCGTACCGCGCCAGGTCTGGGTTGGTCCTATGAAGATGAAACGGCCAGCTCACTTGAGATTGGTGGTAAGCACACATTGTTAGATGGCGCCATGAATCTGAACTGGGCAATCTTTAACAGTGAATATGTCGATCAGCAGGTGTCAACATTTGTTGGCTTGGGCTTTGTGGTTGCCAACGCGGCATCGTCAAATATTGATGGTATCGAAGTTGATATGACCTGGCAGGCGACCGACAACCTTACTCTTGGTGCTAACGTAGCCTACCTCGACGGTGAATATGGCTCTTTCCCTGGTGCAGGCTGCACAGCTGAACAGGCCTCTGGCTTGATAGGCTTGGGGACATTGACTCCAAACTCTCCGCAAATCTCCTTTGACGGCTGTACTCAGCAGTTTGACGGCGGCGCACCAACAGGAATCAGCCAGGATCTGGCTGGTGGCCAAATCGGCGCAAAATACTCCGGAGCGATGTTTGCCGACTATGTTCGCCCACTGTCCAATGGTCTGATCTGGTTTACCAGCGTCGATGTTAACTTTACTGACGGTTTCTATATGACCGGCGATCTCGATCCAGTTGATTACCAGGAAGGCTTTGAGAAGGTTAATTTCCGCACCGGTCTGCGCGGAGAAAACTGGGATCTGATGCTCTATGGCCGCAACATCACTGACGAAATGACAGCTGAAGGTGCAGCCGATGTTCCACTGGCATCCGGCTCTCACTGGCGTTACATGAGCTCTGGCGAATCCTGGGGCGCACGCATTAGCTTTAGCTTCTAAGCTTTTTCGTTAAGTAAAAAAGCAAGACTAAAAAGGACGGGTAATCCCCGTCCTTTTTTTTGCCTGCGGCAAAATCACCCTGTCCGAAATTGCAACTGCTCTGGCTGCTGACGACAGTGTCATGCCAACTCCTGTCGCTATGATTGACAACATTCCAAGTTAATCACTTTTTAATAGAAGGCTGTTATGAGAAATCACACCGCGCTGGTAACTGGAGCCTCCGATGGTATTGGCCTCGAATGCTGCAAAATTCTTGCCGCAAAAGGTTATAACCTGATTCTGGTGGCCAGACGTATGGCTCTGCTTGAGCAAATTGCCGCTGATTTACAACAGCAAAATAACGCAATCTCATGCACTGTCATAACTTGCGATCTCGCAGAGCCTCAAGCTGCCCAGCAGCTATTTACAGATGTCCGCGAGCGCGATCTGCAGGTGGACTTCCTGATCAATAACGCAGGCCTGCTGCATAACGGCTTTTTCACGGAGCTGGATCTTGTCGCTCAAGAGAAGATGATCCACGTCAATGTATTGGCACTGACCTCGCTGACCCATTTGTTTGCCAACCAGATGATAAATCAGGGCGGGGGGCATATTTTAAATATCGCCTCACTCGCCGCCTGGACCCCTATTCCTAATCAAAATGTCTACGCCGCGACCAAGGCCTATGTGCTGTCATTCACCCAAGCGCTGCACAATGAGCTCAAAGCGTTAGATTGTGGGGTTACTGTAACCGCACTATGCCCGGGCTACACGGCAACAAAAATGATGGATAATCCAGCTCAGGGAGGCAAGTTAGTCGTACCCAGCTCACTATTGCAGCCAGCCTCCGAGGTTGCAGCGCAGGGAATTGATGCATGCCTTAGCGGCCGCGCTACCATCGTCACAGGATGGGCTAATCGCATCACCGTCGCCATTACCAGACTGTTCTCACGAATGGCGCTGGCGCGAATTGCGGGGCGTTTTTACCGCAGCAATATGCAGTAAGGGTATCAGCAAAAAATAATCCGGAGACGTTATGCAACAACCGACAACTAAAATATTGATCACCGGCGCCAATGGCTTTATTGGCAACAGTCTTTTACGCGACTACCAAGCGCGAGGAATTGATGCAATCGGCATTGATCTGCAAGCCAATGGCAAAGACATTTTCCAGGGGGATATTTCTGCACCGGAGACCATCAGCCACCTTCTCGAGCAGTGTGATGTGATTATCCACACCGCGGCGCTGGTCTCTAACGCAATGGCAGATACCGATATGTGGCGTGTCAATGTGCAGGCGACGGCTAATCTTATTGCCGCCGCTGAGCGCCACCAGGTCAAACGTTTTGTGCAGCTTTCATCGATTGTGGCCTATGGCAATAGCGCGACTGGCGAATTGACCGAAGACCAGCCAGTACATGCCGATGGCGGCAGCTATGTTTTGACCAAACTGGCATCTGAACATGTTGTGTTGGCCGCCCATGCCCGTGGATCCATTGAGGTGGTTATTGTGCGCCCCGGAGATGTTTACGGTCCTGGCAGCCGACCCTGGGTTATCCTGCCGCTGGAAGCGATTCATAAAGGTCAGTTTATGCTGCCATCAAAGGGCGAGGGATTTTTCCGCCCGATCTATATTGATGACTTGGTGCGCGGCATTCGTCTCGCCGTGGACTGTACCGAAGCCAATGGTGAAATCTTTAACCTTTCCTGCCAGGGTTACATCACGACCAAACAATTTTTTTCCTATCACTATGCTTGGCTTAATAAAAAGGGGCCCATGCTAGTCTCCACCAGACTGGCAAAATTCGCTGCTTCAGCAGCGACCAAAATGGCCAATCTGACCGGTGGCATCAACGAAGCGTCGACGGCAACGGTGGAGCAATTATCGACCACGAGCTGGTTTAGTATCGCCAAAGCCGAGCGCATTCTCGGCTGGCAGCCGGAAGTCTCCCTGGAACAGGGAATGCACTATTCTAGGCAGTGGGCCGAGGATCGAGGTTTGTTGCAGAAATAATGGCTAGGGATTATTAAGCAGTTCGGACCGATAATAACCAGCAGTGTGACCGGTCCATTGTTTAAAGCTGCGATAAAATGATCGAGCTTCGGCATAGCCTAGTTCGTAGGCAATATTTTCTAGCGTCAGCTCGGTATTTTTCAAAAAATAGATCGCCAATTCATAACGCAACTCATTGAGCACATCTTTGTATTGCGTACCCTCCTCACTGAGTTTGCGCTGTAAAGTGCGACTGCTGATACCGAGCTTTTCTGCAATCATCTCGCTGGAGGGTGGTTGCTGTTTAAGCATCAAGCGAAGAATATTTTTGACCTGATCCGTCGTGCGCTGCCCTTTGTCGAGCTCGGCGAGCAGCTTGGTGGCATGGGCCAATAACATCTCTAGCAACTGCTCATTAGCCTGAGGTAAGGGCACATCGAGCAAACTCTCTTGCATACGGATGCCGCTCACAGACTGATCAAACAGCACTTCACAGTCAAAAATCTCCTGGTAGTTGGCCAAAAGCGCCGGATCCTCAGGGGCAGAGTGCTCAAACCAGACGCTTTCCCAGCCAGAGAAATTTAAAAAATTACGCGCATAACAAACCCATGAACCAATCACATTTTCCACTTCGTGGCGTTTGACTTCAGGATCACTGAACACACACTGCCAACGCTGCAGAGCAAAACCATTGGCGACTTCCACCGTGGTAACGCCCATATCACCGACGATTTTTTCGTAGAGAGGAATCTTCGCCTGAATCGCTCGCAGAGTAGAACAGTTCATCGAGATGTAACCCAGCACGCTGTAAGAGGCGGGCTCCACATAACGCGCAGAGTTCAGACCAAAACAGGGATCACCGCTTGCGGGTATCAACAACTTTAACAAGCGCTCCATGGATGCATTGGGCAGATAATGCGTATTGTTATTGACGATCTCTGGGTCGATTCCAGCCTTCTTCAAAAATGGTCGACACTCCAGCCCGCAGGCGTCCGCAGCGCTTAAATACTGTTTTATCGCTGGCACCGAAGCCAATCCACTACTGAGAATTTCATTCATCTTTTTATCCGGGATAAGGCCCCTTTATCACAACCAAAATACGCAACCACTGGCCGAATTAGTGATGCGCCTGTCGTTGGCTGACAGTGATCAATTTTCAATCTCGCTTATTATATCGGTCATTGACAAGTCTCAACAACAAACTACAAAAATCAACAATAACAGGGTAATTACAATGCGTCTTTGGAATGGCTGGGGAAAAGAAAACAGTGAGCTGTTGATGGAACTTAACAGCGGCCTGAAAGGTTTACTGGAAGCTCTGGTCGGTTCTGGCAAACCATTACCGGAAGCCACGCTAGCAGAGGTGATCGCTTGCGTGCCGACTTCAAGGGCACCGGCCCATGCGCTTATTAGCACAGATCCGGAAATCAGGGTTCGTCACGCTCGCGGCCAGAGCCTGCCCGACTGGTTGGCCATGCACAGTGGCGATGTTGGCCATTTCCCCGATGCCGTGGCCGTTCCCGAATCCAGTGCGCAAGTGCGCGAATTACTCGGCTATGCCAAAGATAATGATATCGACGTGATCCCCTATGGTGGTGGTACTTCGGTGGTCGGCCACATAAATCCTCAAGCCAGCGCACGGCCCGTGTTGACAATTGATATGGGCGCGATGAATAAACTCATTGATATCGACCAGCAGAGCCTGCTAGCTACTTTTGGCGCCGGCACCAGCGGCCCGGACGTGGAGGCCCAACTACAAAAACATGGTTACACACTGGGACACTTCCCGCAGTCCTGGGAGCTTTCAACTATTGGTGGTTGGGTTGCCAGCCGCTCCAGTGGCCAGCAGTCATTGCATTATGGTCGTATCGAAAAACTCTTTGCCGGCGCATCAATTGAAACCCTTGCCGGCACACTTGAGATTCCCACCATCCCCTCCTCCTCTGCAGGACCGGATATTCGTGAAATGATTCTCGGCTCTGAAGGCCGTATGGGCATTATTACCGACGTCACGGTGCGCATTTCACCACTGCCCGAAAAAGAGGTCTTTCAGGTGGTTTTCTTTCCCTCCTGGGAAGTGGGTCTGCAGGCAGCCCGAGATTTGATCCAGCAGCGTATCGCGCTGTCGATGGTACGCCTCAGCAACCCTCTGGAAACAACCAGCTTACTCTACATGGGCGCCGGTGAAGATAGCAGCGGCGTGGTTGCGCTGGAGGAAGCATTAGCTGAAAAAGGCATTGGCACCGGCAAGGTAATGATGACTTTTGGTGTTACGGGAAGTGTCCGCCACTGTGATTTCGCCCAGCAAATGGCGCTTGAGCACTGCACCAAACTGGGTGGCATTGTCGACCAGATGGGGCTTGGAGATAACTGGGCACACGGTCGTTTTCGTGCACCCTACCTGCGAGATCCATTGGGCCGAGCAGGCTATGCCGCCGATACCATGGAGACCGCTGTTGACTGGTCGCGACTGTCCTCAGCCGTTGAATCGATCGAAACGGCAATTCGTACAGCGCTTGCAGACGAGGGTGAACAGGTACATGCCTACACTCATCTCAGTCATGTCTATGGGCAGGGGTCCAGCATCTATACCACGTACCTGTTCCGCCTCGGCGACAGTTACCAGCAGGCTATGCAGCGCTGGCAAAAACTTAAATCTGCTGGGGCCAACGCAACCGTAGCCTGTGGTGGCACTATCAGCCATCAGCATGGCGTCGGACTCGACCATCGCGATTATCTGGTTGCAGAGAAAGGCGAGCTGGGACTCGCCTCTATCGCTGCGCTGTGCAAACTATTTGACCCCAACGGACAAATGAATCCGGGTAAGTTACTCGCGGATGAGCAGTAATATGCACAACGCATTATTCACCTCACGCGAGCAACTGCTTGAGCAAATGAGCCGCGGTGAATCGCTGCACTGGGATATCGTGATTGTTGGTGGCGGCATCACCGGTGCTGGCATTTTGCGCGAAGCAGCGCGACGAGGCTATCGTGCGCTGCTAATCGAACAGACCGATTTCTCATCCGGCACCTCGAGTCGCTCATCAAAAATGATTCATGGTGGTCTGCGTTACCTTGCCGCAGGCGACCTTAAACTGACCAGAGAGAGCCTTAGCGAACGCGAACGCTTGCTCAAAGAAGCACCCGGATTGGTCGACCGCATCAGCTTTTATTTCAGCATCAGCAAAGGGCTATTCCCCGGCCGCTGGGCCATGGCGGTTATCCTGACAATTTACGATTTTATTGCTGGCATTCGCGACCATCGTTATTTCAGTAATCGGCGCCTCGGGGAAAAATTTACTGGCCTCCAGCAGCAACATCTTAATGGCGCCGCAGCCTATAGTGATGCCATGGTCGATGATTCACGACTGGTTCTGCGTGTGTTACAGGAAAGCATTGAGGCCGGTGGCACCGCGATCAACTACACCAAAGCCGGCAAGCTCATAATCGATAACAACCAGGTTCAGGGAATTGTTGTTTGCGACCTCGAGAGTAATCAGCAACGTCGCACCCTGCAACTCCACGCACCGGCGGTTATCAATGCCACCGGTGCCTGGGCGGATCGTCTGCGCAACCAGCTCAATCCTGAAAAACGTATTCGACCACTGCGCGGTAGCCATTTAATTATTCCCCATCAGCTGCTGCCGCTGACCGACGTTCTGACCTCTCTACACCCGGATGATAAGCGCGGAGTCTATGTCTACCCCTGGGAAGGCGCCACGGTGATTGGCACCACAGATCTCGATCATGCCGATGACCTGGATGTTGAAGCCTGCATCAGTGACACTGAAGTCGACTATCTGTTGCGTGCATTTAATGTGCAGTTTCCTGCCACCCCAATCGATAGAAGCCATATTATTTCAACCTGGGCCGGAGTGCGGCCAGTGATCGGCTCGGAAAAATCCAAAGACCCTTCTCGGGAGCGCCGCGATCATGCAGTCTGGTCTGACAACGGTTTGATTACAGTCAGCGGTGGCAAACTGACCACGTTCAGACTTATCGCACTGGATGCCCTGAGCGCCGCCCGCGAACATCTGCCAGAACCACAGCCGTTTACAGATGAAACGGTGTTTACCACAGCCGACATCAGTGCCGAGCAACTGGTTCCCGACAATCCAACTTGGGGACAACGTCTGCTCGGACGCTATGGTTCAAAGGCTAAAGCGATTCTGGAAACCACACCGCCAGAAGAGCATCTCCGCATCGCCAACACAGAGTTTTGTCTGGCCGAATGCCGCTGGGCCGCGCGTCATGAAGCGGTGATTCATCTCGATGACCTGCTCTTGCGCCGCACTCGCCTGGGAATGTTACTGCGCGACGGAGGCAGCGAACTGTTTACCTCCCTTGAACCTATTTGTAACTCAGAACTGGGCTGGGACAGCGCGCGCTGGCAACAGGAAGTCAGTCGCTATCAGGATATCTGGCAGCGCTTTTACAGCTTGCCTGGCAGACAGCCACAAAAACGATAATAAAAAATGCAGGTCACTATGAACCAGTCACAGCAAAGCCCAGGTTATTTTCTCGCTATCGATAACGGCACCCAGAGCGTCCGTGCCATCGTCTTTGACCATAACGGACAGCTGATAGCGAAAACTAAAATAGAGATTGAGCCTTACTTTTCTGATCAGCCGGGCTGGGCCGAACAGCACGCTGACTATTTTTGGCAAGCACTGTGTCAGGCCTGTGCACAACTCTGGCAGCAACTTGATATTCCCCGAGACGCAATCAAAGCTGTATCGCTCACCACTCAACGTGCAACGGTGATACCCATGGATGCTGAGGGTATACCGCTGCGTCCGGCTATCAGCTGGCTGGATCAGCGCCAGGTCGATACCAAGCCCGAGCTCGGCGCGGTTGAGTCACTGTTAATGCGCGCAGTGGGCGCCAAACAGGCTGTGGACTTCTTTCACGCTCAGGCAGAAATTAACTGGATCGCGGCCAATCAGCCGGCACTGTGGCAGCAGGTCGATAAACTACTGCTGTTATCGGGTTATCACAATTATAAGCTCACCGGCAGCTATACAGATTCCGTTGCCAGCCAAGTAGGATTTTTGCCGTTTGATTTTGAAAAATTGCAGTGGGCCGATAGCAATGACTGGAAATGGCGCGCCCTGCCAGCAATCAAACGCGAGATGCTGCCAGAATTGGTTGCTGCCGGCCAAACACTCGGTCACATCAGCCAACAGGCTGCCGACGAAACGGGTATACCAGTGGGATTGCCACTGATCGCCTGCGGTTCGGACAAGGCCTGCGAGGTACTCGGCAGCGGCTGTATCGATAGCAATACCGGCAGTCTGAGCTATGGCACCACGGCCACATTCAACATCTCCAGCGCGAAATACCTCGAGGCGATTCCCTTTCATCCCGCTTATCCCGGCGTCACTCCCGGCAGCTTTAATGTCGAGATGATGGTGCCAAGAGGCTATTGGATGGTAAGTTGGTTTAAACAGGAATTCGGACAACCTGAACAGAGCGCAGCTACGCAACAAGGCGTTAGCCCGGAGTCACTATTCGATAATTTGCTACAACAGGTTCCTGCCGGCTCTATGGGATTGACACTCCAGCCGTACTGGGGTGCCGGCGCAGATAATGAAGGCCCCGAAGCCAAGGGCGCCATTATCGGTTTTGGCGATGTACATACTCGCGCCCACCTCTACCGAGCCATTATTGAGGGCCTGACCTACGCCCTGCGCGCCGGCAAAGAACGCATGGAAAAACGCAGCAAACAACCAATTACCCGACTGCTGGTTTCAGGCGGCGGTTCGCAGAGCGATCAGATTATGCAGATTACTGCCGATGTGTTTGGTATGCCGGTGGAACGCCCACACACCTACGAAACATCGGCTCTGGGCGCGGCAATCGCCGCTGCGGTGGGTTGCGGTGTCTACCCTGACTTTGCCAGCGCAGCCGCTAACATGACCCATGCAGGTGATCGCTTTGAACCGATTGCAGACAATCATCGGGTTTACGAACAGCTTTACAGGCAGGTCTATCTACAGATGTATAAACGTCTGAAGCCCAGCTATCAGGCAATCAGGGCCATAACCGGCTATCCGGCATAAAGAGTCTTTGTCGTTAGCTTATCGCGAGAGAATATTTTTCAGCGCCCTGTCGAGGTCGACGTAGATAAAACCAAATCCGGCGGCCAGTAATTTATTCGGCAAAACCATTTGGCCCTGCAATAGCAGTTCCTCACCCATCTCGCCAAACAGCAGTTTGACTATCAGCGCTGGCATTGGCAGCCGAGCTGGTCGCCCTAAAACGCGACCCAATGCAGCGCTGAACAACGCATTGGATACCGGGCTAGGTGCCGTGGCGTTGATCGGCCCGGAAACGTCGGGGTTGTTTATACAATAGAGAATAATCGCTACCATATCGTCAATATGGATCCACGACATACCCTGCTCACCAGTGCCTATCGGTCCACCGAGAGCCAGTTTGAACGCCGGCAACATCCTCGCCAGCGCGCCCTCCTCGCCCAGTACAATACCGGTCCTGAGATAACAGACACGACAGCCGAGTGATTCAAAACGCCGCGCACTTTGCTCCCAGGTTTTGCACAGTTGATGGGAAAAACCATCCACTCCCGCAGAGTTTTCATCCACCGGCTGATCGCCGGGCCCGTAGAATCCAATCGCCGAACCACTAATCACGAGTTTGGGTTGATGCTCTCGCCCGGCAAAGAACTCATAGAGGCGGTCAGTTAGATTGACTCTGCTGTCATAGAAGCGCTGCTTGCGACGCTGCGTCCAACGACCATCGGCAAGCGGCTCTCCAGCCAGATTGACAACAATATCGGCGACGTAGCCTGCTTCTAGGTCGCTGAGCCGTTGTATTCTGCGAACCGATGCCGGCAGACGCAGTGCCGCCGCTTCAGGATTGCGGGTAAGAACAGTCAACTGCATCCCAAGTTGATCGGCGGCGCAACAAAAATGATGGCCAATAAATCCAGTACCACCGGTAATCAGTATAGAAGTCATAACGTGCAACCTGAGTTTTGAATGGGTTTAGAGTTGGTTTAGATTTGAATTAGACAGCCACCCTACAAAATCGCATCAATGGCCGCAATGTTTCCTTTGCTCAGCGTAGAGGGAGTTGCTAAAATTCTGCGATGTAACTCGATTACACCGCATTCAATACGCTCGGTAGGGCAAACAAAATTCACTATTTTTTAATCAACTTCAGGACAAAAACATGAGTCTTGCTAAAAAGGTATTGGCCTCCAACAATGACCTTCCCATTCGCACCGATTTGCCTGTCCACAGCGGTAAGGTGCGTTCGGTTTACTGGCTGACCGAAGCTGACAGCCGCCGCTTGATCGAAGAGAAAGGCTACGATGTTGCCGCCGATGCACCTTTGGCGATTATGGTAATCAGTGATCGTATTTCGGCCTTTGAATGCATCTGGAATGGCGAAGAGGGTATGAATGGCGTACCGGGTAAAGGTGCGGCGCTCAATGCTATTTCCAACCACTGGTTCAAGTTATTTCGCGAACAGGGTCTGGCCGACAGCCATATTCTCGACATTCCCCACCCATTGGTGTGGATTGTGCAAAAGGCCAAACCAGTGATGATTGAAGCTATCTGTCGTCAATATATTACCGGCTCTATGTGGCGTGCCTATGAAAAAGGCGAACGCAATTTCTGTGGCATCGAACTGCCTGACGGCCTGCAAAAAGACCAGCGCCTGCCAGAACTGCTGATCACCCCCTCGACTAAAGGCATTCTCACAGGCATTCCCGGCGTACCTGAAGCGGACGACGTCAATGTCTCGCGAGCAGATATCGAGAACAATTACGCCAGCTTTGAATTCCGAAACCTGGATGATATCAATGTCTATGAAAAACTGCTCAGCGAAGGCTTTGATGTAATTAGCGACGCACTTGCTGATATCGGACAGATTTTTGTCGACACCAAGTTCGAGTTTGGTTACGTCACCGACAAACAGGGCAATGAAAAACTGATCTATATGGATGAAGTCGGCACACCTGACTCCTCGCGTATTTGGGATTCCAGCAGTTATGCTGACGGCAAGATTGTCGAAAACTCCAAGGAGGGTTTCCGCCAGATGCTGTTAAATCACTTCCCTGATCCGGATATTCTGCTGAACAAAAACCGCATGCCTGAACGCACAGCACTGGCCCGTAACAATGAGCTGCCACAGTCTGTCTTGATGGCCGTTTCGGATACCTATACAGGTATTGCTGAAAAAATTACCGGTAAAAAAATTACCCTGCCGGATGATCCCAAAGCGGAGATTATTACGATCCTCAAAGAACAATATGATTTGATTCTTTAAGGCCGATTAGCATCTAGCACTCAATAATATTGACTGGCACCTCAAGGACGTGGGTCGCCAGTCCCCCTCTCGACGTCTCCTTGTAACGCACATGCATATCCTGACCGGTTTTGCGCATGGTTTGAATTACCTTATCCAGAGACACAAAGTGGGCACCGTCGCCGCGCAAGGCGATACGCGCTGCATGAATAGCCTTGACCGAACCCATCGCATTGCGCTCGATGCAGGGCACCTGCACTAACCCACCTATAGGGTCACAGGTCAGCCCAAGGTTGTGTTCCATACCAATCTCGGCAGCGTTTTCCACCTGAGCCGGTGTGCCGCCCATCACCTCTGCCAGCGCACCGGCAGCCATTGAGCAGGCCGAGCCGACCTCGCCCTGACAACCGACTTCCGCACCACTGATCGAGGCATTCATTTTATACAGCATCCCGATGGCTGCAGCGGTGAGTAAAAATCTCACGACACCATCGGCATTGGCCGTGGGAACAAAGCGCATATAGTAGTGTAAGACAGCAGGGATAATCCCCGCCGCACCATTGGTTGGTGCCGTGACAACCCGACCACCCGCGGCATTTTCTTCGTTAACAGCAAGGGCGTAGAGTGTCACCCAGTCTAAAACTGAAAGCGGATCAGACATAGCTGCCTCTGGGCGACTGAGGAGCTTTTGGTGGAGCTCTGCCGCCCGCCGGCGAACCTGTAAGCCACCGGGCAGAATACCGCTATTGCTGATCCCATTTGCCACACAGGATTGCATGACCGACCACAGATGCAACAGATCGTCGCGCACTTCCTGCTCTGTGCGCCAGGTTTTTTCGTTTTCCATCATCAGTTGCGAAATACTCATATCATGCTCTTCGCAGAGACTCAGCAGCTCGGCGCCAGACTTGAAGGGATAGGCAACCGCACTGCTGTCTTCAATCAGATAGCCCTGATCGGCAGCGCTCTCATCGACGACAAAACCGCCACCCACAGAGTAATAGGTCTTCTGACTGACTGTTTCACCACGGCTGTCAAAGGCACTGAACAGCATCCCGTTAGGATGAAATTTCAATGCTTTTTTACGGTGCAGAATCATATCCCTTTCATCATTAAATGCGATGGGATGCTGGGCTAGCAGTGTAATTATTCCACCTTCGCGAATCGCTTTGACCCGATCGGCAATTGCTGGCACATCAACCGTTTCCGGATGCTCCCCTTCAAGACCCAAGAGCACTGCTTTACCGGTGCCATGACCCTTTCCCGTTGCCCCCAGAGAACCAAACATTTCCGCCTGAACTCTCGCCACATCCGCCAGGCGACCGCTCTCTGCAAGCGAGCTGACGAATTGTCCTGCGGCACGCATCGGTCCAACTGTGTGCGAGCTTGACGGCCCGATACCGACACTAAATAAATCAAATGTGCTAATCGCCATTTTGGATTCAAACCCCTTAACTAATATATTCCTATGAGCATAGCCGCAATCGGGCTCTGTTTCGGCTGTCATAGTAAAACGAATTCATCGTCTCGATATACCATACAGCGACACTCTTATGCGTCAAAACAGTCATCAAAATCGGCTATTTGCTTTTCTGTTGAACAGACGTGTAGGATTTAGCAAAATAATAACTATAAAGCTGAGAAAAATAATGAAAACATACCAGCTCGATCATCCAACTCTCGGGTCCATTAGCTACTCTGATAACAAGCGCTATCTCTGGATTACCTCGTTTCTGATGCCCGCCTTCCCATTGATGGGGGTTTTCTTCTATTACCGTACCGGCGCTGAGTGGACCCTGGCGCTGCCATTAGTCGTCAACTATCTGTGCCTGCCGATTATCGACTGGTTAATTGGTAGCGATGAAAATAATCCGCCGGAAGAGCTGGTGCCGCAATTGGAACAGGATACCTATTACCGGATTCTCACCTGTATGACAGTGCCCATGCATTTTGTCGTGCTAATTGCCCTGGCCTACGTGGTTGGCACCAACGACCTTAGCATCTGGTCGGTCGTGGTCACGGCAATTGTTGCCGGCGGCTACAGTGGCCTGGGGATCAACACCGCTCACGAACTGGGCCACAAACAGACTGCTATCGAGCAGTTGATGGCCAAGCTGGCGCTGGCGGTTCCCGCCTATGGCCACTTCTGTGTTGAACACAATCGCGGCCACCATGTTTTGGTTGCCACGCCGGATGACCCGGCCAGTTCACGAATGGGTGAGTCAATCTATGCTTTTATCTGGCGAGAAATTCCGGGGACCATGGTGCGCGGATGGAATCTGGAGAAATCCAGACTCAACACAAAGGGCCTCAGCACCTGGTCAGCAAAAAATGAAATTTTGCAGTCCTACCTGCTCAGCGCCATCTTACAGGGCAGCCTGATCTATCTGTTTGGCTGGATAATGTTGCCGTTTTTGGCAATTCACAATTTTTGGGCCTGGTATCAACTGACCTCGGCCAATTACATCGAACACTATGGGCTGCTGCGGCAAAAACAAGCCAATGGCCGCTATGAACGCTGCCAACCCCACCACTCCTGGAATGCTAACTACATTATGAGCAACCTGGCCCTATTCCATCTGCAGCGCCACTCAGATCACCACGCCAACCCTATGCGTCGCTATCAAAGCCTGCGTAACTTCAAGGACATTCCAGAACTCCCCAACGGCTACTATGGGATGTACCTGCTGGCCTATATCCCCTGGCTTTGGTACCGAGTTATGGATCATCGCGTGATCCAGTTACCCCATATTCAGGGAGACCTTTCAAAGGTTAATATCTGCCCGAAAAAACGCGATGCAATTTACGCGCGCCATGCTCAGGAACAACCCGCCACGTCGTAACCCACAGTGGCCGCAAGTCGCCAATAACGGCGAGCCTGGCTCGGCTTTCCCACTGAACCCTCAACATTCAACTCAAACGGCCTGATTTATCAGGCCTTTTTTTCGTCTATCCGTCACAGTCTGCCGGGCAATCCAAGTATTTTTCAAGATCAAAAATAAACTTTGTGGTTTGGTAGATAGTTTCCAATACTTGGTATTAGAAAATGGTCCTGCCAGCCAACAACAGGCAGACGAAATCCAACAGAGCCCAATTGGAGGGGGGCAGACAATGAGGTGGAAAATCGAAAATCACAGTCAACATGAATAATGACAGGGAAGAATCATGAATATTGAAACAAAGACACCCAAAATTATCTGCACAGCATATCAATCAAGCACCCGACGCCGGCTTCATGCAGTGGTGACAACCGCAGCGCTACTGATAGCCAATCTGGCATCGGCAACCATCGAAGAAGTGATCGTCACCGCCAATAAACGCGAACAGAGCCTGCAGGATATTCCGGTCTCCGTGTCGGTGACCAGTGCCGAACAAATTCAACAGTCCAGTATTGTCGACCTGATCGATCTGCAAACCGCAGTACCCACATTGCGCGTCAGTCAACTGCAGAGCTCGGCTCAAACTAACTTTATCATTCGCGGTTTTGGCAATGGCGCCAACAATCCCGGCATTGAACCCGCCGTCGGCATTTATATCGACGGCGTTGCCCGCACCCGATCGGCGTCGGCGCTGGCCGACTTGCCCACCATTGAGCGGGTAGAAGTGCTCAGCGGCCCGCAGTCAACTCTGTTCGGCAAAAATGCCTCCGCCGGAGTCATCAGCGTTTCTACCCTCCTGCCGGAAGAGGAAACTGGCGGCATGCTAGAGGTCACGGCTGGCAACTATGGTTCGAAAATAGTGAAAGGGACTGTCACCGGCCCCGTTACTGACACTATCGCCTACCGGCTGTCAGCCAGCAGCAACAGTAGTGATGGCTATGCCGACAATCTGTTTGATAACAGCGATGTCAACAACCGCAATCGTTCGGCGGTGCGTGGACAACTGTTAATTGAGCCCTCAGATGATCTCAGCATTCGGGTTATTGCTGACTGGAATGACATGGATGAAGAGTGCTGCGCCGCCAGCTCGCTGGTCTATGGCAGTGCCGCGGCAGTCTCCAGTGCTCTCGCAGGTGGCCTGCAGACGCCAATCGATCCCTGGGCGCGAGATCTGTATATGAATTTCAGCCCGAACAATAAACTTGAGGGCAAAGGTCTTTCAGTTGAACTGGATTATGACCTCAGCTTTGCCACATTGACCTCTATCACTGCCGCACGCGATCAGTCAGTGAGATCCAACTTTGATGCCGACTTCTCCGCTGCCGATCTGGTCGAAGAGAACCGCACTGATTACGATTTCGATACCCTGACCCAGGAAGTGCGGTTGACCTCAAATGGGGAGGGTCCGTTTCAGTGGATGGTCGGCGGCTACTATTCCCGTGAAGATGTAGCCACCTTCCGCAATGTCACCTACGGCACTCAGATGTACGACTACGCCGACTTTCTGGTCACTGCCGGGCTCTCCGCCGCCATAGCCGCACAAGCTATCGAGGGCTACCTGGCCGCCGGCTTTCCCGCTGCCGGCGCAGAGGCCTTTGGTGCCAGCGCAGTGGCATCGGCATTGGGTCCAGTGGGTGGATCGGGGCTCAACTATGTCGGTGCGGCATTTGGCGTCTGTGTCGTCAATACAGTGTCCTGCCGCGATATCTTCTTCGTGCCGGGAACCGGTGATGTCGCTGAAAACTTTACCATGGACAGCCGTACTTACTCGCTCTTCGGGCAGATCGAATACCCACTGACCGATGCTCTGACACTGACCCTGGGTCTCGACTACACCGATGACAGCAAGGATGTCAGCGCTAATGTGCAGATTATCGACGCCTTCGCCGGCTTGCCGCTGGATACTGCCGGACTTGGAGCGCTCTCCGGACTCCAGTTCTTCAAAGCCTTTCCCAATTATCCCAATGGCAGCGAGTCGGGGCGCTTTGATTCCGATGATCTAACCCACACTTTGCGGTTGGCCTACGACCTCTCAGACACTATTAAACTCTACGTGAATCACGCGACGGGGTTTAAGGCGGCATCGGTCAACATGACCATCGATGGGCGTATCCCCGGGCAGCGCGCAGCTGATCCAGAGGAAGCCGAGGTCTATGAAATCGGCATCAAAACCGAGTTCGAAAATGGCTATTTCAATCTCGCTTATTTCAATCAGTCAATCGCCGGCTTTCAGTCCAACGTTTTCTCTGGTGTCGGTTTTGATTTGGTCAATGCCGGCAAACAAACCCATGAAGGAGTCGAGTTTGACAGTATTGTCGCGCTATCAGAGAACCTGGTACTGGGTCTGTCAGGTATTTTTATTGATCCGGTCTACGACTCCTTTAGCCATGCCACCTGTGATACTACCGGCCTCGCCGGACCCGAATATCAGTGCCCTGAAGGTGAAAGCAGTGTAGATCTTACTAGCCTGACACCAGCGGGAATACACAGGGTCAGCATCAATGCCAACACGGTTTATTCATTTGCGGTAAGCGACCAGCTCGCCGGTTTTGCCCGGCTTGAATATGTCTATGATGATGATATTGCAATAGTCGACCTGATTCCCCGCAGCCTCGCCAGCCGCGGATCTAATAACGTCAATGCCAGCGTAGGCGTAAGCAGTGAACAACATGGCTGGGATGCAATGATCTGGGGCCGGAATCTAACAGACCATCAGTCCTTAATTTCTGCTTTCCCGACAACCGCCTCTCCCGGCAGTTTTAGCGGTTACCCCAACGCGCCACGAACCTTTGGTCTAACAGTGCGCAAAAACTTTTAATCTACCCACCATCAATGAGCACAAAGAAATGGCGACCCATCGGGTCGCCATTTTTCGTCTTTTGCGCCCAGTTTAGATACCCATGTCGCGCTTTACTGTGGCAAACGCGTCGAGGGCCTTTTCAAGATCATGACGACTGTGTGCGGCAGACATTTGGGTGCGGATACGCGCCTTACCCCTCGCCACTACCGGGTACGAAAATGCCACCACATATACCCCATGCTGCAACATTTTCTCGGCGAAGAGTGACGCGACAGTCGCATCATCGAGCATCACCGGAACAATAGGGTGCTCACCGGGCAATAATTTGAAGCCCAGCTGCTGCAATCCCTGGCGAAAGAAAACCGTATTCTCCATTAGCTGCTTGTGTAGCTGATTGGATTCAGTCACTAACTCCAGCGCTTTAATTGCACCAGCCACGACGGCTGGAGCCACGGTATTGGAAAACAGATAGGGTCGCGAACGCTGACGCAACAGTGCGACTATCTCGCGGCGAGCACTGGTATAGCCACCGCTGGCACCACCCAAAGCCTTGCCCAAAGTACCGGTAATAATATCCACTCGGTCCAGACACCCGCGGTACTCATGAGTTCCTCGACCGCTGGCGCCAAGAAAGCCGGCTCCATGACAGTCATCAAAATGAACCAGTGCATGATATCGATCGGCCAGATCACAAATTTCATCGAGTGGCGCAATGGTGCCATCCATCGAGAAGACACCGTCTGTTGAAATCAACTTAAAGCGTGCGCCGGCATTGTCAGCGGCTTGAAGTTGGGCTTCCAGATCGACCATATCGCAATTGCGATAACGATAGCGCCGGGCCTTTGACAACCTGATACCGTCGATAATACTTGCATGGTTGAGTTCATCCGAGATAACCGCGTCCTCAGCGCCAAGCAAGGTTTCAAACAACCCGCCATTGGCGTCAAAACATGAGGGATAGAGAATCGTCTCTTCACAGCCCAAAAACTGGCTCAGCTTGTGCTCCAATTGCTTGTGAATACTCTGCGTGCCACAGATAAATCGCACCGAGGCAAGACCATAGCCCCACTCCTCTAGCCCACGCATTGCCGCCGCTTGCACCTCCGGGTGCTGGGCTAGACCGAGATAATTGTTGGCGCAAAGATTGAGCACTTCGACACCATCGCCAACCTCGACACGAGCACCTTGGGGAGAGGTAATCTCGCGCTCGCGCTTAGTCAGACCACTCTCCTCTATCTGCTGTAATTCACCACTGACATAGTCCTGAAATTTGCCGTACATGTTGCTTATTCTCCTATCTGTGCTCGGTTGTCTGGCTGTCCAGTTAATCCCAATTGAGAATGACTTTACTCGCCTCACCGGCATTCATCGCATCAAATCCCTGCTGAAAATCGGTGTAGTGCAAGCGATGAGTAATAACCGACGAAATATCCAGACCACTGTCAATCATTACCGACATTTTGTACCAGGTTTCATACATTTCACGACCATAAATCCCCTTTAGCGTCAGCATATTGAAAATGACCAGACTCCAATCAATAGCCATCTCCTCGGCCGGAATACCCAGCATCGCCACTTTGCCACCGTGACACATATTGGCTAACAGGTCTCGAAAAGCCTGCGAATTTCCGGACATTTCCAGTCCCACATCAAAGCCCTCGGAGAGCCCTAGTTTACGCTGCACATCGGCGAGATTTTCACTGCGCACATCCACCGTGCAGGTAGCACCAAGCCGCTCTGCCATTTCCAAACGCTGGGGATTGATATCAGTGATTACCACATGCCGCGCACCAGCATGACGACACACTGCAGCTGCCATAACACCAATTGGGCCGGCACCAGTGATCAGCACGTCCTCGCCCAGCAGATCATATTGCAGCGCGGTGTGCACAGCATTGCCCAAAGGGTCAAACAGCGCCGCCACATCGAGGTCGATACCTGGCCGATGCTCCCAGACATTAGACATGGGCAGCGCCACATACTCAGCAAATGCACCAGCGCGGTCAACACCCACACCACTAGTGTGCGCGCAGAGGTGACGGCGACCGGCAAGGCAGTTGCGACAACGACCACAGACCACATGACCCTCACCCGAAACAATCTGTCCAGGACGGAAATCGTTAACGTTAGAGCCGACCTCGACAATTTCGCCGACAAACTCATGTCCCACCACCATTGGCACTGGAATAGTCTTTTGCGCCCAGCTATCCCAGTTATAGATATGCATATCGGTGCCACAGATCGCGGTGCGCTTAACCTTGATCAACACATCGTTAATACCAATCTTTGGTATCGCGACATCCTCGAGCCAAAGACCGACGCCAGACTCCCTTTTTACCAATGCCTTCATATTCCATTACCCTGTTTCTGTTTCTGTTTCTGTTTGTATATGAGAAATAATTCCCATATGCTGGAATTCTATCGTAGGACTATAAATTCCTATATGCAAGATTTAAATCCTGTATAGTAAATATTAAGCATTGATTTCAGAGACAGAAAAAAATATGACCAATAGCAGGGCTAAAGGTAAAACCATGAGCCATCAGAACAGTGACCCTTCCAGTCAGGCGCTTTGCACACGCGTCACCGCACTGCGCAAGAAAAACAAGCTGACCCTCGACCAACTAGCAGCCGCCTCTGGCGTAAGCCGCTCTATGTTAAGTCAGATTGAACGCGGTCAGGCCAACCCTACCCTAACCGTGACTTTTCGTATCGCTCAGGCCTTTGGCATGAGTATCGGCGAGCTTGTCGACCAGGCCTGGCAGTCATCGACAATCGAGATAGTTCACGGCAAGGATAAGAACAATTTCTTCCGCCGTGATAAAGAGTGTCAGATTCGTACACTTTCGCCACTGCATATGGAAAAGAATATTGAATTTTACGAGCTGCGCATCGCCCCGGGAGCAAGTCTTGCAAGCGCACCTCACTATGAAGGAACCAAAGAGCTGCTGACCATCACCAGTGGCCGAGGAAAGGTTACCTCAGGGGAAAACTGCACTGAACTTGATCAGGGTGATTCCGCGCATTATCGTGCCGATCTGCCACACACGATTGAAAACTGTGGTGATCAGGAGCTGGTCTGCTATCTGGTGGTCACCAGTCAGTAGTGCGACATCACTTTTTCAGTCAGACATCAGGGCCAGTTCGAGCTAGCCGAGGGTGTCTTCAGCAACAAAGTACCGTGGATCTTCGATCACATTGACCTCAACCAGATTGCCTGCTTTTTTCAGCAGCTTCCGGCATTCGTCACTGAGATGCACAAGATGCAAGGTTTTACCCGCATTCAGGTAGCGTTCGGCAAGTGTATCGATCGCCTCCAGACCAGAGTGATCTGCAACTCGCGAGCGCGCGAAATCGATAACCACGTCATCGTTATCCTGCTGCGGATCAAAGCGCTCGAGGAATGAAGTCACCGACCCAAAAAACAGCGGTCCAGTGATCGCGTAGACAGTCGAACCCTTATGATCTTCACGCGCTTCAATACGAATATACTTGGCATGCTCCCAGGCAAATACCAGTGCCGAGACAATTACACCAACCACTACCGCAACGGCCAGATCTGTTACCACCGTGACGGCGGAAACCAGTACCAGAATCAAGGCATCACTGCGCGGCACCTTGCCAATAATGCGGAAACTACTCCATTCAAAGGTGCCGATCACAACGATAAACATCACGCCGATAAGTGCTGCCAGTGGAATTTCCTCAATCAATGGCGAACCGACCAAAATAAACACCAACAAACTCAGTGCCGCAGTAATCCCCGAAAGACGACCACGGCCACCAGAGTTAACATTGATCATGCTCTGACCAATCATTGCACAACCGCCCATACCACCGAAAAATCCGGTGACAGTATTAGCGACACCCTGGCCAATACATTCACGGTTTCCGCGTCCGCGGGTTTCCGTAATTTCATCGATCAAGCGCAGTGTCAGCAGCGACTCAATCAAGCCGATCGCAGCCAAAATAACTGCATAGGGGAAAATAATCGTCAGCGTTGTGAAATTAAACGGGACAGAAGGAATATGGAAGCTAGGAAAGCCACCAGCAATTGACGCAACATCACCAACCACTTTGGTATCCACATCCAGCAGAATCACAATCAAAGTAACACTGACAATCGCCACCAGGGACGACGGCAGCGCTTTGGTTAAGCGCGGCAGAAAGTGAATGATGCCCATGGTGAGTAATACCAGACCGAGCAGGGTGTAAAGTGTTTCACCGGTCATCCAGGCAACATCAATAATCGACCCTTGCAGACTGGTTCCTGCCAACCAGCCAGGCTCTCCCGGCGTACCAAATTGACTTAATTGCGCGAGAAAGATCACGATCGCCAATCCGTTAACAAAACCGAGCATCACTGGATGCGGGACCATACGAATAAACTTGCCGAGTTTTAATACGCCGGCAAGGATCTGCAAAAGACCCATCAACACCACAGTGACAAAAAGATATTCAACACCGTGATCAGCGACCAGTGACACCATCACTACCGCCAGTGCCCCGGTGGCACCGGATATCATCCCCGGGCGGCCGCCAATACAGGCAGTGATCAGTCCCACCATAAAGGCAGCATAGAGACCCACCAGAGGCTCCACACCGGCGACGAAGGCAAACGCCACTGCCTCTGGCACCAGCGCCAAGGCTACGGTGAGACCGGACAATAAATCTTTTCGATAGGAGATAACTCGACTGGCGCGAAGCTCAAACATGTAGATACTCAAATTCTTGTAACAAATAAAACTGCAGCGCCATTACAGCGCCACGATGGTGACGTAAAACTCTAACTACGCTGACTGCGCTGAGAGGAACTGCTATTGCCGCGAGGGCCACTATTGCCGCGCGACTCGCTATTGCCGCGAGCGCTTCCGCCTCCGCCTCCGCCTCTGCGCTTAGCGCCTGGCTTGGGACCGTAGGAGTAGCCGCTCGTGCGTTTTTTCTTCGGATCCGGTTTGCTATTGCCTCGGCTATTGGTCTCACTGTTGAGAGGCTTGCGAGGCTTGTGTGACTTAACCGGCCGATCGAGGTTCGTTGCCGGCACATCGTGAACCGGTTCAAAACCATCCATGACTTCTCGCGGTAACAGTTGTTGGATCAATCGTTCAATATCCGAAAGCAGATCCACTTCATCGGCACTCACCAGAGAAATTGCGGTACCAGTGGCACCGGCGCGACCAGTTCGACCAATGCGGTGAACATAGTCCTCAGCGACATTGGGCAGATCAAAGTTAACCACCTGTGGTAGTTGTTCGATATCCAGTCCACGTGCGGCAATATCGGTGGCCACCAAAATACGTATTTCGCCCGCTTTGAATCCCGCCAATGCTTTAGTCCGTGCGCCCTGACTTTTATTACCATGAATCGCTGCGGCAACGATGCCCTCAGCTTCGAGCTGTTTGGTTAACTTGTTGGCGCCATGTTTGGTTTTGGTAAAAACCAATGCCTGACTCCAGCCACCGTCATGGATCAGGCGCGTGAGCACTGCGGCCTTCTGCTTTTTGTCCACCGTGTAAACCGATTGCGTAACCGTCGTCGCAGCAGCGTTGCGCGGTGTGACAGAAATTTCAATCGGGTTGCTTACCAGCCCTTTGGCCAACTTGCGAATATCATCCGAGAAGGTCGCAGAGAACATCAAATTCTGACGGCGCTTGGGCAGCAGACTAATAATGCGTTTAATATCATGAATAAAGCCCATATCCAGCATGCGGTCGGCCTCATCGAGCACCAGCACCTCCAGATAGGTGAACTTCACTGCGTTTTGGCTGTAGAGGTCCATCAAACGGCCGGGCGTCGCAACGAGGATATCGACACCGCGACGCAGCTTGATCATCTGAGGATTGATTTTTACACCACCAAAAACCACAGCAGAGGTCAGAGACAGGTGCTTGCTGTAAGTCGCGACGCTCTCCCCCACCTGAGCAGCTAGCTCACGGGTTGGGGTAAGAATCAAGGTTCTCACCTGATTGGCTTGAGCCCGACGCCCAGGTGCAAGGAGTTCGAGTATCGGCAGCGTAAAGCCAGCAGTTTTGCCGGTGCCGGTTTGGGCCGCAGCCATAACATCACGACCATCGAGAACCGCAGGAATGGCTTTGGCCTGAATGGGTGAAGGTGTGTCATAGCCTTTCGCAGCAACAGCTTTGAGAATCGGGGCTGAGAGCCCGAGGTCTTTAAAGGACGTCATAGAATATCTTTATTGAAGGCGGTTCAAAAACCAGCCTGATTGAAAGGCGCGCAGCCTACAGGAAATCAGCCGTAAAAGCTATTCCGGGCTAACTTGTCGTCAGCAGGAGAATCGAGGAACCCAGATTGTATGAAGCAACCCATGGCTTATTCGGCAATAAATTTCATTGAGATGGAATTGACGCAGTGACGGATATTTTTCGCGGTAAAACCTTCACCTTCAAACACGTGACCGAGATGACCATCGCACGCGGCACAGAGAATTTCCGTGCGCCGACCATCGGCGTCCACTTCACGACGCACCGCACCAGCAATCTCATCATCGAAACTCGGCCAGCCACAGTGTGAGGGAAACTTGTGCTCAGAACGATAGAGCGGCGCATCACACTGCCTGCAAATATACAGACCACCCTCTTTCGTATCTGTGTACTCGCCAGTAAAGGGAGGCTCGGTACCCTTGTGCAAAATCACATACTGCTCTTCTGCAGTGAGTGGGTTACGTGATTGGCTCATAATTGACTCCCCTTAGATCAATAACTGTGTTTAATGCTTACCTTTGACACTGCAATAGCAACCACAGATCATCCATGCCACGTTGTAAAATAGCCAGCTTTTCCGTGATCTTTTGATCAACTCCGAGGCAAGCTGCATCGGGTATCTGCCCGCCCAGCAGACGCATATAATCCAGCGCCGGATGCCCCAATGCTGCATATTCCCAGTCAAGGATAACTGGCCCATTAGCCGTGACAATAATATTTTCCGCAATCAAATCATGATGACAGATCACCGCTGACCAGGACGCGCTATCAATACATGCGGCGGCCTCGAGAAGCCTGTCGCGCAACGCACGGCCGACAGGCTGATCGTTCAACTGGTCAAGATAGGCCTGACAGTAGTCAACATAGTTGCGGCGCTCCAACTGCGGGACGTTTACCTGCTGAATCTTTGCCAACACATGAGTTATCTCTGCCATAACCTGTGCAGGGCTGTCCGTACTGGGCGGATGGCCCTCAACAAAAGCACTGACCAAGACCCGCTCGGTGGAATAAAACAGCTGCGGCACTGCAGCGGTTGGCTGCAAGCACTGCAGAATAGTCAGCTCGCGCTGACGATCAATGCCGAGACTGGCGCTGTTCTCAGCATTGACTCTTAGTACCGCCCGAAACTCACCACTGGTGATCAAAAAAGAACAGTTTGTGGTGCCACCCAGGTCGCGCAGTACAGTTGGCTGCGCAGACAGTTTCACCGCACCAGTGTGCCACTCTCGCCAGCTGGCAAGAGTCTGCTCAAGACAATCCCTGACCCTGGCATCAATACTGTCGGCGACAAAAAGCTCTGTCACGATGAGGAACTAATCGCATGGGGGTTGAGCACGTCAATGAACCCTTCCTGCTGACGATAATGCTGCACCCAGAGTCGGTAGCCGACAACTGCCAACACGATATAGAAAACAAAGAGCCCTGCAGTCTGATAGAGCTCACGATCGAGGTAGAGATAGATCGAGGCGCCGTCAATGACAATCCAATAAAGCCAGTTTTCAAGAACTTTGCGTGCCACCATATAGGTCGTCAGCACAGATGCCCAGGTCGTGAACGAGTCCAGATAAGGCAACTGTGCATCGCTGTTGTGATCAAGCAGATAGCCCGAAACCCCAGTGGCGAGCGCAATCGACAATGCGGCCAGCAGGTGCTGCCTGACGCTCCAACATGAAATACCCAAACCCGTTTGCTGATCGCCACCGCGCTGCCATTGATACCAGCCATAAACTGCCATTGTCATGTAATAGACATTCAATGCCGACTCCATATATAAACTCACGTCACCAAATATCCAGACGTAGATCGCAGTGCTGACAAAAGCACAATACCAACACAGACTGTGCTCTTTCATCGCCAACAGCAGATAGGCAACCGACAACACCACCGCCAAGGTTTCGAGACTGATCCAGGCAAACCAATCAAGCATTGTTTACAACGCCTCATAGCCAGGAATAATTTTTGCCACATAGATGGCCATATTAAATTCCTGGTAACAATCAGCGATGGTTTTCTGAACCGCCTGCATAGCGTATTCATATTCTCCCTGCACCACTGTGCTTGTGGGGAATGTGGTGATTTTCAGATCTCTAAACTGATTTATTCTCTCGATAAAGCCCTTGATAGGAGGAATAAAATCCTCACGATTAGGGTACATACTGATATCAATAGTCACCTGCATGGTGTGAACTCCTGCTGGGTTTAATGCATTAAATTAAAACTCATAGCGGCCGCTGACACCAAACGTTCGCGGTGCGCCTAGCTGATAGTAGGCCTCAGTTTCATAGAACTTGCGCGGGTCATTGCCAAAGCCACCGAAGCCACGAACAATCACCTCTCGATCATTGAGATTGCGACCCCAGGCTGAAAACATCCAGCCGCCCACCGCATAGTTGATTCTGGCATTGACCAGTTCATAAGCCCTGCTCGTTTCACTGTGACTCGAGGAGAGATAAAAACTGTCTTTACCTTCAATATCGATAGTCACATCGAGCGCCTGATTGACTTGGTAGCTGCCGCCAAGGGCAAACTGATAATCCGGTGCATGGGCCTGCTGGCGTCTGTTCAAGTCCTCTGAAAGCGGAATATCATAGTCGGCCGAGAGTAAACCGAGGCTGCCAAACCAGGCCAGCGAGTCACTCGCAAACCAGTTCCACTCCAGCTCCAGACCATAGTTTCGGCCCTGCGCAGCATTGCCAAAGTAGTCGGTAAAATCAACCGCATTGCTATCCTCTCGCGACTGCACCAAAGACTGTTTAATCTGAATATCATCGCGCTTTTGATAAAACACTGCGATCTGGGTCTGAAGTCTGTCGTTTAACCAACGGCCCTTAATACCCAGCTCAATATTCCACATCAGCTCGGTATCAAATTCGCGATCCTGCGCTGACAGCGACGGGTCACTGTTAACGCCGCCAGCTTTATAGCCGCGAGACACCAGACCATAGACCATGCGTGTATCGGAGATCTGATACTGCAGGGCCAGGCGTCCACCCCAAAGGTCTTCATCGACACTGTGAGCCACTAATTCAGTATCGCTATAGGTCGCCTGCCGGTTTTCAAATCGCAACCCGCTGATCAATGTCAACGACTCAGACAGCTGCGTATCCAGCTGCCCATAAAGGGCTTTATTGGTGGTCGTAAAGTCGCTGGCAAAGTCACCTGCGGCATAGGTGTAGTGACGCAGCAACTCTTCATCCTGATCCCGCCAGTAAATACCCAACACCCAATCAGAGCTGGCATTGAAAATTCGCGCTTCAGGCACTGAGACCATTTTGATATCGGCACTGACGTTTTGACGCTGGCGAATATAATTGTCCACCGAACTGTATTCCCAACCTTCACAGGGTTGGCCCGTGCAGATATCGGCATAGGCCCAGTCTTCGTCATAGCCATACTCGAGATCATTGTCGGCAGCGCTAACCAAGCTGATCAGATCAAAGCTTGCCGCGCCCTTCCAGCGACTTTCCAGAGCAAAAGCATTCGCCTTATGGCGATCCTGTCCCGGTTGATCTGAGAGCGTCCGACGAGTGTTATCCAGCGAAAAAGCATCGTAGCCATTATCAGCATCGACATGAAACAGTGTCAGCGTCAGATCCAGCTCTTCGTGCAGCTGCCAATCAAACACCGCACGTAAACTCAGCTCATCAATGTTATCCGTATCATCGCGTTTGAGGAAATCATTGCTGATATAGCCGTCGCTTTTATGCTGTTGCAGCGCGACACGATAACCGAGGGAATAGTTAATCGGCCCGCCCAGTGCAGCGCTGATCGTCTCCGTGCCATAGTCACCCAGGCTCAGCGAGACATTCCCCTGCATCTGCTCAGTGGGCTGATTGGATCTGAGATTAATCAATCCTGCCAGCGCATTGGCACCGTAGAGCGTCCCTTGAGGACCTCGCACAATCTCAATCTGCTGAATATCCATAGTTGTCGCAGCACCACCGATACCGGTGAAATCAATACCATCGACCAGAATGGCCACCGAGGGGTTTAATGGCTCGATAAACTGACTGCGTTCACCGATCCCTCGAATTTGTACAAAGCGCCCGCGCGACGCACCGCTGGAAAAATTAACGTTGGGGGCTACATTGAGCAACTGTTCCAGATGCCGCGCCTGACGCTGTTCAATCGCATTATTAGTAAACACCGTGACGCTTGCCGCGGTTTTCAGCAATGTAGAATCACGAAAATCAGAGGTGACAATAATCTCTTCGATTCCCTCGACCTGGTCAGTTGCGCTGACAGCGGCCACCGGCCACAACAGCAATGCTGATAACAAAGTGGGGGTTGAAAAATAACAACAGTGGGCAGGTTTTTTACAGCCGTTCATAAGAGCCTCAATAACAGATTAAAAGTTAAGGAGACCCGGAAGCAATAGACGAAGAAAGGTAACAATGAAATGGTCCTATTCCTACGCCGGCATAATCCGGATCAGGTTCAAAGGGTTCTTCTCAGGCCGCTAAAAAAAGCCGGGCCGCCCCTTAGGAATCGCGTCCACCCGTACATCATGGAACGCCTGTTTAGGATACATCAATCCTGGCAGGATTTCCTTATTGCTCGACAAAAGGTGTTAGCATTGAGGACAGTGCCAGCTGACACGTCGAACAACCACAGCCCAAAAAACAATAATAAGGTTACCCATGGCCCGCTCACTTAGAATTCTTTTCACGACCCTAATGGCGCTGCTGTTACTCGGCAGCTGCAGCCAACAAGAGACACCGATACCTCTCAGTGACAAGCAAGTTGTCGCCCTGCTTGACGAACTGTTTGAGGAGGAATTGCAACTTAGCCCGGAATATATGACCTACCTGGGCATGCGTGAACGGTATGATGAGTGGGATGATTTGTCCGATGCTGCAAGAGACCAGCGTCTGGAAATGACCAAACGTCATCTGGCCAAAATCAAAAGCATTGACCCGTCTTCACTAAGCGCCACCGCTCGGCTTAATGTGCAGATGTTTATCGAGCAATCAGAGCAGGCCATTGCCGGCAACAAATGGCGCTATCACAATTATCCGGTCAACCAGATGCGTGGCGTGCACAGCATGATCCCATCATTTCTGATCAATCAGCATTTAATCGCCAACACAGCAGAGGCAGAGGCCTATATTGGCCGTGTTCGCAACGCCTCGACGCTGCTGGACCAGCTGATTGAGCAACTGGAAATTCGCGCGCAGCTGGGTATTGTTCCACCTAAATTTGTCTTTCCAAAGGTGATTGCGTCAATCGACAATATTCTCACTGGAGCCCCATTTGATAACGGTGCAGCGAGCACAATTCTTACTGACTTCAGCCGCAAGATTGCCGCCCTGGAACTGCCCACAGAACAACATCAACGGTTACTCGACGAAGCCAGCGATGCAATGCTCAACCAGTTGGCCCCGGGTTACGAAAAACTCCGCAACTATCTGAGCCAGCTCCAGGCCAGCGCCGACGATCGCGACGGCGCGTGGAAATTTCCGGATGGCGAAGCGTTTTACAACTTCGCACTACAGCGAACCACAACAACCGATATGAGCGCCGATGAGATTCACCGCATCGGCCTCGATGAGGTGGCAAGAATTCAGAATGAGATGCGTGACATTGTGCGCAGAGTTGGATTCGAAGGCGATCTGCAGGCCTTTTTCGACTTTACCCGCAATGATCCACAGTTTTACTACCCCGACACTGAGGAGGGCAAACAGGCCTATCTCGACCAGGCCACCGCCTTAATCGATACCATGAAAGGCCGACTGGATGAGCTATTTAGCGTCAAGCCAAAAGCTGAGCTGGTAGTTAAAGCGGTCGAACCATTTCGTGAAGCCTCTGCCGGCCAGGCGTTTTATCAGCGACCCGCACCAGATGGCAGTCGGCCAGGCACGTATTTTGCCAACCTCTACCGCATGGGCGATATGCCGAAATACCTGATGGAGGCTCTGGCCTACCATGAGGGTATTCCCGGCCACCATATGCAGATTTCCATCGCTCAGGAATTGGACAATATGCCCAAGTTCCGACTGTTTGGCGGCTACACCGTATTCAGTGAAGGCTGGGGACTCTACTCCGAGACAGTCCCCAAAGAAATCGGCATGTACGCCGACCCCTACTCTGACTTCGGACGCTTATCCGGCGAGCTCTACCGCGCCTGTCGACTGGTGGTCGACACCGGCATCCACGCCAAGCGCTGGTCACGCCAGCAGGCCCTGGACTACATGGCCGCCAATGTGCCGCACTCCGAAAGCTACAATGTTCGTCAGATCGAGCGCTATATTGTTAGACCCTCACAGGCCACTGCCTACAAAATTGGTATGTTAAAAATTCAGCAACTGCGTGCCGTCGCCACTGAAAAGCTCGGTGACCAGTTCGATATTCGCCAATTCCATGATGTCGTGCTTAAGGATGGCTCCGTGTCACTGTCGATACTCGAAAATAACGTTATGGGATGGATCTCCGACTCCTTGAATCGTCACGCAACCAGCCAGCAATAGAACCCGAAAAAGAGAACAATAAGATGCTCAAACTTATCCAGCTCGTCATTCTGCTAACCCTGTCGGTAGCCGCTTACGCCGACCATCATCGTTCTGATAACCTGCCAGTTTCTGAAGAGCAGCGACTGCTTGCCCTGTTCGATGAAATCTGGGATTACGAAATGACCACCAGTCCAACCTACGCGACCTATGTCGGATACCCAGGACAGGACGACCGCTGGGCAGATGTGACGCTGGAAGCCAACGCCAAAGATAAAGAAAAGCGCCGCCAGCTGTTAGCTCAGCTGCGCAATATCAATACTGACAAATTAAATGAAGGCAGCCGGCTGGATTGGCTGCTGGTCGAAAAAAGCCTTGCTGATCAGGTAGCGGGCAGTAAATTTCCGGGCGAATTTATCCTTATTCATCAACGCGCCGGTGTCCAGCAGGATATTGCTGATACGTTGACCATGATGCCAAAGCGTAACCTCAAGGACTTTAGCGATAGGCTGGCCAGACTTGAACGCGCGGCTGGCTATATTGAACAAAATATTCAGGTTTTGCGTGAGGGCTTGGCCCGCGGTGTCACGCCGCCCAAGATCACGCTGCGTGACGTCCCGGATCAGATTCGCAACACCATCCCTGAAGATCTGGAGCAATCGCCACTGCTGTCGAGTTTCAACAACTATCCGGCCTCGATTGACGAAGAACAACAGCGTGAAATTAATCGTCGCGCCCGCGAGATTATCGCCGACCGTGTCTATCCCGCCTTCCAGGCGCTACTCAACTTTATGCTTGAGGAGTATATTCCTGGTGCAAACAGCTCGATTGCAATCTCCGATATGCCCAATGGCGAAGACTGGTATCGGCACCGAGTGCGTTACTTCACCACCACCGACCTCACCCCGGAGGCAATCCACAAACTCGGGCTCAGCGAAGTTAAACGTATTCGCAGTGAAATGGATCGAGTGATAGCGAAGTCTGGGTTCAGCGGTAGCTTTGAGGAATTTACCCAATTTCTGCGTACCGACAAACAGTTTTATATGACGTCCGCTGAAGCATTACTTACTGGCTATCGCGACATCGCCAAACGGGCCGACCCCGAGCTGGCGAAACTGTTTGGTACCCTTCCGCGTCTTCCCTATGGTGTCGTTGCAATCCCCGATTACGCAGCCAAATCTCAAACCACTGCCTATTACTGGGGTGGCTCGATTGAAAATGGTCGAGCCGGATATTTTTATGCCAACACATACGCCCTCGACACCAGGCCAACATGGGAAATGGAAGCGTTGACACTCCACGAGGCGATGCCCGGCCATCACCTTCAGATAGCAATTGCCCAGGAACTTCCCGAGACCCACCCACTGAGGCAAAATCTCAGTTACACCGGATTTATCGAAGGCTGGGGACTCTACGCTGAAAGCCTCGGTGAAGAAATGGGCTTCTACACCGACCCCTACAACAAGTTTGGTCAATTGAGCTATGAAATGTGGCGCGCCGTGAGACTGGTAGTAGACACAGGCATGCATATGTTTGGCTGGGATCGGCAAAAAGCCATCGACTTTTTTGCCGGCAACACCGCCAAGTCACTACACGATATAGAAGTCGAAATTGATCGTTATATCTCCTGGCCTGGACAGGCGCTCGCCTACAAATTAGGTGAGCTGAAATTCAAGCAGCTGAGAGCCCACGCAAGCGAAGAGCTGGGAGAAAACTTTGATATTCGCGAGTTTCACGACCAGCTGCTAAATCGCGGCGCCCTGCCCCTAGATGTGCTGGAGCAGCGCATCAATGACTGGATTGCCAGTCAGAAAAATTGATCAGACAGTACAGGCGAGAATCCGGCTCAACTCGCACAGAGAGCGGCCGGATTGCTCACGGAGATCTGCAAATACCTTCTCTACCAAGCGCATGTCACGCTGTGAAGTCGGACTAAACTTCTTCATTAAAGCCTGATTGATTAGCGCATCACAGACATCTTTGGTCAACAGAAAGGTATCCTTGCCCATACTTCGCAACATCATCGGCCCGGAATTGCCCCCCAGTCGCGAGCCATTTTTTTTGAGCTCGAGCCAAAGACCGACAATATCATCTTCAGGCCAATCGGCGATAAATTTAGCGAAACTGCCATGACTATGCTGCTTATCCAGCACAAAAGTTGCGTTATGTCTGACCGAGACAATCTTGGTAAAGTTACGAACGATACGCGCATCCTGAGCCAGCTCTTCAAGCTTTTCATCACTGAAATGGGCAATCGCCAGCGGATTAAAATGAGCAAACGCCTCCTCAAAACCCGGCCATTTATTGTCAATAACCCGCCATACAAAACCGGCGCGAAAGATACAACGAGTGATCATAGACAAATATCGATCATCTGATTGCGCTGCCAATTGGGGAGCACTTTTTGCTTTCGGCAATATAGCCTCAAGCTGATCGACACCACCGCGATTTTTTGCAGCCAATTCATAGAGACTTTCGTAGGTCGTTTTCACACAGACACCTTTTACAATCTGGTAACAGAGATTTCAACATGGAGTTTCAGTATAGAGATTTTAGTGCGGAGATTAAGCTGTTAACCAAAAGAGCTTGAGTCTAAACCCGACAAAAAGTGCCCACCAGTTATCTGGACCATATAGCCGGCAATTATAAACAGCAGAAATAGACCAAATATCTTGTTTAGCCAGCGGCCGCTGCTTTGAACACGAGGCAACACCTTTGAGTGAGATATCATCACTGCAACTAACATATACCAAACCGCATCTACTGCTCCGGCAACCAATGCCATAAGCCACCTTTCCCAAAGCTGACTTTCAACCGAAACCAGCTGACTGAAAAGTGCCGTAAAGAAGATTATAATTTTAGGATTGAGCAGCGCGATTATAAATCCATCGCCAGCAGCGGCCATTTTAGATCTACTGGTCGCAACGACCAGGTCGTCGCTCTTGGCCGGGGCGAAGAAAATTAACTTTATCGCCATCCATACCAGATACAGACAACCGAAAAGCTGGAGCACTTGAAATGCAGTTTCATAACGCTGCAATACCACGACCAGACCGAGCACCGTAACCAAGGCAAATAACATGATCGCCATTCCATGCGCCAGAGCGGCCAAAACGCCTCCGAGACGACCTTGGGCCATCGAAACACCCACGATCACGGCCAGACTGGGACCAGGTGACATTGCCCCAAGCAGACACACCAACGTGAGTGAAATCCAGAATTCGGTAGCCATAAATATCCTTGTATTAAAGCCTGTATTTTTTTATACAGCCTTGCAACTTTAAAACAGGCCTATGCCAACTAATACTAAAGTATTAGTTCTTTAGCGCTATATCAACCATAGAGTAAATACACGAGAATGTATATCAGTTAACACATTAGAGCTTGAAAATGACTAAAGGACAGGCAAAAAAAACAACATTAAACGCCTCTGATTTGCAGATACATTTTGAAGCGGGATTAGTCGAATTTGAGGCGAAGCTGGCCTCGATCAGTGAAGCCGAACAACTTAAATTAATGGATTTACTGCAGAATGTTAGTGAGTCAATTGTGTCCGCGCGCAGTTAAGAAGCCAAACAACTACTATTTACCGTCATTAAATTTATCGGCCACCAGCGTGAACAGGGTCGAACGCTCGGTCTTGGAAAGGCTCAGAATTCGATTAAAAACGTCCTCGATAGCCCCGTTGTTTTTGCGCGATTTTTTCCCGGTTTCAGGTTTATCGTAGAGTGTCTCGGTCGGCACGCCGAAATAATTAGCCAGTCGCACCATCGACTCACGCCGCGGATTTTGAGTGGTCTGACTGAGAATGCGATTAATGGTCGGTTGAGGCACGCCAGTCGCCCGTGAAAGTCCACTTTGCGACACACCAGCCTGTCTCATTAATCGTGCTAATTCTTTGCTCATGTATTCGTTCATTCCGTAATTATGACGCGCTTCACTATCCATTAATGTATTATTTTTAGGCAAATAACACTAATGTTGCCAGTCTTTTTATGACTTCAAACAATATGTATTTTCTTTACATATCAAATGCTTGAATAATATCCGGACGGTCAGTGATAATTCCGTTGA
The DNA here is from genome assembly GCA_024644595.1 of Porticoccaceae bacterium. Lineage (GTDB taxonomy): Bacteria > Pseudomonadota > Gammaproteobacteria > Pseudomonadales > Porticoccaceae > HTCC2207. Next base: position 72,635 of record JAHEHL010000010.1, on the reverse strand, counting down.
CTCCCAAATCGATCAATTCAGCCATTGTGTCAGGGTTATTTACCGTCCAAACATCAACCTGTAAATTAAGCCGTCGTGCAGACTTAACGAGAGACTTGGAAACCAACTTTATGCCTTTGTATTCATAAGGTAATTGAACTGAGTAACCTGACGGCTTAAAAAGATGCCCCAGCCCCAATCCGCTGAGAATAAAAAGTTTTTGTGCCTCACTCTCACCAAGCGATGTCGGCACCTGCGGACATACGTCGCGAAAATGTTCTAATACCGATGTAAAGAAAGATCCGACGATAACCTGATCCTTGAGCTTGTGCTTATCAATCAACCGACACAGGGCAATACCGGTCTCAGTATCATCCGGCTTTAATTCAATCAGATACCGATGATTGGGCAGCGCGACAAAGAGTGACTCAAGGGTGGGAATACGCACCCCCGCTGCCGCCACTTTATCCGGATAGTCAGTTTCATGATAGCCGGCATCAAAGGTCTGTAGTTCTGCAAGTGTCATTTCAGCAATTAAACCGCTGCCATTTGTGGTCGCATCTATACTCGCATCATGTCTGACCACGACAACATCATCCGCAGTTAGGTGCACGTCCAGCTCAATAATATCGGCGCCATAGGCGACCGCATTAAGTGCACCCTCAAGAGTATTACCCGGCAGCAACTCGCGACCCGTGCCGTGGGCAATATTGTTGACACCTTGGGTGTGGCTGGAATAGAACGGAATCGCTTTGACCTGATTGTGAGCAGGCAACAATAACAAAATCCCATAGACCAGCAGCAGACATATAAAGGCTTTAAAGAAAAAGTTGACTAGTTTCATCATAAGGATCTCCGCCCTTTTTTAAGCGCCCATAGTAGTCTATTTACACACCCTTTTACGAATAAAGGCCGGCATGGGCCGCGTAGCTTGCACTAAAATTTTGGGCAATGCGCTATACACATACGCCCTGCAGGGTTCACATGAAAACGTTCAACTGTTGTGTTACTGATTGGCGCGGTTGCTAATCAGCTCATCAACCACCGCCGGGTCGGCAAGGGTTGAGGTATCTCCCAAACTATCCAGCTCATTAGCAGCTATTTTGCGTAGGATGCGACGCATAATCTTCCCCGAACGGGTCTTTGGCAGACCAGGTGCCCACTGAATGATATCCGGCTTGGCAATCGGCCCAATCTCTTTGACGCAAAGCGAAATCAATTCCAGACGCAGAGCTTCGTCCGGCTCAATTCCATTCATTGGTGTGACATAGCAGTAAATACCCTCCCCTTTGATATCGTGGGGGCAGCCAACCACTGCGGCCTCAGCAATTTTCTCATGCAACACCAGCGCGCTCTCCACCTCGGCTGTGCCCATACGATGACCTGAGATATTCAATACATCATCGACGCGACCGGTGATCCAGTAATAGCCGTCTTCGTCACGGCGGGCGCCGTCGCCGGTAAAGTAGTAACCCGGATAGGCTCCGAAGTAGGTATCAACAAAGCGCTGCCGATCACCATAGATCGATCGTATCTGACTCGGCCACGAGGCCTTGATCATCAACAGTCCCTCGCCTTCACCTTCGACCTCCTGTCCATCTGTATCAAGCAGAACCGGCTGCACGCCAAAGAATGGACGAGTGGCAGAGCCGGGCTTGAGCGCTGTTGCACCAGGCAGTGGCGTCAGCATATGGGCGCCGGTTTCAGTCTGCCACCAGGTGTCGACGATCGGGCAGCGCGATTCTCCCACCACCCGGTAATACCATTCCCAGGCTTCAGGATTGATTGGCTCGCCAACCGTTCCCAGCAACTTAAGCGAACTCCTGGACGTCTCTGTGACAAATTTGTCGCCGGCGGCCATCAAAGATCGAATAGCCGTTGGCGCAGTATAAAATTGACTGACTTGATGTTTGTCAACGACCTGCCAAAATCGCGAAGCATCCGGGTAAGTTGGTACTCCCTCAAACATCAATGTAATGCCGCCATTACAGAGTGGCCCATAAACGCTGTAACTGTGGCCGGTTACCCAGCCAACATCAGCGGTACACCAAAAAACATCACCGTCTTTATAGTCAAAGGTATATTTGTGGGTCATTGCCGCCATCAACAGATAGCCGGCCGTGCTGTGAACAACACCCTTGGGTTTTCCAGTCGAGCCGGACGTGTAGAGGATAAATAGCGGATCTTCAGCGTCCATTACCTCCGCCACACACTTGGCAGAGACAGACTCGATCGCCTCGTGGTACCAAACATCGCGATTGTCGTGCAGCTCAATGTCCGCACCGGTGCGACGCACAATCAGGCAAGTGTGCACATTTGGACAGTTGGCCAAGGCTTTATCGGTATTGGTTTTAAGCGGAATAGGCTTGCCTGACCGCACACCCTCATCGGCGGTAATCACCACCTGGCAGTCAGAGTCGAGAATACGGTCTTTAAGCGCATCGGGCGAAAAGCCACCAAACACCACCGAGTGAACGGCACCAATCCGAGCGCAGGCTAGCATGGCATAGGCAGCCTCGGGAATCATCGGCATATAAATACACACCCGATCGCCCTTCTTCACTCCTCGCTCACGTAGCACATTACCCAGTTTTGACACCTGCTCATGGAGCTTCGCGTAGCTGATCCGGGTATCGTCGGAGGGATCGTCCCCCTCCCAGATAATTGCGCTCTGATCAGCTCGAGTAAGCAAATGCCGATCGATACAGTTGACTGCAACATTGAGCTTGCCACCCTCAAACCACGCGGCCTGGCCCTGGTTAATATCACTCCGGCACACGGTCTCCCACGGGCTTTCCCAGTTTAGGAACTGGGCGGCCTGATCGGCCCAGAACTGATCCGGGTTTTCGATAGACTGTTGATACATTGCCTCATAGGCGGGCTGATCAATCCAGGCTGAGTCTGACCATTGGCGGGGAACTGGGTGTGCTGGAAATTCTGACATCAGGTGACTATCTCTGAGTTAAAACAGTAGTCTAGTAGAAAGCCGCCATGGGGCTCAAGTCTAGTTGAAAAGCAGAGACTAAAAATAGCTTGTCAGAGGAACCCGAGAGCGGTTAATCCTTGCGTGGATATCGTGTCGGCACCAGACTATTTTTGATCTTTTCCAGATGCGGCAAAAAATCCGGCCCCCGGCGTAGAGTGACCCCGGTGGCGAGCACATCCAATATCACAAGGTGCACAATCCGTGAGGTCATGGGCATATATTCATCGGTATTCTCCGGCACCTCAACATCCAAGGTAACGCTGCTGACACGGGCCAGCGGCGAGTCTGGTGCCGTCAACCCAATAACCGTTGAACCGTTGGCTCGTGCGATCTCGGCAATTTCGACCACCTCTTTTGTACGCCCGGTATGAGAGATAAAAAAGAACACGTCACCGGTACTGCCTGTTGAAGCCAACATTCTCTGCATCAACACATCGTCATGGAAGGAGACCGGCAGATTAAAGCGGAAAAACTTGTTCTCGGCATCTCGTGCCACTGACCCGGATGCGCCGACACCAAAGAAATAAATCCGTCGCGCCTGAATCAACTTGTCGACCACCTGATTGACTAGGCTGTGGCTGATGCAATCACGCACCATCGCCAGATTATTAATTGTGCTATCGAAAATCTTTGGCGTGTAGCTACTGACATCATCATCCGGATCGACATTGCGATTAACGAAGCGCACTCCGCTGACCAGAGCTTTCGCCAGCCGCAGTTTAAAGTCGGGGAATCCAGCCGCATCAAAGCGCTTGCAGAATCGGTTAACGCTCGGCTCACTCACCGAGGCAGCCTTGGCCAGAGCGGCAATACTGGATTGGGTTGCCGCATCAGGGTCAGCCAGAATCACCTTGGCCACCTTACTCTCAGACTTATTAAGATTCGGCAACTGATCAGCAATGACATTGATCAAATTTTGTCCGTTCATAGCTCTATCTCTCTGATTTTTCGTCTTTTTACACAAAAACATCACAAAGTTTACGGGCTTTCTCGGCAAATGTCCGCTGAAACAACTAGACTGGTAAGAAAATTTCATCAACCTGCTATATCAACGCTAAAAACAGGATTAAAACGTTACTATACCTAATAAAAACCAGTTTTTATTGCCGGCGAGAAACCATAAGACTATAATTTACGTAAGTTTACTACATTTAAGTGAAATCTGATTATGTATAGAATTGCTATTAATGGTTTTGGCCGCATTGGCCGTAACATCGTTCGCGCACTCTACGAGCGCCCCGAACTCCAAAAGCAGATACAAATCGTTGCGATCAATGATCTTGGCAGCCTTGAGATCAATGCCCACTTACTGCAGTTTGATACCGTTCACGGTCGATTTAATCAACATGTTGAAGTCACCGATGGCGCAATTGTCATAAACGGTGATGTAATCAACTGGTCGAGCGAACGCGATCCGACCGATCTGCCCTGGGCTGAGCTCGACGTGGATCTTGTGTGTGAGTGCACAGGTGTATTCACCAGTCGCGAGAAAGCTGCCCTGCACCTCGAAGCCGGCGCCAAAAAGGTGCTTATTTCAGCGCCCGGATCAGACGTTGACGCCACCGTTGTGTTCGGCGTCAATGACCATGTTCTCGATGGCTCGCAGACCATCATCTCAAATGCGTCTTGCACCACCAACTGCCTAGCGCCAATGGTTGCGCCCCTGCACGAGTCCCTGGGTATCCTCAGCGGCTATATGACTACAGTTCACGCCTATACCAACGATCAACAACTTAGCGATGTTTGCCACTCAGATGTCTACCGTGCACGATCTGCAACCCAGTCAATGATCCCCACCAAGACGGGTGCTGCGGCAGCAATTGGCCTGGTTCTGCCAGAGCTAGCCGGAAAGCTCGACGGATTGGCCGTGCGTGTCCCAACAATCAATGTGTCACTGGTTGACCTGACCTTTAATGCTGGCCGCGAAACCTCCGTGGACGAGGTCAATGCGTTACTGCTTGAAGCTTCACAGGGTAAACTCAAAGAGGTACTCAGCTACAACGACAAGCCGCTGGTGTCTATCGATTTTAATCACATTCCCGCCTCCTGTAACTTCGATGCTACACAGACACGAGTCAATGGATCCCTAGTTAAAGTAATGGCCTGGTATGACAATGAGTGGGGGTTCTCCAACCGCATGCTCGACAACTCACTCGCCCTGTTATGCCGCGTAGCGGAGCATCAGGATGCCACGTAGAACGAAGATTCTCGCCACACTAGGCCCCGCCTCCAGTGACGAGAGCTGTATCCGCGAACTGATCCTGGCCGGCGTCAATGTATTCCGACTCAACTTCTCCCATGGCACTGCTGATGAGCACTGTCTGCGTGCGAAGAGTATTCGCAAAATTGCACAGGAGCTGAAAACTCCAGTCGGCATTCTCTGCGATATGCAGGGACCCAAAATTCGTATCGGCAGCTTTATCGATGATATAAAAATTGATCTGGCTGACAATGACCGTTTCATTCTCAACAGCCAGATCGGCATCAACTCGGGTGATCAAAACGGCGTCTATATCGCCAGCGACCTACTTGCCGATATCGGCGTCGATGATATTTTACTGCTCGACGACGGACGACTGACCTTTAAGGTTGAATCGCGCGATGATCACTCAGTGACCTGTCGAGTCGTTCAGGGTGGCGTTCTGTCAAGCAAGAAAGGCGTGAACAAATTTGGCGGTGGACTCTCGGCACCGGCCCTTACAGAGAAAGATCGTGCGGACATAAAAACCGCCGCAGCGCTCAACACCGATTATCTGGCCATCTCTTTTGTTCGCTCAAAAGACGATATCGAAGAGACCCGCAACCTGCTGATCGAAGCCGGCAGCCAAGCCCGTATTATTGCCAAAATTGAGCGCGCCGAAGCCATTACAGAACAATTTTTGCCCGGCATTATCGCCAGCGCCGACGGTGTAATGGTGGCCCGCGGCGATCTCGGCGTAGAGATTGGCGATGCCAACCTGGTCGCAGTACAAAAACAACTGATCGATGCCGCCAATGCCGCCAATAAAGTGGTTATCACCGCAACCCAGATGATGGAATCGATGATTACCGCACCCACCCCGACTCGGGCAGAAGTCTTCGATGTCGCCAATGCAGTTCTCGATGGCACCGATGCCGTGATGCTGTCAGCAGAAACCGCAGCGGGGAAATACCCTGTTGATACGGTAAAGGCGATGGCACGCGTTATTGAGGGTGCCGAGCGCCACCCCCTCGCGCAGCGCTCCAAGCACCGCATCGACGAAACCTTTTCCAGTATTGATGAGTCGCTGGCACTTGCCGCTATGTATGTGGCCAACCATCTGCGCGGAGTGAAAGCGGTTATCTGTATGACCGCGACCGGTTTTGCACCACTGATTATGTCGCGAATCACCTCGTCACTGCCTATCTACGCCATGGCCGAAAAACCCGGCACCTGTGAAGTCACCGCCCTGTACAAAGGGGTCGTGCCGATACCTTTCAACGCATCGGAACTTGATCCATCGCAGGTCAATCACCGCGCAGTAGAAACCTTGCGCGAACACGAGGTCGTCAGCGACGGCGATTTGGTACTGATTACCAAAGGGGATTTTGTCAATGTGCACGGCGGCACAAACACATTAAAAATTGTTCGAGTTGGCGACGTTATCCAGTAGCCAATGAGAAAAACCGTCTCTTCCAGGCCATGGATGGCCACCTTTTAGGCCTGCTATTTACCCTGCTTTAATCACTGCATAGACAATAGATTTGCGAATTAACCTAGCAGCCGAGCGATCAATGAGCCCAATAGATTGCCACTGGCGTGCTCTGCTGGTGCAGCACAGCGCGGATCGGCAACGCCATAACATCATCACCAGCATTGGCTCTGGCCAATACCTGTTGCTTGCTGATACCACTTATATGAATAAATAGCGACTCGCTGTTGAGCAGCCGTGGCAAGGTCATACTCATCCGCTGATGTGGTGCGTGAACAGGTGTCACGGCAATGCAGTCGCGCCCTGAATGCATATCCAAACCTTTCGCCAGTGCTGCGCTTTCCGGAAACAGCGATGCCGTGTGGCCATCATCGCCCATACCCAAAATCACCACAGTAAAGCGGCCAATCGAAGCCAGTTGACGCTGACATTCAGCTTCGCCATCGACAGCATCTTCAGCGCCGTTTTTTAAGGCCAGATACTGAGCTTTATGGGCTTCGTTGATAAGCAGGTTTTCGCGGACCAATTTCTCATTGCTATCTGGGTGATCGGCATCGACCCAGCGCTCGTCAGCCAGGGCAACCGTAACTTTTGACCAGTCGAGATCCTGCTGCGACAGCAGGTGGAAAAAACCAACCGGTGTGCGTCCGCCAGATACCACCAGAGAGGCGCTGCCATTGCAGGCTATGGCTTTACGCAATAGCTCGCTGACTTTACCGGTGAGTGCTGCATCCAGCGCTGAGGTGTTTTCGAATTCAATCATCGACATAACTGTGCTCTTTTTAGGGGTCGCTATTACACTGTGTGACAGATCAGGACTCGTACCAACTCCGCGAGTCCTTCTCCATCAACATATCAGCCTTGGACGGACCCCAGGTACCAGCACTGTAGGTCTTGGTTCCGACCTTCTTCTCGGCCCAGGCATCCAACAGCCTGTCGCACCAGCGCCAGGACGCTTCAATCTCATCGCGACTGACAAACAACCACTGATCGCCCTTGATCACTTCTAAAAAAAGCCGCTCATAGGCATCAGCAATTCTCGACTCACCAGATGAGTCAAAAAAGTCCAGATTCAAGGTTCGCCGCTCAAGACTCAGACGCTCTTTGAGACTCTGCCTCTTGGAGAACATTTCAAGTTCAATGCCCTCGTTTGGCTGCAAACGAATGACCAGACGATTTTGCGCATCGCCGTCTTTGTCCGGAAAAATAGCATGAGGGATCTTTTTGTAGGTGATCACAACCTGGGTCACTTTATCCTGCATACGCTTTCCGGTACGCAAATAAAATGGCACGCCAGCCCAGCGCCAGTTATCGATATAGGCCTTGAGAGCAACAAAGGTTTCAGTGTCATTACTGCTCGCCTGACTGCCCTCTTCTTCCATATAGCCAACCACTGGCCCTCCCGCAATCCAACCGGCGGAATACTGTCCTCGCACCGACTGATCGAGCACATTATCTTTATTGATCGGGCTCAGCGCGCGCAGTATCTTGACTTTCTCTGCGCGGATTTCGTCAGCCTGAAGTGAATTTGGCGGTTCCATCGCCACCATACAAAGCAACTGCAACAGGTGGTTTTGAATCATATCGCGCAGCTGTCCTACATTGTCATAGTAGCCCCAGCGACCTTCAATCCCGACGGTTTCAGCAACGGTAATTTGCACGTGATCAACGCAGGTATTATCCCACTGCGAATTGACCATACGATTGGCAAACCTCAGGGCCAGCAAATTCTGCACCGTCTCCTTGCCCAGGTAGTGATCTATACGATAAATATTGCGCTCATCAAAATATTCTCCGACCGTGGCGTTGACCTCACGAGAACTCTTTAAGTCTTTGCCAATCGGCTTCTCAAGAACAATTCGCGCCAACTTGTCGACACAGCCCGCAGCATCAAGATGCTTGCAGATCGAGCCATACAAACTCGGCGGGGTGGCCAGGTAATAGATAGCCGTGCGCTTTTCTACCAGCCACTCTTTTAAAATAAGAAAATCTTTCTTTTGAGAAAAATCGACTTTGATATAGCTCAGGCGGCGACTAAACCTCTTCCAGGCTGCCTCATCCCAGTCAGCGCTGGGAACGACTTTTTTCAGCCCCTGCTGCACTTTTGCAATAAAGTCAGCGCCGGAAATAGCTTCCCTCGCCAGACCGGCGATACGTGCACTGTCCCCCAGCAACCCAGCTCGATCCAGCTGATAGAGAGCGGGGAACAGCTTACGCTCGGATAGATCCCCACGGGCGCCAAAGATTACCAAATCAATATTACTACTCATCACAAACCTCAGGGTTTAGCATTTTATAGAATGCGTTAAACAAACACGCAAAAGATATCAACTTCAAGTCACTGACCCAGCACACTGGCCTCACGCGCCAACTGTTCAATCTCATCCCAGCGCTGCTCATTAACCATCTGCGCAGGACAGATCCAGGAGCCGCCAACACATAGTACATTTGGCAGCGACAGATATTCCATCACGTTGTGCAAACCGATTCCACCAGTGGGGCAGATACGTGCATCGCCAAATGGGCCGGCCAACGCCTTGATCATCGCCGCGCCACCAGAGGCCTCGGCGGGGAAAAATTTAAAGTCTCGGTGACCGTATTCCATGCAACGCATCAAATCGCTGGCCGACGAGATACCAGGCAACAGTTCAATAGATGACTGCTGTGCCGCGGCCAAAAGATTGTCAGTGCTGCCCGGAGAGACCATAAACTGACAGCCGAGATCTTCTGACAGCTTGACCTGCTCGGGCGTACAGACTGTGCCGGTACCCACAATCGCATCGGGAATCTGGGCAATAATTTGACGAATACCCTCTTCAGCTGCTGCAGTGCGCAAGGTAACTTCAAGCACATTCAACCCACCGGCAACGAGTGCCTCGGCGAGGGGTACAGCATCCTCAACTCGATCAATCACAATTACCGGAACAACCGTAACGCCGGCCAATAAATCTCGCACTGACTTCTCCTTGAATACTATTGTATAAATTCTTTTGTGTTATTTCTGGTCTGTTATTTGTGAGGTTATTTAAGATGCAATTTTTTTGCCGCACCGAGCAGACCAAGATTATTGCGCATCACCAAATACACTGGGATTGGCTGAAGATAAGAGACAAAGCGGCCTTTATCTTCAAACTTGTTGCGGAATCCACTGCTGGCAAAAAAGTCACTAAACCGTGGCACAACACCACCAGCAATATAGATACCGCCTCTGGCACCCAGGGTTAGTGCCAGATTGCCCGCCGCAGCCCCCATCGACTCGCAGAAAGTATTTAGCGCAGCCAGTGCAACAGGATCACTGCCATCAATAGCGGCCGCAACAACCTCTGGCGGTGTATTGAATTTGACCGGTGCCTTTTCCATCTGACAAATCGCCGTATAAATATTAACGATGCCTTTCCCAGACAATACCCGTTCCAGTGAAACACGCTTGTAGGTCTGGCGCAGACAGCTCAATAGATCCATCTGACGCTGATCAACCGGCGCAAAATCCGCATGGCCGCCCTCAGTGTCAAGCACATGGTAGCCATCACTATGGGAAATCAGCGCGGCCATCCCCAGACCGGTGCCAGCGCCCAGAATACCAATTGGTTTATGAAGCTGGGCTTTATCGCCGCCAATCTGAATAACATCGTCCGCTTTAAGTTCGGTAATACCGTGAGCCACCGCCTCAAAATCATTGATCACTACCAGTTGCTCACAATCAAACCAATGCTTTAACTGGTCCTTGGTAAACTCCCAGTGACTATTGGTAAATGAAATATGCTCAACATCCGCTGGGCAGGCCACGGCCAGACAGACAGACTTCGGCGCACCGACAAAACCGCTCGCTGCAGCAATTTCATCTCTCAACTTAACCACCAGATCACTGAACTCCGGATACTCCTCCACTGAGTGATAAAACTCAAATTCACCCTCGAGTTGACCCTCTCGCAGCGCAGCAAAGCGCGCATTCGTGCCGCCAATATCAGCGACCAGGCTCCAGTTTTGCTCAACCATGTTTCAGCCTCCGGGGAACAGGAACGATGCGCCCTGCTCGGCGTTGCTTATATTGCTACGGTTAATCGCAAACAGTTCGCGACCGCATCCGCGCTGTCCCGCGTTCGGTTGTGCTGCCGCCGCGCGCGCCTGAAGTCGATTAATATCACCGACAAACTTCAGCTCGCCATTAACTGCATCGACCCGGATCAGATCACCATCCATTACTTTAGCCAGCAAACCACCTTCAGCTGCCTCAGGCACCAGATGAATTGCCGCAGGCACCTTGCCCGAAGCACCAGACATCCGCCCATCGGTCACCAACGCGACCTTATAACCTTTATCCTGGAGAATACCGAGCATCGGCGTAAGCTTGTGCAGCTCAGGCATACCCAGAGCCTTGGGCCCCTGATAGCGAACCACTACTACACAGTCACGATTTAATTCGCCGGCCTCAAACAGGCCCGCCAATTGATCCTGATCGTCAATCACCACCGCTGGCGCTTCAACAACCTGATGCTGCGCGGCAACCGCCGAGACTTTGATCACCCCACGACCTAGGTTTCCCGACAACAGTCGCAGGCCACCTTCTTCAGAAAAAGGCTGATCCAGAGTTGTCAGCACATCCATATCCAATGGCAATTCGGGAGACTCGCGCCATACGAGTTTGTCATTTTCCAGGAATGACTCCTGAGTGAAATCAGCAAAATTAGCGCCCCAGGCAGTCTTGGCGTCCGCGTGCATATAACCGCCGGCGAGTAACTGGCGGAACATACAACTGGTGCCACCGGCTGCATGGAAATGATTGACGTCGGCCTGACCATTGGGATAAACCTTGGCCAGCAACGGCACCGCTGCCGAGAGCTCGGAGATATCATCCCAATTGAGGATAATTCCTGCCGAACGCGCGATCGCCACCAGATGCATGCTGTGGTTGGTTGAGCCGCCAGATGCCAACAGGGCTATGGTGCCATTCACAATGGTGCGCTCGTCAACAATCTCACCCACCGGTCGATAGTCATTACCCAACGCAGTGATACGCGCCATCTGATGACAGGTTTCCACCGTGAGCCTTTCGCGCAAAGGGTTGTCCGGGTTAACAAAAGAACTGCCCGGCAACTGTAAACCCATGGCTTCAAGCACCACCTGATTGCTGTTAGCCGTGCCGTAGAATGTGCAGGTACCGTGGCTGTGGTAAGAGTCGGACTCGGCTTGCAACAACTCTTCACGGCCAATTTTGCCCTCCGCAAACAGCTGTCGGATACGCTGTTTTTCCTTATTCGGCAGACCCGACTCCATCGGACCCGCCGGCACAAACAATGCAGGCAGGTAACCAAAACTGAGTACGCCCATTAATAGTCCAGGAACAATTTTGTCGCAGATACCGAGCGCCAACACACCATCGAACATCTGGTGTGACAGCGACAGCGCGGTGCACTGAGCAATCAGATCGCGACTCAGCAGACTCAACTCCATACCATCCTGGCCCTGAGTCACTCCATCACACATCGCCGGCACGCCGCCAGCCACCTGTGCGGTGCAGCCAATTTCTCGCATCGCCTGCTTAATCTTATCGGGATATTCCGCATAGGGCTGATGTGCCGAAAGCATATCGTTATAGGCGGTGACGATAGCAATATTACTCGCCTCCATCAGCCGCAGGCTATTTTTGTCTTCCGCGCCACAGGCCGCAAAGCCATGAGCCAAATTGCCGCAGCTAAGCTTGCCGCGTTCGGGGCGATTGCCGTGATCTTCGCGCACCTGGCGCAGATAGTCCGCACGGAGATCAGCGCTGCGCTGAATAATACGCTGTGTAACCTGAGCCACGGTGCTATTTAACTGAGTCATTTTCTCAAAACCATTTTTGTCAATTTTCGCGCAAGCCATTATCTGCCAGCCGCGGTTTCCAATAGTTTAAATTGTAACAAAATTACGCTATCTTGCATCTTTTAATGCGGTATTTTCGATATTATTGTAATTTTATTACATAAATAATTTGTTCCAGCAACCGCTAATTAAATGCGGTATCGTATCGCGCCAACAGTCTATGCGCTGCCGCCGCCCAAGCAAAAGATTTATCCATGCAGATTAATCACAGGAAACAGACTCAATGAATTCAACTGGCTACACACCCACCGCTACCCGTGCTTGGAAAAACCTCCAACAGCTGGCAGAGACTGCGCAAGCTCAGAGTATCAGCGCACTGTTTAGCAGCGACCCCGAGCGCAGCAGGGATATGTCTGTAGCCTGTGGTGAGCTGATGCTCGACTACTCAAAGAATCTGGTGAGCAAACAAACCTGGCAGGCCCTGCTCCAACTTGCCGCCGAGTCACCGCTGGAGAGTCACCGCGCCGCGATGTTCTCAGGTGAAAATATCAACACCACTGAAGATCGCGCCGTGCTGCACGCTGCGCTGCGTGCCGAAATCGGCGACCAGACCCTGGCCTCGGCCGCTGATGAATCCGATCAGCGCGTTCGATTGGTCAAGCAACAGTTAGCCAACGTTAAACAGGTCAGTGAGAAAATCCGCAGTGGCCAGTGGCTCGGCAGCACGGGCAAGGCAATCACCGATGTAATCAATATCGGTATCGGCGGTTCAGACCTGGGCCCAAAACTGGCCTGCAATGCACTGCAGGAGTTTGCCCATCCAGGACTCACTCTGCACTTTATCTCTAATGTCGATGGCGCCGAAATTCTAACAACGTTAAAAAAACTCAATCCAGAGACAACTCTGGTCGCACTCGCCAGCAAGACCTTTACCACCCAGGAAACACTGCTCAACGCCAAAACCGCACGCCATTGGTTTGCCAATACACTCGGCCTCGAGAATGCACAGACCTCCAGCCACTTTATTGGCCTGACCGCTAATCGAGAGAATGCCCGGGCCTATGGTATCCCCGATGATCAGATTCTCGAATTTGCTGAATGGGTCGGCGGTCGCTACTCACTGTGGTCAAGCATCGGACTATCTATCGCGATTTCCATCGGCTACGACAATTTTGTCGAGATGCTCGCCGGTGCGCGCGAGATGGATCTGCATTTTCAGCAGGCTCCCACTGGGCAAAATATGCCGGTTATCCTCGCGCTGCTGGGTATCTGGTACAGTAACTTTCTCGACGCTCAATCTACTGCCGTAATTCCCTACTGCGAACGCCTGCTGTTACTGCCCGCCTATCTGCAACAGTTGGACATGGAGAGTAATGGCAAATCCACCACCCTCGACGGGCAGCCGGTTGACTACCAGACCGGGCCTATTCTCTGGGGACAGACCGGCACAAATGGCCAGCACGCTTTTTTCCAGCTCTTGCATCAGGGTACGCGTCTGGTGCCAATCGACTTTATCGCGGCGGCAGTGGATAACCTGAGCAACCAGGAACACCATCGTGTCCTGCTTGGCAATATGCTTGCCCAGGGCTCAGCATTGATGTGTGGTCAGCCAGCACCAAAAGACGAGCCCTTCCACTATTACCCCGGTAATAAGCCCTCCAACACGCTATTGCTGAAAAGCCTTTCTCCAAAAAACTTTGGCGCACTTATCGCACTCTATGAGCACAAGGTCTTTGTTCAGGGCAGCATCTGGAATATCAATTCATTTGATCAGTGGGGTGTTGAGTTGGGCAAGAAGATGGCCAATCAGCTATTGGCCGAAAGCGATGGCGAGCAAGCGCAGCTGGATCCATCCACATCAGCCCTGTCGGCCTACATCGATAGCTGCCAATAATTTGCGACGCGCTCAGGGGCTTTTAAGGAGTCTGGCAAGGGTTAGCTGCGAGTATGAAAGCGGTTAGATACGCAGCTCTTTGGGCAGTGAGAACGTGACATTCTCAATCACACCACTCAACTCCTCTGGCGCATCGGCACCCAGCTCCACCAGCCTTGCAATCACATCTCGCACCAGGACATCTGGCGCCGATGCTCCGGCGGTTATACCAATCGCGCGACGCAGATTTAACCACTCAGGATCGATATCGTCGGGACCATCGATCAGATAGGCATCACAACCACAGTGCTCTGCAAGCTCACGCAGACGATTGGAATTAGAGCTGGCCACGGAGCCAACTACCAGAATCAAATCAGACTCAATTGCCAGCTGTTTAACCGCATCCTGACGATTTTGCGTGGCGTAGCAAATATCATCTTTGCGCGGCCCCTGAATCTCGGGAAACTTCTCTCTCAAGGCATCAATAACGCGCGCTGTGTCATCCATCGACAGCGTCGTTTGCGTGACATAGGCCAGTCGCGAAGGATCTTTTACATCCAGATTTTCTGCGTCACGCGTATTTTCAACTAGATAGATATCGCCACCTCGACTGAAATCATATTGACCCATGGTACCCTCAACCTCTGGGTGCCCGGAATGACCAATCAATACGCACTCCATTCCTTCACTGC
Organism: Porticoccaceae bacterium; assembly: GCA_024644595.1. GTDB lineage: Bacteria > Pseudomonadota > Gammaproteobacteria > Pseudomonadales > Porticoccaceae > HTCC2207. The sequence goes on along the minus strand of JAHEHL010000010.1, from coordinate 57,632 downwards.
TGTAGCGGGCAACCTCCAGATGGACCTTGGTGACTAGCGGACAGGTGGCATCAAACACTTTGAGACTGCGACGGCGAGCCTCTTCCTGCACCGCCAGAGAGACGCCATGAGCACTGAAAATAACAATTACATTGTCGGGGATGTCTTCCAGCTCGTCGACAAAGATGGCACCGCGATTGCGCAGGTCATCGACAACAAATTTGTTATGCACCACCTCATGACGCACATAGATCGGCGCGCCAAATACTTCCAGTGCCCGATTGACAATATCAATGGCGCGATCGACACCGGCACAAAAGCCGCGTGGGTTTGCCAGCTTGATTTTCATCAGTGGACATTCTCCGGCGCAACGCTGATTATTTTTACCTGAAAGACAATATTCTTACCCGCCAGAGGGTGATTAAAATCAACCATCGCTTCACCGCCGGCAATTTCAGTAATCACGCCTGGCAGCTCACCGTCACCATTCTGAAACGAGAACATGGCACCGATTTCGATTTCCAGGTCGGCAAAATTATCCATCGACACAGCCTGCACATTTTGCTCGTTGTGTTGGCCAAAGGCCTTTTCCGGAGGAATCACAAACTCGTCCTCATCACCTGGGCGCAGACCAAACAGAGTCTCTTCGAAGCCAGGCAAAAGGTTGCCATCGCCAATCGAAAAGGTAGCCGGCTTACCTTCAAAATTAGAGTCCACCACCGCGCCATCCTCGAGGAGCAAGGCAAAATGTAAGGTGACGGTTGTACCTGTATCTATCGGAATACTCATATCCAAACTCTTAAAACTCAAATGTTTATCGTCAACCGTTAAAACCACTATCCGGTCAATATAATTACTAATTAGGCGGCTGGCTGGTCTGACTCAGACGGCTGAAAAAACAACGCATCGACAATGATCAATCCAGCCCCCACAGAGATACCCATATCGGCAACATTAAACGCAGCAAAGTGCCATCCAGACCAATGAAAGTCGAGAAAGTCGACCACATAGCCCAATGTTAGACGATCGTATAAATTACCCAAGGCACCGCCGAGAATCAGTGATAACCCAAGACCCTCAAGCAAACGCTGACGCGGTAGTTTGGTCAACCAGACAACAATCACTGCGCTGACGACAACTGATACCAGCGTCAAAAACCAGCGCTGCCAACCGCCCGCGTCACTGAGAAAGCTAAAAGCGGCGCCTTCATTATGTGCTCGTACCAGATTGAAGAAGCTATTGACAGTGCGGCTCTCGCCGAGACTGAATTGACCCATTATATAGAGCTTGGTGAGCTGATCTAGTAACAGAACAGCAGCAGCCAGCGCCATCCAACGCAGCCAATACAAGCCCGCCTGATCAGACTTTACTGCTGTCTCAGGCATAGTGGCGGGCCTCACCCACGCCTGACAGGTTACTGATGCAGCGCCCGCAAATTTCGGGGTGTTCGGCATTGGCACCCACATCATCAATAAAGTGCCAGCAGCGCACACACTTCTCCGCCGCCGAGCGCCGCAGAGAGACTTGCAACCCTTCAAGCATCGAATCCACAGCGTCACTGGCCTGACTCAATGGCGACAGAGTCGCTTTCGACGTAATGGTGACAAATCGTAGCTCATCGCCGAGCTTGGCCAGTGAGTGATGCAATTCTGGCGCCGCGAACAGCTCGATATCAGCACCCAGAGAACCCTTGACCACACCCTGATTACGCTGTTCTTCAATCACCTTGTTGATCGCTTCTTTAGCCTGCAGTATCGCTGCCCAGTCGGCCTGACTGATCGTATCCGTTTCAGCGAGACGCTGCAGCGGGTACCACTCGGCCAAAAACACCGATGATTCGCGCTCACCGGGCATAAAGCCCCAGATTTCGTCCGCGGTAAAGCTCAGAATCGGAGCAATCCAACGCGTAAAGGCCTCAGCGATATGGTGTAGCGCCGTCTGTGCCGAGCGTCGCGGCAGACTGTTTTCTGCGCAGGTGTAGATGCGATCTTTAATAATATCCAGGTAAAAACCACCCATATCGCGGACACAGAAATTATGTAATTTCTGGTAGATAAGATGAAACTGGAAGTTATTGTAGGAGGTGATAATCTCATCCTGCAGACGCGCCGCACAGTCGACTGCCCAACGGTCCAGCGCCAGCATTTCAGTGTGTTCAACACCGTGCTGAGTCGGATCAAAACCATCCAGATTGGAGAGAAAATAACGCGCGGTATTGCGAATTCGACGATAGGAGTCACCCGCTCGATTGAGGATCTCGTCCGACACGGTCATCTCTCCGCTAAAGTCGGCAGAGGCAATCCACAGGCGCAACACATCGGCACCCATATCGTTGATTACCTTTGCTGGGGAGATTACATTGCCCAGCGACTTGGACATTTTGTGACCCTTTTCATCGACGGTAAAACCGTGGGTCAAGACTGCTTTATACGGCGCAGTGCCATTGATTGCGATCGCGGTCTTGAGCGAAGACTGGAACCAGCCGCGGTGTTGATCCGACCCCTCTAGATAGAGGTCGGCTGGATAGCGCAGCTCGTCGCGAGCATTGATAACCGACTCATGAGTAACACCCGAATCAAACCATACATCCAGCGTGTCGGTCACTTTTTGATAGTCAGCGATATCGTCACCAATCAGTTCGGCCGCATCCAGCTCAAACCAGGCTTCTATTCCCAGCTCTTCAACGCGCAGCGCCACCTGTTCGATCAGCTCTGCGGTGTTAGGGTGCAATTCACCGGTCTGCTTGTGCACAAACAGTGCAATCGGCACACCCCAGGTGCGCTGTCGCGAGATACACCAGTCTGGGCTGTTGTCGAGCATGCTTTCAATGCGCGCCTGCCCCCACTCGGGATGCCACTTAACCTCTTTCACCGCTTCCTTGGCTTTGCTCAACAGGCCATTTTTATCCATCGAAATAAACCACTGGGGGGTAGCCCGATAAATGAGTGGCGTCTTGGTGCGCCAGCAGTGAGCATAGCTGTGAACAAATTGACTGCAGCTAAGCAGGCGGTGATGTTCGCGCAGCACCTCGAGAACCGACTCGTCAACCTTATAGACATGCTGGCCCGCAAACAGCTCGACATTTTCGCCGAACAGACCGTTGTCGAGAATATAATTCAGCGTACCGATACCATATTGGCGCGACACCACAAAGTCTTCCATGCCGTGGTCTGGTGCGGTATGCACGCAGCCACTACCGGCATCGGTGGTGACATGCTCGCCAAGTAACACCGGAATATCGCGATCGTAAAATGGATGTCTTGCCACCACATTTTCCAACGCCTGTCCTTTGCAGGTTGCCAGCTGTTGGCAATCTTCAACGCCCAGGCGCTGCACCACCGACTCGAGCAACGCCTGCGCACAGATCAATCGCAATGGACCCTTTTCTCCGGCAATCTGCACCAACACATAATCCAGTTCAGCACCCACTGAGATCGCCTGGCTACTGGGGATCGTCCAAGGCGTAGTCGTCCAGATCAGGATGTTGATATCACCTTCACCGGGCAGACCGGCAAATGCCGCAGAGATTTTCTCCAGCTGCTGTGCATCGCCAACCTGATAGGCTACATCGATGCTATAGGAGGTTTTATCCTGATACTCAACTTCTGCTTCAGCCAGCGCAGATCCGCCCACAACACTCCAATAGACCGGCTTATAGCCTTTCACCAGATGGCCATTCGCCGCAATCTTGCCGAGTGCGCGGATGGTATCCGCCTCAACCTTATAGTTCATGGTCAGATAAGGATTCTCCCAATCACCGAGAATACCCAATCGGACAAAGCCCTGGCGCTGGCCATCGACCTGCTTCATCGCATAGTCACGACACTTCTTACGGAAAGTTGAATACTCAACCTTGACTCCAGCCTTGCCAATCTTCTTCTCGACGTTGTGCTCGATCGGCAGACCGTGACAGTCCCAACCGGGAATATAAGGTGCATCAAACCCGCTCATGGTGCGTGACTTAACGACAATATCCTTAAGCGTTTTGTTTACCGCATGACCCAGATGAATATCGCCATTGGCGTAGGGAGGGCCATCGTGAAGAATAAATTGCTCGCGACCAGCACGGGCCTGGCGAATCTGTTGATAGAGCTTGCGGTCTTGCCACGCTTGCAGCATACCCGGCTCACGCTGCGCCAGATTGGCGCGCATCGGGAAATCGGTTTTCGGCAGATTTAATGTTGCTTTGTAGTCAGTCATTGTCCTGTTCTTTTGCCTTATTGGTCACGGGTATTTCAGGGTTAATTTTCTATCGATGTGGTCTCAGGCTCAGCCTGCAAAAACCATTGCCGAATCATCTCGACATCTTGCGTAATCGTGGCAACCAGTTGCTCGATACCGGTGAACTTCTGTTCGTCGCGAATCTTGTGGACAAATTCCACAGCAATCCTCTGGCCGTAGAGGTCACCCTTAAAATCGAGCAGATGCACCTCCAAAATCGGCTTTACCAGATCACCCACTGTCGGTCGCAAACCGACATTGGCCGCCCCTCGATAAAGCGTTCCAGCAATATTTACCAAAACCGCAAAAACACCAGAGAGCGGCGCACTAAAACGATTTAGCTGGACGTTCGCAGTGGGAAATCCCAGCTCGCGACCCAACTGCTGCCCATAGCCCACCACACCGCTAATCGAAAACGGACGCCCCAACAACTGCGCCGCACGAACAAAATCAGCCTGTTCAACACATTCGCGCACCAAACTGCTGCTTACACGGCGGCCGTCGATCTCAACCGTCGCCGTATCGCTGACATCGAACCCGTAATGTTTACCCTGCTCCGCTAACATGGCAAAGTCTCCGCGCCGATCACAGCCGAAATGGAAGTCATCACCGACAATCAAGTGCTTCACGCCCAGTCCGCGCACCAACACCTGGTCGACAAAATCAGCGGCCGATAGATTGCGCAGCTGACGATTAAACTGCAAGCACAGAACCTGATCGACACCCATCGACACCAGAGTATCGATCTTGTCACGCAGCCTCATTAATCGCGCCGGAGCACGCTCGGCAGAAAAAAACTCTCGGGGCTGTGGTTCAAAGGTCATAACAACCGATGGAATTTGCAATGCTTCAGAGGCTTGTTTGACCTGTTGCACAATCGCCTGATGACCAATATGCACACCATCGAATGATCCGATGGTGACAACTGATTTTTCTTTCAGGGAGTGCAGGTTATGCAGTCCGCGAATAAAGGTCATTTTGCCTTGATGCACAACCGTTGATTTCACTGTTTAAAATAATTCTCGAGTATACCTAGCAAGCGCCCGAAAGGTAAGGCACCACGGCCAAATATGCCGTGTCAACGACATAAAAAGACGGGGCAGAAATAACCGCGATCTAATCTGCCGAGCGCGTCGCCTTGAGCGGCCCTTTTAAATCGACGGCTCGCATTCCGCAGAGCCACAAAACACTGACATAGACCGCTATGCCTGCCAGACAGATAGCAACAATCGACATGCTGCGCTGCCACCATCCCAACTGCTGCCAGAGACTTGCATCAAAGGCATCAAAGTAATCGCCTAGCCAGACCAGCACCGCCAACATCATGGTAACCGCCAACAAAAGATTCACGCCAAACCGCAGCCAGGCGGTATTGCTCGGAACATAAATAGACTTTCTCCGCAGAGCAAAAAACAGCAGCAGTGCGTTAAGGAAAGCCGACAATGAGGTGGCCAGAGCCAGCCCAACATGACCGACCTGCCAATAGAAGTGCAACGGCACAACCAACAGCACATTGAGCGCCATATTAGAGGCCATTGCGATCACCCCAATACGAACCGGCGTGCGCATATCCTGGCGAGCAAAAAATCCCGGTGCCAATACCTTGATTAACATAAAAGCGATAAGGCCAAAGGAATAGGCACGCAGACTCAGGGTTGCCATCGACATATCCCGCGCGGTCATCACATCGCCATATAAAAACAGCGCCGCCAAAATCGGCTCTGCCAGCAACATCAGCGCGGCGGCGGCCGGTACTGCAATCAACAGCACCATGCGCAGCGCCCAATCGAGAGTTTGCGAATAAGCCTGCACCGAACTGGCAGCGTGATGACGCGACAAATTGGGCAGAATCACAGTCGCCACTGCCACTGCAAACACGCCCAAAGGCAGTTCCGAGAGACGATCTGAATAGTACAGCCATGAGACACTGCCGGTGGGCAGGAAGGTTGCCAACATCGTATCCAGCAGCAAATTAATTTGGCTGACCGAGACTCCAAAGATCGCCGGCCCCATCAAACCGAGAATCTTTCTCACTCCCGGATGTTTCCAATCGACCACTGGCACTGGCAGCATATGCAGACGTGCCAAAAACGGCAGCTGAAAACAAAACTGAATGGCGCCGGCAGCAAACACGCCCCAGGCCAATGCATAGGTAGGCTGATCAAACCAGGGAGCGGCTATCAAGGCAGCAAAAATCAGCGAAAGGTTCAGCAACACAGGAGTAAAGGCCGGAACCGCAAACCGATCGTAACTATTGAGAATACCGCCGGCGACACCGGTCATGGAAATAAACAACAGATACGGAAAGGTAATCCGCAGCATTTCAGCGGTGGCATTGAACTTGAACCCATCATTGAAATACCACTTCGGTGCAAACAGCGCGGCAAACAGCGGCGAGGCAATTACAATCACCAGTGTCAAAAGCAGCAGCGTTGCCCCCAGTGTGCCAAATACCCGATTGGTCAGTTCCTTTAAGGCAGCTTGACTGCCCTTTTCTCGATATTCCCCCAACACCGGCACAAACGCCTGGGCAAAGGCACCCTCGGCAAACAAACGGCGGAAAAAGTTGGGGATCTTAAAGGCGACAAAGAACACATCAGCCAGGGCCTCTGCCCCGATCACCCGAGCAAAGATAATATCGCGCGCCAAACCCATAAACCGCGACAGCATGGTAAAAAAGCTCACCACACCACTGGAACGAAGCAGCCCACCATCGGCTTTGACATTCTGCTGCGCTCTCTGCACCGGGGTAGTGTCGGGCTGCGACTGTTTGTTATCCAGCTGTTCTTGACTCACTCGCCTGCTCAATCGAAGGGACTTGCAAGGCAGTTTAACGACCTCCCTGCCCATCTCCAAGAGATTGTTGAGCAGCGCACGATCTGCACGCTTTGCAAAGGGCTTGCGGCGGGTTGGGAAGCCTTTATAATGCCGCGAAAATTGGGTTGAATCTGTATTGCAAACCCTGTATATTTCCGCGCCTTCAGTGAGACCCTTTGAGAGGAGTACAACCAAGTGGCAAATTCAGCCCAAGCCAAGAAACGAGCACGCCAGAACGAGAAACGCCGCCAGCACAATGCCAGCTTGCGCTCAATGGTCCGCACCTATTTGAAAAAAGTTGACGCAGCAATCGCCACTGGCGTTCAAGCTGACGCACAACAGGCCTATATCACTGCCGTTCCAGTGATTGATCGCATGGCTGACAAAGGCATTATTCACAAGAATAAAGCTGCGCGTCACAAGAGCCGCTTAAACGCTAAAGTTAAAGCTCTTGGCTAGCCAACAGTTTGCTCTACGTTTGTAAAAAAAACCGGCTCAAGCCGGTTTTTTTGTACCTGGTCACTGCTCAACTTTGACTCTCCGGCACAGACTTTGTTAATCAACTCCGCAACTCGAAATCGGTTCAATAAAGCACCTGCTATTGCTGACAGGCCACGGAACCACTGGCAATTAGCGACTCGATTGCCGACTCATCATAACCGGCATTGGCGAGTATCTCGCGAGTATTTTCACCAAGCGCCATCGCCGGATGTTTGACTTCGGGCTGGGTCCGTGAAAACCGTGGTGTCGGCGCTGGCTGCCAGGCATCACCTTCATCAATAAAGGTCCCGCGTGCAATATTGTGAGGATGACTGCGAGCCTCCTCTAGCGATAGAACCGGCGCAAAACAGACATCAGTACCCTCGAGCAACTGACACCATTGATCACGGCTTCGAGTTTTAAATAGTGCGGTAAATTTATCACTGAGTTCTGGCCACTTGTCACTCTGCCACTGAAACTGACGCCAATTAATGACTTCGCCATCAGCACCAGTCAAACCCTCGGCATCCAGTTCGAGCAACTCAACTAATAGATTAAAGAACTGTGGCTCAATAGAGCCAATTGAAATGAAACCACCATCGCTGGTTTCATAGACATCATAAAAGAAGGCGCCGGAATCGAGAATATTTTCACCCCGCCGATCGACCGACAAGCCGGACTGGTAGGCACTGTAAGCAAAACCCATCAGGCTGGCGGTTCCATCGACGATCGAACAATCAATTACCTGCCCTTTACCTGATGTCTGTCCCTCCAGGAGAGCGCAGACTACCCCAAACGCGAGCATCATACCCCCACCGCCATAGTCACCCACCAGATTCAGCGGAATTGAAGGTTTCTGTCCACGCTGGCCAATGGCGTGCAGGGCACCGGTGAGAGCAATATAGTTAATATCATGACCAGCAGTTTGCGCCAGATCGCCATCCTGGCCCCAGCCGGTCATTCGTCCATAGACAAGCTTGGGATTTATCTCGATGCAGCGTTCTGGACCGAGACCAAGTTTCTCCATCACTCCAGGACGAAACCCCTCAATTAAGGCATCCGCGGACGCGATCAGACGTTCGGCACAGGAGACACCCTCAGATGACTTCATGTTGATGCAAATAGATGCTTTGCCACGATTATGAAAATCCCACTTTGGGTCTGCAGAACCGATAATGGTGCCACCACCCGGACGTTCGATACGAATCACGTCAGCGCCCATATCCGCGAGCATCATACTGGCATAAGGTGCCGGACCAAGCCCCGCAAATTCAATAATTGTTTTTCCCGCTAATGGACCCATATTATTCCTTATCACCACCACGCCAATTTCATCGGCGTAACAATATTGGTATTAAAAAATTCAGCGACGCTTGCAACCCGGCAGAGAACAGAGCATCTCAAATATCAGATTTGCCGCCAACAACGCAGTATTGCCTGAGGGATCATAGGGCGGCGAGACCTCAACAAGATCACAGCCGACCAGATTTAACCCGAAGCATCCACGGATAATTTCCAGCGCCTGACTGGAGGACAGTCCCGCAGGCTCTGGCGTTCCGGTTCCCGGCGCAACCGATGGATCGAGGCCGTCTATATCAAAGGTTAAATAGACCGGTATATCAGTGCCGATGGTTTCCCTAACTTCGGCCATCAATGGCGTCAGCGACTTGTACCAGCACTCCTCCGCGGTGACGACTCTGACACCCTGCTGGCGTGACCAATCAAAATCATCAGCAGTGTAGCCAGTGGCGCGTAAGCCGATTTGAACCATTTTACTGGCTTCGATCAGACCCTCTTCGATGGCGCGCCTAAAAACCGTTCCGTGGGCAATTTTTTCACCGAACTGAGTATCGTTAATATCGGAATGTGCATCGATATGCACCACCGCAACCGGACCATATTTCTTTGCCACAGCCCGTAAAATAGGCAGCGTAACTGTGTGATCACCCCCCATCGAGACGGGCTTGGCACCACACGCCAGCACCTTATCAATGAAGGCTTCGATCTCATCAACGGCTTTTAACAAATTGTAAGGGTTAATGGCGATATCGCCGATATCGGCAATCTGAAATGAGTCGAACGGGGCAGCACCCACAGCCATACTGTAAGGCCTTACCAATACCGATTCACTGCGAATCTGACGCGGCCCAAAGCGCGCACCACTGCGGTTACTGGTCCCTCCATCGAGAGGAATACCGAGCAGGGCAACATCCAGATCTGCCGCGGTGTCCTGGATAGGCAGCCGAAACAGAGTTGCATGGCCACCAAAGCGGGGCATTTCATTACCACTTTGAGGTTGATTGTAATCTTGGCTTACGGGAGATTGTTTATTCATATACATCCGGCCGATGCGATTGCGCTTTGACGGGTTTATTGTTGCTGCCCTGTTCTATTTTTTAACTGTTCTCGAAGGCCAAATTATTGATTAGCCCTTTCAGAGGCACACTAATACTATGATATTTAACGTTTATATGACATTTAAAGTTTAATAGATAAGTAAAAAACCCCGCCATTGGCGGGGTTTTTCAATCTTGCATCAAGCAACCTTAATCAAGCCTGATTAAGTGCGGTGGTCATTTCAATCACCGCCTTCTTGCCATCGCCATAAACCATCAGCGTATGATCCATCGCAAACAGCGGATTGGGCAGGCCGGCAAAACCAGGGCTCAGAGAGCGCTTGATCACCACAACATTTCTGGCCTTGTCGACATTGAGGATCGGCATACCATAGATCGGGCTGCCCTCGGCGTCACGGGCCATTGGATTAGTCACATCGTTGGCGCCAATCACAATCACCACATCAGTATCTTCAAATGTCGGGTTGATCCTGTCCATTTCGACTAATTTGTCATAAGGCACTTCAGCTTCCGCCAGAAGCACATTCATATGCCCAGGCATACGGCCAGCCACTGGATGGATACCATATTCAACTTCGATACCTCTGGCTTCCATGGCGTCAGCCAGCTCACGCACCGCATGTTGTGCCTGGGCCATGGCCATACCATAACCAGGCACAATAACCACGCGCCTAGCGGTTTCGAGAATCATGGCCACCTCATCCGGCTGAGCACTGGTGACCTTGCCAGCATAGACCTCGTCGGCATCAATGGTTTCGCCACTTTCAGCCATCTTGCCAAACAGCACATTAGCCAGCGAGCGGTTCATCGCGACACACATAATCTGGGTCAAAATTAAACCGGAGGTGCCCACCAGCGAACCCGCGATAATCAATACCGTGTTGCCGAGAATAAAACCAGCCAGCGCTGCAGCGATACCCGAGTAGGAGTTCAATAGCGCGATAACGACCGGCATATCAGCGCCACCGATCGGCATCACCAGGAACAGACCGAGCAGCAGAGCCAGTGCAACAACCGCAACCATGGCCGCGACATTGCCGGGATCCACCACAACAAGACCAACGGAGATCAATGCAGCCAGCAAAAACACTGCATTGCCGATTGGTCCACCAGGAAGGCCGTAGCTCTTTTTCATCAGTTCTTGAAGCTTGGCAAAGGCAACAAAGCTGCCGGTCAGCGTAACCGCACCGATTAACACTGTCAGACCGATGGCAATCAGCGCCACAGTTCCCTCAGCGCCAAGCCCAAAAGCGCTGCTATCAGCAACCACCGGTGTTAATAGTTCAGCAAACGAACCCGGAGTGGTGCCCAACTTGGCGTAGTATTCGGCCAGCGCAATCGTGAGCGAAGCGCCACCACCAAAGCCATTTAACAGCGCGACCATCTGTGGCATAGAGGTCATCTGGATACGCAGCGCCATAATACTGCCGACGACCGCACCGACTACCACACCGGCGATAATGTAGGTGAAATCAATCGCACCCAAGTTTAGCAATGTGACAACAACCGCCAGCAGCATACCCAGCGCCGAAAGCATATTGCCACGCACCGCGGTTTTTGGCTTGGTGAGTCCTTTAATGCCGAGAATAAACAGAATTCCAGCGAGTAGATAAGCAAAATTTACAATATTGGCATTCATCGCTTACTTCCTCTTGAACATCGCAAGCATGCGATTGGTGACAAGGTAACCCCCGACAACATTAATGGTGGCTAACGTTACGGCGATAAAGCCAAGCACGTTGACCAGCATCGGCGAGCTGTCATTGCCGGCCGCTAACAACGCGCCGACCAGAGTAATGCCAGACACAGCGTTGGTGCCCGACATCAGAGGTGTATGCAGCGTTGGTGGCACTTTGGTAATCAACTCCACACCAAGAAACAGTGACAGCACAAACAGTGCCAGCAGCAAAATTAAAATGTCCATTTGTCTTATTCCCCTTGTGTGTCTGATTGAGGTGCATTGAGCTCCGGCAGGTTGAGCAATTTACGCATATGTGGATGCGGTACTTCGCCCTTATGGGCCACTACCGTGCCAGCAACAATCTCGTCATTAAAATCAAGATTCAGCTCACCTTGCTCATCGAGAATTAACTCGAGCAGTGTCTGCATATTTTTGCCGTACATCTGCGTGGCATGAAAGGCCAACTCAGAAGGCACGTTCTCAGGGCCGAGGATCGTAACGCCGTGGGCGATTACTGTTTTGCCTTGCTCAGTCAGATCGCAGTTACCACCGCGCTCCGCGGCAAGATCGACAATCACCGAACCGGGCTTCATCGCCTTAACCATATCTTCAGTTACCAAAATCGGCGATTTGGCACCGGGAATCGCTGCGGTTGTGATAATGATATCCTGTTCGGCAATCACCGCCGTCATCAATTCACGTTGGCGGCGCAGGAAGTCTTCACCCTGTTCTTTGGCATAACCACCGGCACCCTCCGATTCACCAGTATCCAGATCCAGCTCAATAGGCTTGGCGCCCACCGAAATAATCTGCTCGCGAGCAGCGGGACGTACATCGTAGGCTTCGACCACAGCACCGAGTCGCTTGGCCGTGGCACAAGCCTGAAGACCGGCGACACCCACGCCCATAATCAACACTCGTGCAGGCTGCAAAGTACCCGCCGCAGTCATAAGCATCGGAAAGATACGCGGCGCAGCTGAGGCACCCATCAGGACCGCCTTGTAACCAGCCAGAGTCGCCATCGACGACAGCACATCCATACTCTGGGCACGACTGATACGCGGTACCAGCTCCAGCGCAATGGCAGTGGCGCCCTTCTCTGCGACAGCCTGTGCAGCCTGCGGTGAGGCCAGCGGATCCATCATGCCAACAACCAGCTGTCCGCTGCGCAGAGCGGCAAGGTCAGCTTCGCTGTTATCGTTGTTGGAGCCAAAAGACTGGACCTGCAAAATAATGTCAGCTTGGGCAAATATCTCTGCGCGATCCGCGCTGATGGTTGCTCCGGCCGCTTTATACTCATCATCTGGATAGCCAGCGGCAGCGCCGGCATGGGTTTGAAAAAGTACCTTAATGCCTTTGTCAGTCAGTGACTGAACATTGACAGGGGACATGGCGACTCGTTGCTCACCGGATTTAATCTCCGAGGGAATTCCGATAATCACTCAATTCTCCTTTTGCGTTATGGAAATTGCTGTGTAGTGGAAGTTGCTGTGTAGTGGAAGTTGTTGTTCTCCCTGAGATGTTAACAAAAACTCCTGTTATGGATATCCACATATAACCGATATCAGTTAAACCTATCGTCGATTAATAATAAATCAAATCGAAGCAACGACTATAGTCCAGTTGTATTAGACAAACGTAATCACCGCTTGGTGGACATATTTTAACCGGCAGACATATACGAATCGCTACCAATGACCATTGATAGCACAGGGAATACTAGGAAATTCGGCTGACTGAGAAGTCGGCAAGATCACACAGCGCGGACTTAAATACCGAATCCGGCAGCGCACTAAGCGCCTGCTTTGCCTGCTCAGCATGGTATTCAGCCTGCTTTTGGCTGTAAACCAGTCCATCAGAGCGCTGAACAATATCCAGAATCACGGCAAAATCGGCAGCACTTTTGTTACTGATTGAGGCGCATATCAGGTCCCGCTCTCGGGCATCAGTATTGTCGCGGGCGTAAATCAACGGCAACGTCATTTTGCCTTCACCGAGATCATCACCAATATTTTTACCGATACTTTCACTGTCGCCCTGATAGTCGAGCACATCGTCGACAATCTGAAACGCCATGCCGAGATGTTTGCCGTAAGCCGCCATGCTCTCCGAGTCGACAGTTGCAAGGATCGCACCGACTCTGGCAGCTGATTCAAACAGCTTGGCGGTCTTGCGATAGATAACCTCATCATAGGTTGCTTTGTCGATCGAAGCATTACCGGCATTGGCCATCTGTTGAACTTCGCCTTCCGAAATCAGATTCGTGGCATCGGCAATCACGCTCATAATCTGCATATCACCAACTTCGACCAGCATTTGAAAGGCGCGCGAATAGATAAAGTCGCCGACCAACACACTAGGCGCATTGCCCCACTGGTTATTGGCGGTTTCACGGCCACGACGCAGTGCTGAGACATCTACAACATCGTCATGTAACAGTGTGGCGGTGTGAATAAATTCAATAACCGCAGCCATCGCGAGGTGCTGCTTGCCCTGATAGCCATTTGCCAAGGCACTCAACAGCACAACCACCGGACGCAAACGCTTGCCTCCAGACCCGACAATATAATGGCCAATATTCTCCACTAATCCGACGTCGGAGTGGAGATTGGCAATAATCAGATCGTTAACAGCTGAAAAGTCTCTTTCAACGGCCTTAAGGAATGGAAGCATGGAGGATGGTGAAGCTGTCGTTATTAGTCACGGCGCATGCTAGGGAGCTATAGGTAAACTGTCAACCCAAAATGGCCTCAAAAGCCCCTTATCAGGGCTTCAACCGAAGCCCTGATAGGCCAGAAAAGCGCCTAAAAGTTGCTGCTAGAGGTATAACTGGGTACGATGCACGCCTTTCAGAACCTATAGTGAAATCGTCTATGTCATTCCAGCCCAAGTCGTCTTATAACCGCGAAGAGATTCTCGCCTGCTCACGCGGTGAACTTTTTGGTCCAGGTAATGCAAGACTGCCCGCCCCCAATATGCTGATGGCCGATCGTATTGTAGAAATCAACAATACCGGTGGCGCCAGCGGAAAGGGACAGATTATTGCCGAACTCGACATCAATCCCGACCTGTGGTTTTTTGGTTGCCACTTCGAGGGCGACCCGGTGATGCCGGGCTGTCTTGGACTCGATGCACTGTGGCAATTGGTCGGCTTCTTTCTGGTGTGGAACGGAAACAGCGGACGCGGTCGCGCACTCGGCGCGGGTGAAGTTAAATTCTTTGGACAGGTGCTACCCACCGCCAAAAAGGTGACCTACAAGCTCGAGCTAACGCGTTTGATTCAGCGTAAACTGGTTATGGGAATCGCCAATGGATCAGTGGAAGTAGACGGGCGCGAGATTTACACAGCGCATGACCTCAAAGTAGGCCTCTTCGAAAGCACCGACAACTTCTAAACGCAGCTAGTTAGCGCGGGCATATATAATTCCACAACCTCCAATTCAAGAGGACGATTGATGAAACGTGCAGTAATTACCGGTCTTGGTATTGTTTCCTGTCTAGGCAATGACCGACAGACCGTAGCTCACTCTTTAAAAAACGGAATCTCAGGCATTCAGCGCCGCGAAGACTTCGCTGAAATGGGCTTGCGCTGCAATGTTGGCGCAGTCCTTGATATAGATCCCAAAGATCATATTGACCGCAAAGTATTGCGCTTTATGGGACCCTCTGCTTCGTACGCCTATATTGCCACTGACCGCGCAATCGCCGATGCCGGCCTGACACCAGAGATGGTGTCTAACCCACGCACCGGTCTGGTGATGGGCTCTGGCGGCGTCTCCGGAGAGATGTTTACCGAATCAATTGATGTAATGCGCGAGCGCGGCATCAAGCGTGCCGGCCCCTACCGCGTCACCCAAATTATGGCCAGCACAGTCTCTGCCTGTGTCGCCACGCCGTTCAAGATCAGGGGCGTCAACTACTCGATCGCTTCGGCCTGTGCCACCAGTGCCCACTGTATTGGTCACGCTGTTGAGCTGATTCAGCTCGGCAAACAGGATATTTTACTGGCCGGTGGCTCCGAGGATATGCACTGGTCGATGGCCGGCATGTTTGATGCCATGGGCGCACTGACCAGCAAATATAACGACACCCCAGCCATTGCTTCACGTGCCTATGACGCCAATCGTGATGGCTTCGCACCAGGTCTGGGTGCTGGGACGGTAGTCGTTGAAGAGCTCGAGCACGCTCTTGCCCGCGGTGCCAATATTATCTGTGAAATCACAGGTTACGGCGCCACCTCTGATGGTGAAGATATGGTGTCACCGTCTGGCGAAGGTGCTGAGCGCTGCATGAAAATGGCCATGGAAACCGCTCCCGGTCCGATCGATTACATCAACACTCACGGCACCAGCACACCGGTTGGCGACATTGCCGAGTTGGGAGCAATTCGAAATACCTTTGGCGATAACTGCCCGGATATCAGCTCAACTAAATCACTCTCCGGCCATAGTCTGGGAGCAGCAGGTGTTCACGAAGCGATCTACTGTCTGCTGATGATGGAAAATAATTTTGTTGCGGGATCTGCACACATTGATCAGCTCGACGACCACGCTGCTGGTCTGCCAATTCTGCTCGAGACTAAAGAGAAGCAACTCAACCGTGTGATGTCGAATAGCTTTGGTTTTGGCGGCACCAACGCCACGTTGATTATGGAACGCTACGCTGGCTGATTCAGGACAGCATCAAAAAGGCGGCCTCGGCCGCCTTTTTTTATGCCTGGCGTCATGCCCAGATACAATGCTCTCGGGACCGGACAAACCACAAAAAAAGGGAGCTGATTAAGCAGCTCCCTTTTTGATCAACTCTCGACCAGCTGTGATCAGAGTGCGGCGAGAATCGCCTCGGCACTGGAACCTTCCAACGCGCCCGCATCCACATTCAGCAAGGTCACTACACCATTGTCGACAACCATGGCAAAACGCTGACTGCGAGTCCCCATACCAAACCCACTGCCATCCAGCTCAAGACCCAGTGCCGCGGTAAAGGTAGCATTGCCATCGGCTAACATCATCAGGTGTTCAGCATTGGCAGACTTGCCCCAAGCATCCATCACAAACACATCATTAACCGACATACAGGCAACGGTATCGACACCTTTGGCTTTGATATCATCAACGTGAACAACAAATCCGGGGAGGTGTGCCGCCGAACAGGTTGGCGTAAACGCCCCCGGCACCGCAAACAGAACAACCTTTTTACCATCGAAAATTTCACCAGTGCTTACACCAGCGGGGCCTTCAGCGCCCATAATGGTAAACATACCTTCGGGAATCTTATCTCCAACCTGAATCGTCATAACAACCTCATAAATTAAGTAAATTTCTTCACAACATACGTTGCTCAAATAAAAAGGGTTTTACGCGTAGCTATTTAAAACCCGGCGCAGGCTAAAACGGAATATCGTCATCAAAGCTATCCATACCCTGAGGTGCCTGCTGAGGAGCTTGATTCTGCTGCTGAGGAGCTTGATTTTGCTGTGGCGCGCGATTTTGTTGCGGCGCCTGTTGCTGGTAACCACCGCCACCTTCCATTCCACCGCGACTGTCGAGCATCTGCATTTCACTGGCAACAATCTCAGTGGTGTAGCGATCCGAACCGTCCTGCCCCTGCCACTTGCGCGTGCGCAGCGAGCCCTCGACATAAACCTTGGAGCCTTTCTTTAAATATTCGCCAGCAATTTCGCCAAGGCGATTGAAAAATACAATTCGGTGCCACTCTGTGCGCTCTTGCTGTTCACCGGTATTCTTGTCTTTCCAAGATTCTGATGTCGCGATACTGACATTGGTGACCGCACCACCTGAAGGTAAATAGCGAGTCTCTGGATCCTGTCCACAGTTACCGACTATTATCACTTTGTTAATTCCGCGCGCCATTTTCTTCCCCTGTTCGTTAACGATTAAAGTATGGTGTCAGACCGGCCATATCCACGGTCTTTTTATCCACTTTGGCATAAGCCAGCTGCTCCCCTTCGACCACGAGTATATCGTCTACGCCAGGAACATTTAAGATTAATTTCGCAAATTCCTCATGCCCCATATCCGCGACTCTCAAAACAACAGTTTGCAGTGGGCGAGGCGTCTGCAATCCTAGCGCAAACAGCCACCAAAGACATCCGACAGCGGCCAGCAATAGAAACAGACTATCTACACCGAACCTCTGAACGCTCCAACCACCCAGCAGGCCGCCAACAAAAGCTCCGAGAAACTGACTGGTGGAGTAAAGCCCCATTGCAGTGCCTTTGCGGCCCGGCGGACAGACTTTGCTCAACCAGGATGGCAGCGAGGCCTCAAGCAAGTTAAACGCGGCAAAAAACATCAGCAACATCAGCGGCGTGAGCAGAGCGCCTCGGAACAGCCCGAGCATCAGCATGGCCAGTGCCAGGCAGGCGACCGCCGACGTAAAGCTCAACCTTTGACGCTGATACTTTTCCCCTAAAATCATCGCCGGAAGCATGACAACAAAACCCCCTCCAAGCAAAGCGAGGTACACCCACCAGAGGCTCTGTGCAGCCAAACCAAGCTCTTGGGTGAGCAGCACAGGCACAACCACAAACGCCGCCATCAGCATCAAGTGCAGGGCAAAGATACCGAAGTTAAGACGCCATAAATTATGATCGCGGAACAGGCTGTGAATATGCTGGATATCGGTTTCCGTTTCCCGATTGTGCTCAACTGCAACCATTCTCGGCACCCAACCTAGAAAAACGATAATACCTAAACAGCCGAGCACTGCAGTGACCCAAAACACACCAGGCAGCCCCATAACTGAAGCGATAAGCGGGCCAATAATCATCGCCAACATAAATGACAGACCGATACTGGCGCCAATCGCAGCCATTGCTTTGGTGCGATTCTCTTCACTGGTGAGATCACTGACCAGCGCCATCAAGGTACTGGCAATCGCGCCGGCACCCTGCAGCGCCCGTCCAACCATCAACCCAACCATGGTCTCGGCTGTCGCGGCCACTAGGCTGCCAATAATAAACAAGACCAGCCCGCCAATGATGACTGGCCTGCGACCAATTTTATCCGACAGCAAACCCAGTGGAATCTGCAATAAAGCCTGCGTCAGACCATAGACACCAAGAGTGATACCGATCAGCAGTGGCGAAGCGCCATTATAGTCATCGCTGTACAACGCCAATATCGGCAACACCATAAAAAGACCCAGCATACGCAGACTGTAGAGGCTGCCGAGCGATACCATTGCGCGCTTTTCAAGGGACGAAAAAGGAGATGAAGAATAAGCTGAATCGGTCAAGGTAATATCAGGTGTTGGTTGAAGGCGATCAGTTTAACAGTGCTACTCTGCAGTGCAATCGTTGCAACATGAGTTTAGTGCTAAAACGAGAAACTATTTTTTACCGATTGCGGTCTGTCATAACCAGCCAATCGTATTAACAGGTCAAAACACCAAATTCACTTTGCCTGGTGCAGCAACGGCACCTTATAATCGGCTGTTTAACTCAACTAAAAGACTGCTCAATGGACACCATTCAGGTACGCGGCGCGCGAACCCACAATCTTAAAAATATCGATCTCGACATTCCCCGAGACAAGCTGGTGGTGATCACCGGCCTGTCTGGCTCGGGCAAGTCATCTCTGGCCTTTGACACGCTCTATGCCGAGGGTCAGCGTCGCTATGTCGAGTCGCTCTCGACCTATGCACGACAGTTTTTGTCGATGATGGAAAAGCCCGATGTCGATCATATTGAGGGGCTTTCGCCAGCGATTTCTATTGAGCAGAAATCGACCTCGCACAATCCGCGCTCCACTGTCGGCACGATCACTGAAATATATGATTATCTGCGCCTGTTATTTGCCCGCGCTGGCGAGCCGCGTTGTCCCGAGCATGATCAGCCGCTGAAGGCGCAGACCGTCAGCCAGATGGTCGATCAAGTGCTGGCTATGCCGGAAGACACCAAACTGATGCTGCTGGCTCCGATCGTTAAAGGCCGCAAGGGCGAGCATCTGCATCTATTTGAGAGTTTGCGCCGTCAGGGATTTATCCGCGCCCGCATCGATGGGCTGGTCTGCGATTTGGATGAAGCGCCAGCGCTGAATAAGAAACAAAAACACGATATCGAAGTGGTGGTGGATCGCTTTAAGGTCAAAGCCGACATGGGGCTGCGCCTGGCGGAATCCTTTGAAACAGCGCTCACTCTCGCCGAGGGACTGGTGGCCATTAGCCATATGGATTCTGACAAGCCAGACCAGATGTTCTCCGCCAAATTCGCCTGTTCGGTGTGTAATTACAGCCTTAATGAACTCGAGCCACGTCTGTTCTCGTTTAACAATCCGGTGGGCGCTTGTCCGACGTGCGATGGCCTCGGTGTGCATCAGTTTTTTGATATCGATCGGGTCGTGCATCATCCCGAGGCGTCGATCTCCGAAGGTGCTATTCGCGGCTGGGATCGTCGCACGCTCTATTACTACAATATGCTCACCTCACTCGCAGCGCACTACGATTTTGATATCGATTCTCCTTGGAATGAACTGAGTGAAGAACACCGCAGCAAAATACTGTTTGGCAGCGGTGATGAAGAGATCACCTTTAGCTATGTCAATGATCGCGGCACCATGTTCCGCCGCGAACACACCTTTGAGGGCGTCGTTAATAATATGGAGCGACGCTATCGCGAAACTGAATCGACCTCGGTGCGCGAAGAGTTGGCCAAATATATGACCAGCTCGCACTGCCCTGAGTGCGATGGCACCCGACTGCGCAAATCAGCGCGCCATGTGTTTATCGACAACCGCCGTCTGGAAGATATTGTCAGCATGCCGGTGGGAGATTGCTGTGACTATTTTGATCAGATTGAATTGCAGGGCCGGCAGGGCGAGATCGCTGAAAAAATTATTAAAGAGATTCGCCAGCGCTTTCGCTTTCTGGTTGATGTGGGACTCAATTATCTTTCACTGAATCGCAGTGCCGACACCCTCTCTGGAGGCGAAGCGCAGCGTATCCGGCTGGCCAGTCAGATTGGTGCGGGGCTAGTGGGCGTTATGTATATTCTCGATGAACCGTCGATCGGCCTGCACCAGCGCGACAATGAACGTTTGCTGAAAACCCTGGTGCGACTCCGCGATCTTGGCAATACCGTCATTGTGGTTGAGCATGACGAGGAGGCGATTGCCGCCGCTGATCATATTATTGACATAGGCCCCGGGGCCGGCGTACATGGTGGCCAGGTCATTGCCGAGGGTACCGCCAAGCAGATTCGCAACAACCCCAACTCGATCACCGGTCAGTTCCTCTCGGGCAAGCGTGGTATCCGCGTGCCGAAGACTCGCAACCAGCCCAAGAAAAAGTTTATTGAAGTGAACGGGGCGCGCGGCAACAATCTCCGTGAGGTCGATCTGAGCATTCCCATTGGTCTATTTACCTGCATCACCGGAGTCTCCGGTTCGGGAAAATCAACGCTGATCAATGAGACACTCTACCCGGCGGCAGCTGTGACACTGAACAAGGCGACCACGCTCAAGTCTGCACCCCACAAAACCATCAGCGGCCTCAACCATCTGGATAAGTGTATTGATATCGACCAGAGCCCCATTGGCCGAACGCCACGCTCTAACCCAGCGACCTATACCGGCATTTTCACCCCCATTCGTGAACTGTTTGCCGCCACTCAGGAAGCGCGTTCAAGGGGCTATAACCCGGGGCGCTTTAGCTTCAATGTTAAAGGTGGCCGCTGCGAGGCCTGTCAGGGCGATGGTGTAACCAAAGTGGAGATGCACTTTTTACCCGACATCTATGTGCCCTGTGATGTCTGCAAGAGCAAACGCTATAACCGAGAGACGTTGGATATACACTTTAAGGGTAAAAATATTCATCAGGTATTGGATATGACGGTCGAGGACGCTCGCGAGTTTTTTGACCCCATTCCAGCGGTAGCACGCAAGCTGCAAACACTCATGGATGTGGGCCTCTCGTATATCAAGCTCGGCCAGTCAGCAACAACACTGTCTGGTGGTGAAGCACAGCGAATCAAATTATCGAAAGAGCTGTCCAAGCGCGATACAGGCAAGACGCTCTACATTCTCGATGAGCCGACCACCGGTCTGCATTTTCACGATATCGAACAGCTTCTGGCGGTACTTCACAGGTTGCGCGATCAGGGCAACACCATGGTGGTGATTGAGCACAACCTGGATGTCATCAAAACCGCTGACTGGATTGTCGACCTGGGTCCCGAGGGCGGGTCAGGGGGTGGGCAGATTATTGCTCAGGGCACGCCAGAACAGGTGGCTGAGGTTGCGGCCTCGCACACCGGGCGCTTCTTAAAGGATATTCTCGCGCCGTAACCGCTAGATCAATCAGGTCCGCCGCTATGCCGAGCCTGGTTGTCGAGATAGTCCGCCACCATTTGATCGATCGCCTCTTGCTGATACTCGCGCAAGCCACTGAGAATCAGAGTTTTCAACCCTTTACCAATGGGCTGACCAGCATCGACAAGATTAAAGTGAAAGGTTGCATTACCGCGCTTGCCATCGACTTCAAGGTTGGTCTCGGCCAACTCAACAAGCGGCTCTCGCAATGTCTCAAGCGGCACATTCAACTGCAGTGACATCGACTCATAAATGACCAGCGGCCGCTGAGGATTAATCATCACATTTTTATCGGCCATCAGTGGCACCAGAATATGCGGGAAATTCTGCCCGGAAAAAAACACATAGTTTTTAATCACGCTGGCCAACACACGGGGATCCGTGGATCTGTCGCCACTTCGCGAGACGTGCAGATAGGGTTTTTCGCGGCCGTCAGCAATCGTAAATTGCTCGCCGGGTGACTCGGGAAACTCAAGCGCCGTCTCCGCAGAGACCATCCCGGAGAACTGAAAACTCATATTTTGACTGAGCCCATAACGCTGTAATACCAGGGCAAAAAGCAGATCGCCCGGCACACAAAAGCGCTTGCTATCGGCGTCGTGAATCGGGTTGAAATCATTGCTGATAGTTTTGGCAAAGCGACTGCCCTGCTCTGCACTGATCGTTAAGCTGGAGGCCGCTGTGGGTTGCTCGACGTTTTGATCGATATTGTAAAAGGGCTGTAAGAACATGATTAACTCTGCGCTAAGAACGCTGCACTACTAATAACTCAGCAACGCTAACTCTGCGCTATTTATTGATTAATATAACTGCGGTATCTAATCCAGCTCCGCCTCGAACTCTTCAAGCAGGTCCAGCGGCTCCATTTCCTGCCCTTCGAGATCTGGTGTCCAGTTGACGCCAACCATCAATACATCGCTGTGCATCCCGGGCAACCAGTCGTCAAGAAACTCTTCCATCTCAATCGCAACCGGGGTGTATATATCCCACTCTCCAGTGCACAGCGCTTCGGCAAATTGTTGATTAGACCAAAATGGAATCACATCAATACTGTCATTGTCGGTTGAGCCAACTAGCGCCCAGTTTTCAGCGGTGTCTTGCAAGCCCCAGACACAACCATTTTCCAGCGACTCGACAACCATTCGGTCGAGGTTTTCCTGCAGATCATTAGACAGTGGTTCCATAGCCTTCGCCCTCGGGCACGTTATCAAGCCCGCATGGTAACTGTTTTTCAATCCTGCCCCAACAGGAAAATGAACTCCCAAAGACAACTCTAACGACCTCCTGCGACAATTTGTCGCATTGTTCAGTGACATCGAAGGCCGTATGGTGGCGCGCACAATTTGGCGGTTTATTCAGGCTGTCATTCAGCTTTTTTGAGTTCTTTATTTACGTCTTACGGAATAGTCTATGCGCAGCACAATCTACATCGCCCTTATCCTGTCTACACCATTCGCTTTCGCAGACCATGGTCAGTCAATCGAGGAAGTCACTATTCAAGCATTTCCTCTATCGAATCAGATAAGCAGCTTTCCACACAATAATCCATCACCCAGCCCAGACAGTGCAGAACTGCTGCGACGGGTACCCGGCGCCGGCAGTAATGGCAATGGCGTAATCACCGGCATCGCTCAATATCGAGGCATGTATGGCGACCGCGTTTCAGTCAAGCTGGATGAGGCACCCACTCTAACCGGTGGCCCCAACGCGATGGACACGCCACTCTCTTACGCGCCCCCGGGGTTACTTCAAGAATTGGTTATCTACCGTGGCATCACGCCAGTCAGCCTGGCTCAGGAGAGTATCGGCGGGCATATGGTCGCGCAGTTTAATCGCGGCGCATTTGCAACACAGGAAGCCTTCCAAACTAACGGCTTTGTCACCGTCCAACTGACCGACAATGGTGATCAAGCAAACGCTGACATGCAGCTGGTTGGCGCTAGCAACCAACACAAGATATCGCTGCTGGCCTCGCATAATGAAGGTGAAAGTTTTGACGCCGGTGACAATAAAACCGTTACTGGAAGCCAGTATCAACGCAACCGCTATGATCTCGCCTATGGCTGGAAGTCTGATGACAGTGAACTGACGCTGTTCACCGGCAGACAGGACATTTCCAATAGCGGTACGCCGGCACTGGGCATGGATATTATTTATGTAACAACGGATTTGGCCGGCCTGACGTTAAAGACACAGCAAAATAATGCTGATATCAATATGTCACTTTCTTGGGCTGACGTTGCTCATGGCATGGACAATTTCAGCCTGCGCAAAAAGCCTGCCATGACAATGG
Organism: Porticoccaceae bacterium; assembly: GCA_024644595.1. GTDB lineage: Bacteria > Pseudomonadota > Gammaproteobacteria > Pseudomonadales > Porticoccaceae > HTCC2207. The sequence continues at coordinate 33,473 of JAHEHL010000010.1, read as the reverse complement.
GCTATCGCAGCAATACCGCCAGCGCCGACAATATAGCCTGGTCTTTGGATGTGCAGCTGCCAATCGCAGTGGGTGAATTAAAGCTCGGTAGTGATGGAAATTTGACGAGCCATAATTCGCTGATTACCAATCCTGAAAATGCACTGTTTCAAGTCCGCAATTTTATCGACAGCGAGCGCAACAGCATCGGCGTCTTTGCTGAACTGAACGGCGATCTTGTGGACTGGGGTTATCAGGTTGGCATTCGCCATAACCGCATCACGTTGGACAGTGATGAAGTGGGCGCCTCAGGCATGATGGGGATGATGGCCAGTTCGGCGAACATGTTGGCCATGCAATTTAATGGCGCTGACCGTTCGCTGCAGCACAACATCAACGATATGGTGATTAAACTCAATCATGCGCTCGACCCAGAGACTTCACTGACCATTGATCTCGGTATTAAGCAACGGGCACCCTCCTATCAAGAGTCATTTCTGTGGCTACCACTGTCGGTAACCGGAGGCCTCGCCGATGGTCGTAACTATATTGGCAACCTCTCGCTGAAACCGGAAAAATCCCGCGAAATAACCTTGGGGCTCAGCACAAACACTGCGCTGTTCGAGTTCCATCCACAGATCTTTTATCGACGAGTAGACAACTACATTCAGGGCACGCCAAGCAGCAATGCTGCGGCCAATATGCTCAGCACAATGATGAGCGGTGCACCAGCACTGGTCTACAGTAATACCGATGCGCAACTTTACGGTTTCGATGCCAACTGGAACGTCAAAATAAGTCAGCACTGGTCGGCCGATGGACTGATCAGCTATGTGCGCGGCAAGCGTACCGATGTCGCCGACAACCTGTATCGCATTGCTCCGGCTAACACGCGCATCAGCTTGCGCTATCAAGCAGACGACTCACCTCTGCAGCTAACGGTTGAGTCAATTATCTACGCACGCCAAACACGGGTTTCCCGCTACAACAATGAGCCTGAATCGGCAGGCTATGGCATTGTTAACCTCGGCGCAAACTGGTCAGTAAGCCAACAGCTCCAGCTGCGTGGTGGAATTAAAAATCTCTTTGACAGACTCGCTGCAAATCATCTGAATGGAATCAATCGTGTCGGCGATAGTACTATTGCTGCAGGTGAACGTCTCCCTGAAACCGGCCGCGCGGTTTATCTCTCAATGGAGGTCAGTTTCTAGTACTATTTGCCGATGCACAGAGTCCAACCCGATGACAATAATCCGGCAGTAAGGCAGAACCTTTACTTCCTGAGCCTGATCCGAGCCATTGCCATAGTCGGCCAAGCGCTGGCTCTGCTGTATTTCACGACAATCACGCCGATCGGGCTGCCAGCTGTCGAGATCGCCATTGTTTTGAGTATTTACGCCTCACTGACACTGGCGATCTGGCTGCGCAGTTATCGCAGTGTGCCGATTGGCGATAGCGAGTTTCTGCTCCATCTGTTGAGCGACATTGTGTTCTTTTCGATACTGCTATTTTTTAGTGGTGGCGCATCCAACCCATTCGTCTCGTATCTTCTGATACCGATCAGTATTGCCGCAATCACCTTGCCGCGTCGTCACAGCATTGGCGTCGCTTTGCTGGCACTGCTGACCTACAGCTTGCTGCTCAAATACTATGTGCCGATTGCCGCTATCGCCCCAGGACATCACCAGATGGGTAGCAGCAGTCTGCACGTGCTCGGCATGTGGGCCAACTTTTCGATCAGCGCGGCAATTGTGATTTACTTTATCAGCCGCATGGCGGCGACACTCAAGCAACAGCAGCAGGAGATCGCCATGCGCCGCGACGCCCAATTGCGCGATGAGCAGTTGTTGGCGGTGGCGACACTTGCTGCTGGAACAGCGCATGAATTGGGCACACCACTGAACACCATGAAACTGCTGGTCGACGAGATGTTGCTGGAGAAAGATCCCGCCGCCGATATTGTTTTACTCAGCAAGCAACTCGAGCAGTGTAAAAGCACATTAAAACAGCTGCTAACCACTGCGGAAGAATTCCACAGCAAACAGCAGCCACCACAGCCGATAGAGCACTATCTCAAACATCTTCTCGAGCGCTGGCAACTGCTGCGGCCGACCCTAAAAACCGCGATTCACTTTGCCGACAGTCCCGAGCTGTCGGCGGTATTTCACCCCACCATCGCGCAATCGATTCTCAACCTGTTAAACAATGCCGCGGATGCCAGTCAAAGCGTTGATGTGAATATCGCTTGGGACCAAAAAATAATCACTTTAATGATCCGTGATTACGGCAGCGGACTGAAGCCCGCCACCATGGACAATCTCGGCGAACTGTTTGCCACTGATAAGGCAGATGGTCTCGGACTCGGGCTATTTCTGTCGCAGGCCACACTGACTCGTTTCGGTGGTTCGGTCACTCTGCAGAATGCCCCTGAGGGCGGCACTGTCACCCGAATTACGCTACCCCTTGCAGCGCTCGTGCCCTCGTCAGGAGCGGCAACATGAACTACCTGCTAGTCGATGATGATGCGGTGTTTTGCGAGGTACTCGCGCGCGTGTTGCAGCGCCGCGGCGAGCGAGCAGTGACAGCAAGCAATGGTGAGCGCGCGCTAGCTGAGGTAACAGCCCGCCTCCAGACCGACAAGATTGATCGTGTAGTATTGGATCTCAAACTCGAGCAAGAGTCCGGACTGTCTATTTTGCAGCAGTTACTTGACGCTCAGCCCTCTCTCCAGGTGCTGATACTGACAGGCTACTCCAGCATTTCCACTGCCGTCGAAGCAATCAAGCTGGGCGCGATTAACTATCTGTGTAAACCCTCTGGTGTAGAGGATATTGTCGCAGCCTTCGAAACCAAGGCCGGACAGGCTGAACTCCAGGAGTCGCCCCCCTCGGTGAATCGCCTCGAGTGGGAACATATTCAAAAAGTGCTCAATCAGAATGATGGCAATATCTCTGCCACTGCAAAAATTCTTGGCATGCACCGCCGAACACTGCAACGTAAATTGCAAAAAAGGCCGGTTAAACAATAACCGGCCTCGTGCCTGCAAACATCTCTCAGTCAGCAGCAACTTAATTCAGCACTCTATAGCCGCGCCCAATCAAACAGCGCCTGACAATTTTCTGCTGCTCATAGCGCGCTCGCTGATTACCTTTAAGGCCGCCGACGATAGCCCCAGCTCCAGCACTGCGCTCGGCGGTTTCATGATTGCCCAGCACCGCTCCGAGCACACCACCAGCAACGGCGCCGGTAACAGCACCCTCCACTGTTTCAGAGCGCGCATCCACTTGCCGTGCGTAGTTTTCACAGTCGGCAAGATCGCCGTAATAGGCATCCATATTGACGCCCTTGGTATCGATAATGACTTGCTTGGGCGCACCCAATCCGCCGTAACCATTGGCGCAACCGCCGGTGAAGATAACCGCAACCCCTAACGCCAGTAAAACTGTGTTACATTTTTTCATAGTTGGTTTCCTTAACTCATATCATCCTTTTGCAAAACGTCAGACCTGTCAGTTGGTTGACCATTGGATCCTCACGGACAACCCAACTGTCGATCCTACCAAGCTTACTTGGTATTGTTCATCAAACCACGTACTGCCGCCGGAATGTCGGCCGGCAACACCACGATCTTGGCATTCGCGGAACCGCCAATCTGCTGCATCGCATCGACATATTTCTCACCCAGCAGATACATCGCTGGCAATTCTTTGTCCTGGATCGCCTCACTGACCTTGGTCAGCGCAGATTTGGTTGCCTCAGCGAGCACAACCTGGGCCTCAGCATCGCGACGCGATGCCTCGAGACGCCCATCCGCTTTTAAAATCGCAGCGGTTTTATCGCCCTCGGCACGAGTTACTGTGGCACGGCGCTGACGCTCTGCAGCGGCCTGCTCTTCCATCGCTGCCTGCATGGTACCGGAGGGGTTAATATCCTGAATTTCGACTGTTTTCAGGGTAATACCCCAGTCGGCAATATCATCCGAGATCGACGCTTTAAGTTTGGCTTTTATCTGATCTCGCGATGACAACGCATCATCCAGCTTCATCTCACCAACGATAGAACGCAGCGAGGTCTGCACCAGAGTGCGGATCGCCAGCTCGTAGTCCTCAACTCCGTAAACGGCTTTTTCCGGCGCAACAATATTAATGTAGGCCACCGCGTTGGCAACAATTACAACGTTATCCAAGGTGATGACTTCCTGAGACGGAATATCCAAAACGATATCCTTGGTGCTGACTTTGTAGGCGACATTGTCGATGTAGGGAACAATAATATTCAGCCCGGGTTTAAGCGAGGTGTGATATTTACCCAATCGCTGCACCACCCATTTTGACCCCTGAGGAACCAGGCGAATTCCCTTTAACAGGGTAATTAAAACTAATAACAATAAAACGACTACAACAATTGGGCCTTCCATCTATCTTCTCCAGTTAAAATTCAAGTGTTACTTTAATTTCACAACGATCAACGTATTACCCGAAATCTCTTTGATATACACCCGGTCGCCAATCGCAATATCCTCGTCACAGATAAATTCCCACTCATCATCACCGAGCACGGGCGTGGCAAAGCGCACTTCTCCACGGCTGTGTTCAGTGGGCGCCTTAATCACCTGCCCCGACTCGCCAATCACTGCGTCACGGCTCATGCCGGCACTGGTTTTATCAATCATTCTCGGCTTGAAATATTGAAACCACAACACAGTAAAGAGCACTGATGAAACTGTCCAGATCAAGATCTGTGCAGTAAAGCTGAGCTTCAAAGCCAGCATTATCAGACCCACCACCAGGGCACCAAGACCAAACCAAAAGATGGTAAAACTGGGAATAAATATCTCCGCCACCACCAACAGCATACCCAGAACCAACCAATGCCAATACAACAGTTGAAAACTCATGGTTATTCCTTAATTGTTATTTATTAACCGCACCGGACCGAACTATCTGGCCAAGGTCATCAATATAGCATCTTCGCGACCGAACTCGGTCTTATAGTAATCCCGTCGTCGTCCTACCTCAATAAAGCCATGGTTAAGATAAAGGCGGATCGCCGCAAAGTTGGAGACCCGGACTTCAAGCAGCACAGCCTCTACAGACTCGGGCACGAGTTCTAATCCCTGGCGGAGCAGCTGAGACCCCAATCCCTGACCCTGACACTGGGGATCAATGGCGATATTGAGCACTTCGCTCTGATCCATCATGGTGGAGAGTACCAAGTACCCTAAAACCCTGCCCGCTTCAGCATCCCTATCCGCTGTCCGGGATCGACGACTGAGAATTAAACACTGATGTAGCTCGAGACTCTGCTCAAACTGCGCACGACGCCAAGGGTCTGGTGTCACGTCCAGCTCAATAGCCACGACCTGATCAATATCATCAGCCAGCATAGCGCGAAGTTGCAGAGTGTCAGGAGCAATCACAAATCTGACTCAAGAGACAACATCAAGCAGGCGCAAATGAGAACGGCTTAAGAATCTGCCAAGCATCAGCCTTAAGCTGCGGCGTTGCAATCATCGCGCTCAGCGATGGCAGCAACAGCGCGCGGGTCTCGGCATTGAAACTCAGGTCACCATAACCTGGTCGCTGGGCACGCTGTTCAGTGCTTAAAAGCCAGTTAGCCGCAGACCCTCCCATCATTAAAATAGATTTCACCGGCCGGCTGCTCAGACGCGTCTGCAACAGTGTCAAGAGGAACTCTCGCACCTCAGCTTCATCACCTTCGGCATTGGGATAGGGAGGCCATTCCACCAGTTCCATTTGCGGCAGGCGCGACACTGCGCAACCCGTGGCATTGAGAATATTCGTCAACAATTGCATTTCATCAGCGTCAGCCAGTGGTCCCTCAACTACGCTACACACCAGCACCTCGGCATTGGGCTGCCACAGTGCAAACTGAACAGTAATTAATTCAGTGGCGTCTGATTTGTTACCAGATGATAGTGTCTCTGACCGCGAGGGAGACGGATCTCTGGATACCGCAGGGGTATCGAAATCAATATTAATACGCGCCGCCAATGGCGTCGCCTTAATCACCACGGCAGCACCGGTAGCCTCTGCCACAGCACCGCGGCTGTTAGCTAAAACCTGCCCAACAGCTGAATGATCCTCGTCAATCACAGCGTCTTTCGGCACATATTGAACAATACCGAGGGTCTCAAGATAGTCTGCAGACAGGTTCTGGCTCATCATTCAGCTCTACACGCCACCCAACTGCGGGTGCAAACGCCCAGGGTTGCGCATAAGGGTCAGCGCATTGAGGTAGGCCTTAGCACTGGCAACCAGAATATCCGTGTCGGCGCCCTGGCCATTGATAATCCGGCCATCTTTTTCCAGCCGCACCGTCACGCCACCCTGAGAGTCAGTGCCTTCAGTTACCGCATTGACCGAATAGAGCTGCAATTTAGTGCCACTGCTGACCACTTTTTCAATCGCGTTAAAGATGGCATCAACCGCACCATCACCCGACGCCTCAGCCGCATGTTCCTTATCCTGATAGCCGATAACAATCTTTGATTGCGGCGCCTGACCAGATTTGGACAGCACCTCGAGATCAACCAGGGTCAGCATATCTGCCTCAGCACCCATCTGGACTTCCGACACCAGCGCTTGCAGATCCTCATCAAAGATCTCACGCTTTTTGTCGGCCAACGCCTTAAAGCGCACAAACACAGAATTAAACTCTTCTTTGCTGTCGAACTTGATACCCAACTCCTCCAACCGAGAAGCCAGCGCCGCACGACCTGAAAGTTTGCCCAGCGATAACTTGTTGGTGCTCCAGCCGACATCTTCGGCTTTCATGATTTCATAGGTCTCGCGGAATTTAAGAATCCCGTCCTGGTGAATACCGGACTCATGGGCAAATGCATTGGCGCCGACAATCGCCTTGTTTGGCTGCACCGGGAAACCCGTGATACTGGAGACCAGCCTAGAGGTGGGAACAATATGGACAGTGTCGATATTGGTTTCCACCGGAAACACATCGCGACGAGTGCGAATAGCCATTACCAGCTCTTCTAGCGAGGCATTGCCGGCCCGCTCACCGAGGCCATTAATGGTGCATTCAACCTGTCGCGCGCCACTCTGCACAGCGGCGAGACTGTTGGCCACGGCAAGTCCCAGATCATTGTGACAATGCACCGAAAAGACCGCCTTGTCAGCGTTTGGCACAGTGTTCATCAAGCGCGCAACCATCGAGCCATATTCACCGGGATCGGAATAGCCCACCGTGTCGGGTAAATTGATGGTTCGCGCACCTGCATTAATCACCGCCTCGGTGATGCGACACATAAATTCAAATTCAGTGCGGCTGGCATCTTCCAGCGAGAATTCGACATCATCAATTAAGCTGCGGGCAATTTTAACCGCGCCCACCGCCTGTTCCAGAACCTGATCCGGCTCCATCTGAAGCTTGTGCTTCATGTGGATTGGAGATGTGGCAATAAAAGTATGAATGCGGCCTGCATTGGCGTCTTTAAGTGCCTCAGCCGCCCGTTCAATATCTCCTCTCACAGCGCGTGAGAGGCTGCAGATACGGCTTTGTTTAACACTACCGGCAATCGCTCGAATCGCCTCAAAGTCACCCTGGCTGGAAATGGCAAATCCGGCTTCGATAACATCGACACGCATTTTTTCCAGTGCCTTGGCAATGCGCACTTTTTCATCTTTGGTCATCGATGCGCCGGGGCTCTGCTCACCGTCACGCAAGGTAGTATCAAAAATAATTAATTTTTCTTTGGTCTGCTCTGAGCTATTCATTCTGTCTTCTCTTCCTAAGGCGAGCCACTCGCTCTTGTCACTGGTCACAATCACTCTGCGTGGCTGTATTGTAAAACGTATCCAACCCTTATGGGGGCGAAATTTCAGTGCATTTTCAGCCTGTTTAAAATATTGGCAATGCGTGGAGTTTTGATGAGGTGTAACGATAGATGCCCCTCAGGGCAGGAGAAGAAGCAGTCCACGTGCAGAAACAGCGGCCAGGGAGCCGATGTCAGAAAAGGTTATATGCAAAGGACTATTCATAATGTTATTCAAACAGATTTTGATCAGACTGCCAACGGCTAATTTAACTGCTTATTGATTGTTAAGCCTGGGGGCCATCACTCGGCGTGCCACCGCTGTAGCCAAGTTTTTTCAGCAACCAAACCACCGGCGCATAGAGCGCAAACCCGGCAGCCAGTGCAAACAGAATTCTCGGCGGGTCGATAGTGATCACAACAAATCCCATCACCACTGAGAGAATCACCATAAACGGCACCTTGCCGCGAAAGTCGATCTCTTTAAAACTCGGGTATTTAAGATTGGACACCATCAACAGGCCAGCAGCCGCTGTAATCAGGGCCGCAATCATTGACAGTCCGAGCGACGCCTCGAATTCATACACTGACCAGACAAGCCCTGCAACCAATGCCGCCGCCGCCGGACTTGGCAACCCGGTAAAGGTTTTCTTGCTCGCTAACTCTGCCTGCACATTAAAACGTGCCAGACGCAGCGCAGCGCAAGAGGCATAGACAAACGCAGCGGCCAGTCCGAGTTTTCCGAGACCACTCAGAGCCCAGCCATAGGCGACCACCGCAGGTGCGACACCAAACGAGACCATATCGGAGAGACTGTCATACTGCACACCAAAATCACTCTGGGTGTTGGTCATGCGTGCCACACGACCATCGAGGCCATCAAACAGCATCGCAGCAAAAATCGCCATCGCAGCCCATTCATAGTTACCGCTAAAACCGGACAGCACCGCATAGAAACCGCCAAACAACGCACCGGTGGTGAGAAGATTGGGCAACAGGTAGATACCTTTGCGACGCGCTGGCGCCTCCTCGGCTGGCGTCTTGAGATTGACGACATTCTCCGAACTATCTGCTTTATCGTTCATGCTGCGCTGCTCCATGGGCTGGTGTTGCGCATTATAGGCCTTTAATTATCCAAATAGCAGCTATGCATTTTTTCAAGGTCAGCAACACTGAGACCCAGTGCCGAGGTAAGGTAGGTTTTAACATCGCCGTAACGTTCATCGATAGCCTCGAGAAAGGCGATAATATTGTCCTGATGCACAGAGCAGTACGGAATCAGCCAGTCGCGGTCCCACTCTTCGACCTTGGCATCGCGCAAGTGTCCCTCGACGATCTCGATCAAAGCGTCCGAGTCATAGTGTTGCAGGGTCAACATATAGTCTTCGACAATGGTCTCGCGCGGCACGTCCAGCGCTGACAGTATCAGCGCCGCAGCCATACCGGTTCGGTCCTTGCCGGCAGAGCAGTGAAACACCGAAGCACTGTCACCATTGTCGACAATATGGCGCATAAAGCGACTGAACTCAGGAACCACAACATCAATGCAGGAGCGATAGGAATTAACCACCAGTTGATGTGAGGAGTCAGCGGTTAATTCGCCGCCAAAGAGAAACTCCCAAAACCGCGAAATATCACCAATTGAAATCTGGTAATCATCAATAAATTCCGCGCGCACGGCCCGGCTCGGCGACTGCGTCTGCTCATCCTTGCGACGAAAATCATGAATCTTGCTCACACCCATTGCTTCCAGGCGATCCAGATCAGCGTCAGAGAGCCGCGCCAAATGACCGCAGCGCATAATCTTGCGCCACTTGACGGCTCGGCCTTGAGTATTGACGTAACCGCCAATATCGCGGAAATTAATGCCGCCATCGAGGCTGACGATTCTTGTATTGGTATGATCTAACGACATAGTTCCCCTTTCGGTTTGCCTTTTAAGGCAACCTGACTTTCAACGGTCACACGCGCAAAAATTTATCACCGCGGGAGATACCCGACACACCACTTCTCACCACTTCCATAATACCCATATCGCGAACCGCTTCGATAAAGGCATCGAGTTTTTCACTGTCACCGGCCAGCTGCACGGTGTAGGAGGAGGCTGTGACATCAATAATATGGCCGCGGAAAATTTCCACGCAGCTTTTCAACTCACGGCGAACATCATTCTCTGTGGCCTTGATTTTAACCAACATCAGCTCACGCTCAATATGCGGGCCATCAGTGAGATCTACCACCTTGATAGTGTCGATCAACTTGTGCAACTGTTTGACGATCTGCTCGACCATTTTATCGTCACCCTGAGTGGTCAAGGTCAGACGCGACAAAGTGTCATCATCAGTTGGCGCCACAGTCAGCGTGTCGATGTTGTAACCGCGCTGAGCAAACAAACCCACCACTCGAGAGAGTGCACCAGATTCATTTTCCAGCAGAATTGAAACTATCCTTTTCATCAGGTTCTCTCCGTTTTGTTAAGCCACAGATCGCGCATCGAGCCACCGGGCATTTGCATCGGGTAAACGTGCTCGGCGCGGTCGACATAAATATCCATAAACACCACACGGTCCTTCATCGCAAAACACTCACGCATCTTCTCTTCGAGTTCATCGATATGGGTTATTTTCATACCGACATGGCCATAAGCTTCCGCCAGCTTGACGAAATCAGGCAGAGAATCTTCATACAGACTCTCTGAATAGCGGCTGCTGTAATTCATATCCTGCCACTGTCGCACCATCCCCAGAGCAGCATTATTCAGGTTGATAATTTTTACCGGCAAATTGTGCTGGGAACAGGTTGAGAGTTCCTGAATACACATCTGGATACTACCCTCTCCGGTAACACAGGCGACGTCCGTATCGGGAAAGGCCAGTTTGCAACCCATCGCCGCGGGCAGACCAAAGCCCATGGTGCCGAGACCACCGGAATTGATCCAGGTGCGCGGCTTGTCGAACAGATAGTACTGCGCGGCAAACATCTGGTGCTGACCCACATCAGAGGTCACAATCGCCTCGCCGTTGGTGACCTTATACAGCATCTTGATCACATCTTGCGGTTTGATGCAGTTACCAGAGCTCTCTTCGTAACGTGAAGCAGTGTAGATACCTTTGTCCGCACGCCACTGATCAATCTGCTGCCACCACTCCGCAATTGCATCAGCGTCCGGACTGCTATCGGCCTGTTTGATCAGTGCTAACATCTCAGGCAGCACCGAAGAACAGGTGCCCACTATAGGGATATGCGCTTCAATATTTTTCGATACCGACGTTGGATCCACATCGATATGAATAATCGTTGCGTGAGGGCAGAACTTTTCCAGATCGTTGGTTACACGATCATCAAAGCGCGCACCGATAGCAAAGATGACATCCGCATGGTGCATGGCAGTATTGGCCTCATAGGTGCCATGCATACCGAGCATTCCCAGGTACTGACGATCAGTGCCAGGATAGGCTCCCAGCCCCATCAAAGTATTCGTCACCGGATAATTGAGCTCTCTCGCCAGGGCAATCAAATGCTCTGAGGCATTATCAATCACCACACCACCACCGGTGTAAAGCACTGGACGCTTAGCATCGAGCAAAGTCTGGACGGCGCGCTTGATCTGCCCGCGGTGGCCCTTGTCTGTGGGCTGATAAGACCGCATCTTGATCTCTGCCGGATAGTGATAAGGCACCTTGTGATCAGGATCTGTTACGTCTTTGGGAATATCGACAACAACCGGACCTGGACGACCGGTCGCGGCAATATAATAGGCCTTGGCAATCGTCTCAGCGATATCTTCCGCACGAGTGACAAGAAAACTGTGTTTCACAATCGGACGAGACACGCCGACCATATCGGTTTCCTGGAAAGCATCCTGGCCGATCTTGCTCAACGGCACCTGGCCGGAAATTACCACCATCGGAATCGAATCCATAAATGCCGTGGCAATGCCAGTAATGGCATTGGTCGCACCGGGCCCGGAGGTCACCAGAGCAGTACCCACTTCACCCGTGGATCGCGAGTAACCATCGGCAGCATGAACCGCAGCCTGCTCGTGTCGCACCAGCAGATGGTGGACGTCTTCCTGTCGGTACAGGGCGTCGTAAATATGCAGCGCCGCACCACCGGGATAACCCCAGACGTACTTGATGCCAGCATCTTTTAAAGCGCGGATAACAATTTCACCGCCGGATAAGAGTTCCACAATAAATCCTCGTCGCTGTTACATATAAGATAAATATCAGGACGGTTCCCGGGGAGGCGAATTGCTCTTACATCAGAGCGGTTACATCAGAGCTGTTGCATCAAAATAGATACCGCGGAAGCGGCAATTTCAGTCACACCGGTAAGTGCTTGAGACTGACATTAGGTGCTGGAGTCTGTTGATAAACGACTGCACCATCTGTGTTGATGACCAGCGGCATGGGTAACGCCTACCTGGTACTGAGTCAAAGTGCCTGCATCAATACGTGCAGACCTTCATTAATGTAACACTTTTTTCCGATTAGTCAATCACCAGAGCATACCAAACCCACCGTTGGCGCCGGTTGTATCTATACTCAAAAAGAGGAGACACGAGAGATCAGGAAGCAATCAGGGAACAACAATACAAGGAGTTTTCATGCACAAGGCCCTCACTATCATGCTCATTATCGTCGCCTGCAGCAACCTCCCAGCTGCGGCCGCCACGCTGTACAAATGGGTCGATTCAGACGGTGTTACCCATTACGATCAGACACCACCGAACAACATCCGCGCCGAGGTCGTCGAGATCAACGACAACCGCAGCGCAACCCGAGAACCCAAATCAGAACCCGAATCAGTCAACTTACAGCAGGACTCGCAACCCAGCAGGCTTGCAGAGGGCTCTGCGCAACCCTCACCCCACCAGCTGGCACAGCAGCAATCAGAGCCACCCGAGCTAAAACTGCTGCAAACAAAAGTCCGACAGCACAACTGTAATATTGCTCGCAAGCAACTTACCGCTCTGGAAAATGCCGGACGCATCCGACAGCACGATTCCGACAGTGGCGACTATCGCTATCTCCCCGACGAAGAAAAACTCGCACAAATAAACCAGATGAGAGACTATATCCGCCAACAGTGCACACGCTGACTTATTAGCGACAAGAATAATTAAAACCGCTCGCGGAGCCCAACCATGAATAAAATCGCCCTCTCCTCACTGTGCGCAGCAGTGCTTGGCCTGGTCATCAGCTGCTCACAACCGCAGCAATCAAACACCCTGCTGATCGAAAATATTCAGGGCTACAGCTTTAACAATGAGCGCCAACTATTTCGCTTTAAGGCCCTGGCCATTAAAGATGGCAAAGTCCTCGCCACCGGCGATGAGCAACTGGCAACAGCATACCCCCATGCCGAGCGCATGGACGGCCAGGGAAAAACCCTGATTCCTGGCATTATCGATGCTCACGGTCATGTCTCCAGCCTTGGTTACACATTGCTCAGCGTTGATGTTCGCGGCCTGGACAGCGCACAGCTAGCAGCTAAAAAGGTGGCCGACTATGCCGCGCAGAAACCACAACTGCAGTGGATCAGAGGCCGCGGCTGGAATCAGGTTCTGTGGCCAGACCAACAGTTCCCCACCGCCGCCCTGCTCGACAGCGTAATCGACGATCGACCAGTTTGGCTGGAGCGCATCGATGGTCACGCCGGTTGGGCCAACAGCGCCGCACTGCGTGCCGCGGGCATTGACGCCAACTCAGTGTCGCCGGCGGGCGGCGAAATACTTCGCGATGCCGATGGCAACCCGACCGGTGTTCTGATCGACAATGCCATGAACCTGGTCAGCCAGGTCATTCCCGACCCGAGTGAAGCAGAAATTACCGTTGCGCTGGATGCGGTGAGTACGCACCTGCTGAGTCTCGGCATCACCTCAACACACGATGCTGGGGTCAGTGCCCGGGAACACCAGCTCTACCGCGATCTGGCAGATAGCGGCAAAATGCAAATCCGCATTTACGGCATGATCTCGTCGACGGACCCTGACCTTGAACCGATTCTTGCGGCAGGCCACAGCCGCGACCAAAATGATCTCTACACGGCGCGCAGCATCAAGATTTATACCGATGGCGCCCTCGGCAGTCGCGGCGCGGCATTGCTGCAACCCTATGCCGATCGCCCGGATCACAGTGGCCTGCTACTCACCAGCGAAGAAGAGCTGCGGCAACTGGTTAACCTGGCGACAAAGGCCGGCTTTCAGCTCGCCATCCACGCTATCGGTGATAAAGGCAATCGCATCGCCCTCGATGAAATCGAACATGCCTACAATACAATCGGCGGTCGTGAACTGCGTCACCGCATCGAACATTCTCAGGTAGTGGCACTGAGTGATATTCCCCGATTTAAGGAACTCGACGTCATTCCCTCCATGCAACCAACCCATGCCACCAGTGACATGAATATGGCTGAGGAACGAATTGGAGCAGATCGTTTGAAAGGTGCCTACGCCTGGCGCAGCTTTCTCAACCAGGGCAGTCGGTTAGTCTCAGGCTCAGACTTTCCAGTTGAGCTAGCCAATCCCTTTGATGGCATTCATGCCGCAGTAACCCGACAGAACAAACAGAATCAACCAGAGGGTGGCTGGATTAGCCATGAAGCCATGAGCATCGAAGAGACTATGCGAAGTTTTAGCATCGATGCCGCCTGGGCAGCACATCAGGAAGAGAGTTTGGGCGGTCTCACCGACGGCAAGTGGGCAGACTTTATCTTGCTCGACCAGGATATCTATCAAGTGGCACCAGAAGACCTGTGGAAGACCAATGTATTGGAAACCTGGTTGGCGGGCAAGCGGGTATTTAGCGCGGAATCTGAGGTAACCTTGTAACCGTTAAAACGCGGGCGGGCGTTTGATCTCAAACTACCCCGCCAGCTGAACCGGAATGGTATTGGCACTCCGCTCAACACTGTTATCCTGATTAAGATAAACCAGTTTCGGTTTGTGCGCGGCAGCCTCCTGCTCGGAAAACTGGCCATAGCTAGCAATAATAATCCGATCACCGACCTGGCACTTGCGCGCCGCACCACCGTTCATCGAAATAATACCCGAGCCCGCCTCGGCAATAATCACATAAGTGGTAAAGCGCTCACCATTGGTCACATTGTAAATATCGATCTGCTCAAATTCCTGCATCCCTGACAGCTTGAGCAGATCGGCATCAATCGCGCAGGAACCGTCGTACCACAACTCTGCCTGAGTCACAGAGCCCATATGCAATTTCGCTTTGAGGTAAGTAGATAACATCAAAACACTCCTAACAGTCTTCCATTTCGGCCAGCTGAACCGTCTCAGTCGAGACGAATACTCAAGTTATCGATCAATCTTGCTGCCTCAGTAAACATAGCACCGAGAATAGTGATTTCCAGATCATCTTCCGCCGCCGGATCCAGTGTTTTGCTGTGACTGACGGTGATGTAGTCAGTCTTGAAACCGGCGTCGGCAATACGCTCCACTGCCAATTTTTCCAGCTCGCGAAAATTACGTTCTCCAGCGTGGATCTGCTCGGCAATCCACTCCAAGCTCTGCTTCAGCACCACCACGTTGGGGCGCTCCTGCTCAGTGATAAAACCGTTGCGCGAACTCATGGCAAGGCCATCGGCCTCGCGGTAAATCGGTGCCGCAGTAATTTCAACCGGCATACACAGATCTTCAGCCATACGCCGGATCACCGCCAACTGCTGGTAATCCTTAATACCGAACACCGCTTCATCTGGCTGCACAATATTAAACAGCTTGGTGACAACTGTCGTCACACCCTCAAAGTGCCCGGGACGACTGGCGCCACACAGCACATCAGTCATAGTCGGGCAAATCACCCTGCTCTGTGTATCGAGCCCATTGGGATACATCTCGGTATCATCGGGATGAAACAGATAGTCACAGCCGAACGCTGCCAGCTTGTCACAGTCATCCTGATAGGTACGTGGATATTTGTCCCAATCCTCATTAAGACCAAATTGCAACGCATTCACAAAAATCGAACAGACCACAATGTCGCAACTGCCGCGCGCTTGCTCGATCAGTGCCAGATGGCCCTGATGGAGATTGCCCATCGTCGGCACAAAGCCAATACGTAAACCCTCTCGTCGATGAACCTTCAATGCGTCGCGAAGGCCACTAACAGTGTGGAAAATTCTCATAATGGACTACCTTGTGGGAACTTAATTGTCGGCGAAATAGTCGCCAGCGAGATTTTCAAAGCGCGTGTACTTACCCAGGAACGCCAGTCGACAGGTGCCGATTGGGCCATTTCGCTGTTTGCCGATAATAATTTCGGCGCTGCCCTTGTCGGGACTGTCTTCGTTGTAAACTTCATCGCGATAGAGGAACACGATAACATCAGCATCCTGCTCAATGGCACCAGATTCACGCAGGTCGGAATTGACCGGACGTTTGTTCGGGCGCTGTTCAAGATTACGACTGAGCTGCGATAGCGCAATCATCGGACACTCGTATTCACGTGCCAGATTTTTCAGTTCACGGGAGATTTGCGAGATCTCTTGCACACGTCCTTCACCGGGATTGCTGCCGCTCATCAACTGCAGATAGTCGACCATAATCATGCCCGGCTGAGCCTGTTCGTTGAGCTTTTCCATATCTGCCGGGGTATCGGAACCATGTTCCCGATGCCACTCCTGACGCAGCTGTTCAACCCTCTCGCGAGTAAACTGCTTAATGCGGTTGCGCATCTCCAGCGGCGTAATGCCCGACGTATCATCAATAAATAACGGACGATCTTTAAGCCTTTGAGCAGCGCTGCTCAGGCGCGGCCAATCATCTTCCGTCAGATTGCCCGACCGCATACGCGTCTGATCGATCTTACCGATCGAAGACAGCAAACGCATAATCAACTGGCTCGCAGGCATCTCCAGAGAGAACACCAACACCGGGCGCGACTGATGCAGCGTGGCGTACTCCACCATATTCATGGCAAAAGCGGTTTTACCCATCGAGGGCCGGCCCGCAACAATCACCAGATCCGACTTTTGCCACCCGGAGGTCATCTCATCGAGATCTTTAAAGCCGGTACCCATGCCAGTAATATCGGCATCATTCCGAAACAACTCATCAAGGCGTTCAACCGCCTCTTTAAGCAGCGCATTAACCTCTTTAAAACCGCCCTTCTTCGGCCGGTTTTCAATAATTTCCTGCAGCCGGCTCTCAGCCTCAGCAAGCAGTTTTGAACTGTCCCAACCGAGCGGATTGTAACCTTTGCGAACAATATCGCTGGCCGCACCAATCAGCTGACGAACAATCGAGCGCTCGAGAACGATTTGCGTGTAGGCCTGAATATTGGCCGAGCTAGGCGTGCTCTGAGCCAGCTCGACCAGATACTCGGCACCGCCAACACTGGCCAGCTCATTGCTATTTTGCAGAGACTCGCTGAGAGTGATCGGATCAAAGGGCTGACCCTGCTCCGCCAGCATCGACATCGCATTGAAGATAAGCTGATGATCTTTACTGTAGAAATCGCTATCCGCCAACACTGTAGCAGTGGAATCAAAGGCATCATTTTTCAGCATCAAACCGCCGAGCACAGCTTGTTCTGCCTCAATCGAATGCGGCAAGGGCTGCGTAGCTGCTGGTTCTGCGAATAATGCTTCGTTCATAGTGGCAACGGAAAAACGTATGATTGGTTAGCGGCGCAAATGAAAACGGCACTGCATCTTATTCAGAAGCAGTGCCGTTTTGCAATAAATATACCCTAATTGAGCGGGGATTTATTCAGCTTCGACCACAACGGTAAAGTTCTGAATCACATCGACGTGCAACTGGCACTCAACGCTGAACTCACCGATAAAGCGGATCGGGCCATCAGGCAGGTTGATCTCGCTTTTGTTGATATCGCCACCGGCTTCTGCAATCGCAGTTTCCAGCTCGCGGACACCGACAGAGCCAAACAGCTTGCCTTCGTCACCGGCAACAGCAGTGATAGTCACAGAGCCAATCGCGGCAAGTGCAGCGGCACGCTTCTCAGCTTCAGCCAGAACCGCTGCAGCGTTAGCTTCCAACTCAGCGCGGCGCAGCTCGAACGCAGCAATATTTGCCTCTGTGGCAAAAACCGCTTTGCCCTGGGGAATCAGGTAATTGCGACCAAAACCAGACTTAACAATAGCCTTGTCACCAATAGTACCCAGCTTACCGATCTTTTCTAACAGAATGACTTCCATCTTACTATCCTCTTTTCATACTTGGCTCAAGAGTTGCGGTTTTTAAACGCCGCAAGTCTAGAGCGTAAATTCAATATGCTATCAACCAATCCAAGGCCAACCAGCACAGCACCTGTAGGACCGATAAAAAACAGTCCAAAGTACATTAATCCAAGCCAATGCACACCCCAGTTCATCAACGCCACACTTGAGTGAATCAGAGCCACGCCCGCAATCAACAGCGGCAGCGACATCAACTCAACCCAGGGCGTGTATTCACGGGGCAACGCCACACCGGCAACTACAATCGCAAACAAGATAACGGCTACCCGCTGCTCTAATCGAAAACCGTGGAATTCTTCGCGAAAACCGCCGGGATTAAATAACAGCGCCTGCCACCATCTCGCCACAAACAAACCACAAACCACAGTGAGAGCCACCATCCATGCCAACAACCCCAGCACAAATGTTCGGTCGGGAACCAGACTCAGCTCTTCCGACACACCGGCCTGTGCGCTCACTTGCGCAACCAGATCGGCAACCTCTGCAACCACTTGATCGACATCCCCACTGGCGACAACTCCGACAATCGAAACTGCGACAGCACTGGCAATGCCTGCTCCAATCAATGTCCACTGCCACGATACAGTCGTGCGTAAGATATTGGCCGCGACAACGATAACAATCAGTGCCGCGGCAGGAGCCAGCGTTAACAGCGGGCTCATAGTGCTGGTCAGGTAAAGTGCCAACCAGGGCAATAATGCCCAAAGTGCGACAATTAAACCTTCCGAGCTATTTTTGCGAAGCGTCACCAGACCAATACTGGCCGGGCTGATTATCGGCAGCAAACTGCCGAAAACCGCCACTCCACATGCCTGGGCACGCCCACGCATAATTAACTCAGCCAGGGCTCGCAAAGGGGTTAACCTCTAATTACTTGTGGCTATCGGTATACGGCAGCAGCGCAATGTAACGAGCGCGTTTAATCGCTTCCGACAACTCACGCTGATAGCGCGCTTTGGTTCCGGTGATACGGCTAGGAACAATCTTGCCGCTCTCGGAAACATAGCCTTTCAAAGTATCCAGATCTTTGTAGTCGATCTCAGGCGCACCTTCGGCACTGAAACGACAAAACTTTCTACGACGTACAAACTTAGCCATTATTCTTCTCCCTCGCTCTGCTCTACTTCAACTGATTCTTCTGCTGCTGCAGCATCTTCAGCCGCCTTGGCCTCATCGGCTTTAGCTTTGGCAGCGGCGCGACGTTCGCGGGCTTCCTTATCAGCTTTATCGGCATTTTCCGCTTTCATAATCGCCGATTCAGCTGTAATAGCTTCATCGCGACGAATAACCATACTGCGCAGTACAGCATCGTTATAGCGGAAGGTTGAGTTGAGCTCGTCGAGAACATCCTGACCACATTCGACGTTCATCAAAATGTAGTGAGCTTTATGAATTTTGTTGATGGGGTAAGCCAACTGGCGGCGACCCCAGTCTTCCAGACGGTGAACTTTACCTTCGCCCGCTTCAATTGAAGCAGTGTAACGCTCGACCATACCTGAGACTTGCTCGCTCTGGTCCGGGTGAACCAGGAACACGATTTCGTAGTGACGCATTGTATCTCCTCGTGGGTTATGCAGTCTCCCATCAGTGCCATCTGGCTTCTGTGGTGAGACAAGGAGTGTCTGGAATCTTGAAAATAAACGACCCAGACGCTGTAAGGCGCGCTATTGTAGTGAGTTGAACTGCCGGTTGCAACCGACTTTTTCCGCGGACTTTAGCGACTTTTTTCGGATATCTTGGAGGCGTAAATAAGACCAAAAACCGAGCGCACATTGCTGCGCGGTTGAGCCAGAATGGCAGTGATCGCAATCTCTTCGCAGGCAACCAAAATATGGAACACAATCACTGCCTGAAAAAACAGATCGGCGCCCATCAGGGTCAGTGCATAAAAGGCCGGCGCCATCAGCACCGCGGCGGTCTTAGCACTCAAAGTGTGGTAACTGGGGTACTCGCCAAACTTACTCAGCGCATGGGCCACCGGCACGACAAAAGCCAGTGTCGCCGCAAGCAGAAACCAGGCCTGTTTAACAAACACATCAGGCCAGACCCAATAGAGCCCCAACATCATACTGGCATAGGTAAGCACATCTCCCCAGCTGTCGAGCTTGGCACCGAGTTCAGACGTCTGATTCAGCTTGCGGGCCAGATAACCATCAAAAACATCGCTCAACAGTGATATCGCCAAAATCGCCAAAAACGCCTGCGGCAATCTCAGATAGGCCAGCGTCACCAGCACCGGCACCAACGCCAGCCGGGCGATGCTCAACATGTTGGGGATCGAAAATAACTTCGCTTTAGTCACATCTACCATCATCGGTTATCGCTGCAATTTAACTCACGCGCGTGTATCTAAACGTCATATCTAAAAGTAAGGGCTCAAGCTGAACTGTCCATCGAGCCCCAGAGATTAGCATAGTTAAAAAAATCTAAAAAATAGAAAAATCAACGCCCGCGTCGCTGACGCACAATTTCAAACAGACAGATACCGGTGGCCACCGACACGTTTAAACTGCTCACTTCGCCCGCCATCGGCAACTTCGCAAGATAGTCGCACTGCTTGCGGGTCAGCTGCCGGATACCCTTCCCCTCTGCGCCCATCACCAACGCTACCGGGCCGGTAAAATCGACATCATAGATAAACTGCTCCGCCTCACCGGCCGTGCCTGTCACCCAGACACCGAGCTGCTGAAGCTTCTCCAGCGTGCGGGTGAGATTGGTCACCATCACCAGCGGCACAGTCTCTGCTGCACCACAGGCCACTTTCTGCACCACCGGCGTCAGACCAACTGAATTATCCTTGGGCACAATCACGGCATGCACCCCCGCGCCATCCGCCGAGCGCATACAGGCGCCAAGATTATGCGGATCCGTCACCCCGTCGAGCACCAAAAACATCGCCTGACTACCCTGCTGACCGGCTAGCTCAAGGAGGTAATTTTCATCGTAGGTTTGCCCGGATTCACACAGTGCAATCACGCCCTGGTGACGGCCATCGACCTTATCGTCGAGGTTTTTCACCGTCGCCCACTGCAATGTCACGCCGTGCTGTTCCGCCAGCTTGTGAATCTTTTGCAAGCGATCGTCCTGGCGACCCCGCTGCACATGCAACTCGCGCACGCGCTGCGGTGCTGACTTGAGCATGGTTTGAACAGCGTGTATGCCGTAAATCCAATCCACTGCATTCCCCCGGTAGAGTGTCTATTGATTGCGCATTGTACTGGCTTTCGGCAGAATTCGAACATCATTCCTCCCAGCGACCGAAAAACTATGCCCCCGTCCGCCACACAAACCTGCCCCAGCGCCAACTTGCTGCGTCGCGTTGCCGCATTTATTTATGACGCCTTCCTGCTGTTCGCCATAACCCTGGCCTATGGCCTGCTGCTGCTGATCATCAAAATACTGTTTAACGGCACGCAGCAGATCGAAGAGATCCAGCCCGGACCGCTGCTGCAGTGGCTCAGCTTTGCCGGCTGGCTAATAGCCTTGATGGGCTACTACTATATCTGCTGGCGCAAACAGGGCCAGACGCTGGGCATGAAATCCTGGCGTTTACAACTCCAGCAGGTCGACGGCACTCTGGCCACACCTGAACAGTGTATTAAACGCAGTCTGCTGGCGACCCTGTCACTGGCTGTCGCCGGCATAGGCTATCTCTGGTGTCTGCTGCCGTCGACTCAGTTAAGACCCAGCCGAGCCTGCCTGCACGACATATACAGCGGCACAGAGGTGGTCGTGCTGCCAAAAGAGAACAAAAAGACACCCTGAGAGCATGACATAGACAAAACCCCAACTCAGGCAAAAGTCAATCCAACAAAAGAGCGCAATTATGGGCCACGAAAAAAATCTGATACTGGCTTTAGATCAGGGCACAACCTCTTCCCGAGCCATACTGTTTAGTCAGAACGTTGACCAAAGCTACGCCATCGTCGCGCAGGCGCAAAGCGAATTTGAGCAGCACTTCCCCAACTCAGGCTGGGTTGAGCACAATGCTGACGATATCTGGCGCACCTCAATCGACAGCGCAAAACAGGCTATTGCTCAGGCCGGCATCAGTGCCGAACAGATCGCCGCCATCGGTATCACCAATCAGCGAGAAACCACATTAATCTGGGACCGCCAGACCGGCGAGCCAATTCACCACGCTATCGTCTGGCAAGATCGTCGCACCGCCGAGCAATGCAACGCACTCAAGCGGCAAGGACTGGAAGAAATGGTCAGCAGCAAGACCGGATTATTGCTCGACCCCTACTTCTCCGCGACAAAAATTGCCTGGCTACTCAACAATGTACCCGGCGCCAGAGCGCGGGCCGAATCAGGTGAACTGGCTTTTGGCACCATGGACAGCTGGCTCCTGTGGAACCTCACCGAAGGCAAGAGCCACGCCACCGATGCCACCAATGCCTCGCGAACAATGCTTTACAACATCCATCAGGGTGAATGGGACGAAGAGCTGCTAAGCCTGTTTGATATCCCGCGATCGCTGCTGCCTGAGGTAAAAGACTGCGCCGCAGAGTTTGGCAGCACCGGCCTGCTGGGAGGCAATATCGCCATTCTCGGCATGGCCGGTGATCAGCATGCCGCCATGCTGGGACAGGCCTGTTTCGAAACCGGTATGCTGAAATCCACCTATGGCACAGGGTGTTTTGCGCTACTCAATACCGGCAGTACCGTTGTCAGCTCAAAAAACCAACTGCTCACCACCATCGCCTACCAGCTGAATGGCCAAACAACCTACGCACTGGAGGGCTCAATCTTTATTGCTGGCGCTGCCGTGCAGTGGCTGCGCGATGGCTTAGGCATTATCGATCAGGCCAGCCAATCTGGCGAGCTGGCCGAGACGGCTGACACCAACCAGCAGATCTACCTGATCCCGGCCTTTACCGGCCTCGGTGCCCCCTGGTGGGATGCCGATGCCCGCGGCGCCTTGTTTGGTCTGACCCGAGCAACCGGGCCGGCTGAAATCTCGCGGGCCGCGCTGGAGTCTGTCTGTTACCAAACTCTGGATCTGCTCAATGCGATGGTGGCTGACCTGGGTGCGGAAACCGATACAGTACTGCGGGTAGATGGCGGCATGGTAGCCAGCGATTGGACCATGCAGTGCCTTGCCGATATTTTACAGGCCCCGGTTGACCGCCCAGACATTACCGAGACCACCGCGCTGGGAGCGGCCTGGCTTGCAGGATCGCGAGCAGGCGTCTGGCCCGATCAGGCGGGTTTTGCGAAAAGCTGGAGACTGGATAAAAACTTTGCGCCGCAGATGTCGCCGCAATTGCGTGATAAAAAAGTGGCCGGCTGGGCACAGGCAGTTCAGCGACTGCTCGGCTAACCTGCCCGCCTTATTAAAAATAGCCCAACCGCCATACAAAAAACAATTGGAAGCAAGACCGCTAACAGCGGTGGAAACTGAAATACGACACTTAACGGACCGAGCATATCCTGAAAAATACGGAAGCTGATGCCAACCACAACCCCGATAAAAATCCGAAAGCCCATCGTCGCATCACGCAACGGCCCAAACACAAACGAAATCGCCAGCACCACCAGACTAACAATCACCAGCGGCTGCAGCACCTTGCGCCAAAATGCCACCTCATAGCTGGCAGTATCAGTATTCTGTAGCTCGAGAAAACCAATATAGTTATACAGACTCTCTATCGACAGCGAATCTGCGGGAAGAATATTCAAAGTCAGCACATTGGGCGTTAACTCCGAGTCCCAGCGCCGGGTCACCTGCTTATCTTTCTCGGTGCGGTCTTCCAGAAATCGGGTTATCGAGACATTCTCTTCAATCCAATACCCCTCGCTGGCATTAAAGGTCGCCCGTGACGAAAAACTCGCCTCTTCAATCTGCCGATCATCCGTAAACCGATAACGCGTAACCCCATACAACACACCGCCGGGGAAAACCGCATTGAAGTGCATAAATTCATTGCCCTCACGATTCCACAACCCAGACGCAGAATCCTGCGCACTCTCGCCCTTGCGTAAATACTCACGCCGCCCCTCAGCGAGCTGATCTAAGTAGGGAGAAAAATACTCACCAATGGTCATCGCCAGAACAATAAAAACCAGCACCGGCTTAAGCACAAAACCAACAATTCGCAGCGGCGACACACCAGCCGCGCGCATCACAATGACTTCACTGTTGCCGGCCAGCAAGCCGAGACCGATCAAACAACCGATCAGCGAGGCAAAGGGAATATATTCGTAGATGCGCGACGGCAACAATGTCCCCACATAAATCAGCACATCAGCAAAGTGGTAATTTTGTCGCACATCGCCAGATTGATCGATAATCGCGCCAACCGAATCCAGCCCAACCAATACCAGCAGTGCCACTGCAATCGCAGCAAAAACGGTTATACCCACATGTCGTGAAAGGCGCTGCATCATGAGGCCACCCCACTGTTGGCAACCGGCCTGGTTAGCCGCGTTTTTTTCGGGCCACCGGATCTCAGCAGTAACAACGCAATACCCAGATAAATGCCATGCACTGGCAACAGCGTCACGGCAGCGGGAATCGCACCGGATTCAATCGCTCCGCGCATCCCATTCAGGGCAACCAGATAGGTAAAATACAGCACAATCGCGGGCAACAATTTGCCATAGCGGCCCTGGCGATTATTGGTTCGACTCAACGGCACCGCCAAAATCGTGACCACAATCAACATCAGCGGAATAGACAGGCGCCACTGCAGCGTAGCCTGCAACTCCGGATCCGTTGAACCCAGCAACTGCTCAGTCGCCAACGCATCAATCTTGGTTTTGCCGGTCACTGGCTGCTTATCCTGAAGACGCGACCCGTACTGCTCAAAATAGGTAATCTGATAGTCATTCTGGCCGGGAACACCCTCGATGCGATAACCTTCATCCATCACCAGATAGCGATCGGAACTGCCCTCAGCCTGTTGTTGGCGACCTTTATCGGCAAGCACCAAAATCAAACGTCGATCTGAATTCTCTCGACTCCCCGTCGACATCGCCAAAAAAATATCATTCAACTCACGACCCTCAGTCACAGCTTCCGCATAGGTGACTCCCTGGCCCTGAGACAATTGATAAAACTTTTTCGGCATCAATTTATCCAGTTCACTGCGCGCTTTCTCCGCCTCAAACAGAGCTTCGGCACGCGCGTGGCCCGCTGGCGAAATCGACAGACTCAACCAGCCAGTGGCGACAGCAAACAGCGACGCCAAAATCAAGGCATAACCCATCAGGCGTTTTTCCGACACGCCGCAGGCACGCAACACACTCATTTCGTTCTGCACGTAGAGACGACCAAAGGAAAGCAATACCGCGAGGAAAAAGGCCAGTGGTAGCGTCAACTCGAGGAAACCGGGAATGCGGTAACCGATCATGGCAAAAATGGTATTCGGGTCCATATCGCCCGCCACCGCTTTGGCCAGATATTTGACAAAACGACCGCTCATCAACACCAACAGCAGGATCACGCAAACCGCCACTGTGGCAGAGAGAATTTCACGACAGAGGTAACGAAAAATAATCACTGGATGGGTTTATATCCCTTGGGTGTGGTGACGCAAGATGGTATTGTTTCGACCATTCTCACCTACAAAACAACAACTTTACGGACTGAACAATGGATTTTAATGCATCTTCAGCACAGCTGTTAAATATTAAAGCGGATTCTCTCATTCTCCCGACCGGCCCACAACTAAAAGACAGTGCTGCAGCACTGGATGGTTCCCTGGACGGCGCAATCTCCTCACTGATTAAAGCCGGTGATTTCAGCGGCAAGCTCGCCGAGACGCTAGTCATGCATATTCCCGGCGCCAGCGGCAAGCGGATTATCCTGCTTGGCACCGAGGGCGCAACAACTATCCAACAGCAGATTAAAGTGATTGAAGCCGGTGCCGCCGCGCTGCTGAAAACGCCAAGCGCAAAAGCCGTCTGGGTTGGAGAAGGACTCGGCGCAGACGCCGAGTGGGAAGCAGGCATTGTCTCGCGCTCAGTGCAAACTGCCAGCTACCACTACAGCCATGTCCCCAAAGGCCAGCAAAAAACTAAAACCATTAAATTGAAGACCCTCACTTATTGGGCGCCCGGCAAGTCAGAAGCCAGCGCAGCCAAAAAAGGCCTCAGCTATGGCGCCGCGGTGGGCAATGGCATGAATGCCGCAAGACAGCTGGGCAATCTGCCGGCCAATATCTGCACGCCGAGCTATCTCGCCGACCAGGCCAAAACTCTGGCCAAAGGCGTGGCAAAAGTCACCACCACAGTGCTCAGTGAAGCGCAGATGACAAAACTCAACATGGGTTCTCTGCTCTCGGTTAGCGCCGGCTCAGATCAGCCCGGACACCTTATTGTGATTAAATATTCCGGCGCCAAGGCCAGTGTTAAGCCGGTGGTTCTGGTCGGCAAAGCGGTAACTTTCGACACTGGCGGCATCAGTCTCAAGCCCGGCGGTGGTATGGACGAAATGAAATACGACATGTGTGGCGGCGCCTCGGTAATTGGCGTTATCAACGCCCTGATCGAAACCCAGATGCCAATCAACGTCGTCGGCATTATTCCCGCTGTTGAAAACATGCCCAATGGACACGCCACCAAACCTGGCGATGTCGTCACCAGCATGTCTGGTCAGACTATCGAAATTTTAAACACCGACGCAGAAGGCCGACTGATTCTCTGTGACGCACTCACCTACGCCGAACGCTTCAAGCCTGAAAGTGTCATTGACATCGCCACCCTCACCGGGGCAGTGATTGGCGCACTCGGCAAAGTGACTGCCGGCATGCTGTCGAACGATGACGAACTCGCCGAGCAGCTGCTCAGCAGCGGCACACGCAGTGGCGACCGCGCCTGGCGACTACCTTTGTGGGACGAATACGATGAGCTGCTGAAAAGCAACTTTGCCGACATGGCCAACATTGGTGGCCCTCAGGCAGGCACGATTACCGCAGCCTGTTTCCTGGCCCGCTTCACCAAAAAATATAAGTGGGCCCATCTCGATGTCGCCGGCACCGCCTGGGTATCTGGCGCCGCCAAAGGTGCAACCGGACGACCGGTTCCAATCCTGATGGACTACCTGCGCAGCAAAGCACAATAAACGTACCGTAAAAGCACAATATGACCAGTGTCTCTTTTTACAAGTTGTCGGGCGACCTCCAGGTTGCCCTGGCACTGGTGTGTCAGTTAACGCAAAAAGCCCTGAATGCCAAGCAACAGGTGTTATGTCTAGTGGCCGATACAGAAACAGCTGAGCAACTCAACAAAATGCTCTGGGACTTCCAGGCCAGTGCTTTTGTGCCACACGGCGTGGGCGCTGAAAACCATCCCGTTGCCATCACCGCAGACAGTGACCCCGGCGAACACCACGGCATTCTGATCAACTTGCAGCCGCAGATACCCACCTGGTTCAGTCGCTTCGAGCGGGTTATGGAAGTTATCTACCCGCAACCCGATTACGAACAGGCCAAGCGTGACAGCTTCAAGTTTTACAAAGAGCGTGGCTATCCTTTAAGCTTCCACGATCTTACGGAAAAATTTAAACCCTGATGAGTGACAAAATCGAGCCCACCAGCGACCTTGCCAACCTCGAAGAACTGCTCGACGACCTCTATTCCCTGCACGACAACCTGCTCTCCAAAGCCGCTGACAAGGCCAGCAGCAAAACAAATCTAACCTTGCCTGGCAGCCTCTCTGAAGATCATGCCAACAGCATTGAAATACCCATTCCAAGTGATGTAGTCGATCGTGAAATTGACGAAGAGCGTAAACTGCTGGAACAGTTTAACCAGGCACAGCAGCATCTTTTCGACCAACACAGCGCCCCGCAAACAGCAAATGACACCCAGATAAACGCCATCGTCAACAAACTGATGAACAAAATACGTCCGCGAGTCGACCAGCTTTTGCGCGACAAGATTCGCACCATGGTGCGTGAGCGATTTAATCGCCAGGACCAGTCCAATCGCGACAGTTAATCATCGCAGCGCTAGCGGCAGACGCCGTCAACACCTATAATCTTCAGCTACAAAAATGACCTTCAAAATGGATAACCGAGCCCACTAATGGAAAAAACATTCCACCCCCAAGACATCGAAAGTAAATGGTACAAAACCTGGGAAGAGCGCGGTTACTTTGCCCCCAGCGGTGAGGGGGAGTCCTACAGCATTGTTATTCCACCACCCAATGTGACCGGCAGCCTGCATATCGGCCATGCGTTGCAGCACGGCATTATGGATGCCCTGACCCGCTATCAGCGCATGAAAGGCAAAAACGCACTCTGGCAAGTGGGAACCGATCACGCCGGCATCGCCACACAGATGGTTGTCGAGCGCAAACTCGCCAGCGAAGAGCAACCAGGTCGCGAAGCGCTGGGGCGTGAAAAATTTATCGAAAAAATTTGGGAGTGGAAAGAAGAGTCCGGCGGCACCATTACCCAACAGATGCGTCGTCTCGGCAATTCCGTCGACTGGGAAACCGAGCGCTTCACCATGGACGACGGTTTCTATAACGCTGTGCAGGAAGCCTTTGTGCGCCTGCACAATGACGGCCTGATCTATCGTGGCAAGCGACTGGTTAACTGGGACCCAAAACTGCACACCGCCATCTCGGATCTTGAAGTCGAAAATCGCGAAGTCAAAGGCAAGATGTGGCACCTGCGTTACCCGCTGGCCAATGGCGCGACAACCGCTGATGGCAAAGATTATATTGTGGTCGCCACCACGCGCCCTGAGACCATGCTCGGCGACACCGGCGTAGCCGTTAATCCGGACGACCCTCGCTATAAAAACCTGATTGGCCAGTTTGTGGAATTACCTTTGCTGGGCAGGCTAATTCCAATTGTTGGCGACGACTACGCCGATATGAAAAAAGGCACCGGCTGTGTCAAGATCACTCCAGCACACGACTTCAATGACTATGAAGTCGGACAGCGCCATCAGCTACCGATGATCAATATTCTCACCACCAATGCCGATATTCGTCAGAGTGCTGAATGCGTCAACAGCGATGGCAGTGACAACGATGACATCGACAGCACCCTGCCGGAGAAATATCGCGGCATGGAACGCTTCGCCGCACGTCGTGAAATAGTCGCCGACTTTGAAACACTGGGGCTGCTGGAAAAAATTGAAGAAAACGACATGACCGTGCCCTATGGCGATCGCGGCGGCGTGGTGATCGAACCGCTGCTGACCAACCAGTGGTATGTTGATGCAAAGAAATTGGCCGGCCCAGCCATCGAAGCAGTCGAAGATGGGCGCATTAAATTTGTCCCGCAGCAATATGAAAACATGTACTTCTCCTGGATGCGCAATATTCAGGACTGGTGTATCTCACGCCAGCTTTGGTGGGGCCATCAAATTCCCGCCTGGTACGACGACGCCGGCAAAGCCTACGTCGGCAAAAGCGAAGCCGATGTGCGCACCAAATACAATCTGGGCGACATCGCCCTCAAACAAGATGAAGACGTGCTGGACACCTGGTTCAGCTCTGCTCTGTGGACCTTTGGCACCCAGGGCTGGCCAGAACAGACCGAGCGCCTGAAAACCTTCCACCCCACCGATGTGCTGGTCACCGGTTTCGATATTATTTTCTTCTGGGTAGCCCGCATGGTGATGATGTCCATGCACCTGATCAAAGATGAAAATGGCGAGCCCGAAGTCCCGTTTAAAACGGTCTATGTCACCGGCCTGATCCGTGATGAGACCGGACAGAAAATGTCCAAGTCCAAAGGCAATGTACTCGACCCACTCGACATGATCGATGGTATCGACATCGAAGCGCTTCTGGAAAAACGTACCGGCAACATGATGCAACCCCAGCTGGCGCAAAAGATTGCCAGCCGCACCCGCAAGCAGTTTCCCGAAGGCATTGAACCGCACGGTTCAGACGCCCTGCGCTTCACCCTCTGCGCACTGACCTCCACTGGCCGCGATATCAACTGGGATATGAAGCGCCTGGAAGGCTACAGAAACTTCTGCAACAAAATCTGGAACGCCTCGCGCTATGTGTTGATGAACGCGACCGGCGAGCAAGGCAATCTTGACTGCGGCCAGGACAACGCCAATGACTACCAACTAACACTGGCGGATCGCTGGATTATTTCGCGCCTGCAAACAGCGGAAAGTGACGTCACAGCCGCCATCGAGAACTACCGATTCGACCTCGCCACTCAGGCGCTCTATGACTTTATCTGGAACGAATACTGCGACTGGTACCTGGAACTGTCCAAGCCCGTGCTCTGGGACGAGAATGGCGACCCAGCCATTCAAAAAGGCACTCGCCGCACACTGGTGCGTGTGCTTGAAGCGATCCTGCGACTGGCGCACCCAATGCTGCCATTTATTACCGAAGAAATCTGGCAGAGCATCGCCCCACTGGCCGGCATTGAACTCAATCCCGACGGCGACACGATTATGCTGCAACCTTTCCCGGTGGCCGATAACAGCCAAGTCGATCAGGCCGCGATTGACGATATCGAATGGGTTAAACAGGTCGTTGTTGGTGTGCGCAATATCCGCGGCGAAATGAATATCTCTCCCGCCAAAGCGCTGCCGATCTTTATTGCGCATGGCGACAGCACCGACAAGCGTCGTCTCGATGAAAACCGTCAGTTCCTCAGCAAGCTCGCCAGTCTCGAGTCGATTACCTGGCTCGACAATGCCAGTGATGCACCACTCTGCGCCACAGCGCTGGCCGGCGATCTGGAAATTCTGGTGCCGATGGCCGGCTTGATTGACGTTGACGCCGAGCTGGCCCGTCTCGATCGCGAGATCGAAAAAATTTCTATCGAAGTCAAAAAGCTCACAGGCAAACTCAGCAATGCTAAGTTTGTCGACAACGCACCGACAGAGGTCGTTGCCAAAGAGCGTCAAAAGCTGACTGACTTTGAAAGTTCTCTGACGCAACTAAACGAGAAACGCAACGCTATTTCCGAGATGGCCTAGCCCTACAACAAAGAGCACTTCCATGGCCCAAAATCTCAACCCCCAGCAGCAGGCGGCGCTGAAGTATATCGATGGCCCACTGCTGGTGCTGGCCGGTGCCGGCAGTGGCAAAACCAGCGTTATCACCCGCAAAATTGCCTATCTCGTCGAAGACTGCGGCATTCCCGCGCGCAATATTGCAGCGGTGACATTTACCAACAAAGCCGCCCGGGAAATGAAAGCGCGAGTAGGCAAACTGCTGCCTTCAGATAAAGCTCGCGGTTTGACCGTATCCACTTTCCACAATCTCGGTCTGACTATTATTCGCAGCGAAATTAAAACCCTCGGGTTTAAAGCGGGCTTCTCGATTCTCGACCAAGAGGACTGCCGCAACCTGCTTAAAGAATTAATGGTGCGCCACAGCGAGCTGGATGAAAAACTCATCGATACAGTGCAAAACAGCATCTCCAATTGGAAAAACGGCCTGCTCGACCCAGGTCACGCCAGCAGCAGAGCCGAGAGCAGCGGCGAACAGGGCATCGCACTGTTATATGAGCGTTATCAGCGCGCGCTAAAAGCGTACAACGCGGTTGATTTTGACGACCTGATCATGACTCCGGTGCTGTTGTTCCGCGACCACCCTGAAGTGCTCGCCAAATGGCAGCGACGCATACGCTATCTGTTGGTAGATGAATATCAAGACACCAACCTCGCCCAATACGAACTGGTGAAAACCCTGGTTAATGAAAAACAGGCACTCACCGTGGTCGGCGACGATGACCAGTCAATCTATGCCTGGCGTGGTGCCCGCCCGGAAAACCTTATGCAACTGCAGACCGATTTTCCCACTCTCAATATTATTAAGCTTGAGCAAAACTACCGCTCCACCGGCCGCATACTTAAAGCCGCCAACACATTGATCGACAACAACCCCCACCTGATCAGCAAAGCACTGTGGAGTGAACTCGGCTACGGCGATCCACTGCGCTTTATTACCAGCGACAACGAAGAAAGTGAATGCGAGCGTGTGGTCAATGAAATTATTGATATGCGCCTCAAGCGGCGCTGTAAATACAGCGACTTTGCTGTGCTCTATCGCGGTAACTATCAGGCCAAGTTGGTCGAAATCAAGCTGCAGGCACAGAGCATCCCCTACGAAATAACCGGCGGGCAAAGCTTCTATGCCAAAACCGAAATCAAAGATGTGATGGCCTACCTGCGTCTCATTGTTAACCCGGATGACGACAACGCCCTGCTGCGCATTATTAACACGCCACGGCGTCAGATCGGCCCCACCACCTTGGAAAAACTCGGTGAGTACAGCAACAAACGCAACCTCTCACTCTATGATGCAATCGATGAAGTCGGCCTTAGTGCCAGCGTGCCCGCCGCCAATCTGGAGCGACTCAAACGCTTTAAACACTGGATGCAAAATGTCCAAAAAAGCGCCTACAACGGCAACTCGATCGATGCCATCAATGAAATGCTCGACGACGCCGACTATCTCGGCTGGCTGCACCAAAATGCCAGCAGCGACCACGTTGCGCAAAAGCGCTGGGAAAACGTGCAGTTTTTGCTCAACCAATTAGCCAAAGTATTAAAGAACGATGAAAGCACGGCAGACAGCGGCGACAGCAAAATCGAAAATGCCATCGCCAAATTGATCCTCAGAGATATTCTCGATCGCGAAGAGGAAGAATCAGCCGACGACAAAGTCCAGCTGCTCACCCTCCACGCCGCCAAAGGTCTGGAATTTCTGCATGTATTTATGATCGGCATGGAAGAAGAAATCCTACCCCACAAAAACAGCGTGGAAGGCGGCCAGATAGAAGAAGAGCGACGGCTGGCCTATGTGGGCATCACCAGAGCCCAGCGCACATTAACCATGACCAGCGCCCGACAGCGCACCCAGTTTGGCGAAACATCAGCCACCACACCCAGCCGCTTTATTGACGAACTACCAAAAGACGATTTAATCAGAATTGGCGGCGGCGAGCCGATCAGTGAAGAAGAAAACAAAGCCAAGGGCGAGGAATCATTGGCGGCGCTGAAATCGCTGTTTGGGTAAGTCTCGCGCTACTCTTCTAACCTACCCTGTCACTCCAAGGCGACGTTACGCCCTCCTGGATATCACGCTCACCTCTGCCGATCCCTTCCAAAATGCGCATCCGTCGCTGTTGGAACTCATAGCCTTCAATATCCACCAGATAGGCTGAAGACTGTCAATGCTGGGCAATCAAAATGAGCTTTTGTGAGGCATGCAGCTCAGAGAGGGTTTTGGTTGCGTGGCGCTTAAGGCTTGTAACCAAATCAACTTTCATATTATGACTTCCATCAAGTGACACTGAAGTATCGCTTATTGTAGGGAGACACAATTTTGTTGGGTGGTAGAGGCGGCTTTCGGCCAGGAGCGGACATTAACGCCGCCAGCAACGCTTTGTTAGGCTATTCTTCTATAGGAGCCCTGAATCGCCACTAGTTTGCTAGACACCTTTTAGTCGCACACAATAGCGTCTAGAGAGGTGGAATTATGAGCAGAAAGCGATACCCAGAAGAATTTAAGATTGAGGCGGTTAAACAAGTCA
>JAHEHL010000005.1 GCA_024644595.1 Porticoccaceae bacterium | reverse complement strand
TAGAAATGTTCTATAACTCTGTTCGCAGGCACACTGCGAACAATTTATTGTCGCCGAGAGAGTTCGAGCGACGGTTTGAAAGTGAGACTGGGAAGTGTCTACTGAACTAGTGGCGATTCAACCATTAATTGTCGCCTCTGCTGCATTAACAATAGCCGACAAACCAATTGTATCGTCTCGTTTGAATTCCTGCTTGTCTTTATAATCATAATGAAACAAGCTCACATTGCCTTGTACTTTATTATCAAACCATCCCCCCTTCAGACCCAACTCAAAGGCTTCAACTGTCTCAGGGTCGTAAGCTGGTGACGTGTCGTTGTATCCACCCGCCTTATACCCAGTTGCAAATGAACCGTATAGTAGAACGTCTTCATTTAGATGGAAATTAATCCCGATTTTACCGCTAACATTTTCCCAATCATCTTTAAATGGAACCACAATCGGGCTACCTTCAGGCGTCTCAAGCCCAAACAATGGGATTAATATAAATCCTGAGTAATCCTTTTCGTCATGATCATACCTAAGCCCAAAAATAAGCTCTGATCTATCAGTTAAGGCATATTCAAACTGGCCAAACAAGCCGATAGATTTAGACTCTACATTTCGGCCAAACTCCGCAACAAATTTATCGCCGCCAACCTCAAACAAATTATCCCAATCAAAGAACTCTTCATACGCACCAGTTTCATCGTAATAAAACGCGCCTAGAATCCAGTTAAAATCTTCTCTATCAGCAGAAACAAGCTGAAACTCCTGAGTATAAGTTTCGTGTTGGTTGAAATCTATTTGATTGAGATTCACAACATCAGAAGCATCGGAATCAATTGCATCGGCATGCCGATTTTTATTGTATGCCGTTAATGATCGGAACGTAAAACCACCCATGTCCCAATCAATATCTACAGAAACACCTTCAGCCTTATCTACGATTTCCCCATCGACATCATTAACTCGAACCTTTCTTGGATCCGACAATGTAATATTAGAGCCCGCGTTATTTAACTCATAGTAATTAATCTGGCCATCCAGAAATGTATCCGATGGATAATCTCCAAGCCATCTTTCAGAAACACCATTGCCAGTATTTTTATAGTAATAACCACTTAAGAATACCTCAACATTGTCTGACACATCGAACTCAAAAGATGACCTTATATTTGTATAATTTGAGCTTCCTAAATCCTCTCCTCCCAAGTCACTGACATTCTCAATATAGCCGTCGCGCTTTTCATCTGCCACAGCTAGTCGAGCTCGTACATTGTCGTGCACCGAACCGCTAATAACACCCTGAAATAAGTGACGTCCGTAATTCCCAATAGCCAAACTAGCCTTACCTGTAAGTTCATCGGTAGGCCGGTTGGAGATAATATTAATACTCCCCCCAATTGCGTTTCTACCATATAGGGTTCCTTGCGGGCCTCTTAAAATCTCAACACGCTCAATATCAAGTAAATCGTGCAACATAAAAGCACTAGACTGAAGATAATGTCCGTCCATATGCAAGGGAACGCCCGGATCTCCACCAACAACAATATTCTCTACTCCAACACCACGGATTGTAACTTGCGCATTCCCAACGACGGTACTGCCTAGAGAGAGGCTTGGTATGGAATACTGTAAATCCATAGGGCTATCAATCCCTCTTTTCGCCAACCCTTCGCCAGTAATTGCCGAAATTGCTAACCCAACATCCTGCAAATTCTGCTCCCGCTTCTGTGCTGTAACAATAATTTCATCCAGCACATTCTGCGCTCTTGCGCTCTCTTGCATCTCATCCTGAGCAGTGGCCGTAGCCGCACCACCTGCCGCAAACAAGCCAACTAATGTGGCCAATAAACTTTTTCTATGTTTGATATTCATACTCTTCCCCTTACTTTGGTTAAAAGCGGTGCTTGCGTCGTCCTGTGAGGAGATGGTGAGCACCCCATCGACAAGGTCACTTTTGAGCCCGGTGTTTTGAAGCAGTTGCGATGTGGCTTCTAACAGGGTGAAGTATCCAGAGACTGGTTTCGCGGTCACGGATTTGGCAAGTTCGTAAGGAAAGAGAAACTGTGCGCCGGTGTGTTTGGCTATGTCGTTTAAAGAGTCTGCGACGGTTTGCCGGGGTAGATTAAATGTGTACTGTTTGTGCACATCCACCTGTGCTGCCTCGGCTACCGCAGTCAACGACAGAGCCGTTAACGCGACACAAAAATAAATTCGACTAACCAGTTGGCTGACAAATGAGGCTTTCATTGCGATGTGCGCCTCATTCCCTTTCCCATGCTCTGGCTTGCTACCCATGACAACGCCACTTCTGCGGCCTTGTGAGTTGTATAACCAGCAAGGGTTTGCAACCCGCTACTCAGTTTGCGTCTTTTTTTGTGATGGCGTTTTTGGTGAATGATGATATCCCTCTCGTGTGAGGCTCGAGGTTTTGACCTGGCGCACAATATTAGTGGCACTGATATCAATAAGTGTAGTTGAGGGTTGCTGAGTTTGCGGGCTGGTGCGTTAGCGGGCTTGGGTTTACTTAAGCGCGAGATGCACTGTGTTTGCGCTGGGGCGGGTTACATCAATACCAAAGCTGGTTTCCAGCACTTTGAGCATGGCTTCGGTTTCGCCAACTTTAAATTGACCACCGATGCTGATATCGGCGATTTCGCTGTCGATTATCTGAATATCCAGCTTGGTGTAGCGGTTAACTTCTTCGATAACATCTTTAAGTGATTCTCCGGAAAATAACAGCAGGCCCTGGCGCCAGGCGAGTTCATGCTCGAGATCGAGGGCTTGCAGCTGATGTACTTGACTGCCGAGGCCGTCTTTCTGTGCAGGTTTAAAGTCGACACTCTGCCCCTGCACCAGATAGCCTCTGGTCTGTTGTTGTGGGGCTGGCTGCGGCTGTGACTGGCTGGAAGGGGTTGCCGCGAGCTCTGTGGCGCTGCTGATCAAGGCGACCTTGCCTTCGGTTACCGTCACTCTGAGTGCTTCCGGGTTAAGCCGCACACTAAAGGCGGTGCCTACTGCCTGCACCATGCCCTCTCCGGCTTTGACCAGAAACGGTCGATCTGGCTCTTTGGCCACATCAAAGTGGGCTTCGCCTGCCATCAATACCACTTGCCGCAGCTGGTCGACGTAGTTCACTTGCAGGCGGCTGTTGGTGTTGAGTTGAATCACTGAGCCATCAGATAAGGTGATGGTGTTTTGTTCTCCGATGCGGGTTTGATAGATGCCATTACCGGATACGCTTGAACTGTCGCCACTGTTTATCAGCAGGCCGATAGCAACGGCCATGCACAGGGTGAAGACGGCGCTGAGGGTGACGGTGGCCTGACGGGCGCTGGTGAAAAGCTGCCTGAACTGATAGCGCATATTGGCGGTCAGGCCATCAGGGCGTGGGCTGCCGGGCAGCGGAAATGAGAGTTCGGCGAGTTGGTTGGCTCTGTGCCAATATTTTGTCAAGCGCTGCAGTTGTTCGCGGTGGGCGGGGCTGGTTTGCATCCAGCTTTTGAGCTGCTGCAGCTCGTCCTGGCTGAGCGGGCGATCGCTATCGAGACGCACAAGCCAGTCTGCTGCCTGTTGCTCGATATCTTGCGCTGATGTGAGTCTGTGGATGTTATCCATGTTGTGGCCCTATTCCGCCATTTGCCAGCTGTTTGCCTGTGTCTGTGCCGCGCTTGTCTGACCCTTCGCTATAGGTGTGCTCTTCCATATAGGCGGCGCAGGCACGGATGCCTTTGGACATGTGTTTTTCCACTGTGCTGATTGCTATGCCCAGTTCAAGGCCTATTTCAGAGTGGCTCATGCCATGCACTTTGCGCATTAAAAAGACTCGCCGACATTGGGCTGGCAGTTTCGCGACGGCTTCGCAGTGCAGGCCAATTTGCTGGTCGGCCATGGCCTGATCTTCTGCCGAGTCTTCTAACCATACAACAGCTGACTCATCGATATCCGCTATATAGTCGATAATCTGGCTGGATTTTTTGGTGAGCTCTGTGATCGCAATATTGTGTGCTATCCGAAACAGAAATGACTTGGGCTGTTCTATGGGGCGGCTTTTTTCGGCACGATAGGCGCGCAAAAAGGCTTCCTGGGCGACGTCGTCGATATCTTGTGTGCGCTGCACAAAGCGTGAGATAAAACGCCGCAGTGCCAGCTGATGATTTTGAAAGGCATTGAGCACACTGGTGCCCTGTTTGCCTGGGCGGTTTTTGTGCGCATTGGTACATGGGTCTGAGTCTGAGCTTGGGTTAATCGGTCTGTCGGCCATGACGTTTTTTTCCTTGGCAGCGATAGTTGCTATCGCCGCTATCCAAAAGTTCATGCCTCGGGTGATACACCTCTGCGCTGTGCATCACTCTGGCTTTGGCTTCGAGGTATTGCTGATCTGGGCTTGGTGCCTGTGTAACAGCTCCCCGTATTGCTCTTTAAAAGTAGGCGACAAATCGGGGCTATTCAAGAATGGGCTGAATTGACAGAACGGTGACTGACAAGGGATGCGATAAAAGAGATATAAAAGGGGTATAAAATCAGTATAAAAGACGCGTAAAAGAAATATAAAAAAAGAGGGCTGGTTAGGCCCTCTTAAAATGGAGTTACATGAGACATTCAGAACCCGGAATGGGGATTAGACATTCGCTACTTGCCGGACATTTCGGACTCGCATGTGGATCGGAACCAAGTCGACCAGTTTGCAGTTGAGCACTGAATCATCGGGCCGGCAAAAAGGACATCACCGACCCGACATCTAAAGCATAGCCAACAATTTTGGCTTTGCCAGCCGCCGTGTCATTTCTGCTTTATTGCAGTGACTTGGTCGCGATTTCGACAATATCTTTCACCAATCCTGGCTCGTCGGCGATCACTTGCAGTGCGTCGCGCATCTGCTGACGATTAGGGTCGGGGAATTTCTGCCAGCGAGTCAGCGGTGTCATGAGTCGCGCGGCTACCTGGGGGTTGCGGCTGTGCAAGGCAAGAATACGTTGTTTGAGGAATTCATACCCCGAGCCATCCGGGTTGTGGAAGTTGACCAGGTTGGCATTGCAGAAACCGCCAATCAGGCTGCGGATTTTGTTGGGGTTGCTAAAGGTAAAGGCCGGATGTTGCTCCAGCGCTTCAACTCGCTGCAAGCCGCCGGGCTGACTGTTGGCGGCCTGAATCTGCAGCCACAGGTTCATCACCAGCGCCTCATCGCGATACTGCTGTTCAAACTGTTGCAGTGCTTCGGCGGCCTGGGTGGCGGCAGTCGGGCAGTTGACCAGACAGGCCAGCGCGGTGGCTTTGTCGGTCATATTGTCGGCGCGCTGGAACTGCTCAGCGGCCAGGTCGACGCCGAGATTGTCGACCAGCATCAGGTAGCTGAGGGCAATATTTTTCAGGGCGCGACGGCCAATCTGCGCGGCTTCCGGGGCGTAGACCTGACTGATATTGTGGCGCTGGTAGACGGCGAGTAGTTCAGCACTGAGTTCGCTGGCCAATGATTGGCGCACAAACAGTCGCGCGGCATGAATGGCGTCGGCGTGAATAATATCGGCTTCTTCGTGCAGCTGTGCTTCGCTGGGCAGTTGCAGCATTAGCTCGACCATGGCCGGGTCGAGGCTCTTATCGTTAAGCAAGGTTTTGAAGGCGGCGGTTAGCTGTTGGTCCATCTGCAATGGACGCTTTGCGTGGGCATCGGCGCTGAGTTTTTGCAGCAGTTCAAAGCTGAGTTGCTGGCCTGCATCCCAGCGGTTAAAGCCGTCGCTGTCATTGGCCATCAGATGAATCAGCTGCTGTTTGCTGTAGGGATAGTGCAATTTTACCGGCGCGGAAAAGCCGCGCAGCAGTGAGGGCACGGGCGCCTGATCAATATCATTTATTACCAGCGTTTGAGAGGTTTGATTGACCTCATAAACCATTTCGGTGTCGCCAGCGGCGTTGAGTGGCAGATCGCCCTGCTCTCCCACCAGGCCCAGTTTGACCGGAATAACAAATGGCTGCTTCTGCGCCTGTCCCGGGGTTGCCGGGCAGCTTTGGGCAAAGTCCAAAGTAAAGGTGCGGGCGTCGGCGTCATATTCAGAGGTGACTTTTAACTGTGGTGTGCCTGACTGTTTATACCAGCGGCGGAACTGGGTCAGATTGCGGCCGCTGGCCTCTTCCATGGCACGCACAAACTCTTCGATGGTGACCGCCTGACCGTCGTGACGCTCGAAATAGATATCGCTGCCCTTGCGGAAGGTCTCGGCGCCGAGCAATGTGCGGATCATGCCGACCACTTCGGCGCCCTTTTCATACACCGTGAGGGTGTAAAAATTATTGATCTCCATATAGGAGTCGGGCTGCACCGGATGTGCCATCGGGCCGCCATCTTCGGCAAACTGATGGGTGCGCAGATAGGTGACATCTTCAATGCGTTTGACCGTTGCCGAGTTCATGTCAGCGGAAAACTGCGAATCGCGATAGACGGTAAAGCCCTCTTTAAGGCTGAGCTGAAACCAGTCTCGGCAGGTGACGCGATTGCCCGACCAGTTGTGAAAATATTCGTGGGCAACAATTGACTCGACGCGCTGAAAGGCGGCATCTGTTGTGGTCTTGGGGTTGGCCAACACCGCGGAGGTGTTAAAAATATTCAGCCCTTTGTTTTCCATTGCGCCCATATTGAAGTCATCGACGGCGACGATCATAAAGATATCCAGATCGTATTCGCGGCCATAGGCTTCTTCGTCCCAGCGCATGGAATGCTTCAGTGAAATCATCGCGTGATCGCACTTATCGAGA
Organism: Porticoccaceae bacterium; assembly: GCA_024644595.1. Classification (GTDB taxonomy): domain Bacteria; phylum Pseudomonadota; class Gammaproteobacteria; order Pseudomonadales; family Porticoccaceae; genus HTCC2207. The sequence goes on along the minus strand of JAHEHL010000005.1, from coordinate 187,765 downwards.
TCTTTTTCTTCAACAAAAATCTGTAATTTAACGTTGCGCCCGGACATGGTGGTAAAGCTGTCTTCGACGCAGCTCAGGGTGCCGGCAACCAGGGCAAACAGGTAAGCGGGCTTTTTAAACGGGTCGTGCCAGGTGACAAAGTGGCGGCCATTATCCAGCTCACCACGCTCGATAGGGTTACCGTTGGAGAGCAAAACAGGATACTGCGCTTTGTCGGCGATAATTTTGGTGGTGAATGTTGACATCACATCCGGGCGGTCAAGGTAATAAGTGATATCACGGAAACCCTCAGCCTCACATTGGGTGCAGTACATGGTGCGCGAGCGGTACAGACCCATCATGGTGGTATTGTCCTGGGGCTTGATCAATACCTGGGTGGTGATGGTTGCGCGGACACCGAGACCGGGAATGGTGAGTGATTCATCGTCGCGACTAAAGCCGCCTTCGGCCAGTGGCTGACCATCCACCGCAACGGACTGCAGATCGAGCCCGGGGCTGCCGTGCAGTACCAGATCCGCATTTTGCTCTTCGCTGAGTACGTTACGCGCCACGGTTAATGTGGCGGTTACCCGGGTGTGCTCTTCGCCAAGTTCAAACAGCAGGTCGGTTTTTTCGATTTCAAAAGCGGATGGTTTGTAATCTTGCAAATAGATAGTCTGTGGCAGTGCGTCTTTCATGAAAATTTGTCCGGGAGTTTATTGGCGTGGATTATGTAAGCAGCTCAGGCAGCGGAGGAAAACTGTACGTTGTAGGCGGTGTATTTACGGATATTGATCACCCCTGTATCAAGCATCAGGTACTGGCCTTTAATGCCCAGCAACACCCCTTCAATCAGCGGCTGTTTGTCGAGGTTAAAACTTTTTACTTTTTCCGGCCACTGGCTGACCGGGAAATCAATATGGGTAATGTTTTCGTTAAACAGTCTCTGCAGTGCCTGCAATCCAAACTCTTGCTCAAGCAGTTGCAGACCGGGCTCGGATTTGGCCATTAACTCATCTCGCAACGCTCCCAAATCGACATCCTCAGCATTGCCTTTAAGCATTTTCTGCCAGTGCGTTTTGTCGGCAATGTGTTCACGCAGACAGTCTTCAATTAAACCGGCCTGATAGCGTGTCTGCACGCGAAAAATCGGCAGCCCCTGGGTTGCACCCTGATCGATCCAGCGAGTCGGCAACTGCGTGCCGCGGGTGATACCAACCTTGACCCCCGAGGAGTTGGCAAGATAGACAAAATGATCGGTAAAACAGTACTTTTCGCCCCACTCCGGATCGCGGCAGGTGCCGTGATGAAAGTGGCATTTCTCGGGGCTCATAATGCAGCTGTCACACTGTGGCAGCGAGGTAAAACAGGGGTAACAATACCCTTGGCTAAAACTCTTTTTTGAGCGTCGCCCACAGTGAATGCAGTGAATATCACCGAGATGCTCAATCACGATAGGCTTGCCGATCAGGTTATTCATATCAATACGCTGATCATCAACCGGCAACTGATACGTCACCTGGCCCTGCTCGCCGAGACTGGTCAACATTTTTTCAAGGTGGCCTGAAGCCTTAACCGATGCACTCATATCAATTCTGCCATTTCAGTGGCTGTTCATCTGGCGGCGGCGTGCATGCCGTCGTTTTAGGCGGCACATAACCGGTACGCTGTTCTTCAGGCTTGCGCTGGTCATAGGCAATAATCGCCTGCATACAGAGCGCTTTCTGCTCATCGCTAAGGGCCCGTCCGTCGGGCCATTTGCCAAGCTCGACCGCGCGCTTTAAATTTTCGTAGATATCCGGAGTGATGCTACTCAGCAACTGACGCAGATCCATAATTTATTTCAACCTCTTACCGAATGAATTCACTGTGCCAAAAATCAGCCCCAGCAGCATACCTGTAACCAGCCCACCAAAGTGGGCCGCATTGGCAATGCCGACGCCGATTAAAAAATCGAGAATACCAGTCATGCAGAACAGCAGCCAAAATACCATAAAGCCAATTAACTCTTTCGGCAGCCACAGCACAGGATGTGGCGCCAGCCAGTTGCGAATCCAGAGGTAACCGAGCAGCGCATAAATCACTCCGGACATGCCGCCGAAGGCGACCGAGCCGGCCCAGACAAATTGCGCCATATTAGAAACCACGGCACTCACCGCGACCAGCAAAAATAGATGCAACGGGCCGAGAGCGCGCTCAACACGCGAGCCCAGCAAGCTTAACCACAGAGCGTTAAAGGCAAAGTGCATCAGCCCGAAATGGATGAAAATAGGCGTGATTAAACGCCAGGGTTGTCCATTGTCGAGACCGCCAAAAACAAATTGTTCGGGAATGCGGTAAAAAAAACTACCGATAAACCAGCCGACCAGACTGGCCATCATTAGCAGACTGGTAACTGGGTGCTGCTTGGCGGCTCTCAGCCATCTGGCTGACTGGGATGGCTCAGCTGTCATCTTGCTGCTTGGCAGCGTCAAGGCGACTGCCCCAACCCAGTTTTGAGCGACAGATGCTATAGAAATTATGGTCGCTGGGATGGATCAAGATAATCTCATGAGCTGCCTTGCGAATGGCGATCACATCACCGGGCTCGGTCTGATAATCATTGTGACCATCGCAGGTGATCAACGGATGCAACTCATTGCGGGAACTCACCTTGATTTTGATCTGCGCGTCACCGTGCAGAGCGATCGGGCGGCTGCTCAGGGTATGCGGATTGAGCGGTACGACGACCATCGCATCCAACTCCGGACACAGCAGCGGTCCGCCAGCAGACAGTGCATAGGCGGTTGACCCGGTGGGGGTAGCCACGATAAGGCCATCAGAGCGCTGACTGTAGACGAATTCGCCATCGACGTAGAGCTCAAACGCCATCATGCGCACCGACTGCCCGGGGTGCAAGACGATATCGTTAACGGCCAGTCCTTCACCAATTAATTCGCCCTGTCGGGTGATGGAGGTTTCGAGGATAAAACGGCTGGTTTGTTTAAAGTCACCGGAGAGAACCGGCAGCACGCGCTCGGCGATTTCATCGGGAGAGATATCAGTTAAAAAGCCAAGTCGCCCACGGTTGATACCGAGCAATGGAATCTTGCTCGCGGCCATGCTGCGGCTGGCGCTGAGCATGCTGCCATCGCCCCCAACCACAATACCCAAATCCACAGCGCCGGGAAATTCTTCGATCGGCAAAACTTTATCTATTTTCCAATCGACCAATTTCGCCGCCTGTTGCTCATAGACGACCTCGCTCCCATGCGCTAACAGAAAGGCTTCAAGCTTGTTCAGCGAGTCGCGCACCTCAGGTACGTCGAGACTGGCCAGCAGACCGATACGTTGAAAATGTGGCATCGAGTAAAGCCTCCGAAAATCAATTCCGGGATTATACAGAGTCGCGCGCTAATTCACTCTTTTTTGAGGAGATTATCTGGTGATTGAAACCTGAGCTGGGACCTGAACTAAAAAGTGTCGCTCGGGATAACAAGGCTGCTGTCATCCCGAATGCAGTCGCAGGGTCTACTCACACAAGTAGCCAGGCACTCTCAAGGCAACAAAATAGTCTCGACGTCACCAAGCAAGTAATCATTGCCATCAGCAACCAGCACAAATGTTTTACTGGCGACTGATGCGCCAGACGGCATAGTTAAACCACCATGGTCGACGATCAGGCTATCGCTCTGGGCGCTAATCTCGAGCTCGCCATAAGCTGTTGATACCAACTCCCCTGTAGCGTTGAATCCGCGTACTTCATACAGAACGTCCAGAGCACCACTGCCATTACCGGTCCGCGTGACAACAATCTCACCAGCGTCGACCGTTGATGAAACTTCAACTCGCTCGGAGAGAACGCCTGTCGCCAGTTTAATCTCCACCGGATTGATGCCCACGAGATAGACATTATCTCCGTCGTACATGCTAAAGCTGGAAATATAAAAACTACCTGAGCTATCCCAGGAGTCGTAGCCTGTAATAAAATTTTCCGAGGCCGCCATATCATCCAGATCAGACATCTTAAGTAACTCGTAGGACTGTCCCGTGGCGATATCAAATTCATAAATGGCATTTGGACGAGAACCGTCACTTAGACCAATGTAGATTTTTTCCTCGTCTGCCGAGAGCTGAAAAACCCACGTTTTCAACGCACTGGAAAAGTCCGGACGACCGAGGAATTGCCAGCTAGCAGCGGCATCATTGAAGCGATAAATATTACCCTGATCATCACTGGTATAGAGATTTTTGCGCTCGCGGTCCCACTGCCCGACTTCCATCGCATTGGGGCCGCGTAGAGGAAATGCGTTTAGTTCACCAAAGCCAGTGACGGGATCGTAATACCAGACATGGTTAAAGATCGAAGCTGATTCGCCCTGATTCCATTGAGTTCGCGATGAGCCACCGGTGATGTAGACACGTCCACGTGAGTCGACCCACATAAAGCGATTGGTATAGAAAAAATTCTGCCAGGCGTCGGGCTTGCCGAGCACTGTAGTCTCGCCCGCACCAATGTCATACCGCACTAATTTATTTTCCGGAATCGACATCCCATACAGCAGATTACGTAAAGGGTCTTTCTGGATAGTCGCCAACTGCAGAGTCTGAGCACCTACCCCATCAGGTTCCGTGGCACTCAAATCGGTGAAACTATTGGCAGCGATATTATAGCCGTACCAATGGAAGCCTCTGGTATTCAAATAGCTATTGTTCATGTCCGAACTGTCCAGGGTCGCGACATAGACATTGCCATTGTGATGAATAGGCCGGGTGTGAAATTTCTCTGCGCTCTCGTTGCTCAACCAATTGTTCGCCTCTTGCGAGGCCGTTCGCGCGTCGCCGATCCAGCGCAGGCTGTTATCGGACTGATACATACGATAAAGCATCGAATTGGTCTGATGATCGTGACCCGAGATATAAATTTCACCGCTGACATCGGAACCGACGGCCAACCAACACTGATCGGGGCGATCACCATCCGGAGAATCAGGCAGCTGCCAGATGTTGACGCCTGCCACCCTACCAACACGTGGCGTGTCATGGGGAACGCTAATATCCTCTGGCTCAGCTGGCTGCTCCGGCGGCTCTTGAATAGTGGGCTGATCAGTCGTCGGGGGATCAGTGCTTGTCGGTGGGTCCAGCGCCACCGACGTATCCTCTTCAACCGCGCTGCCCCCACCGCCGCAAGCGCTCAATAAAGTAATCAGAACAATCAGAAATAAGGGTCGGAATAGACGCAACACATTTAAAGCATTGGGTGGCAAGACGGCGAGCATAGGTGACTTCTCTGGGTTTTTATTGGAGTGGCGTATGCCGTTCAAAATGCATGATGATCGTTAGCAACACAACCCTGAAGCGTCGACCGGTTTATGACATGCGGCAGACGGGCCCTCCACAGAACCCTTTAAAATCTATTCCCTAAGCTTCCTCGCGACCATCGATCGAGGCTTGTACCAGATCCAGCAATTCGCGTAGTGCCACCGAGATCATGGCAAAATCCGGCGCCGGGCCCCGACGCAGATCTTTAACCATCACCTTCCAGCGTTTTATTAAGGGCGCCTGCTGTTGCTGCCAGCCTTCAAGAACCGCAGTAAAGTCGTTATCGCCGCTGTGCTGCAACAGACTTGCGGTCAGGCGACGGCGCTGCCCTTCGAGGTCATCTACATAGGACTCGCGAGCCAGATCCTGCCAACGGTTATCCGGCTGCAGCGCAACAATCTGGGCCATAAACCAGTCCAGCGAAAGGTGTTCGCCAAGCTTAAAATAAAGCTCTGCCACCTGCTGCACTGGTCGATCCAGCTGCAGTGACGTGTCGACCACGCCGAGACTGAGGAACATACTGTCCGAAGCCGCCAACCTTGAGGCGAGCTGATCATCGACAGCGAAATCGGTAAGATTAGCTTTCTCGGCACTCCACAGGTTAATCCATTCAACCTCATGCAGGTCAGCCATATGCTGCAGCACCGAGTGCATGGGCGCGGTGAATTGACCGATAATTTCGGAGCAGTTGAGGTTGTGACGGCGATTGCGCAACAACCAGCGGGTAGTGCGACGCGCCATGCGAATCAGGATATGCAGCAGATCGAGCTGGCCTTTGGCTGGTAGATCACTGTCTTCAATCTCTTGCCAAAGGCTTTCGATGCCGAGTACCTGCATAGCAATGGTGTAGGCGCGAATCACATCCCCAGCCGAAGCGCCAGTGGACTCCATCTGTCTGAAGAAGAAACTAAAGCCAACCCTATCAACCAGATCATTGGCAAGTTGAGTGGCGGCAATTTCCTGGCGCAGCTGATGATTCGCCACCTCGTCGGCATAACGTTCAACCAGTGCCGGGGGATATGCCCGATTGACCGATGCAGCGATATAGGGCTCTGAGATCAGTTCTTCCTTGATCAGCGCCTCTTTGAGCATCACCTTGGAATAGCAGACCAGCACCGCCAGTTCCGGCCGGGTCCAGCTCGGCTGATTGCGATTGATACGCTCGTTAAGCTGATCATCGCCGGGCAAGAACTCCAGGTCACGATCGAGTTTGCCTGTACTTTCCAGCCACCCCATAAAGCGCTGATATTCGGCGTGCTGCTGATCGCTGCGATGCAGTGCCAGACTGATCGCCTGGGTCTGTCGTCGATTGTGATGCAGGACCAGTTTGGCAACACTGTCGGTCATCGACTCGAGAAACGCATTCCGCTCATCCATGCTCAGCGCGCCTGCCAGAAGCTGCTTGTTGAGTAGAATTTTGATATTCACTTCATGATCAGAGCAATCGACACCGGCTGCGTTATCAATAAAGTCGGTGTTGCAGAGCCCGCCGTTAAGACAGAACTCAATGCGACCGCGCTGGGTCATACCGAGATTGCCACCCTCACCGATTACCCGGCATTTGAGGTCGCGACCATCAACTCTCAAGCCATCGTTGGCACGATCGCCGACATCGGCATTGTTTTCCACGGAGGATTTCACATAGGTACCAATGCCGCCGTTCCAGATTAAATCAACCGGGGATTTCAGAATCGCACTAATCAGCTCCGTTGGCGTCAGCTCATCGCGATCGATACCAAAGCGCTGTTTGATCTGCGGAGTGAGCTGCAATGATTTCGCGGAGCGAGAATAGATCGCGCTGCCCTCAGACATCAGCGCGCGATCAAAATCGTCCCATGTGGTGCGCGGTGTATCATAGAGCCGCTTACGTTCGACAAAGGTTGTCGCCGCATCGGGATTGGGGTCGACAAAAATATGCAGATGATTAAACGCCGCAACCAGTTGGATATGTTCTGACAACAACATGCCATTGCCAAACACATCGCCGCCCATATCGCCGATACCCACGACAGTGAAGTCCTGCTGCTGAATATCGACGCCAATTTCATGGAAGTGCCGTCGCACGGCCACCCAGGCACCGCGTGCAGTGATACCCATAGCCTTGTGGTCATAGCCGTTACCGCCACCAGAGGCGAAGGCATCACCGAGCCAAAAATTATTCGCCAGTGAAATTTCGTTGGCAATATCGGAGAAAGTGGCAGTGCCCTTGTCCGCGGCAACCACCAGATAGGGATCATCACCATCACGGCGCACCACGTCCAACGGCGGCACGATTTCACCGTCAATCAGGTTGTCGGTTACATCAAGCAGAGCCTGTATATAAAGCATATAACTGGCAATGCCTTCCTGCAGCCAAGCATCGCGGCCGGACGCCATAGACGCCTGCTTGGCAACAAATCCGCCCTTTGCCCCGGTTGGCACAATCACCGCATTTTTCACCTGCTGTGCCTTGACCAGGCCAAGCACTTCGGTACGGTAATCCTCAAGCCGATCTGACCAGCGCAGGCCTCCGCGAGCGACCTTACCACCCCGCAGGTGCACACCTTCGACACGGGGAGAGTAGACAAAAATCTCAAATTCCGGGCGCGGTTTGGGGGCGAGCGAGATGTTCTGTGATTGCAGCTTTACCGAGATATACGATTTATAGCTACCGTCTTCGACCGTCTGGAAAAAATTAGTCCGCAGGGTTGCTTCTATCACTTCGAGATAACTGCGAAACACGTGATCTTGATTAATATTATTGACGCCGTCGAGCGCCTCAGTAATTTTAGTGACCAGCCCCTGGGAGCGCTCACTGCGATTGTCGCCAGCATAACGCGGATCAAAATAGCTCTTGAACAGCGCCACCAGATTGCGGGTGATATCCAGATAACGCGACAGTGTGTCAGCAATAAACTCCTGGCTATACATAATTCCCAATTGCTTCAGATAACGCGCATACAATCGCAACATGGCCACTGCTCGCCAGTCGAGGCGTGCACCCACCACCAAACGATTAAAGCTGTCATTCTCCGCATCGCCTTTCCAGATAGTGCTCAAGGCTTCTTTAAAACTGCCCTGAACGGCTTCCACATCAACATTCACATCAAGTGAAAATGCCAACTGGAATTCCTGCATCCAGATCTCGCCATCGGCCTCGGGCTGAATCCGATAGGGATGTTCCATCACTACGCGAAAGCCGAGATTTTCCAGCATCGGAATCATATCCGAGAGTTCCAGAGGTTGCTCACGGTGAAACAGCTGAAGTTGCAAGTGGTTGGTTTCAGCCGCCTGTTTGTGCTGTAAATCAATCGCCAGTTCGCCGCTGCCGTCGAGGCAGTCAAATAACTGGATATGCTGAACTGCCTGCTGAGGCGAATAACTCTCTCGATAGGACCCAGGAAAAGCGCGCTGATAACGTCGCGCCATAGCAGTGCCCTCATTGCCGCCAAACTGCTCAGTGGCGACTGCAGCAAACTCATCCGACCAGTTGCGAGTGACATCGCGAACAATGGTTTCCAGCGCACTGCTGTCAACGTCCAGATACTGTTTATTGTGCACCTGATAAACCAGGTAGATGCGCACCAGTACCGACTCCGGCAAAAACTGAGTGGTGAACTCGCTCTCAACCGCGCCCAGTCGATCGCCAATCGCCTGTTGAATCGCCATCCGCGCCTGAGTGCTAAAGGCTTCCCGCGGCAGGTAGACAATACAGCTGACAAATTTATCGAACGGGTCGGGGTGCATAAAAACCTTGATCACCCGACGCTCGTAGATCTGCCAGATTCCGATCGCGGTTTCCGCCAGACTTTCACTGCTGACATAAAAGAGTTCGTCTCGGGGATGAAAGTCAAGGATCGCCATCAGCGCTTTGCCGTCATGGCTGTTGGGCGCAAAGCCGGAATTTTCCATCACCCAGTTGACCTTGTTGCGCAATATCGGAATTCGGCGCGGGCTATAGGAGTAGAACTGCGAGGTGTAGAGCCCCATAAAGCGCACTTCACCACAGGGCTGACCAGCATCATCGAAACGCTTGACTACCACATAATCCGAGTAGACATCGCGGTGCACCCGTGAGCGCTGCGACGATTTGGTGATAGTTAATAATTCGTCACCCTGATACAGCGCGCGCACACCGGGGCTGAGTTCTTCCACCCACCCTTCGCGACGCTCACCAATGTATTTTTGTAACAGACCATAACGACTGCCAGGCACCTCACTGAGATACATTTTGTCGCCATCATATTTGAGATCAAAATCGACACAGCCGGTAAACGTAAAGTAGCCGTTATAAATCCAACGCAAAAATTCCAGTGATTCTTCGATATGTTCCAGACGCGGCGCATTGTGTTGCAGCTCATCGATCAGGCTCTTGACCCGGTTGCGCATCGGGTCGAAGGCATCCACTACCACCTCAACGTCATCGAGCACAGAGAGCAGTTCGCGGCGCAGGTCGACCAATTCGGTCTCCAGATGCCGGTCGATCTCAATGGTAATAAAAGCTTCCCGCTGACTCTGTTCGGCAAACTCAGCGTAGATCTGCTCGATTACACCTTGCGTGTTGCGCACAACCCAGACCGGATTACTCTGCAAGGTAAAAATATTAAGCCCACGGCGATTGAGAACAATGCGCAACGAGTCGACCAGAAACGGCATATCGCGCTGGTTGATGTAAATGGTGGTGTGAGGGCTGCTCCACCCATCAGACTCAAACTCGGGATTAAACACCCGCACCCGCGCACGACCCTTACTGGTCGCATCGCTACCAACATTTATTGACTCTGCGCTAAACTGGCACAGGCCCCAAAGATTCCAGAAAATATCCTCAACCGGTCGTGCCAGATATTCTGCGTCCGGATAATGGTGCATGGCGTTAGCAATAAAATTATCAAATTGCTTTGCCTGAGCGTGACTGAGGTGTTTACCAGCAACCTGGTTCAGCGCTGCAATCAAACTGCTGCGCTGGCTATTGTTTTTTTTAACTTCCATGGAGGGTTTTGCAACCTTTTCCTGTTTTGTGAGTCTGTGTTTGGGTTGCCCTAGAGTAACAAAATTTATTTGGTTCTGGATAGCGAAATCACAACCAGCAGTCGAATCAAAAAGGCCATTTGTGTGTTGTCATGATAGACACTAGAATCACCGACCATCCACTTGTCTACACGCTTATCAGAGGTATGTTTTGCATCAGAAAATCCACTTGCTCAAAGACTGGCTAAATACCCAAATCGTTGGCCAGGATCATCTTGTTGAACGTTTGATTATCGCCCTGCTCGCCGATGGCCATCTGCTGGTTGAAGGTGCGCCAGGACTGGCCAAAACCAAAGCCATCAAAACTCTCTCCGAGGGGATCGAAGGCAATTTCCAGCGTGTCCAATTTACCCCGGATCTGTTGCCCGCCGATATCACCGGCAGTGATATCTACCGTCCTGAACAAGGCAAGTTTGAATTTCAGGCCGGCCCGTTGTTTCACAATCTGGTGCTGGCCGACGAAATTAACCGCGCCCCGGCCAAGGTCCAGTCAGCACTGCTCGAAGCGATGGCCGAACGGCAGGTTTCGGTCGGCGGCACCACCTATCAACTGCCTGAGCTGTTTTTGGTAATGGCGACGCAAAACCCGATTGAACAGGAAGGCACCTACCCCCTTCCAGAAGCGCAAATGGACCGCTTCTTGATGCACATTATGGTCGACTATCCAGCGCCCGAAACTGAACGCACGATTCTCGCACTCTCACGCAGCGAAGCGCTGCAGCAAACTCGCAGCGCCATCTCAGAGCTGGATCAGGCAACCCTTTTTGCAGCACGCAAACAGGCCCTGGCCGTGCATATGGCCGAACCAGTCGAGGAATATCTGGTGCAACTGATTCTCGCTACGCGCGATGCCAAGCGCTATGGCGGCGATCTTGCCCACTGGCTCGACTACGGCGCCAGCCCGCGAGCGACCATTGCACTCGACCGCTGCAGTCGTGCACTGGCCTGGTTACAGGGCCGCGATTTTGTCACCCCGGATGATGTCCGCGCCGTTGCCCATGATGCCTTGCGTCACCGCTTGATTCTTAGCTTTGAAGCCGAAGCCAGTGGCGTGACGACCAACCAGGTTATCGATAGCTTACTGGACTCTGTAGCCTCCGCCTGATGACTGAAAACCCAGAGCACAGCAATCACCACGCCATCGCCAGCCTCAGTGAAATGGTCAGGCTGCGCTATGGTGCTCGTGAGCTGACGGGCTTCCCGCAGGTGCAGGCGAGGCAGATGATGGCCGGCGGCCACCGCTCTCGCTTTCGCGGCCGTGGTATGGACTTTGATGAAGTGCGTATCTATCAGCCCGGCGACGATGTGCGCAGCATTGACTGGCGGGTAACGGCCAAGACTCAAACCCCGCACACAAAAATATTCCGCGAAGAGCGCGAGCGCCCAGTGCTGGTTGTCTGCGACCTGCGCAGTCCAATGTTCTTTGGCAGTCAACGCCTCAAGTCGGTGGTTGCCTGCGAGGTTGCCGCAGCACTGGCCTGGGCCGGACTCAATGCCAATGACCGCGTTGGCAGCCTGGTTTTTGGCCCTCAACATCAGGCCGAGGTAAAACCGCGCCGCAGTCACCATGCGGTGCTGCAGTTTATTCACCAACTGCAAGACTACAGTGAACAGCTGTTGCAACCGAGCCACGACCAGTTTGCTCTGACCGACATGCTCGAAGAAGCGCGCCGCTACGCCCTGCCTGGCACCACCGTGTTCATCGTCAGCGACTTCCACGATGTAACCGATGACTGTGAACGTCAACTGTTTGAGCTGGCGCGGCACAGCGATCTGAATTTTTGCCATGTCTACGATTCGATGGAGACCGAACTGCCAGCGCCGGCAGTCTATGCAGTCAGTGACGGCGATAACCAGACCCTTTTGAATACTGCTGACGGCAAACTGCGCAGCCAGTTTGAGCAGGCATTTATCGATCGCAGTCAGCGGCTCAAACGCTTCAGCCAGCAACTCTCCGCCGGGCTGCTGGCATTTAACAGCTCTGAACCAGTCATGACGGTGCTCGCTCAGGCGTTTGGCAAACGACGCAAGGGACGGCGCAACTGATGGCCACTGCACCTCAATCGCCCAACCCTCTCGAGCAACTGCGTGATATTCATTTACCGGAACCGATATCCTGGTGGCCGCTGGCACCCGGGTGGTGGCTTCTGGCACTGGCCTGTGTTGTTCTGCTCGCCTGGTTACTACTGTGGCTCTCTCGTCGTTACAGTGCCAATCTCTATCGGCGCCAGGCTCTGCATCAGGTGGCACGGTTATCATCTCAAAGCGTGTCTGGCGGCTGCGCTCAAACACAGGTTCAGGAGCTGTTTGTAGTCCTAAAACAGACGGCTAATTACGCCTATCCCAAGCGCCTCCCGGCCAGTTTAGGGATTGAGCAGTTTGTGCTGTTCCTGCAAGACAGCTGCACAGAGCCAGTATTCAATGCGCTGGATACCGATCTGCAACGACTGCTTTACGCACAGGAACAAACGAGCATGCCTGAGCCCGACCTTGGGCTGCTGTTTGAGGATGCGCAACGGTGGATTAAACAGCATTGTCCTGAACATAAGCTGGAGCACGACCACTGATGCTCGACCTGATATGGCCATGGGCGCTGGTACTCGCGCCCCTACCGCTTCTCTACCGCTGGTTGCGCAAACCGGCAGCAGTCCAGATGCGTGCCCTGCGTGCACCATTACTTGTTCAGGTTGCAGCCGCTAAGCAGGCGGCAGGTGCAGCCTCTTGGCACAAATTGCTGCTGCTTACACTTCTGACGACTATTTGGCTGTGTACTTTGCTGGCCCTGGCACGCCCAGTGTGGATTGGAGAGCCGGTAGCGCTGCCCACCAGCGGCCGTGACATTTTGCTGGCGGTAGATATCTCGGGGAGTATGGAACGCGAGGATATGCAACTGCGTGGCAACACTGTTAACCGTCTGATTGCGGTAAAAGCCGTGGTCGGTGAATTTGTCACCCAGCGCGAAGGTGATCGGCTGGGCTTGATTCTGTTTGGCGAGCGCGCCTATCTGCAGACACCATTGACCTTCGACCGCAAAACCATGCAGACCCTCCTCTATGAGGCGCAACTTGGTTTTGCCGGCAACGGCACCGCGATCGGTGACGCCATTGGCCTCTCTGTGAAGCGCCTGCAGGATCGCCCGGAAAATCACCGGGTTGTGATTCTGCTCACCGACGGGGCCAATAATGCCGGTGAGCTCGAGCCCCTCCAAGCCGCAGAACTGGCCAACCGCATCGGCGTAAAAATCTACACCATTGGTGTCGGCGCCGAAACTCAGGAGACCTGGGGGTTATTCGGCAAGCGCGTCACCAACCCTTCGGCAGACCTCGATGAAAAAACACTCAGCGAGATTGCCGCAACCACGGGCGGCAAATACTTTCGCGCTCGTAATCCCGAAGAATTGACCGCAATCTACGACGAGCTCAATCGTCTGGAACCAGTAGAGCAGGATGCCGAAACCATTCGCCCTATCGCTGCACTCTATTACTGGCCTCTGGCACTGGCCTTTATTTTAAGCTTGCTGATTGGGCTGCTCAGAAGCCTGAGGACGTCTTATGCCTGAGCTTCTCGGTATCGATTTCACTCAGCTTCATCTGCTGCGGCCGCTGGCGCTGTTTGGGCTAGTCCCGGCGCTTGTGCTGGCCGGCCTTGCGCACTGGCGCAAGCGCAGTGCCGGCAACTGGGAAAAAGTGATCAATCCACAGTTGCTACCCTATTTAATGCAGGGAGATGAAACCCGTAACCAGCACGGGATTATCTGGGCACTACTGGCCTGGGTGATTACCTGTGTTGCACTGGCCGGGCCGACCTGGCAGCAGTTGCCGCAACCCGTGCATAAACAGGATTCCGCGCTGATTTTAATTATGGATCTGTCCCCCTCGATGCTGGCCGAGGATGTTAAACCCAGCCGCCTGGCGCGGGCGCGCTTTAAGCTAATCGATATTCTCAATACTCGCGAAGAGGGTTTTACCGCCTTGGTGGTCTACGCGGGCGAAGCCTACACCCTGGCGCCATTGACCGAAGACAACAACACTATTGTCAGTCTGGTGCCGGTGCTGCATCCGACATTACTGCCAGAGTATGGCAGCAATACCGAAGCGGCCATTGAAACCGCACTGGAACTGGCGGTTAACGGTGGCTATCAGCAGGCTGATCTGTTGCTGATTACCGACGAAGTATCGCGCTCAGCCTTTGCCCGTATTCAATCAATGATCGCCAGAGCGGGTAATTTCAGACTCTCTATTCTGGGTGTTGGCACCGATCAGGGTGCACCGATTCCCACAGGTGCAGGCGGTTTTGCCAAGGATGCTGATGGCGCAATTATTATCCCCAAATTATCGTCCGCGTCGCTGGCAATGCTGGCCGCCAACAATGGTGGCATCTATCGCGGACTGAGCGCCGACGACAGTGATATTGAAGCGTTGCTGGATGCCACCGATACACTTTTCCCAGACGCAACCAAAGAGCTCGAACGCGCTTTTGACCTCTGGGATGACCAGGGTTATTGGCTTATATTCGTGCTGCTCCCTGCCCTCTTGCTAAGTTTTCGCAAAGGTAATATTGCAGTCGTTGTATTCTGTGCCCCGTTGCTGTTTTCGGATCCGCTGACAGCCCAGGAATCGACCTCTGGGCAGAAACCAATGCCTGACCGAGGCTCAAGCTTGGCTGGCGATATTTGGCGAGGCCTTTGGCAAACCCCGGATCAGCAGGCCAGTGACGCGCTGCAAGCCGGCGATCCGGTTACTGCACAGTCGCTATTTGAAAACCCCCAGTGGCGCGCCAGTGCCGCCTATCAAGCCGGCGATTATCAAGCGGCAGTTGATGATTTTATTCAATTTGACAGCGCCGATGGGCACTACAATCGCGGCAACGCGCTGGCTCATACCGGTGATCTCGACGCGGCAATCGAGGCCTACAATCAAGCCCTGAAACTCGACCCAGATATGGAAGATGCCGCAGCCAATAAAGCATTGTTGGAACAGCTAAAACAGCAACAGCAGCAGGATTCCTCCCAGAAACAGGAGCAGTCTGACTCATCGCAACAGCAACAAGATTCCTCACAGCAACAGGAGACGGATCAGCAAAATCAGGCGCAGTCAGACACTTCGCAATCTCAGCAGCCAGCCGATCAGCCTCAAAAGCCGCCACAGCAAGAGCAGCAATCGTCTGGCGAACAAGAGTCGCAAGAGCAGGAATCCCAAGAGCAGGAATCCCAAGAGCAGAAACCAGAGCAACAGGAATCCCAAGAGCAGAAACCAGAGCAGCAAGCCAGTGAGACCCAAAACACTTTGGAGAATGCGCCAGAGAGCGAACAAGAGAAACAGGCACAACAGGAACTAGAGCAGTGGCTGCGGCGAGTTCCGGATGATCCAGGCGGCCTACTTCGCGAGAAATTCCGTTATCAGTCGCGGCAGCGTGCACTGGAGCGCCGTCGTCCAGCGCCTCCTGATGATGACCAGCGGCAGCGCTGGTAAGAGCAACAAGCGCAATGGCAAGCCCAATAGAAAGAGCGATACAGCAAAAGATACAGTAAAAGATCAAGTGAAAGAGAGCCCAATGAACCCAACCAAAATGCCCACCAACACCCCACGCACAGCTCGAATACTGGCTTTGTTAGTGCTCTTCACCCTCGCAATCGTGGCAGCGACACCGAGCTGGGCAACACTGACAGCGACCGCCGATCGCACCGTGATCTCAAGCAATGAAACCCTTCAACTGCTCGTCCGTCTCGACTCTCAAGCTCTGCTTGGCGAACCCGAGTTCTCTGTGCTGGAAAACGATTTCGAAATCCTATCAACCAGTCGTCAGCAACAGTATTCACGGGTCAATGGAGAATCGCAGTCATTTACCGACTGGAATCTGGTGCTGGCACCAAAACGCAGCGGTAGATTACTGATCCCGTCGATCAACTATAAAAACGATATCAGCGATGCGATTGAAATCACCGTGCGTCAAGCAACCAGTGCCTCAGCGGCCGGACAGCCGGTCTACACCGAAACATTGGTCGACAAGTCGGCCGTTTATATTCAGGAACAGCTACTACTGACTCACCGTCTGTATACCTCGGTTCGGCTCAGCGATCTCGGGCTCGATGAACTCAAAATCGATGACGCTTTGGTGCAGAAGGTCTCCGAGACCCAGTTTCAGAAAACTGTCGGTGGCAAAAACTATCTGGTGGTAGAGATTATCTACGCCCTCTTCCCGCAACTCAGCGGCAAGCTCGAGATCCCCGCCCTACGGTTTGCCGCCTACGAGGCCAGCAACAGTCGCTTCGGTGGCTTCAGTTCGCGAGGCAACCGGATTATTCGCAGTACCGATGCCAAAACCATCGATGTGATGGCGCGGCCAGCGCATATTGATATCGACAATTGGATGCCAGCCAGCAATCTGTCATTGCAACAGGAGTGGAGTGGCGAGCTTGACCAACTCCGTGTTGGTGAGCCGATTACTCGAACTATCAGGATAACCGCCAAGGGCTTAACCGCAGCTCAGATCCTGCCCCTGCCGAGTGGTGATAGCGATGATTACAAGATTTATCCAGATCAGCCACAGCTTGATGAGCGCGTCGATGCCTCCGGTGTCACCGGCATTCGTCGGGAGTCATTTGCTCTGGTTCCCAATCAGCCGGGTAAAATTACCCTGCCGGAGATCAAAGTCCGCTGGTGGGACACGGCTAATCAGCGTATGCAGACCGCCAGTATCGAGGCCGTAACACTGCAAGTAACACAAGCCAATATCAACACCTCCCCAACTGCAGCCGGTGCCACTGAGCCCCAGGATAGTGGCGCTGTGGCTACCACCAGTCAGCTCGAGGCAAAATTGATAGAGACCAGCGAACGGTCACTACTCGACGAGCTTCGGGCATCCCGAGCACTGCAGCTGTCACTGGCGATTAACGGACTGATGTTGCTGGTATTGCTGGTTCTGCTGTTGCGCCGACCCACTGCTGCCAAAGCCATCCGTCGCGATGACTCCGACCGCCACAGCGCCAGACTCGAGCTCAAACAACAACTGAGCAAGATCGAGCGCGCCGTCAAGCGCTCTGACCTCGGCGCCGTGCGTGAGGGAATCCTTGCCTGGGGACGCTGCATGTTCCCCGATCAATCTATCAAGACACTGGCCGAGATCGCCGCACTGCTGCAACAACCGCCGCTGCAGGCACAGTTCGATCTGCTCGACCGCGCACTCTACAAGGGCGATGGTGAGGCGCCGGATCTTAAACAGACCCTGCACTTATTGCGCAACGCCATTGTCCCCAAGCGCGCCAATACCGGATCGACCCACACAGGGCTTAAGCCGCTCTACCCAGAACCCTAGCGTCGTCAGCAAAGCAGTACTGGCGCTGCTGCGTGAAGTTTGGTAAAAATAGCCAGGTTTTATAATCGTCGTTTCAATAAAGGGAGTTGGGCCAGTGCGAAGAGTAATTTTTAATGAAAAAGGCGGTGTCGGGAAATCCAGCATCACCTGTAATTTGGCTGCAATCAGTGCCTCTCGCGGTAAACGCACGCTGGTGGTCGATCTCGACTCGCAATGTAACTCAACTCACTACCTGCTCGGCGAGATCCCCGAAGAAGGCACCGTTGCCGACTATTTCGAGGGCACACTGGAATTTTCATCAAATCTCAATGAACCACTCGACTATGTTCATGAAACGCCCTTTGAAGAGCTCTATGTATTGCCGTCGAGCATCAATCTGCTGGCCCTGGAACACAAGCTCGAGACCAGACAAAAAATCTACAAGCTGCGCGACCTGCTCAATAAGCTCGACGAATACTTTGATGAGATCTATATCGACACTGCGCCAGCGCTGAATTTTTATACTCGTTCGGCACTCATCGCCGCCGACAATGTTCTTATTCCCTTTGATTGCGATGCCTTCTCCCGCCAGGCGCTCTACTCCATTCTGGATGTGATTTACGAAATTCGCGAAGACCACAATGAGGGTTTGAGCATTGGCGGAATTGTGGTCAACCAGTTCCAGCCGACTGCGTCACTGCCCTCCCGTCTGATTGACGAAATGAAGAAAGAGAAGCTGCCGATTGTACCGGCCTATCTTAATCAGTCAGTCAAGATGAAAGAATCGCACAATGAGTGTGTCCCGCTGATTCATCTGGCGCCGTCGCACAAGCTCACCGGACAATATATTGCGCTGTTTGATCATCTGGCGAAAAAGAGACGCAAAAAGAAATCATAGCGATTCGGGATAGCTCGGGATTTAGAGTATCGGGACAGCCACTATTGTCCCAATCAAGTGCAGCGGCGTGGCGGTAGTTCCCGGGTAACTAATCAAACTTCAATGATAATAAAAACCATGAGCCTGAATTCCATCCCCTTTTCAAGCGGCGAACCCGGCACCTGCTACTATCGTGAGTGGCCGGCAACCAGCCAACAGCCCAGAGCCTGGATCCATATAATGCATGGCATGGCCGAGCACAGTGGACGCTACAGCGATCTCGCTGAGTACCTTAATCAGCAAGGCTATCATGTCAGTGCCGACGATCACCGTGGTCATGGCAAAACCGGCGAAGCCAATCACAATCTGTTCCATTTCGCAGACAATGATGGCTGGAATCAGATGGTTGATGATCAACTGCAGCTGATTGAACATATTGGCAGCCAACAATCCGCACCGCTGATCATTATCGGTCACAGCATGGGCTCATTTATCGCCACCCATCTCTGTCAACGTTACAGCGCGCAGCTCTCAAAGCGCCTGCAAGGGTTGGTGCTCTCCGGATCCAACTACGCACCGGCCTGGTTTTGTCGCAGCGCCAGTCAGATTGCCCGGATTGAACGTGCACGACTCGGTGGCCGCGCAGTGAGCAAGCTACTCGAAGCAATGTCCACCGGCAGTTTTAATAATGCCTTTAAACCGGTACGCACCGACAAAGACTGGATCTCAAGCGACGAGTCTGTGGTCGACCGTTACATCGCCGACCCGCTTTGCGGTGGCACGCTCACGACACAATCCTGGTATGACTTTTTGCGCGGTCTTGCCGAGCTCTCCTCAGTCGACGCCATGGCAAAAATACACAGTGAGCTGCCGATCTATTTACTCTCGGGCGCTCTCGACCCGGTTGGCGGTCAGGGCAAAGGAGTGAAAAAACTCGCGTCGGTGTTAGAAGCTGCCGGTGTTAAGCGGGTTGCGTGTCGCCTCTATGACGGCGGCCGCCACGAGATCTTCAACGAGCCGAATAATCAATTGGTCTATCGCGATTTAGTCGATTGGCTGAAGACGTTGACCTAGATATCAAAAACACTTAAATCCTGCAACAGGGGCGCGTATTGCGCCGGACTATGATTCCGCTCCAATCGCCTTGAGGCCACTGTCGACATCGCCATTTTGACCGCGATTGCGCAGATAGTGGTCCATCAAGGTTATCGCCAGCATCGCTTCGGCAATCGGCACCGCGCGAATACCCACGCAGGGATCGTGACGACCTGTAGTAACCACCTCTACGGAGTCGCCAGAGGTATTGATTGACTGCCCGGGAATACGCAGACTCGAGGTGGGTTTAAGCGCCAGATTAGCGACGATACTCTGACCGGACGAGATACCGCCAAGAATACCGCCAGAATTATTCGACAGAAAACCCTCGGGAGACATTTCATCGCGGTGTTCGGTGCCCTTCTGACTGACGGACTCAAACCCGGCACCAATTTCAACGCCCTTGACTGCATTGATACCCATAAGCGCATGAGCAATATCGGCATCGAGAC
Source organism: Porticoccaceae bacterium (assembly GCA_024644595.1). Lineage (GTDB taxonomy): Bacteria > Pseudomonadota > Gammaproteobacteria > Pseudomonadales > Porticoccaceae > HTCC2207. The sequence goes on along the minus strand of JAHEHL010000005.1, from coordinate 167,761 downwards.
GGTCAAATACCGGCTCGCCCAATCCGACCGGCACCTGTTCTGCAACCACAGTAACCTGAGCACCGACGGAATTACCTTCTTTACTGAGGGCCTGCATGTAGGTTTCGAGCTCGCTGACCTTACTGGCATCGGGAAAGAAGAATGGGTTATTTTCGATTTCGGCGCGCTCAAAACCCTCGGCAATAATCGGCCCCAGTTGCGAGACATAACCGTAGATGTCGACGCCAAGGCGCTCCTTCAAGTACTTTTTGGCGATGCCGCCAGCGGCGACCCGCATTGCCGTTTCACGGGCCGAGCTGCGCCCTCCACCGCGATAATCACGCTCACCATACTTCTGATGATACGTATAATCTGCATGAGAAGGTCTGAATAAGTCTTTGATATTACTATAATCTTTTGATTTCTGATCTTTATTTTCGATCATCATGCCAATTGCTGCGCCGGTGGTTCTGCCTTCAAAGACACCGGATAAAATCTTTACTTCATCGTCTTCGCGGCGCTGAGTGGTATAGCGCGACTGGCCCGGCTTGCGACGGTCCAGATCCGGCTGCAGATCGGCGGCACTGATTTCGAGACCTGGAGGACAACCATCGACAATACAGCCAATCGCCAGACCATGACTTTCGCCAAAGCTGGTAACGGTAAAGAGTTTTCCTATGGTGTTTCCGGACATAGTGCAGTGAGACCTTAAATAAGTTGCTGTAAAAACGTTCCTGAGCGTCGATTATACGTAACTTAGTGAAAAGAATCGCGGTGTTCGACTAACTGTTCTCGAGTCAGGAGAAATACCCCACCATCGCCTTCACTAAATTCAAGCCACAAAAACGGTACGCTCGGAAAACTATTTTCCAGCGCCACCCATGAATTTCCCACTTCCACTACCAGAACCCCCTCAGGCATGAGGTGATCCGATGCCTCGCGGAGTAGCCGGCGAGTAAAATCTAGCCCATCATCGCCCGAGACCAGTGCCAACTCCGGTTCGTGATGATACTCATCGGGCATCTCTGCGAAGTCCTCGGCATCCACATAGGGTGGATTACTGACAATTAAATCAAACTGCTCACGCGACAAACCGGCAAACAGATCCGACTCCAGCGCCGAGACACGATAGGCAAACTTGTGCAGCGCAATATTGGCCTCAGCCACCTCGAGTGCCGCAGGCGAAATATCACTCAGCACCACTTCAGCGTTCTCAAATGCGTAGGCACAGGCAATGCCAATGCAACCACTACCTGCACAGAGATCCAGCACGCGACTGGGCTCTGCAGCGCACCATGGCTGAAAGCCATTGACAATTAATTCCGCAATCGGTGAGCGTGGAATAATCACTCGCTCATCAACATTAAACGGAAGGCCGCAAAACCATGCACGACCAGTGAGGTAAGCCGCCGGTATACGCTCATCGATACGGCGCTGAAATAGCGCTAAAATGGCCGCTTGCTGCTGTTCCGACAGGGAGCGCTCAAGTACACTGCGATCGACATCCGGCGCTAGCTCAAGGACAAAAGAGAGCAAATAAACCGCTTCATCCCAGGCATTGTCTGTGCCGTGGCCAAAGTACACCGCATTTTGCTCAAACAGTGCCTGGCCATATTCGAGCATCTCGGCAACGGTTTGCGTCGCAGGTTGCGGTGGGGATATCACGGCGTCCACCACTCCTGGGCTAGCGTGTTTATCTGGCATATCTTTTTATCTCCTCAGATCGATCATTTTACCCCTGTAACTGGCAATAATGTCGACTTTGTTACAAAATGCCCCGCATAACAATTATTCAACATTATCTGCCGGGAACCCATTCCATGAGAGAACAATACGAAAAGATTATTCAGAGCACTGGCGAAGATATTACCCGCCCGGGTCTGCTGGACACCCCTGATCGAGCCGCCAAAGCGTTCTCTTATCTAACTAGCGGTTATGAAATGGATCTCAACGAAGTCATCAACGATGCCCTGTTCCCCTCAGACTCTGAAGAAATGGTGATCGTAAAAGATATTGAGTTGTTTTCTCTGTGCGAACATCATCTTTTGCCGTTTATCGGCAAGTGTCATGTTGCCTATATCCCGAACGGCAAGGTTTTGGGCCTATCCAAAGTCGCTCGAGTAGTTGACATGTTTGCTCGCCGCCTGCAGATTCAAGAAGCTCTGGCGCAACAGATTGCCTCAACAATTCAAAACGTCACCAATGCCCGCGGAGTGGGTGTTATTGTTGAAGCCAAGCATATGTGCATGATGATGCGCGGTGTTGAAAAGCAAAATTCGTCAATGAAAACCTCCGCTATGCTCGGGACCTTCCGCACTGACCAGGCAACGCGAACGGAATTTTTGGCGCTGTTAAATAACGTTTAATCTGCCAGCTGGTCGGTCTTTGCGGCGCAGATCAGATCATTGAGATGTAAGCCTCTAATGGTGTGCGTCCACCAGCTGACACGAACCCTGCCCCACTCGGTGACTATTACCGGATGGTGATCCTCCGCTTCAGCCAACTCGCCAACGCGCTGGGTAAATACCAGCGCTGCGCGATAGCTTGCAAACCGAAATGTCCTTTCGAGCTGTCTGATATTATCGCGCTCTAAAATCTGCCAGTCAGGTATCTGATTGATAAAACCTTTGAGCTCGGTATCGCTAACCGCCACTGAGTCAGACCGACTCAGTTCACAATGCTGCTGTTTAAGCACAATCATCTCAACTCTCCACGTTCATTATTAGCTTGAAAATAAGCCTGACTTGCAAGCTCGACTTATGAGCTCGACTTATGAGCCTTACTTAATAGTGCCTTAAGGTTTTGTAAATAGACTCTGCGCAAAATTCAGAGACGTTTTACAATGCGCAAACTCTTCATTATCTCACTGACGAAAAATCTCGCCTCACTCTTTAACACCAAGACAATTAGTTACAACACGGCTAATGTCTTACTGGCGATATTTCTAACTGCACTGTATAACGACTCTCTCTGGTTGAGCCTCTACAAGATTGTTGGCATTCACAATGCATCATCAATCTATTTCTATTTTGCCTTTTTTGTTCTAGCGACAGCGGTCTGTTTTCTTCTGCTCACGATTACGGCTCTGCTACCTTGGCACAAATACAGTCTGATCACATTGGTGGTCAGTGCCGCAATGGGCTCTTACTTTATCGAGCAATACGGAGTCTATATCGACTCCGGAATGATCACCAATGTTCTGCAAACTGACCGCCGTGAAGCCTTAGAGTTGTTTACTCCGTCATATCTACTGCACTTTACTGTCTACGCCCTGATCCCAGCATTCGTTCTTTACCGGCTAGATATCACTCAGGACCACAGCACAAAAGGTCTGATCAAAAAAACCTTGATGTCGCTGACAGGCCTGATTATGGCGCTGGCGCTTTGCCTACCCAGCTATCAGACCCTAGCCTCAGTAATGCGCACGCACAAGGAGATTCGCTATCTGGTAACGCCGAGCAATATTGTTTACGGCGTTGCTAAAGCAGTTTCTGAATCGGAAAAGATCACGCAGCAGGTCAGTCCACTGGACGACTCTGCCCACCTCAATGAGCTCTGGAAACAACCCAGCGAAAAGCCGCTGCTGTTTGTTCTTATTGTCGGCGAAACCGCACGCGCAGCCAATTTTTCGCTGTCGAAATATGCCCGCAACACCAATCCTAATCTAGCAAGCAAGGATATTATCTATTTCCCAAATGTTAGCGCCTGCGGCACCTCAACTGCGGTATCGCTGCCCTGTATGTTTGCTGCGCAGCAACGAGCCAATTTCTCTCGTAAAGCTGCAGCGGCGAGTGAAAACCTGCTCGACCTGATCGACCATGCCGGACTTGATGTCGCCTGGATCGATAACAACAGCGGCTGCAAAGGCGTCTGTGTACGCACTCGACAAATCCCCATCGCCAATGACCCCGCTAACTGTGACAGTGAGCACTGCTTTGATATGGTTATGCTTCAAGCGCTAGATCAGCCTGATCCGCAGGATCAGGTTATTGTTATGCACCAGCAGGGAAGTCACGGTCCGGCCTACTATAAGCAGGTGCCGGAAGAAGCTGCACAATTCACCCCGACCTGCAAAACCAGCCAGCTTCAGGATTGCTCCCATGAGCAAATCGTCAACGCCTACGACAATACGATCTTATACACCGATCTGTTCGTCTCCAAGGTTATCGAACGACTTGATGAGCTCAGCAAAACCTACCATACAGCAGTCATCTATCTGTCAGATCACGGCGAGTCATTGGGCGAAAAGGGTATCTACTTACACGCAGCGCCCTATTTTATGGCGCCCAGCGAGCAGGTCGGTATCCCAATGCTGGCCTGGTTGTCTGACAGCTTCGCCGAGCGCTTCGATATCGAGAAAGAGTGTCTCAAGCGCGATGCCGCCAAACCGATCTCCCATGACAATCTGTTTAGTTCGATACTCGGAATGCTCAGCATAGAGAGTACGGTTTACGACCCTGCCATGGATATTTTCCGCAACTGCAAACATCAGTCATGAACCAAGCTCCTCTAAGAACTCAGCTACCAGAGAACTTTTATCTCTATCATGGCCTCTTACCGGCCCTGCTACTGGCGTTTGTTTTAGCGCTGGTGAATCGGTTGCAAGTAGACGAAACGCTGGCCTCAATGATATTTAACAGTCATGCGCCGAACTGGCAACTGCGCAACAGTTTCCTGCTTGAAGATATTATTCATAAAGGGGGGCGACAGTTTACTGCGCTGCTGTTTTTGACTGCGCTGGCACTGTGCTTTTTACCGGCGGGCAGAACTTATCGTCAACCGCTGAAATACCTGACGCTGAGTGTCTTCGTTTCGATTATCACAATTAACCTACTAAAAAAATTCTCCGGTATTCCCTGCCCCTGGTCGGTCGCAGCATTCGGCGGCAGCCAACATATGATTGAGTGGTTTAATGGTTTTAATGGCGAGTCCGGATGCTTTCCTGCCGGACATGCCAGCGCGGGCTATGCTTGGGTGGCACTCTATTTTGTCGCACTTATGTTGCGCCCCGCAAGCAAGTATCCAGCGTTATTTTTTGGCCTTACACTAGGTATTATTTACGGTGTCGCCCAGCAACTGCGGGGAGCGCATTTTCTCTCCCACGATATCTGGACACTGGCAATCTGCTGGTTTGTGCCTATGCTTCTCTATCCCCGCTTTTGTGTTTTTGCCGACAGCGGCGCAGCAACAACAACTGACGGAGACACAAAATGGAATTAAAGAAACGCACTGGAATCAGCCGCATTGCCTATGCCACGGTGTATTCCTACCGCGGACTTAAACACAACATTATTCATGAGGCCGCCATCCGACAAGAAGTGATTGCCGCGCTTTTTTTGATCCCGCTGGCCTGCTGGCTGGACGTGTCATTGAGCGAGCGTCTGCTAATGGTCTGCTCGGTATTACTTGTGATTATTGTCGAGCTACTGAACACTGCAATCGAAGCGGCTGTCGACCGAATTGGTTTGGAACACCACGAGCTCTCGGGGCTTGCCAAAGATACTGGATCGGCGGCTGTCTTCTTCGCGCTGCTGATATGCAGTATTGTTTGGTTAAGTGTGGGTTGGAGCTTATACAACGCCTAACCGCTAACGGCTTTAACCGCGAGTCAGACTAACGCCGATGGTCGACCGGTTTTTCAATCTCATAAAAAGCATCAGCAATCGTTTCAAGCTTGTCTTCAAGAATCGTTCGCGCATCTTCAAGCGCCCGGTTATAAAAATATCCGCCAACTTGCTCGGAGAAGAAATCGAGCAGGAATTCGGCATCAAACTGGGCGATATCCTGATCCAGCTCCTGCTGAAAATAGCGCTTTATCTTGTCGACTATTTCCGCTTTCTCAGACTCATTAAATTCAATAGTAGCCAACCTCAAATCACCTAAGACACTAAAAACGACTGGACCTGTTCCGCCACTTGCTGGGCCTGGTCTTCCATATGCAAATGGTGCGAACCAGGCATACGTAACAGACGGAAACTGGAGAGCCAAGAGAAGGTTTCATCCTGCTGCTGATCAGGGGTAAAACCGCTGTCTTCGGCCTGAATCAACATCACCTGCGCGGTAATAGCAGAGAAAAAATCCTGAATATGGCCACGGGTTAATTTAATCTGTGATGCTGCTTTCAAACGCTGGTCTGTATGCCAGTAAAATCCGCGTTCGTGCTCGCGCACCCCTCGCTTGGCAAGCACTGTGGCAGCCTCTTGGTTGAGTGAAATAAAACCGCTCATGCGTGCTTGAACCGCGCTGTCATAATCAGGAAAAAAGCTCGGCGTCGAAGCACTGAAGCGTTTGTTTTCATAGACCGACTTGGCCATCTGCTTGGCCGAGCCAGTGGTATCAGCAAGACCTGGCAGATAACCGTCAATGAGTGCCGCGTGAGTAACACGCTCCGGGAAAGTGCCGGCAATCAGCGTTGAGATAATCGCCCCGCGCGAGTGTCCGAGCAGGCCGAACTGGCTCCAGCCGAGCTGATCTGCAACCGCAAAAACCTCGCCGATATCCTGCCAGATATTGTAGCCCGAGTCAGCCGAGCGCCAGCCACTGTTACCGTGCCCAGCGCAGTCTAGGGCAATTACATGCATATCGCTGAGGTGCGGCATCATCAGATCAAAGCTGGCTGCATTATCCAACCAGCCATGCAACGCAATCACTGGCGTATAGCCCGGAGAACCCCATTCTTTGGCGCTGAGAGTCAAGCCGTTAACCTGAAAGGTTCTTTCGCAGATAAAATCGAGAGACATAGTAGATTCCGTTATTTTTAAGCCAATCCTTGCTCTGTTTATGGGTTGCTAAAACGGTCCCTCGATCTATTTCGCAACGTAAAAAAACCGCCAGCCTGCTTAAGCCGGCGGATAGGTTATACAATTCAGCGGGAATTTTTGTCCCGTAGCCATTCAGCCTAACGCGGGGACGCCCAAACCGGGTTCATTAATCGGATTTTCGGTTGCCGCGATCAGACTGATCGGTGGTGAACGAGGGAATATCGTCGTCAATCACCTCTTCGACCTCGACAATTTCAGCATCGTCAACTGTTTCAACCGGACGCACAGAATAACCCTCAGTTGCATCGGTTGTCGGCCACTCATCAAACGGGAATGGTTTTTTATCGCTGTTAAAGGTGAGAAACATCACCGCTTGGTAGATCCACTTGCCGAGTCCCTGACCGAGATTTCGCAGGTTGTTATTGTCGGACCCTGCTATTAGTACAAATACAAACTGCACCAGAATAACCAGACTGACTAACAGCCGTGCGGCGGCCAGCAACAGACAGAACAGTAGCATGTAGGCGCCACGAATCCACGTATTAGAATTGGTTATAGACATTTTATTATCGCTCATTTGGTTTCACCATAAATTCAACATCAGTGTTTTGTTCCGCCACCATCATTGTACGCAAAGACTCCTGAATCGGTCTCTGCTCAAACATGTTGGCATACACAGCGGAGGCCAGAGGCATATAGATACCCAATTTGTCTGCCCTCTCTTTAACCAGTTTAGTCGTATTTACACCCTCGGCCACTTGCCCAACATCAACTATCGCCTGCTCGAGACTTTTGCCCTCGCCCAGCGCCAGGCCAATTCGAAAGTTACGACTCAGCGGCGAGCTGCAGGTCACATAGAGATCACCCACTCCACTCAAGCCCAAAAAGGTCAACGGGTCCGCCCCGAGCTTGCTGGCGAAGCGGCTCATCTCCGCGAGGCTGCGAGTCAACACCACACTCTTGGTGTTCTGCCCGACCTTCATCGCTTCGGCAATCCCAGCAACAATAGCGTAAATATTTTTTAGAGCACCTGCCAGCTCAACGCCATAACGATCGTGATTGGCATAGATACGGAAATACTTTGACGCCAGCAATTCCTGCACACGCTGGCAAACACTGTCGTATTCACTGGCGATCACAGTTGCGGTAATTTCGTAGTTAGCGATCTCTTTCGCCAGATTGGGTCCACTGATCACGCCCACCTCACGGCCAGGCAACTCCTGCTCGATAATCTGGCTCGGCAGTGCGAAGCTGTCGGCTTCAATTCCTTTGGCGGTGCTGATCAGCATCGCGTCGCTGGCAATCCAGGCCTCGGCATGTTTCGCTACGACCCGCAAAGCGCTGCTGGGGACGGCAAAAAAGACGCTGTCTGCGCCCTCCAGCGCCTCTTGCAGGTCGGTGCTAAACGCCAGTCTCGGGTCGAATTGATAGCCGGGAAGATAGGCAGCATTTTCGCCGCTGTCGAGTATCTGTTGCAGTTGTTTTTCGCTGCGCATCCACAGGGTTGTGGCATGACCGTTGGCAGCCAGCATATTGGCAATTACAGTGCCAAAGCTACCCGCACCCAACACCGCAATTTTATGATTATTATCGGCTCTCACAGAGACCCTGCTCCAGATGGATAAAATGACGAGAATGGCATTATAAGGGGATGTGCGATGCAGTGACAGCCGGCAGAATTAAAAAAGCGCTCATCAGGCCGTGAGTCATTACGACCTGGCCTGATGAGCGCCAACCTGCAGGGCATTCGGTTTACGATGGATTACGACTCAAACATCAAACGGTTGAGCTGCTGAACAAACTGCGCCGGATTTTCCAGCGCGCGGCCGGCTGATAAAGCCGCCTGATCAAACAACACACTGGCTAACACCTTGGCTTTGTCTTCATCAGACTCGCCATCTAGCTTGATCACCAGTGGGTGCTCAGCATTGATTTCAAGAATCGGTTTGGCCTCTGGAACTGGCTGACCGGCAGCGGCCATGATTTTGCGCATCTGTTCGCCCATATCGTTAGCTCCCACGACCAGACAGGCTGGAGAACTGGTTAGGCGAGTGGTTGTGCGCACCTCTTCAACTCGGTCTACAAGCAGTGTTTTCAGCCGCTCAAGCAGAGCGTCCTGCGGCTTGTCGCCATCCGTCTCTTTGTCAGCAGCATCGGCTTTCGGCTCTTCACCGGTAATTTTGCTGAGGTCTAATTCACCGCGCGCAATATCCTGAAAAGATTTACCATCAAACTCAGACAGGTATCCCATCATCCATTCGTCTATACGATCTGACATCAGCAACACTTCAATGCCATGCTTGCGGAACACTTCCAAATAGGGGCTATTGTTGATAACAGAATAGCTATCACCCGTAAGGTAATAGATTTTATCCTGGCCTTCCACCATGCGGCTAACGTAATCAGTCAGGCTGACATCAGGCGACGCCGAGTCGCTGGTAGAGCTGGCAAAGCGGAACAGCTTGGCGATTTTCTCAATATTGCTGTGATCTTCACTGGGACCCTCTTTCAAAACTGGACCAAACTGGCTCCAGAATGTCGCGTATTTTTCCGGCTCGTTGGTGGCCATCTTGCCAAGCATGTCCAGCACACGCTTGGTGAGCGCGGTGCGAATACTGTCAACCAGAGGCGTCTTCTGCAGAATTTCGCGCGAGACATTCAACGGCAAATCGGCACTGTCGAGAACACCTTTAACAAAACGCAGGTACATCGGCATAAACTGTTCGGCGTCATCCATGATGAAGGTGCGTTTGATATACAGTTTGATACCGCGCACCGCTTCACGTTGATAGAGATCCATCGGCGCCATGCCGGGAACATACAGCAAACTGGTGTAATCCTGCTTGCCTTCAACGCGGTTGTGACTCCAGGCCAGCGGCTCAGCAAAATCGTGTGACACCATACGATAGAATTCTTTGTATTCATCGTCACTGATATCTTGGCGCGAACGGGTCCACAGCGCCTTAGCGTCATTGACGGCTTCCCACTCAGGCGCTTTATCCTGGTCCTTCTGATCGTTGTCATCGTCGCTCGAAGGCATCGCCGGCTTGATCATCTCAACTGGAATAGCAATATGGTCGGAATATTTTTTAACGATGCTACGCAGACGCCAGTCGTTGCAGAATTCCTGCTCATCACTCTTGATATACAGCGTAATCGACGTTCCGCGATCGGCACGCTCGATCGCTTCAATCTGATAATCGGCCTCGCCTTCACAGCTCCAGCGAATCGCTTCACCTGCAGCGGCACCCGCGCGACGAGTTTCCACGATCACACGGTCAGCAACAATAAACGACGAATAGAAACCCACACCAAATTGACCAATCAGCTGGGAATCTTTCTTTTGATCCCCGGTGAGGTTTTTCATAAATTCGGACGTTCCAGAGCGCGCAATGGTACCCAGATTTGCAATCACTTCTTCCCGAGACATGCCAATACCGTTATCGGAGATGGTAATGGTTTTGGCGTCTTCATCGACCCCAATACGAATATGCAGCTCACCATCATCTTCATAGAGCGAAGAATTTTCCAGCGCCTCAACGCGAAGCTTATCGGTTGCATCGGAAGCATTGGAAATCAGCTCGCGCAGAAAAATCTCCTTGTTGGAGTAGAGCGAGTGAATCATAAGGTGCAGAAGCTGTTTGGCTTCGGTTTGGAAACCCAGGGTTTCGGCGTTGGTTGAATTGTTGCTTGTCGCGTCGGCTTTGGCAGTCATATTCTAAAACTCTCCTGTCTGATTTTATGTACATAGGCTGCGTGCTATGACTAGTCAGATGGGGGCGCAGAGAAATATTTCAAGCTCTTGAGTTAAGCTTCAGGCGAAAATACAAAAGACTTTAGCTAGATCAGAAAATGGCAGCGCGCGGTAGCAATCGGGATTTGCTCATCATCCTGCCAGGCTGTCGCCGAAACATTGAGCAAATTCTTGCCCTGCCGCAGAACCTGACAGCGAGCGTAGATGGTTTTAAAGCGTCCCGGACGCAGATAGTCGAGCGAGAAATCGACTACCTTAGGCATATCGATAATATCCAGCGAATAAATCGCCTCGATGGTTGCCGACAGTTCGAGAAAACCACCAATCACACCACCGTGAATCGCGGGCAGCGATGGATTGCCGATATTAGATGGGCGTTTATCCAGCCAGTACAACACGCGATTATCTTCCGTCTTGGTTTCGGCACCGATAAACGAGGCATAGGGAATTAAATCCATTATCGACTGTGGGTCTCTCTCCAGCCGGGCTGCCACAACGCGTTCTTGCCAATCCAGTAACACTGGATTACTGCTGTTTTCAGCGGTCATCGGTTAGCGTCCTCTCGATTTAGCGGACGTTGGCTCCAGGGCAGTAAACGGCGCAACTTTTTTGCCGCAATACTTCGAAACTGAATGCTTGTTGAATCCACCTTCATAAAGTTAGCTACGCAGTGAGCAATTGGGCTCTCTTTATCATCCTGCCAGGCAAGACCACGACAAAAAATCACATTAGATGATTGGCGATAGACTCTTGCTTCGACGTGAATAGGCTTGTGGGGCTGCGCCGGGCGCATATAGTCCAGGCGCAGATCCATGGTAGGCGTTACCGAGGGACGTTTTAAAATGGTCATTGCCGCGCAGCCACAAGCAGTATCCAACAGGCTGACAATCGTGCCGCCATGAACCACTCCGGTGATCGGATTACCGACAATAGCCTCGCTGTAAGGGAGGGTAAGATAGGTCTCTCCCCGCTCAAGACGATCAAGAGTAATGCCCAGCGCGGCGCCGTGGCCATTATGTTGCAGAGCGTATCGCAGCGCCGGTCGATAGAGCGCCATAGTCATATCAAATGCCATAGAGTATTTTTTCGTCAGACAAAACGTTAAAGGGCGGCAGTTTACCAGTTATTGTATTTAAACACGCTATATTGGGCGTTCCAGTTGCACTGCTTGAATATAAAGTTTGCATAAACTTTACGGGCATAAAAAAGCGGCCCGAAAGCCGCTTTTTTAAAACCACTCAAGACCTTACCAACCGGTAATTTCTTTCAGGCCAGCACCGATGTCAGCCAGGCTGCGAACTGTCTTAACACCAGCGTCTTCAAGTGCCGCAAATTTCTCATCTGCAGTGCCTTTACCACCTGAAACAATCGCACCAGCATGACCCATGCGCTTGCCAGCAGGTGCAGTAACACCAGCGATATAAGACACAACAGGCTTGGTTACGTTGGCTTTGATATAAGCCGCTGCTTCTTCTTCAGCCGTGCCGCCGATCTCACCAATCATCACGATCGCTTCGGTAGCAGGATCTTTTTCAAACAGCTCTAGAATATCGATAAAACTTGAACCTGGAATCGGATCGCCACCAATTCCTACACAGGTAGACTGGCCAAAACCATAGTCGGTGGTCTGCTTAACCGCTTCATACGTCAGTGTACCCGAACGAGACACGATGCCGACTTTGCCCGGCAGGTGAATATGGCCAGGCATGATGCCGATTTTGCATTCGCCTGGGGTGATCACACCTGGACAGTTGGGTCCGATCAGGCGCACGCCCAACGTGTCGCAAACTACTTTACAGTCAAGCATGTCCTGAGTCGGAATGCCTTCAGTAATACAGACAACCAACTTTAGGCCAGCGTTAGCCGCTTCTAGAATTGAATCCTTACAGAATGGTGCAGGTACATAGATCACCGAGGCTTCTGCGCCTGTGGCTTCTACGGCTTCTGCAACAGTATTGAACACGGGTAGACCAAGATGGGTAGTACCACCTTTGCCTGGGGTGACTCCGCCAACCATTTTTGTACCATACTCGAGAGCTTGCTCTGAGTGGAAGGTACCCTGCCCGCCAGTAAAGCCCTGACAGATAACCTTAGTATCGCTATTGATCAAGATAGACATTAGTTACCTCCGGCAGCTTTAACTGCTTGTTGTGCTGCATCAGTCAAGCTGGTTGCGGCGATAATGGCGAGGCCAGATTCGGCCAGCTTTTTTGTACCCAGTTCGGCATTGTTACCTTCGAGGCGAACAACCACTGGAATCTTTACGCCTACTTCTTCTACCGCGCCAATTACGCCATCGGCGATCAGGTCACAGCGCACAATACCGCCAAAGATATTGATCAGTACGGCTTTGACATTGCTGTCGGACAGAATGATTTTAAAGGCTTCTACAACGCGCTCTTTAGTTGCTCCGCCCCCTACGTCGAGGAAGTTGGCCGGTGAGCCACCGTGCAGGTGCACTATGTCCATGGTACCCATGGCCAAACCTGCGCCATTGACCATGCAACCAATATTGCCATCTAGGGCAACATAGTTCAGCTCAAATGACGCAGCATGAGCTTCCCGCGCATCTTCCTGTGAAGGATCATGCATCGCCTTAATCGCTGGCTGACGGTACAACGCATTGCCATCAATAATCACTTTGGCATCCAGGCAGTGAAGGTTGCCTTCGTCGGTAATAACCAGTGGGTTAATCTCCAACAGCTCAAGGTCTTTCTCTTTGAACATTTTGGCCAGACCCAAAAAGATTTTTACAAACTGATTAACCTGAGCGCCTTTAAGGCCGAGCTTAAAGGCTAGATCACGGCCCTGATAAGGCTGTGCGCCTGTCAGAGGGTCAATGATTGCCTTGAGAATTTTTTCGGGTGTCTCTTCCGCAACTTTCTCAATCTCAACACCGCCTTCGGTGGAGGCCATAAAGATGATACGGCGAGTAGCACGATCAACCACCGCACCCAGATACAGCTCTTGATCGATGTCGGTACAGGTCTCAACCAAAATACGGCTGACCGGTTGACCATTGGCATCGGTCTGGTAGGTGACGAGGTTTTTGCCCAGCCAGTTGTTGGCAAATGCTTCAATCTCTTGCTTTGAACTAACCAATTTAACGCCGCCAGCTTTACCGCGGCCACCGGCGTGGACCTGAGCTTTAACCACCCAGCGCTCACCACCGATAGTGTCGGCAGCAGCAACTGCTTCGGCCGCTGTTGAGGCGGCAATGCCTTTGGAAACTGGCAGTCCATATTCGGCAAAAAGCTGCTTACCCTGATATTCGTGCAGGTTCATACTTTACTTCCCGTTAATGTGTTGAATAAATAAAACAACGGAGCTACCTAGGGGTAGCTCCGCTTGAAAACTTCTAGAACTAGCGGCGTTTACGATTTGGCATATGAATAGCCGCACCATTGACTGCCAGAGCGGCCTCGTGAACCGCCTCAGACAGCGTCGGGTGACTGAACACAGTCATACCCAGATCTTCAGCGCTTGAGCCAAACTCCATCGCAATCGCCACCTGCTGAACCAGATCCGCAGCACTTGGCCCGACAATATGGCAGCCAAGAATACGGTCAGTGTCTGCGTGAGCAATAATCTTCACCATACCGTCTGCATCATTAGCGGCTACAGCACGTCCGATCGCAGCAAACGGGAAAGTTCCGACATTGTATGGCTCTCCCGCGGCCTTGATCTGCTCTTCGGTCTGTCCGACTGAGGCGACTTCGGGGTGAGTGTAAATAACGTTGGGGACAATGTCATAGTTCATTTGAGCCTTGTGACCAGCGATAACTTCCGCAACCATCACGCCCTCTTCCGAGCCCTTGTGCGCTAGCATCGGACCACGCACCAGATCACCAATGGCATAGACACCCGGTACATTGGTCGCGCATTGCTCATTAACAAAGATTGATCCGCGCTCATCCAGCTGCACGCCACTGTCCGCAGCCAGCAGGCCATCGGTAAATGGACGGCGCCCAACACAGACGATCAACTTATCGAAGATTTCCTTGTGTTCAGAGCCATCGCCCATTGCATAGGTGACATGGACTTTTTTGCCCTTGACTTCAGTGCCGGTAACCCGCGCACCAAGGCGAATATCCAGGCCCTGCTTGGTAAAAATTTTCTTTGCTTCTTTGGCAATCTCTTTATCCATAATCGCCAAGAAGTCTTCCATCGCCTCGAGCAGCACAACGTCAGAGCCGAGACGATTCCACACCGACCCCAGTTCCAAGCCGATTACACCGGCACCGATCACACCGAGACGCTCTGGAACTGCGGCGATTTCCAAAGCACCAGTAGAGTCGACGATGAGATCGCCATCCACCGGAGCGACCGGGATCGCGATCGGCAGTGAGCCGGAGGCGAGAACCACATTATTGGCTTCTAGAACCGTGACATTGCCATCGTTATCGGTCAGCTCAACTTTCTTGCCGGCAAGCAATTTGCCCGTGCCGTAGAGTCCGGTCACGCCATTGGCTTTAAACAGCCCGGCGATACCGCCGGTAAACTGCTTGATAATTTTATTTTTGCGCTCGAGCATGGCGGCGATATCAATTTTCACACCAGAGGTGCTGATACCGTGAATGCCCAGCTCTTCTTTGGCTTCGTGATATTTAAACGAGCTATCAAGCAACGTCTTGGAGGGGATACAGCCAACATTGAGGCAGGTTCCACCGTTAACACCCTTGCCGTCAACATCCTTCCACTTCTCGATACAGGCGGTCTTGAGACCCAGTTGCGCAGCGCGAATCGCCGAAACATAGCCGGCAGGACCACTGCCAATAACAATTACATCATATTTTTCTGACATAGTATTTCCTATATATATATCAAATACTTAAATTTTAAATCTCAAGTAGTATCTTAGCTGGATCTTCGATCAATTCCTTGATCGTTACCAAAAACTGCACTGCACCTTTACCATCGATTAAACGATGGTCATAGGACATGGCCAGGTACATCATCGGTCGAATAACCACTTCACCATTAATGGCTACGGGACGTTCTTGAATCTTGTGCATTCCCAGAATAGCCGACTGTGGCGGGTTGATAATTGGCGTGGAAATCAGCGAGCCATAAACACCACCGTTGGTGATGGTAAAGGTGCCGCCGGTCATCTCGTCGATGGTCAACTTGCCATCGCGCGCTTTCATCGCGTAGTCATAGATACCGTTTTCGATATTGGCAATGCTCATATTTTCGGCATTGCGCAAGACTGGCACAACTAGACCGCGATCAGTGGACACCGCTACGCCGACATCCTGGTAGCCGTGATAGACAATGTCGCTGCCATCAATTGAGGCATTAACCGAGGGGAAACGCTTCAGCGCTTCAACCGCTGCCTTGACAAAGAAACCCATAAAACCAAGACGGGTACCGTTGTGGATCTTGGTAAATTCATCTTTGTACTGTGAGCGCAGATTCATCAATGCCGACATATCTACCTCGTTAAAGGTCGTCAATGACGCAGTAGTCTGAGTTACTTCCAGCAGCCGCTCGGCAATACGTGAGCGCATACGTGTCATGGCCACACGGCGCTCTACCCGATCACCGACCTCGATAACTGTGTCGCTAACCGCTGCCACAGGGGCGACGGGTGATGATGGGGCGGTTGAGGCCGGCGCAAAATTGACCACATCCTCTTTGGTGATACGCCCGCCTTTGCCGGTACCGGAAATTTGACTGACATCAATGCCACGCTCGTCAGCGAGCTTGCGTGCCGCTGGATTAATCAAGCCGCCAGACTCAGTGGTCTCGGGCTCTTCGACAGCTTTTGCAGTGCTTGCAGCGGCTGGAGTTGAGGCTTGCGCCCCCTCTTCAATCCGGGCAATCACTTCGTTGCTGACGACAATATCACCTTCTGCTTTAAGGATTTCGGCCAGCACACCGTCGACCGGTGCAACCACTTCCAACACTACTTTATCGGTTTCAATATCGACAATTAACTCGTCGCGCTTAACGCTCTCACCAATCTGTTTGTGCCAGGTTGCCAGCGAACCTTCCTGAACGGATTCCGGGTATGTGGGCGCTTTGATTTCAATGGCCATCTTTATCATTTCCTTTGTTACGAGTCTGGATTAGATCTCTGTATTAGTCTTGGGTACCGAGAGCTTCATCAATAAACTGTTTTTGTTCTTCCAAGTGCGTGGACATATAACCGCAGGCCGGTGCAGCAGAAGCCGCGCGGCCGACATAACGCAAGTGGAGCATGGGGTCTATACGCTGCAGCACTTGCCGCATATGGTGCTGACTGCTATACCAGGCGCCTTGATTAATTGGCTCTTCCTGACACCAGACAACGTCTTGTATCTTGCTGTATGGCTTCAACACCTCTTCCAGCTCGAGATCAGGGAATGGATAAAGCTGCTCGATACGAATCAGAGCAATGTTATCGATTCCACGTGCCATACGCTCTTCCAACAGGTGGTAATAAACCTTACCAGAACAGAGAACCACTCGAGTGGCTTTAGCCGGGTCAATTTCACTGTCGCCAATCACGTTCTGGAACTCTCCTTTCGCGAGCTCTTCCAAGGACGAAGTCGCCAGTTTGTGCCGCAGAATCCATTTCGGGCTCATGATCACCAGCGGACGACGCATTGGGCGAATAGCCTGGCGGCGGAGAATATGGAAGATCTGTGCCGGAGTGGTCGGAATACAGATCTGCATATTGTGCTCTGCACAGAGCTGCAGAAAGCGCTCAAGACGTGCCGAGCTGTGCTCTGGTCCCTGCCCTTCAAAACCGTGCGGCAGCAACATAGTCAGGCCTGAAAGGCGGCCCCACTTATGCTCGCCACTGGCAATAAACTGATCGATAACCACCTGTGCGCCATTGGCGAAGTCACCAAACTGCGCTTCCCAGATAATCAAACCCTTGGGTGCAGTGGTGGCATAACCATATTCAAACGCCAGCACCGCCTCTTCTGACAGTACCGAGTCATAGATATCAAACTGTGGCTGTCCCTCAGAGAGATTGGCCATGGGCAGATACGCTTCACCGTCTTTCTGGTTGAACACTACCGCATGGCGGTGGGAGAACGTGCCGCGGCGTACATCCTGACCGGTAATGCGGATCGGATAGCCCTCTTCCAGCAACGTGCCGTATGCCAGCAGTTCAGCCATACCCCAATTCAGGGGCAAGGCACCGCCCGCCATTTTGCGACGGTCATCGTAAATTTTGGTCACCTGACGCTGTACTTTAATACCGTCCGGGATATGGTTGAGGCGATTGGCTACATCCTGTAACACACCGAGATCGATACCGGTATTCGCCGGCGTGCGCCAGTCGTGATTGAGGTAGGGAGTCCAGTCGACAAACAGACTGGTATCCGGCTCACGCACCAGGTTATGGACCACAAAATCGCCATTGTCGAGGCTGGCACGATAAGCATTGGCCATTTCATTGGCCTGATCCTGATTCAGCACACCCTCACCGACCAGCTTTTGGGAGTACAGATCGCGGGTGGTGGAATGCTTGCGAATCAGTTCGTACATCAATGGCTGTGTGGTCGAAGGCTCATCGGTTTCATTGTGGCCGCGACGGCGGTAACAGACCAGATCGATTACGACGTCTTTACCGAACTCATAGCGATAATCCATCGCCAGCATCGCAGCGAACATCACCGCATCTGGGTTATCGCCATTGACATGCAGAATAGGCGCCTGAACCATCTTGGCGATATCGGTACAATATTCAGTCGAACGGGCATCGTCCTGGCGGCTGGTGGTGAAGCCAACCTGATTGTTAATCACAATATGAATCGATCCACCGGTCTTATAAGCCCGTGTCTGGGACAGCTGGAAGGTCTCCATCACTACCCCCTGACCGGCAAATGCGGCATCGCCGTGCATCAGGATAGGCAGCACTTTCTCGCCGGTGCGATCATCACGACGATCCTGACGGGCACGTCCGGAGCCGATCACAACCGGGCAGGAAATTTCAAGGTGCGACGGATTAAAGCCTAGCGCCAAATGGACTTCGCCGCCCGGGGTCATCACGTTGGACGAGAAACCCTGATGGTACTTCACATCACCGGAGGTATTGACCAGGCGCTTGCCTTCAAACTCTTCAAACAGTTCCGACGGATTTTTACCGAGGATATTGACCAGCACGTTGAGACGACCGCGGTGGGCCATGGCCATAACAATCTCTTTGCCGCCATACTCGCCGGCTCGGCGCACGAGGCAATCGAGCAATGGAATTAAACTTTCACCGCCCTCAAGACCAAAACGCTTGGTGCCGGGATATTTCGAATCGAGGTGTTTTTCAAGCCCCTCGGCAGCGGTCAGTCGACCAAGCACGTCGACGCGCGCTTCATTGCCGTAGGTTGGCTTGGAACGCACACTTTCAAAGCGCTGCGCCAGCCACTGCTTCTCAGCAAACGAGGTGATATGCATAAACTCGGCGCCAAGCGATCCACAGTACGTCTCTTCAAGTGAATCAACAATCTCGCGCAGCGTCGCTTCAGGCTTGCCGATATACATCGGGCTGGTCTGAAAAGTGGTATCCAGATCCGCTTCGGTAAGACCGTGAAAGTGCAAATCCAGATCGGGCACTTTTTCGCGAACCATCAACCCGAGCGGATCGAGATTGGCTTTCTGGTGACCACGAAAACGATAAGAGCTGATTAACTGAACAACCTTGACCTGCTTGCGCTCGTGCTCCAGGTGAATACCACCTGAACCAGGTGCGGGCGTGGGCCGCGCTTGACGGCGACCGAGCAGCTCGAAATGTTTTACGATTGTGGCGTGGGAAATATCGGGAGCAACGCTGCCGTTGGTGCGCGGCAAGGTATCAAAAAAGTTGCTCCACTGCTCAGGGACACCATTGCGATCATGCAAATAGGTCTCGTATAGATCTTCGATATATGCAGCGTTACCACCGGAGAAGTGTGAGGAGCGAAGAAAGTGCTCCATAGGGCCCTCAGGCATTACTGGTATTCCCCTTTCAAGTAGTCAGGACAGGCTGTTTGATGGGCGCATATTCTAAACCTCTGACGCTGAAACGGCCAGTAAAAACTGGCCGTTAAGTCAAAGCAAATCACTAATACCCTTGATTAAAGGGTTATTTAGCGATCAAGTGGCACTTCTGATCAACATATTACGAATATGGCCAATCGCTTTAGTCGGATTCAGGCCTTTTGGGCAAACCTGAACACAGTTCATGATGCCATGGCAGCGAAACACGCTGAAGGGATCATCGAGGTTAGCAAGACGCTGTTCCGTTGCCGTATCACGACTGTCCGCCAAAAAGCGGTAGGCCTGCAGCAGACCGGATGGCCCGATAAACTTGTCGGGATTCCACCAGAACGACGGACAGGCCGTTGAGCAACAGGCGCATAGAATACACTCGTAGAGACCGTCCAGCTTGGCACGTTCCTCTGGAGACTGCAGACGCTCAATAGCCGGCGCCGGCGTATTGTTAATCATGTATGGCTGAATCTTTTCGTACTGGGCATAGAACTGGCTCATGTCGATCACCAGATCGCGAATCACCGGCAGGCCAGGCAGCGGGCGAATCACAAGCTTGTTGTTTTTCACTGCTTCAGAAAGCGGCGTAACACAGGCCAGGCCATTTTTACCGGAGATATTCATACCGTCAGAACCGCAGACACCTTCACGGCATGAGCGACGAAAAACCAATGTTGGATCTTCAGCCTTGAGCTTCTCAAGCACATCCAGAACCATAATGTCTTTACCCTCTGTGTCGATCTTGAAGTCCTGCATATAGGGTTCTTGATCCACTTCCGGGTTATAGCGATAAATACTAACGTCTAACATTGTCTAATGACCCCTTACTTTCGGTGCAAATTAGTAGGTGCGAATTTTGGGCTGGAATGCCTCGCGCGTTTTCAGCGTAAAGTTCACGCCGCGTTTGCCAACCCGCTTGTCGCTCGGGAAAAACACAGAATGACACAGCCAATTTTCATCATCGCGCTCTTTGAAATCGTCGCGCGCGTGAGCGCCGCGGCTCTCGGTGCGCGCTTCAGCCGTGATAGCAGTTGCCTCGGCCACTTCAAACAGGTTCTGCAACTCCAAGGCCTCGATACGAGAGGTATTGAACGCATTGCTCTTGTCACCCAGCGCAACATTTTCAATACGCGGACGCAGCTCAGCCAGCTTGGCGATACCTTCCTGCATATAATCACCGCGACGGAATACACCGAAGTAGTTCTGCATAATCGTCTGCAGCTCGGCACGCAGAGCAGCGGCCCCTTCACCGGTACCAGCTGAATTATTAAGCCGGTTCAGGCCAACCATTGCCGCCTCAATATCCGCTTCACTGGCATCTTTAAGATCGATACCTTCGCGCAACTGCTTCTCGATAAACATTCCCGAGGCGCGACCAAATACCACCAGATCCAACAGCGAGTTACCACCGAGACGGTTGGCACCGTGGACCGAAACACAGGCCGCTTCACCACAGGCATAAAAGCCTTCGATTACCTGGTCATTGCCTTCACTGTCGATGGTCAAAGCCTGACCGTTCACATTGGTTGGAATGCCGCCCATCATATAGTGACAGGTGGGAACAACCGGAATCGGCTCTTTAACCGGATCGGCATGAGCAAAGGTGCGTGACAATTCAAGAATACCCGGCAACTTCGCATTCAGCGTCTCTTCACCGAGGTGATCGAGCTTGAGATAGACGTGATCACCATTGGGGCCGCAACCGCGACCTTCAAGAATCTCCAGAACCATCGAGCGGGCGACCACATCGCGGCCAGCCAGATCTTTGGCATTTGGCGCATAGCGCTCCATAAAGCGCTCGCCATCTTTATTCACCAGATAGCCGCCCTCACCTCGACACCCTTCAGTAACCAGGGTACCGGCACCGTGGATACCGGTGGGGTGGAACTGCCACATTTCAATATCCTGAACCGGGAAGCCTGCACGCAGCGCCATGCCAATGCCATCGCCAGTACAGATATGGGCATTGGTCGTCGAGGCATAGATACGCCCCGCTCCACCCGTGGCAAATACCGTCGCCTTGGCTTTTACATAAACCGTCTCGCCGGACTCGATATTAATCGCCACAACACCGACTACAGCATTGTCAGCATTCTTGACGATATCGACAGCGAACCACTCGTTGAGAAATGTGGTCTCATTTTTCAGGTTGCCCTGATAGAGCGTGTGCAACAGTGCGTGACCGGTTCGGTCAGCCGCTGCACAGGTACGGGCGGCCTGACCGCCCTCACCAAAATCTTTTGACTGACCACCGAACGGACGCTGATAGATGCGACCCTCTTCGGTGCGCGAGAAAGGCAGTCCCATATGCTCGAGCTCAAATACTGCTTCCGGGCCGGTCTGACACATATATTCAATCGCTTCTTGATCACCGATATAATCGGAGCCCTTGATTGTGTCATACATATGCCACTGCCACTGATCATTGGGATCATCACTGGCAATTGCACAGGTAATACCACCCTGAGCTGATACGGTGTGAGAGCGCGTTGGGAACACTTTAGTGATTACTGCTGTTTTGTATCCGGACTGTGCAAGCTGAAGCGCTGCGCGCATACCGGACCCACCACCGCCGACAATAACGGCGTCGAAACTCATTGTTCTGATGTTAGCCATTTACTTAGATTCCCCAGAGAATATCGATAGCCCAGACCACATACAGCAGCGTAACTGCCATCATGCCCAGTTGAAAAAAGATACGCAGCGCAGTGGCCTTTGGCCCAATCAGGCGCACGGTTATATAGTCTGTGAGAACACACCACATCCCGATCCAGGCGTGAGCCGCAATCGAGAGAATTGTCAGTAGACTAAACATGCGCATCGGCAGAGTGCTGTGCAGGGCCGCCCACTGGGTGTATGTCAGGTCTGGCGTAGTCATCAGATAAGCGACAATAAACACCAGATATGCGGTCATCACAAACGCCGAGACGCGCTGGATCATCCAATCGGAAAGGCCACTTCGGCCAAGACTCGTAACTGTAGTTACCATAAGTAAACCCACCCTGTGACTAGTGCGATAACGACCACGGCAACAACCAGAGCAACCCAGGCTGTCGTGCGACCACTTTCAAATGAATCTTCGCCAAGACCAAAGTCCATCACCAGGTGACGGATGCCGACTACCGCGTGGTAGGCAAGCGCAGCCAAACTGGCCCAGACAATAAATTGGCACAGCGGATTGTTAAACAGCGCTTTGACATCGTTAAAGCTCTGTTCGGAATCGAGACTGCCCTCGAGCAACCAGAGAAACACCGCAATTGAGAAAAATAAAATCACACCAGATGCCCGGTGCAAAATCGATACATAGGATGTTATCGGCAACCTAATGGTTCCGATATCAAGATTAACGGGTCTTTTTTTATCCACGACGGGTATTACCTTAAAAGTGATGATCCGTAAAAACGGAAATGAATTTAAAGTGAATTCACTTAACGTACAGCAACTTAAAGTAATCTAACGCTGGGCGGTGGCAACGAAAGCGCCGAGCGGTTTGATGGCGCAGCAGTATAGATACAAGCCCAGCTAAATTCAATTGGGATTGCCAGCCTAAAATTAAAATTCGCGCTCTTCGCGGGAGACACCATGCAGTTTTTTCGCAACATCAAAACGGCATATAAAGCAAGACTGCCATGTCTCTCCAGAGCAACAAAACAAGCCGCTATAACAGCACTAGGCGATCGTCTGGTTGGTCGCCAGTATTGACAATCGGCACCGAACATCTATAGTTGCCCATCTAAATTTCTGCTCCACCCACTACGCTTCACCAGAGGACCCTGCATGAGTAACCGTAAAGCTACCCTATCCATTGAAGGCCAGGCTCCAATTGAGCTACCCATTCTGGAAGGCACCCTGGGCCAGGACGTTATAGATATCGGCACCCTCGGCTCGCACAACATCTTTACGTACGACCCCGGATTCTCGGCTACAGCGTCCTGTCAGTCAGACATTACCTTTATTGATGGCGACAAAGGCATCCTGCTGCATCGAGGCTACCCGATTGAACAATTGGCTGAAAAATCTGACTACCTCGAAACCTGCTATCTACTTTTGGAAGGTGCCCTGCCATCGGCACAGCAGAAGACTGAGTTCGAAAATAATATTCGCTATCACACAATGGTGAATCGTTCGATTGAGCACTTTATTGCCGGCTTCCGTTACGACGCGCACCCAATGGCTATGCTCTGCGGTGTGGTTGGCGCCATGTCATCGTTTTATCATGACTCGCTGGACATTAATAATGAAGAGCATCGCAAAATTTCCGCTCATCGCCTGATCGCCAAGATCCCAACTATTGCCGCCATGTGTCACAAGCACTTTACCGGCCAGCCATTTATCTATCCGGACAATTCTCTCTCTTACTCCGAGAACTTCCTGCATATGATGTTTGGCACACCGTGCGAGCCCTATAAAGTAGAGCCCGCTATCGCGCGTGCAATGGACCGTATCTTCCTGCTTCATGCCGACCATGAACAGAATGCATCGACCTCCACCGTGCGCCTTGCCGGCTCAACCGGCGCCAACCCGTTCTCCTGTATCGCCGCGGGTATTGCAGCACTCTGGGGACCCGCTCACGGCGGCGCCAACGAAGCGGTTCTGGATATGCTTGAAGAGATTGGTCACGAAGACAATATCGAAGCCTTTATCGCCAAAGCCAAAGACAAAAATGATCCTTTCCGCTTAATGGGCTTTGGTCACCGTGTCTATAAAAATTACGACCCGCGGGCGACTGTCATGCGTGAAAGCTGCAACGAAGTGTTGGCGGTTCTGGGACTGGAGAACGACCCACTGTTCCGCCTGGCCAAGAAGCTCGAAACCATTGCCCTTGAAGATGAATATTTTGTCAGCAAGAAACTCTACCCCAATGTCGACTTCTACTCCGGCATTATCCTGAAGGCACTGGGAATCCCGGTTGAGATGTTCACCGTTATCTTCGCCACTGGCCGCACCGTCGGCTGGATTTCTCACTGGAATGAGATGATCAAACACCCCTACCGTATTGGTCGTCCACGCCAGCTCTACACCGGTGCTGATGTGCGTGATTATGTCCCCGTGGATAAGCGTTAAGCCGATTCATGGAGACAACAAAAAAGGCAGCCTAGGCTGCCTTTTTTTGTTTTGATTGTTTGGATGGGTTGTTTAGCCGAGTTATTTGGATGGTTGTGGCGTCCATCAAGCAATAAAATCCCTCTACTGCGCTCGAGATGACCCTTCTCAGTCATCCCGAACGCGCCATTAAAAACCCCTATCCATCATCCCCTGGTCGCCGCAACCCACTCCGCAACCAGGTCTTCAAGAACATTCAGCGGCACGGCGCCGTTGCCCAGCACCACGTCATGATAGGCACGGATATCAAACTGCTCACCGAGCTCGGCGCGGGCCTTCTCGCGCAGCTCGAGAATCTTTAGCATACCCACTTTGTAAGCCGTGGCCTGGCCCGGCATAACCATATAACGCTCAATCGCCTTGGTGTTGGCCTCTTCAGAACTTGAGGTATTGTCATTCAGGTAGTTAATTGCCTGCTCACGAGTCCAGCGTTTGTGATGCACACCGGTATCAACCACCAAACGACAAGCTCGCCACAGCTCCATACTCAGGCGACCAAAGTCGGAGTATGGGTCGGTGTAGAGGCCCATTTCCTTGGGAATGAACTCTGAATAGAGCCCCCAACCTTCAGAGTAAGCGGTGTAACCACCGAAGCGACGGAACTTGGGCAGAGCATCCTGCTCTTGAGAAATTGAACCCTGCATATGGTGGCCCGGAATTCCCTCGTGATAGGCAAGCGCTTCCAAATCGTAGGTTGGCATGTCTTCCATGCGATAGAGGTTGGCATAGTAAGTGCCAGGACGTGAACCATCTGGCGCCGCACGTTGATAGAAAGCACGGCCCGCAGATTTTTCGCGGAATGGTTCAACCGCTTTAACGATCAAATCAGCCTTTGGCTTAGTGATAAACAGCTCGTCGAGACGGGAGTTCATATCGGCAATAATACGGTCCGCCTCAGCAATATAGGCCGCTCGCCCTTCTTCGCTGTTATCTAGATAGAACTGCGGATCAGTGCGCATAAATTCAAAGAACGCCTGCAGATCACCGTCAAACTCCACCTGCTGCATAATGGCTCGCATTTCATCGTGAATACGCGCCACTTCACTGAGGCCCAGCTCGTGAATCTGATCTGCAGTCAGGTCGGTGGTGGTAATACGCTGCAATGCATTGGCGTAATAGTCAGCGCCATCGGGCAATTTCCAGGCGCCAAAGTTGCCCTCTGAACGCGCTTCGAGCTGCTCCAACGTGGCAATCAGCTTTTCATAAGCCGGCACAAACTGATTGACCAGCGCAGCATTCAGCTCAGTCATCAGTTGCGCTGCGACAGACTCCTCGAGGGCCAGCTTATCGACCTTGGCTTTAAAATCAGCCACCAGAGGATTCTCTTCTTCAGACTCCTCGCCGATACCGGCAATAATATTCTGACTGTCGCGAATGCTGTGTGCGAAGACAAACTTCGGTGCAATAATGCCTTTGTCGGCACGAATGGACAGATCCGAGATCAGCTCGTCCAGTACCAGCGGCACCGCCTTGACACGTGCAACATAGGCTTTGGCTTCATCCGGATTAGCAATCAGGTGCTGGTTGATCAAAAAGCTCGGAATACTGGAGTGAGTACCAAACATCTGGTTAACCGGGTAACCATGATAGCGCCACTGGGTGTCTTCTAGGCCGTTTTCCAAACGCTGCTTATATAGCTTAAGGCTCAGCGCTGACACTTTATCCAGAGCACTGGCATCAATGGCCTTCAAGGTCTCGAGGTGCTTCTGGGTCAACGCCACAGAGTCCTGATAAGCCTGTTCAGAATTGTCATCCCACTCATCGTAACGCTCGCGCATCCCCAGATAAGTCATAAACTCAGGGCTGGTTTTAAGACTCTCATCAAACAACGCATCAAAGGTCGCATTGGCCTGTTCGGAAGGCGACTGCTGCGGACCGCAAGCCGCCAGCAAAATAGCGGCTGCCACCAATGGCAAGGTTAACCATGTAATCGATTTAGCTTTCATTCTTATCCCTCATTGTTTTACAAAAAAATAATCCAGGTTTATTCATTGCCCGTCTCAATGCACCCAGTGATGGCGTTTGGCCTTTTCGGCAACCGCTTTCGCGGTAGCAGCAGGCATCGCATTGACATTTAGGCGCTCAAAAAACAGTGGTTGCAGTTTTGCATCACCGCTGACCTGCTCAGACATATCGGCAACATCGTAGAGACGACCATTAATCATGGTCTTCGAGATCAGCTCACTGCGTCGCATGTCAGTCAGAACCTCACCATCCATCACCACAATATCCGCCAACTTGCCGACTTCAATCGAGCCGATATCGCCATTCATAGCCAATGCCGCCGCCCCATCAGCGGTCGCCGCACGCAGCGCTTCCCACGGCGTAAAGCCACCCTGATTGAGCATCCACATCTCCCAGTGCGCCGCCAGCCCTTCACGCTGACCATGAGCACCTATCAGCACCCGCACGCCGGCGTCACGCAACTGCTTGGCATACTTTGCAACCTTGATATGGTTGTAGTGATCATCCGGCGCTTTAAAGCGACGGATTGAATCAGGCTCAATGATATAGCGCGGCACATAGCGCATCAGACGAGGGTTTTCCCAAACATTGGTGCGGTCATACCAGAACTTCTCGCCTTCCAGGCCGCCGTAGGCCACCACCAAAGTCGGGTTATACGCCATCTCGGTCTGACTCCAGAACTGGGTCAGGTCGCTATAGCCTGTAGCAATATTTAACGAATGCTCGAGCGTGGTGTGGCCATCCGCCATCATGGACATATTTTGATAAAGCTTGCCGCCACCCTCAGGCACTACCATTAAGCGCAGATCACGCGCTGCCTTCAGCACCTGCTGACGCTGATTGCGGCGCGGCTGGTTGTAACTCTTAACAGAAATGGCACCCATATCTTTCAAGCGCTGCAGATGGAAAAATGCATCCTCATAACTATCGATGGTCGCATGAGCTCGCGGCGAGTTGGCACCGTAGACAATGGTTCCAGTTGAAAATAATCGCGGTGCCAAAATCTGACCGCTGCGCTGCATTTCGGACGCAGAGAAAATCTCGGAACTATTATTTGACGGGTCATGAATGGTGGTAACACCAAACGCCAGACTCGAGAGGTTTTTCCAGTTTTGCTGCGGAATAATGCCTGAATTGGCCTGAGCACCGTGAGCGTGTGCATCGATCAAACCCGGCACCAGTGTTTTGCCGGTCACATCGACGCGCTTGGCGCCGGCGGGAATAGTGACTTCACCCACCTTGCCAACCGCAACAATGCGGTTTTGCTCAACCACAACTACGCCATTTTCGATCACTTCCTGCTCGCTGTCCGCATTGCGCATGGTGACAACCTGACCGCCCACCAGAGCAATGGTTGAAGCAGGCTTATCCGCAGCCGTCGCAAAGCTCAGATTTAACCCCTCGGCGACGGGCTCTGGCAATTCTTCCGGTGCACCATCGAGAAAGCTGAACGCCTGATTTAACTCGCGGCTAAACAGTGTCGCCGCATGCGACCAGTGCAGCTGACGGCTATCGGCAGACCAGTGCAAATACTCCCCGGCACGACTGGACACTTGAGCAACGGGCAAACCGCCGGTTTTGGTGCCAACAGTTTGCTGGCGGCCAGTCTCTAACAGTGGCGCAATATAGGCATTATTCTGATGTGTATAGGCCACCCATCTGCCGTCCGGCGAGAGCTGGTATTCGGTCACCATCTTGCCTTGAAGGATCTTGCGCTGATCTTCACCGCCAAGATTCACACTCAACAACTCAAGCTCAGTACCTTTGCTTTCCGGCTCATAACTGGTGTAGTAAATGCGCTCTTCACTAGCAGAAAAATGGACGTTAAAACCGTAGTCCAACACTTTCTCCATGGTCTTGGCATTGCGATCAGCAAGGTAGACACCCGGTTCCATGGACCATTCCGGCGACAGCAGATAGCCCCCGGTCAAACGCTGAAACACCACTTTTTCACCACTCGGCGAGAACTTCGGCTCGATATAAATACCTGGCTCAGTGGTCACGCTAACCCCGCGGCCACCGCTGGCCGAAACCACTTTTACCGCGCCCAAATTTTTATCATTCCAAGTGGTGTAGACAATCGATTTGCCGTCCCGGGAGAAGCTCGGATAAAACTCATCTTCGCTATCCTGTTTGGTCAATCGCTTCACCCGACCACTTTTGCTATCGCGGATATAAAGTTTGCCCAGCGCCTGATAGACAACCCGATCACCGCTCGGCGACATGCTCGCCCAGCGAATCATCTTGACATCAAACTGGTCCGGTGCCACATCCACAGCAAAACGTGGCGGCTTCTGAACCTGTTTTTCTACCCGGACATGCATCGGAATAACCGACTCATCCAGGGTTGCCACATTGAGTTTGTGGAACTTGCCACCCGTCCAGTAAATAATATTTTCGCCATCTGGTGTCCAGTCAAAGTGGGCAAAGTTTCCCTCAGAGCCAAACGTCTCTTGATGATCGCGCTCCATCTCGGTCGACAATCGGCGGTCAACGCCCGACTTGAGATCCTTCAGGTAGAGCACAGTTTTGGTATCCTCGCGCTTGAGATAGGCCATTTGTTTACCGTCTGGCGACGGCGTTGCCACAATCGCGCCACCTGCTCCACCGATATAACGCGTGCTCTCACCTGACTCGAGTTCGTAGCGAACAATATTGAACAGTTCCGTCGTGGCGTTTTTGCCGTATTCCCAAATCCGACCCTCAGTCACATCATCGGTGTAATAGAGGTATTTGCCGTCGGGCGAGAACGCTGGATCGGTCATATTTTTCTGTGTATGTGGTCCATAAGCACGCTTGGTTATCATCACACCATCGCCACCGGAGCGGTGATACATCCATATTTCACCGGCGGGAATTGAGCGCGATGACATAAACCCCTTAGTCACAGCAATATAATCGCCATCCGGACTCCAGGCCGGAGTGTGCACCAACGCTGTTGTTTCGGTTGTAACCGGACGCGGATTTTCACCATTGGCATCCATCAACCACAGATTAGTCGCACCATCTCGATCACTGATAAACGCAATGCTCTTGCCGTCCGGGCTATAGGCCGGCTGCATATTCCAGTCAAACCCATGAACCAATGGTTCTGCATGACCACCGGTAATTGGCATCGTGTAAATATCGCCGAGCATATCAAACACCAACGTTGAGCCATCCGGGCTAACACTGAGATTGGACCAGGTGCTTTCGGTGGTGTCGATGGTAATGGTTTTCAACTCACCCTGAGGCTGCGTTACATCCCAGTCTTTTGACTCTTGGTCTTCCTCCGGATGACCGTCCGCGATAATTGGCGGATTAAAAAACAAAAGAGATGCACAGAAACACACGGCAAACAGCCGCCGCAAGGGAAAAGTCGTCATGATGATGCTCCGCAAGTAGTTAGCTACTTTTTATAATTTGAAGCACGGAAGGTTACCCCAAACAGAGACATGAAAACAGTTAAAATTGCCCCCAAGTTCAGGACATTATCCGCCAGATTCAGGCCCCAATAACACACAGGTCTGTGCTACGATTCGCGCTGCTTCCACTCAAGATATGAGATAGACAACCGTCCATGAGCGCACTCGACGAGATACAGGCTTTTCTCCCCTGTCCAACACCCGACAGCTGGATTGAAAATGCATTAGCCAACCCCACTCTAATGCTGATCGATCACGCCAACTGTGAAAAGAAGGCCGCCAATACCGCGCTCAGTCTGATTAACCGCTACACCGATAACTTTGATCTGTTGAACAAAATGTCACGCCTGGCACGAGAAGAGATGCGCCACTTTGAACAAGTGATCGCCATTATGAAACGCCGCGGTATCGCCTACCAACACGTCACCGCCTCGCGCTATGCCACCGGTCTGCGCGACCTCGCCCGCAAAGGCGAACCCGGTAAACTAGTCGACGTACTGGTTATTGGCGCCTTTATTGAAGCCCGCTCCTGCGAACGTTTTGCGCGCCTGGCACCGCATCTGGATACAGAACTGGAAAAGTTTTATACCTCGCTGCTGAAATCCGAATCGCGGCACTATCAGGATTATTTAAAGCTGGCAAAAACTGTTGCTGGAAATAACGAAGATATCGATAAAAGAATTGCCGTGATCGCAGAAAAAGAGCGCGAATTGGTTGAGAGCCCAGACACGGAATTTCGTTTTCATTCAGGGCCAATGGTAGCTGTTTGAGTACAGGGTAATATCCGCCGGCTAAGGTCGGGATGACCTGTATCAGCCAGAACTACTCCAACCCACTGCGCCCTGTTGTTTGTCATCCCAATCAAACGCAGTGAGTGGAGGAACCGCTCTACTTTTGCATCATAGCCTTCTTCAAAAACTTCTCCGACTGCTCCGCCCCGCTGTGTAATACCGCCTGCCCCTTCGGGTCGGCCACTTCCGACCAGCGAGCCATAATCGCTTCTGGAGTCTGTTCCTCCGGTGGCAGAAAAATACCGTCCGTCTCATAGATCTGGGTGCTGGCATAACCACCCGCCCCGGCACAGAGGATAAAGCGCGACGGCGCCTTGTCGTGGCATAGCGTCAGCAGGCCCGCAGTTACTGCCTCCGGTTTCATCAGTGACAGCGCCGCTTCATCTATACCCAAATCTTCAGTCATTCGGGTTGCCGCCGCAGGTGCCAGCGCATTGACATGAATATTGTATTTTTGCCCTTCCAGCACCAACGTATTCATCAGCCCAATCACGGCCATCTTGGCAGCGCCATAATTAGACTGACCAAAGTTGCCATACAATCCACTGGAAGACGTTGTCATCACAATGCGGCCATAATTCTGCTCACGCATGATTTCCCACACCGCTTTGGTGCAATTAACACTGCCGGAAAGATGCACATTCATCACCAGATCAAAATCAACCAGATCCATCTTGGCAAACGTTTTATCGCGCAAGATACCCGCATTGTTAACCAGAATATCCACTCGGCCCCAGGCCACCATCGCCTCCGCCACCATCTGCTCTACATCGCCAATTAGCGCAACATTGGCACCATTGGCAATCGCTTCACCGCCGCGCTCTTTAATCAGTGCAACCACCTCTTGGGCCGCTGCTGATGAACCGCCCGTACCATCCCTTGCAGCGCCCAAATCGTTGACCAGCACCTTGGCCCCGCGAGCAGCCAGCGCCAGCGCATGAGAGCGTCCCAATCCATTTCCCGCACCGGTAACAATGGCCACCTGGCCATCAAATCTAACTGTCATAACGTCCTCCTTAACAGACTTCAAACAAGCCAGCGGCACCCATGCCACCGCCAACACACATTGTAATTACCACATATATAACGCCACGGCGCCTGCCCTCAATCAAGGCA
The DNA here is from genome assembly GCA_024644595.1 of Porticoccaceae bacterium. Lineage (GTDB taxonomy): Bacteria > Pseudomonadota > Gammaproteobacteria > Pseudomonadales > Porticoccaceae > HTCC2207. The sequence goes on along the minus strand of JAHEHL010000005.1, from coordinate 135,927 downwards.
TGTCCGGCCATTCGCGCACCGCGAAGGCCTCACTCAATTCCCACAGTCCGATATCATCAATCAATGTCGCGCCAAAGCGGCTATTAAAGACACCCCGATAGGCTTTGCCGATCGGCGTGCAAGCAGTGGCAACAATTACAGCTTCTTTCATTTTATTGTCCTTGAGCGGCGAATTTGTGAGATGAATTGAAAAGTGAATTGAAAGATGAATTGAAAGATGAATTGTGAGGTGAATTGAAAAGTGAATTGAGCGTTCTGTGACATCGCCATAAACGAGCTCGCACCCACCCTGACAAGAATAGTCGGAAATATGACAAACGAGATGTTTTTTGCCAAAAACTCTCGAGTACCAGCCTGGTAATGGCAATGCAATCCGCTATAGGACGAAAAAAATGGCACGCTGGCTGTGCTTGAATAGGGCACTTTGTTGAGGCTGTTTTGTACGCATAAAAAACCCCGCGTGAGCGGGGTTTTTTGGTCGTGCTGATTGGTCACTATGACTGAATATAACTTATCCAGACAAAGTCAGGCGCGGGCAACTGGGCTTAAACCCCAGTCACTTCCACGATCTGCTCTGCAGCAATCAGCTTTCCTTTCTCCGCTGACTTCTGGAAAGACTCGATCTGGTCGAAGTTCATATAGCGGTAAATCTCTGATGACATGGATTCGATCTTGCTGGCATATTCCATGTACTCCGCTGGAGTGGGCAATCGACCAAGAATGCCACCAACTGCGGCAAGCTCTGCCGAGGTCAAATAGACATTGGCACCATCACCCAGACGGTTGGGGAAGTTACGAGTCGAAGTAGAGAGCACCGTCGCACCGGCCAACACCCGCGCCTGATTACCCATGCACAACGAACAGCCGGGCATTTCAGTGCGGGCACCGACTTTGCCGTAGATGTTGTAGTAGCCTTCTTCCATCAGGGTGTGAGCGTCCATACGGGTTGGAGGGCAGATCCAGAATCGGCTGTCGACCTTACCGGCTTGGTCGAGCAATTTGCCGGCGGCGCGGAAGTGACCGATGTTGGTCATGCACGACCCGATAAACACCTCATCAACCTTGTCACCCGCCACATCAGACAACAGCCTGGCATCGTCAGGGTCATTCGGGCAACAGACAATAGGCTCTTTGATTTCTGCCAGATCAATCTCGATCACCGCGGCGTATTCAGCGTTGGCATCAGCAGACATCAGGCTTGGAGTGGCCAGCCACTCTTCCATCTTGCGCACACGGCGCTCGAGGGTGCGCACATCGCCATAGCCTTCGGCGATCATCCAGCGCAGCAATGTAACATTGGAACGCAGGTATTCACCCACTGAGTCTTCACTTAATTTAATGGTACAACCGGCGGCAGAGCGCTCGGCTGAGGCGTCAGACAATTCAAAGGCCTGTTCCACTGTGAGACTCTCAATGCCTTCACCTTCAATCTCGAGGATGCGGCCTGAAAAGAAGTTTTTCTTGCCTTTTTTCTCAACGGTCAGCAGACCCTGTTTGATGCCGTAATAGGGAATCGCATGCACCAAATCCCGCAGCGTAATGCCGGGCTGCATTTTGCCTTTAAAGCGCACCAGCACTGACTCAGGCATATCCAATGGCATCACGCCGGTGGCTGCCGCAAAGGCAACCAATCCAGATCCGCCAGGGAATGAGATGCCCATTGGGAAACGGGTGTGCGAATCGCCACCGGTGCCTACGGTGTCAGGCAACAACATGCGGTTCAACCAGCTGTGGATAATGCCATCACCAGGTCGCAGCGAAACACCGCCACGGTTCATAATAAAGTCTGGCAGGCTGTGTTGGGTGTCGATATCTACGGGCTTGGGATAGGCCGCGGTGTGACAGAAAGACTGCATAACCAGGTCAGATGAAAAACCCAGACAAGCCAAATCTTTCAGTTCATCACGAGTCATTGGACCGGTGGTGTCCTGTGAACCTACGGTAGTCATCTTGGGTTCGCAATAGGTGCCGGGGCGGACGCCTTCAACGCCACAGGCCTTGCCCACCATCTTCTGCGCCAGGGTGTAGCCGGCATCAGATTCAATTGGTGCGGTTGGGTGACGGAATACATCTGAAGGCGCCAGACCCATATGTTCACGCGCGCGCTGAGTAAGGCCACGGCCAACAATCAGGTTGATGCGGCCATCGGCCTGCACTTCATCGAAGATCACATCAGATTTGATTTCAAACTCGGAGAGTACATCACCGCTCTCGCTGAGGATTTTGCCTTCGTAAGGGCGGATTTCAATCACATCGCCGTAATTGAGTTTTTCAACTGGAGCTTCAAAGACCAGTGCGCCGGCGTCTTCCATGGTGTTAAAAAAGATCGGTGCAACTTTGCTGCCAATACAGATACCGCCAGAGCGCTTGTTGGGCACGCCCGGCATGTCTTCACCGAAGAACCACAAAACTGAGTTGGTTGCTGACTTACGTGATGAACCTGTACCCACGACGTCGCCAACAAAGGCAACGGGCAGACCGCGGTCTTTAAGTTCTTCAATCGCTGCCATGGGGCCTGTTACGCCCTGCTCTTCTGGCTCGATGCCTTCACGAGCCATTTTAAACATGGCGCGGGCGTGCAGCGGAATATCAGGACGCGACCAGGCATCCTGTGCCGGAGAGAGGTCGTCGGTATTAATTTCACCAGTGACTTTAAACACGGCAACTTTGATGCTCTCTGGCACTGAATCGTTCGAGGTAAACCATTCGGCGTCGGCCCATGACTGCATAACGTCTTTGGCGCTGGCGTTGCCGGCGTCAGCTTTTTCTGCAACATCGTGGAATGCATCAAAAACCAGCAGCGTGCTCTTGAGCTGCTCTGCGGCTTGACCGGCAAGCTCTGCGTCATCCAGAAGCGCGACCAGGGTGGCGACGTTATAGCCGCCGTGCATATTGCCGAGCAGTGTTACAGCGTCGCTGCGATTAATAATCGGGCTCGATACTTCGCCTTTAACTAAAGCACTTAAAAAGCTCGCTTTGACATAAGCGGCTTCGTCTACCCCTGGGGGAACGCGATTGGCCAACAGGTCGAGCAGAAACGCCTCTTCACCGGCGGGTGGGGTTTTTAACAGTTCGACCAGACCAGCAGTCCACTCGGGGGTGAGCGCTTTGGGTGGAATGCCCTGTAATTGACGTTCAGCGACGTGAGCGCGATAGGCTTCTAACACAGCTGGAATCTCCTTTGGATAGTGTGATAATTCGGTTTTTCGCCTGATCCTGTCAGCCATCTCTTGTGCGTTGATGGACTGCAGTGAGGGCGAAAATTTGCGAGGCAGAGTGTACGCGAATATGTCTTTTATTGACAGATTGATGCTTGATATTGGTTATTAATAAAACCGCTAGCGCTATACTGAGCTGGCTACTTCATTTAACCGCGAGTAATTCATCATGATCAAGTTATACGGCAGTCCCATAAGTCATTATTACGCGATGACAAAGGTGTTTATGTTAGAGAAGGGATTTGACTTCGAGGAGATTTATATCGCCCCCGCTTACGCCGAGCCCTACCTGGAGTTGAGCCCAATGGGAAAGATTCCCTGCGTTGAGGTTGACGAGGGTTATCTCAGCGAAACCACTGCTATTCTCGGTTTTCTGGAGAGCTGTATTCCGGACCTGCCAATGACTGAGCGAGAAGGCTTTCGGCGCGCGAAAATGGCCGAGTTGATCAAGGTGGTGGAGCTATATATTGCGATCGAGTCGTCACGGTTGATGGGCTACGCGTTTTTTGGCAAACCGTTGAATCAGGCGGTGGCTGATGAGGTGAAGCCGGTTGTGACTAAAGGGGTTGCGGCGTTTAATCGGTTGGCGAGCTGTTCGCCCTATCTGCTCGGTGAAGAATTAACTATTGCGGATTTCTATACCTATTACTGCTTTAAAGTCGCAGCGCCAATTGCCAAGAAAGTCTGGGATTGGAATTTTATTGATGATGTTGATGGTTTGCGCGATTGGCTGCGTTTGATGTCCCAGCGGCCGTTGGTCAAACTGGTCGATGATGAGCGTGACGCGGCGGTGGCCAAGATGTTAGCGAAGCTGTAGCTGTGATAATGGGTTGGAGATAAACCTCCATTCCGTCAGCCCGAGCGACGTCGAGAGACTTTACTTGAGTGGGCTGAAATCTGCCGATAAGTTGCTGGACCAGTTCTTTGAATCCTTCGGCATCGCTCTGGATGACATAGCTGGGGACTCCAGATAAGATGCCGGCATGACTGTTAACAAATCCAATAGCGTTGTTTTAATCGGTATGCCGGGTGCGGGTAAAAGTACCGTGGGTATTCTGCTGGCCAAAGAATTGGGGCTGGGGTTTATCGATACTGATGTGGCGATTCAGGTTCGTGAAGGTAAGTCGCTGCAGGAAATTCTCGACGGCAGTGACTATCTGCAGCTGCGAGAGATTGAGGAACAGGTTTTATTGTCCGAGGAGATCAGCGGCAAGGTAGTGGCCACTGGCGGCAGTGCAGTCTATTCCGCGGCCGGTATGGCTCGTCTAAAGAGCGCAGCGACGATTGTTTTTCTGGATGTTCCGCTGTCGGCTTTGCGTCAGCGCATCAGCAACTTTGATAGCCGCGGCATTGCTCGCAAACCCAACCAGAGCCTGGAGTCGTTATTTGAGGAGCGCCGAGCGCTGTATAAGAAGTATGCCGACCTTCGCATCGACGCTGACCAGCAGTCGCTGCAGCAAACGCTTGATTCAGTGCTGTGGCAACTTGAAGCTTTTCAGGGTTAGGTGTCCCCGCGGCTAATCAGAGCAGCTAACCAAAGCAGCTTATCTAGAACTACTCTAGCACTGTGCGAATTGAATCAGCCAAGTAGTCAACGTTGCTTGAGTTGATGCCGGCCAGATTGATTCGCGTTGACGAGACAATATAGATTCCAAACTCTTCACGTAAGCGGGTCAATTGCTCGGGCGTAATTCCCAAGAACGAAAACATACCCTTCTGCCGCTTAATATGGCTAAAGTCGACGCCCTGCGCATTATTTTGAATATTGTCTGCCAACAGTGTGCGCATGGAGATAATCCGCTGACGCACTTCTTCCAGCTCCGCTTTCCAGTCTCCACAAAGCTGTTGGTCACCGAGAATCAACGAGACCAACAGTGCTCCGTGAGCCGGTGGCATGGAGTACATCTGGCGCGCGATCGACATAGCCTGACCAGCAACAATATTCGCCTGCTCTGGCGTTTGCGCGATAAAGGTAATCGATCCAGTACGCTCGCGGTAGAGACCAAAGTTTTTTGAGCAGCTTGACGCAATTACCAACTCCGGCAGTTTCTCGGCCATCAGACGCACGCCATAGGCATCCTCATCAAGGCCGTCACCGAGACCCTGGTAGGCGATATCGATAAACGGTAAAAAGCCGCGCTCCATTGCGATCTCGGTAATTTGATCCCACTGCGCATTGCTTAGATCAGCTCCGGTGGGGTTGTGACAACAGCCATGCAGCAGCACCACATCGCCGGCGGGTACCTCGCGCAGGGTGTCGAGCATCAACTCAAACTTCACTTCGCGAGTGGCCGTGTCATAGTAGGGGTACTCTTCGATCTCGAAACCGGCGCTTCCGAGCAGTGGGATATGATTGGGCCAGGTTGGTGTGCCAACCCAGAGTTTGGCTTCTGGACGGGCGCGACGAATGACTTCAGCACCAACTCGCAGCGAGCCGGAACCACCGGGCGCCTGAAGGCTTTTAACGCGGCCGCTACCGAGTACGCTGTGGTTGCTGCCAAACAGCAGTTCGAGCATCAGCCTGTTGTATTCGGCGTCACCAGCAATGCCCTGATAGGATTTGGTGTTTTCCAGCTCCGCCAGTTTCGCTTCGGCACGTTTCACCGCATCCATCACCGGGGTTTGACCACGGTCATTCATATAGACGCCAACGCCTAAATCGATTTTATGGTCACGCGGATCTTCACGAAAAGCCGCCATCAAGCCGAGAATCGGGTCAGCAGCTAAGGGCTTTAAACTTTCAAACATTGGGTGGTTTCCTATCAAAGGGAAAATTGCAGGTTTCGACAGCCGGGAATTCTACTATGTCTACACAGATTTGTTTATGACTTTGTCACCGATTTGTCCCAATAAACGCCTCTATTAAACCATTCACCTCAGCCGGCTTCTCAGCGTGCAACCAGTGACCACAATCGGCCACTACTTCGACCTGCGAGGCCGGGAATAACTGCTGGATAATCGGGCGGTGTTTTTGCTGGATATAGGCCGAGTGCTCGCCCTTTAAAAACAGCGTGGCACCACTGTAGGGTTGACCGCTGGGCGCGGCGACTAAACTGGTGGCGTAGTTCTGATTAATCGACGCTAGGTTCAACTTGGGGCGCAGCTGGCCCTGATCATCGCGGGCCAGAGTTTTCAGCAAGAAGGCTCGTGTGGCGGGGTCGACGATCTTTCCACTGATCATACTATCTGCTTCAGCGCGGCTGGCGGCGGGATTGGCCGCGAGACGGTTCAACGCGTCGAGCGCAGTATCTTGTAGGCTGGTGTAAGTAACTGGCGAGATATCGATCACCACCAGACGACTCACTCGCGACGGCTTATTTAGCGCAACCTGCATGGCCACTTTGCCGCCCAGTGAATGGCCGATCAAAATAGCGCTGGGCAGATTGAGATCGTCGAGCAGCTCGACAATATCGTCGGCCATGCTCGGCAGATCCATTTGCAGTTCATGGGGCGAGTCGCCGTGGTTACGCATATCGACACTGATCACCCGATACTGCTCGGCCAGCGCTCTTGCCAACCCCCCGAGATTGCTCAGCGAACCGAACATACCGTGGATCAAGATCACTGCCGGACCACTGCCCTCTTCCCTGTAATTAAGCTTCATATTGAACTGCCATTGGCTCGTTTCGGTTTGGTTTGATTGCGAGGAAGCTTACTTGGTCGCCTGTCGATTGCGATATTTCTCTTTGTTCTTGCGACCCTGCTCATACAATTTAGGACGAATCTTTCTGCGCAGATTGGGGAACAGATAACTCAGATGAGTGAGTTTGGCACTGGCTGCAGGCAGCACCACTTCGACCTGTCTGCCGGCGGCAATTTCGACAATACCATCAGCTACCTGCTGGGCGCTGCTCATTGGCTGTGAGAAGACAATATCTTCCACCAGATCAATTTCATCCATAATAAAGCCCGTGTCGATCGGCCCCGGAGAGACCACCCCCACGCTGATACCGCTATCGCGCAATTCATCCGCCAGCGCATAACTAAATGCACGCAAGCCGGCCTTGGTAGCAGAATAAGTGGCGGCCCCCTGCAGCGGTGCGCGACCCGCCAGCGAACCAACATTCACGATTGCGCCCTCTCCGGCACGACGCAAATAGGGAATCGCGGCTGCTGACAACAACAACGGCGCGCGCATATTAATATCGACCATAGCGGCGACATCATTGACCGGCACTTTTTCGAGATCACCACGCGAGTGCATACCGGCATTGTTAACCACCACATGCACTGCACCAAAAGTCGATTCAGCCTGCTCCAGCAGTGCCAGACAATCCTCATTACTGGCCACATTCATTACCACTGTCAACACTTCACACTGTGGACGTAGTTCATCGGCAATTTTATTTAATGCCTCTTCACCGCGGGCGACCAGAACCAGTTTGGCTTTAAGCGCGGCAAAGGTGCGCGCGCAGGCGGCGCCAACACCAGCCGAGGCGCCGGTGATAATGACGGTTTTATTTTCGAAAGAGCTCAGCATGTCATCTGTCCTGTTATGTTTTTATGGAGAATGCTTTTTTAGTGGCAAGGCATACTTGATTACTGTTTCGCAGTCACTCTGATCAGTTTGCCCTCTTTTCCGTCGGTGGCAAGAATCAGGCTGCCATCTGGCGCCGCAATAATATTTCGAATTCGGCCGAATTCAGACAATAAAATTTCTTCAGTTACCACCAGGTTATCGTCGATCTCAATGCGTCGCACATCACCGGGAACCAGCGCCGCGATAAACAGACTGCCCTGCCACTCGGGGAACATCTCGCCGCTATAAAGCGTCATTCCGGCCGGAGCAATTGAGGGGACCCAATACTTTAGGGGTTGTTCCATGCCGGGCTGCTCGGTAAACGGAGAAATCATCGCGCCGCTGTAATCGATGCCGTAGGTGATGGCGGGCCATCCATAGTTGTTACCGGGCTGAATCAGATTGAGCTCATCACCACCTTTGGGGCCATGCTCATGCTGGTAGACCTTGCCATCGTTAGTAATCACCAGCCCCTGCGGGTTTCGGTGGCCGTATGACCAGATCTCTGGGAGTGCCCCCGGGGTGTTAACAAAAGGATTATCCTGGGGAACCGACCCATCTGTATTAAAGCGCAGGATCTTGCCAAAATGGTTATCCAGAGCCTGGGCCTTTTCGCGGTAATTAAAGCCGTCTCCGGAGGTAATCAACAATGTGCCATCAGCGAGAAAACCCAATCGCGCACCGTAGTGGGCAGCGGTCTTGCGCGGCGGGTGAGACTGGAAAATAGTTTGCTGATCGACCAGTGTATTGCCCTCAAGACGGGCTGAAATGACATGCAGTCGATTGAGCTCTGGTTGCTCGTCATCGGGCGCTGGAAACGACAGATAGATGCGCTGGTTGTCTAAAAAATTGGGATCGATACGCACTTCAGACAGTCCGCCTTGGCTGCGGAATAAGACCTCAGGTACACCGGCTACAGGCTGTGGATCCAGCACCCCATTCGATACTCGACGCAGTGTCCCAGATGCTTCGGTTACTAGCATCTCGCTGTCGGAAATAAAGGCCATGCTCCAAGGATGATCGAGACCCTCGGCGAGGATTTGAGTATCGAGATTATCATTGCTAGCCATTGCTAACACACTGACAACCAAGCCACCGCAAAGCAGTGAACTGAAAGCCAATAATCCTGTTTTAGTGCTTTTCATTAGAATCTCCTGGTTGTGGATGACTGCCGAAATAATACCCGGCAACAACACCGGCACAGGTCAGATAGACCTTGCCTGCCAGAGTGCGGGCTCCGGCGATAATATCGAGATGATAAAATGCCAAGGGCATCAAAATAACGATCGCTAACATAGCTGCGCCACCGGCCAGCGCATAGAGATAAGGCTTTTTGAGGCTGCTCCAAATACTAATAATCCGTGCGGTAATAAAGGCAATCAGCAGACCGACAAATATCAAGCCGAAGGCAGGAAACTCACCTCTGGAGTTCATCCCCGCTAGATCGGTCACCAGCGCCGAGACACTAACCGCTAGATCCACGGGCATGCCAATACTGCTCAGCCATACTAAATTGGTCGCAGTGGTATGAGTCACCAGTAAAAACGTCGCGATCAATAGCGAAATCAAAAATGCCTGTATCTGTCTGATCATTTTATCTGCCTCTCAACTCGTATTTTAAAAACCCGCGGTCATACTAACAAACGTTCTTGTTTACAGTGCTCGAGAGTTTTATCCAACGCGCGCCCGGTAGCTTCAATAATTTCATCAATCTGTGGCTCGGTGATAATCAACGGCGGACAGAATGCGAGTGACGAACCCGCCACAATACGCAGTAACACGCCTTCATCTTGGACTGCTTTCTGAAGGTACCCGCCCACTGCACCACCGACAAAGGCTTCACCGGTCTCTTTATTCGCGACCAGTTCAATCGCCCCGATTAGACCCGACCCACGCACCTCGCCCACCAGCGGATGATCGGCAAATTCTGCCAGGCGTTGTTGCAGGTAATGTCCGGTCACCGCGGCTTTTGCAAAGATCTGATCGCGCTCATAAATCTGCAGCACTTTGAGCGCCACGGCACAGGCCACCGGATGGCCTGAATAGGTATAACCATGACCAAAGACACCGGCGGCCGCACTCTGCTCGACCATAGCATCATACATTTCACGGCGAATCGCCGAGGCACTGATCGGGATATATGCCGACGACAACTGCTTGGCAAACGTCATCAAATCCGGCGATTCAATGCCCATAGTGGTGCAACCAAAATCGCTGCCGGTGCGACCAAAACCGGTGATCACTTCATCGGCCCAGAACATGATGTCATGTTTATTGAGCAGCGCCTGAACCTTTTCGTAATAGCCCGGGGGTGGAACAATCACGCCGCTGGCACCGGTAATTGGCTCGGCAATAAAAGCGGCAATCGTCTCGGGCCCTTCCGACAGAATCATTTTTTCAAGATTGCCGACAATACGCTCAACAAACTCCGCTTCCGTTTCATTGCCCTGCCTGCCGCGGTAATAGTGTGGGTGATCGGTGCGCAGAATACCCAGAGCATCGACCGGTAGATCGAAGTGCTTCTGAGTCACAGGCAATCCAGTCAATGATGACGCCGCGACAGTCACACCGTGATAGGAGCGTTCACGGGCGATAATTTTACGCCGTTCCGGTTTGCCTATGGCCTCGTGATAGTAACGCAACAGTTTGATGTGGGTGTCATTGGCATCACTGCCTGAGCTGCCAAACGAGAGTATCGCATCCTGCATCGGAATCATCTCGGCGAGTGTGTCGGCCAGTTCAATCGCTACCGGGTGAGTCTTGCCGCCAAACATATGACTAAAGGTTAATGTTTTCATCTGTTCGGCGGCCGTGTCGATCAACTCCTGATTGCCATAACCCAGCGCGGTGCACCAGAGCCCGGCCATTCCTTCGAGGTATTTATTGCCTTTGTCATCCCAGACATAGCAGCCCTCACCACGGGCTATATTGATCTGTTCAATCGCCTTGAAATTGGTGGTCGGGTAAATCAAATGATTTGTCTTACTCATGATTGATTGTGCTCGTTATTATTGTTTTGGGTTAGGCTACTGTTCTGAGCCACGCTATTATTTTGGATGACATAATACTGACTGATACCCTGTTAATCAGATACCACCCATACAGATATATTTGATATCCATATAGTCGTCCATACCGTACTTGGAGCCTTCGCGGCCACTGCCCGATTCTTTAACGCCACCAAAAGGCGCCATCTCATTAGAGATAATGCCCTCGTTAACGCCGACAATGCCGTACTCGAGCTGCTCGGCAACGCGCCATACGCGGCCGATATCACGCGAATAGAAATACGCAGCAAGACCAAATTCAGTGTCATTGGCCATCTCGACCACATCCTCTTCCGTTTCAAAGCTGAAAATTGGCGCCACCGGACCAAAGATTTCCTCAGAGAAAACCCGCATATCGCGGCTGACATTGGTCAAAATAGTCGGCTCAACAAATGAACCACCGAGCTCACTGCGACCACCACCAACAACGACATTGGCGCCTTTGGACACCGCATCCTCGATAAATTCACAGACTGTGTTGGCAGCCTTGTCGTCGATCAATGGCCCCACCGATACGCCATCGTCGGCGCCATTGCCGATCTTTAGCTGCTCGACAGCGGCCACTAACCTGCGAGTGAATTCATCATATACGCCAGCTTGCACAAGCAATCGATTGGAACAGACACAGGTTTGCCCGGCATTGCGGTATTTAGACACCATGGCACCCTGTACCGCGGCGTCGATATCGGCATCATCGAAGACAATAAAAGGCGCGTTGCCACCAAGCTCCATGGAGGTGCGCTTAACCGTTTGCGCGCATTCCGCCATCAGTTGCTTTCCAACTGGCGTGGATCCGGTAAAGGTCACTTTGCGCACCAGTGGGTTGCTGGTTATCTCAGCACCGATCTCAGTGGTGCGGCCGGTAACAATGTTCATCAAACCCGGAGGGAAGCCGGCTCTGACCGCCAACTCCATTAATGCCAGAGCCGATAACGGGGTGGCATTAGCCGGCTTGCAGACCACGGCACAACCAGCGGCAATGGCCGGAGCAATCTTGCGTGTTAGCATCGCATTGGGGAAATTCCATGGCGTAATGCACGCAACCACACCCACTGGCTGTTTGATCACCACGATACGCTTGTCATTCGACGGTTGCGGAATGGTGTCACCATATGCGCGCTTGGACTCCTCCGAGAACCACTCAATATAGTTGGCGCCATAGGCCACTTCGCCGCGTGCTTCGGCAAGCGGTTTGCCCTGTTCGGCAGTCAACAGCTGCGCCAGATCCTCCTGACTTTCCATCACCAGATTAAACCAGCGTCGCAGCACTGCCGCACGCTCTTTTACCGTCGATCTCGCCCATAGCTTTTGCGCGGTGGTTGCGGCCTCTATCATGCGTCTGGTTTCAGCCGTACCGCATTTGGCAACGTTGGCAATCACTTCGCCGGTGGCAGGATTGGTTACCGCAAGGGTTTCTCCGCTGTCGGCATCGACCCACTGGCCGTTGATATGAGACTGGGTTTTGATCAAGCTGCTGTCTGTCAGTTGCAATGGCATTGTATTCCCTGTTTTTCTTGATTAGATAAGTTCGAAGCGGCTAATAATGGGCCAGCGCGAAAAAGCCAACAATACCCCAAAATGGTAACGGGAGTCGCAAAATTTTGCGCTGAAAAGAGTGATTGCAAGACCAATATTAAAAGCGCTAACCTGAGCTTCGAGCTGTGCAACAAAAAAACTGAAAATGGCGCAATCACAACTGTATTTTTCCCGCGAAGGGATCCACACCCATTTGGTACTGCCCAGCGCCAGTGTTTTACGCTTATTGCCAGAACTTGGTGAACCGTTGGCCGCAAAGGCCTGGGCCCAGATTGGCTGGGGTGACTATCGCTATTACGGCGCCCCCGATCAATCTCTGTTACTCGGATTACGCGCCCTGTTGTTACCCACTCATGCCGTTATTGCAGTTAAGGGGTTGGACGATATCGTTACTCAAGCCAGTGCCGCCAGACGCATCTACAACCTCGGCGACAGCCCCGCTGTGATCGACGCCGTGGCCGCTTTTATTGCCCGCTATTTTCTCGTCAATCGCCAGCAGCAATTGATCAAGGTGCGCAACAAACCCTGTGGTGAAGCGTTTTATCGCTCGCGCGGCATTTATATCGCCACCAACACCTGTAACAACTGGACCTCACGAGGACTCAAACAGGCCGGACTGCGCTGCCTGCCATCAGTTAACTTTTTACCCGGGCAGGTGGAACAATCGGTACGCCGCAATGGCTATCTGCCTGAACCTTTGCAAACGAGTTAAAGTATTCATTTGAGTGGCTGGCGGGTCGATTATAGACCTGTGATCAAAACGGTCACTGCATTAGGATGCCAACATCAAACAATAAATTTAAGAGAGCAAAACGATGATTGAATATTCACAGCAAGGCGATGTAGCGGTTTTAAACTGGGATGATGGCAAGGTCAACTCACTCTCCCATGCCACACTGGACCTGCTCAATCAACACCTCGACAGGGCCCTGACGGATGCTCGCGCAGTTGTTATTGCTGGTCGTCCAGGTCTGTTGTCTGCCGGCTTTAACCTCAAAGAAGTTGCCCCGGAAACCGAAGCGCTCGGACCAGGCAGCCTTGAGATGCCACCGCTGGTGCATAAAGGCGCAACCTTTTTGCTGCGACTGTTCAGCCACCCCCAGCCAGTGGTTGCAGCCTGTACCGGTCACGCGATTGCAGCCGGAGCAATGATGTTGCTGGCGTCCGATACCCGTATTGGTACCCAGGGTGAGTTCAAAATCAGCCTCAACGAAACGGCCATTGATATGATTATGCCTGCCTTTGGTATTGAGCTGGTGAAATCACGGATGTCGCCGGTCTATCAGAGCCTCTGCGTTATTCAGGCACATATGTTTGATCCCCAGACCGCCATGACCGCCGGCTTCTTTGATCAATTAGTCGAGGCCGATCAGGTGCTGACAACAGCAATCGAACAGGCCGCAGCGCTGGCTGCATTACCGGGCAACACCTACGCCTATAACAAAATGATGCTGCGTCAAAGTCATGCCGATATTATTCAGGCAAGCCTTAACTGATACATAGCTCACTGCGGAGAGTCCAACATGGTTGATCACTTTCGAATCTTTGGCGCCGAACTTTCACCCTACTCAGTGAAAGTGCGTTCCTACTTTCGCTTTAAGCAGATACCCCATGAGTGGATTATTCGCAGCGCTGCGGTAATGGATGAGTTCACCAAATATGCCAAGCTGCCTATTATCCCGCTGGTGGTCAGCCCTGACGAACAAAGCCTGCAGGACTCGACACCAATTATTGAGCAGCTTGAGCAACAGTTTCCGGACAGCAGCATTTACCATGAAGATCCGTTGGTTAATTTTGTCTCGAGCATGATTGAGGAATTTGGTGACGAGTGGGGCAACAAATGGATGTTTCATATTCGCTGGGCCCGCGATATCGACCAGCTTAACTCGGCACGAAGAATTGCTTATCTGAGCCAACCCGAGGCAGACAGTGAGCAGCTCGACGCACTGACCGAGCAGATACGCCAGCGTATGGTAAGCCGGGTCTGGTTTGTCGGTTCTAACGAGCAGACCGCGCCGCAGATAGAAGCCTCTTTCCAGCTTGCGGCAGAACAGCTTGACCTGCATCTTTCCACGCGCGCCTACTTGCTCGGGGGCCGCCCCTCGTTTGGTGACTTCGGGCTCTGGGGGCAGGTCTACAATATCTGGACCGACCCGACTTATTGCGCCATGATCGAGGCAAAATATCCGCACTTGCTGGCCTGGATCCAGCGCATGTTATGGCCTCGTATTGAGGGCGATTTCGAACACTGGGAAACCCTTAAGCCAAGCCTTAAACCATTCTTAAAAACCCAGATCGGCGATTTATTTATGCCCTGGACACAGGCCAATGCCGCGGCAATTAGTCATGGAGATGATGAGTTTTCAGTTCAACTTAACGGCCACACCTGGACCCAAAAGCCGCAAAAATATCACGCCAAATCGTTTCAGGCTCTGCGCGAAAAATATGTCGCGCTGGGCAATCATCCGGAACTCAATGAGTTGCTGCAAAAAATTGGCGCGCTGGGTGCATTTGCTTAATTTGCCCAGTGGAATCAGGATGATTTAATCCAGGATCTTTTAATCCAGGACTTTTTAATCCCCGCCAATTCAATCGAGAACAAAACCCGCAGTTACCCCCACGGGGGTATAAGCCCTAACGACCGTAGACCTCTAACCTGCCCGCTTATTCTAATTACCTACGGTTAGCTATGTCTTCCAACAAAACTTTTTCCTCTGCCGCCAATATCGACTTTGATCAATTCGACACCGATGCCATAACCGAGCAAGACAAAGCCCATTTTCTGCACCCGTGGCAGATCTTCGACACGTTTACCGAGGACGGTGCGCTGCCAATTGCCGCCGCTGAAGGGTTGTTTATTTATGATAGCAACGGCAAAAAGTATCTCGATGCCGTGGGTGGACTCTGGTGCACCAATATAGGCCTGGGCCGCGAGGAAATGGCCGACGCCATTGCCGACCAGGTGCGACAGATGGCCTACGCCAGCCCGTTTGTCGACATGACCAATGTCCCCGCTGCAACCCTGGCTGCCAAATTAGCCGAGCTGGCACCCGGCGATCTCAATCATGTCGCCTTTTCCTGCGGCGGCTCAACCGCGATCGATAGCGCTTATCGCTTAATTCACTTCTATCAAAACTGCCGTGGCAAACACGCCAAAAAGCATATCATTTCCAGAGTCAATGCCTACCATGGCTCCACCTATGCATCGATGTCGATCGGCGGCAAGCCCGGCGATCATCCACCGGAATTCGATTATATTCAGGACACGATTCACCATATCTCGTGCCCCAACTATTACCGAGCCGAGTCGGGAATCAGTGAGGCAGCGTTTCTCGCCGACAAGCTGGCAGAACTGGAAAACAAAATTCTCGAAGTGGGTGTCGATAAGGTTGCCGCATTTTTTGCCGAACCGGTATTTGGCGCTGGCGGGGTGATTATTCCGCCCGCGGGCTATCATCGCGGCACTTGGGAGATCTGTCAGAAGTACGATGTGCTGTATGTCTCCGATGAAGTGGTTACCGCCTTTGGCCGTCTCGGTCACTGGTTTGCCTCAAAAGAGGTATTTGACTTCCAGCCGGACATTATCACTTCAGCCAAAGGACTCACCTCCGGCTATCTGCCGCTCGGCGCGACAATTTATTCCGATCGCATTCACCAGGTGATCAGCGAACTTGGCCACGGACGCTGTTTTGCCCATGGCTACACCTACTCCGGTCACCCGGTGGCCTGTGCCGCGGCGCTCAAAAATATCGAAATTATGCAGCGTGAAAATTTGCTCGAATATGTGCGTGAGATTGGCCCCTATTTCCAGCAGCAGTTAAAAACTTTGCTCGACTTGCCAATTGTCGGCGATGTGCGCGGCATCGGGCTGATGGCCTGCGTTGAATTTGTTAAAGACAAAACCACCAAGGAGCGTTTTCCGGAAGAGCTGGATATTGGCAAATGGATTTCAAATCGCGCCGATGATGCCGGTCTGATTGTGCGACCTATCGTCAATCTCAATGTGATGTCACCGCCACTGATTATCTCCCGCAGTGAGGTGGACTTTATTGTCGAGACATTACGCGCAAGCATCGTCGCCTGCATTGAAGATCTGCGCGAGCATCAACATATGTAATTCACAACAAGCTTTTTTGTCGTCAGCTATTGATATTCGGCGCGCTGCCCCCACTTCTATCTGTAACAATAAAAGGAGCAGCCTCGTGGAACAGTACCGCGGAACAACAATTCTCTCAGTGCGCCGCAATGGCAAAGTAGTAATCGGTGGCGATGGCCAAGTCAGCCTTGGCAACACGATTATGAAAGGCAATGCGCGCAAGGTCCGACGACTCTATCAGGGCAAGGTAATTGCTGGGTTTGCCGGCGGCACTGCGGATGCTTTCACACTGTTTGAGCGTTTTGAAGCCAAGCTTGAACAACATCAGGGCAATCTGACCCGAGCGGCCGTCGAACTGGCCAAAGACTGGCGCACCGACCGTATCCTGCGCAAACTTGAGGCGCTGCTGGCCGTGGCCGACAGTGAAGCCTCGCTGATTATCACGGGTAATGGCGATGTCATTCAGCCCGAAGACGATCTGATCGCTATCGGTTCCGGTGGCCCTTTTGCCCAATCTGCCGCACGCGCCCTACTCGATAACACTGAGATGAGTGCCCGGGACATTGTCGAACAGGGCCTCAAGATCGCCGGCGATATCTGCATCTATACCAATCATAATCGCACTATCGAAGAACTCGACAGTGACGTCTAAATCCGCTTTTTTTATCTTTTAAATTAGGACAGAACATGTCTCAAATGACCCCCCGTGAAATTGTCCACGAGCTCAACCGACATATTATTGGTCAGGACGATGCCAAGCGTTCCGTAGCCATTGCCTTGCGCAACCGCTGGCGTCGTGGGCAACTCGACGAAGAGATGCGCAATGAAGTAACCCCAAAAAATATTTTAATGATCGGCCCCACCGGTGTTGGTAAAACTGAAATCGCCCGACGCCTGGCGCGATTGGCCAACGCACCCTTTGTAAAGGTTGAGGCAACTAAATTTACCGAAGTTGGCTATGTCGGCAAAGATGTTGAATCGATTATTCGCGATCTCGTTGAAACTTCAGTCAAGCAAGTTCGCGAACAGGCCATCAACAAGGTCGAGCAACGGGCCATGGACTCCGCTGAAGAGCGCATCCTCGATGTGCTGCTGCCACCGGCACGCAGCGTTGACAGTCAAACTGAACAGGCCTCCTCAACTCGACAGATTTTTCGTAAAAAGCTCCGTGAAGGCGCGCTGAATGACAAAGAGATCGAGATCGAGGTCAGTCAGATGCCCGCCGGCGTCGAAATTATGGCGCCTCCGGGAATGGAGGAGATGACCTCGCAGCTGCAGAATATGTTTAGCAGCATGGGCAAAGGTAAAACCGCGACCCGCAAACTGACGGTTGCCGAGGCCCTCAAGCACCTCAAAGAAGAAGAAGCTGCCAAACTGATCAATGAAGAAGAGATCAAGACCACAGCGGTTACTGCTGCCGAACAAAATGGCATTGTCTTTCTCGATGAGATCGACAAGGTTTGTCGCCGCGGTGAAGCCAGTGGCGCCGATGTCTCACGTGAAGGTGTGCAGCGCGATCTGCTGCCGTTAATCGAGGGCAGCACAGTCAGCACCAAATACGGCATGATCAAAACCGACCATATTCTGTTTATTGCGTCGGGAGCTTTTCATCTGGCCAAGCCATCGGATCTGATTCCTGAGCTGCAGGGCCGCCTGCCTATTCGGGTCGAGCTAAACTCACTCAAGATCAATGATTTCGAACGCATTCTGACCGAGCCCAAAGCCTCGCTAACCCGTCAATATCACGAACTGATGGCAACCGAAGGTGTCGATATCAGCTTTACCGAAGATGGCGTGCGGCGGATTGCCGAGATCGCCTTTGAGGTCAATGAAGGCACCGAGAATATTGGTGCGCGACGCCTGCACACCATTATGGAGCGACTGCTGGAAGAGATCTCCTACGACGCTGCCGATCTGGGTGCCAGAGGTGAATCGATCGCGATCGACAAGGCCTTTGTCGACAAGCAGCTCGGTGAGCTGGCTGCAAATGAAGACCTGACCCGGTTTATTCTCTGATATGGCAGACAATCTCGATAGCCTCGTTCCTAAGCGTATTGCCGTCAATGAAGCGAAAGACTGCCTCAGCATCCACTATCAGGGCGATCTGCGCTATCAGTTAGCAGCGGAATATCTAAGGGTGCTCTCGCCCAGCGCGGAGGTACGCGGCCATGGTCCCGGGCAGGAGGTGCTGCAGTTTGGCAAGCGCCAAGTCACGATCAGGTCGATTGCCAAGTCGGGAAATTACGCCATCCAGATTACCTTTAGTGATGGCCATGACTCGGGTATCTTTACCTGGGATTACCTCTATGAACTGGGTGCCGATTACGATAACAAATGGGCTGCTTATCTGGAGACCTTGCGTCAGGCGGGTCAGAGCAGAGATCCGGATACACAGGTGGTCAAACTGGTTTAAAGGACTCCTCTGTCAGTCGCTCGACTAAGGACTCTGAGATTTTCCCCACACCCGCCTGATAGCCATACCTAAATGGCTGAACTCCCGCTACAATAGCGACCCCAATCCACAACGATAGCGGCAATCATGTCTGATAAAACCACCCATTTCGGTTATCAAACCGTTAACCGCGAAGAAAAAGCCGGCAAAGTCGCCGAGGTATTTCACTCGGTCGCGTCCAGCTATGATCTGATGAACGATTTGATGTCCGCCGGTATTCACCGTCTGTGGAAGCGCGCAACCATTGAGATGTCGGGCGTTCGCCGCGGCCACAAAGTGTTGGATATCGCCGGTGGAACGGGTGATCTGGCGGCAAAGTTTTCGCGCATTGTCGGCAATGACGGATTAGTGGTGCTGGCCGATATCAATGATTCGATGCTCAAAGTGGGCCGCGACCGGCTGCTCGACCGCGGCGTGGTCAACAATATCGAGTTTGCCCAGGCCAATGCGCAGTATCTGCCCTTCCCCGACAACACCTTCGATGTGATTACCATTGCCTTTGGTCTGCGCAATGTTACCGATAAAGAGATGGCGCTGCGCTCTATGTATCGCGTGCTTAAGCCCGGCGGCAAGTTGCTGGTGCTGGAGTTTTCCAAGCCACCCAGCACAGTGCTATCGAAGATCTATGATGGCTACTCTTTTAACGTGCTGCCAAAGCTGGGCAAGCTGTTTGCCCGTGACAGCGACAGCTACCAATATCTGGCTGAGTCCATCCGCATGCACCCCGACCAGGAAACATTACTCGGCATGGTCGAAGACGCCGGCTTTAGCAACTGTGATTACCACAATATGACCGGCGGTATTGTCGCCCTGCACCGCGGAGTTAAGGCGTAGTGCTGTTTGCCACGCTCCAATCCGGCGCCCTTGAGGCCGTGGAAAAATTGATCAATCGCGCCCTGCAATATGATCCTGCAACTCTGCGCGACATCGCCGAGCTGAACGGAAAATTGGTGCTAATTGACAGCACTCTGCCGGTCCTACGTATTGCCCTTGAAACCACAGACAACGGCATTATGCTGCACAGTAATTGGCAGGATGATGCTGATGTTACCGTCTCCGGGTCGCTGGTCTCGATGCTCGCGATGGCCGCCAGAAAAGACGCCCAATTCTCTTTTGCCGACAGCGGTGTAAACGTCAAAGGTGATCTTTTATTACTCAGCAAAATCAATATCTTAATGAGTACTCTTAATGTCGATTGGGAAGCAGCTTTAGGCGCTTTTGTTGGCGATATCCCGGCCCACTTAATGGCTGAATCAGTGCGTAAATCTGCGGCCATGGCCAGCGATATAGGCCGACGAAGCAAAACCGCAGCGGTCGAGATTGCTCAAGAAGAATTGCGCCTGACACCCACGGCTACAGAATTTGATCACTTTGCGCAGGGGGTTCGCCAACTCTCCTCCAGCGTTGAACGCAGCGCTGCGCGAGTAGGCAAACTGCGTCATCAGCTCGCCCTATTATTGGCCAACCAAAGCCCTTCACCGGAATCGAAACTGTGACTCGCCTGCGCCGCCTGCTAAAAATTATTCGCATGGTCTACCGCTATCGGCTCGACCAGTTAATAGACAAAAGTCAGGCCCCAATGATACTGCGCCTACTGTTATCCCCTGCCGTACTCTGGGGAAGACCCACTGCCAGCCGCGGTGAGCGCCTGCGCAGAGCGCTCGAGAGCCTGGGCCCGATCTTTGTCAAGTTTGGTCAACTGCTCTCGACTCGCCCGGACCTGGTTCCGGCCGATATCTGTGATGAGCTGGCGCAGCTGCAAGACAACGTTGCACCGTTTAGCTCTGCCCGCTTCCGCACCATTGTTGAAGAGGCGCTGGATGGCAATGTCGATGAAATTTTTCAAAGCTTTGACGCTGAGCCGCTGGCCTCTGCTTCGGTAGCCCAGGTACACGCAGCAATCCTCAAAGACGGCAGTGATGTAGTAGTAAAAGCGGTGCGACCCAATATCGCGAAAGTGATAAGCAAGGATATTGCGCTGATGTATAGCCTTGCCAGGCTGGTGGAAAAATACAGCCGGGACGGCCGGCGTTTACGGCCGTTAGAAGTAGTTGCCGACTATGAAACGGTGATTTACGACGAGCTCAACCTGCAAACTGAAGGCGCCAATGCCTCACTGTTGCGACACAACTTTGAAGGTTCACCACTGCTCTATATCCCGAAAATCAACTGGGATTACTCAAACCAGCAAGTGCTGGTGATGGAGCGTATTTACGGCATCCCAGTGACCAATGTAGAGGATCTCAAAGCGGCCGGGGTCGACTTTAAGATCCTCGCCGAGCGCGGTGTGGAAATCTTCTTTACCCAGGTGTTTGAGCACAACTTCTTTCATGCCGATATGCACCCGGGCAATATTTTTGTCGACACCAGCAATCCGCTGAAGCCCTCCTATATCGGCATTGACTGCGCGATTATGGGCTCATTGAGTAAAGAGGATCAGTATTATATGGCGCGTAATTTGCTAGCGATTTTCAAGCGCGATTATCGTTTGGTCGCCGAACTGCATATTCGGTCAGGCTGGGTGCCTGAGACTACGCCAATCAACGAGTTTACCACCGCCATACGCTCAGTCTGTGAGCCGATCTTTCAGCGCCCGCTGAATGAAATTTCTCTCGGACATATGCTGATCAATCTGTTCAGCACCGCGCGGCGCTTTGATATGGAAGTGCAGCCATCACTGGTGCTGCTGCAAAAGACCCTGCTCAATATCGAAGGTTTGGGGCGTCAGCTCTACCCTCAGCTGGATCTCTGGACCACCGCCAAGCCATTCCTCGACAGATGGTTAAAAGAGCGTTACTCGCCTAAAAGCCTGTTTAGACAGTTTAAGCGCTTGGTACCCGATTGGCTGGAGCAACTGCCTGAAATTCCACCACTGATCTACAGCGCACTGCAAAATGCTCAGGGCAACTCTCCGACTAAGGCCAGTAGTGCCGCGGTGCCGGCTTCGCCGACGCCAGATGAGGGCAAGCCAAGCAGACTGCAGAGAAAGAAATGGCATTGGCTGGGAGCGGCGGCGATTGGCTCGGGTATTGGCTTGGCCTATTCCGAATGGCTGGGGAGCATCACTCAGATGCCGGCCAGCAGCCTGCTATTAGTTTCAGCTGGGCTGTTATTACTGCTGCTGCGCTAGTGTTTCTGTTGCAACTACTGTTGCTGACTGAAAACAACTGCCATAATCCCTCAATTGAAGCAAAGAGCTGATAAAGAGAGCCGATAAAGCATGAGTTATCTCGACGATATTGCCTGGAACAGCGATGGACTGGTACCTGCTATCGCCCAGGATGCGGCGACCGGTCGTATTTTGATGATGGCCTGGATGAATCCTGAGGCACTGCGGCTCAGTATCGAAGAAAAACGTGCAGTTTATTGGTCGCGCTCACGCCAGAAACTATGGCGCAAAGGTGAAGAGTCCGGCCATATCCAGCAAATCAAAGAGCTGCGTCTGGACTGCGATAACGACGTGCTGGTTCTGCAAATTGAGCAACTTGGCGGCATCGCCTGCCATACTGGTCGCGAGTCGTGCTTTTATCGTGTGCTGGAAGATGGTGAATGGAAAGCTGTCGATCCGGTAATAAGAGACCCCAAGGATATTTATCGATGACCGACAAACAATCCAGCGTCGATGTACTGGCCCAGCTATGCTCAGTACTAGAGGCGCGTAAACAGGCTTCAGCCGCTGACTCTTATGTTGCCAACCTGCATAGTAAGGGCCTAAATAAAATCCTGGAGAAGGTCGGTGAGGAGAGTATTGAGATGATTCTCGCTGCCCGCGATGCTGAGGTCAGCGGTGACAATAGCAAGTTGATCTATGAAACGGCGGATCTGTGGTTTCACAGCTTGGTGATGCTCTCCCATCTCGGGGAAGATGCTCAGGCGGTGCTGACCGAACTTGAGCGCCGCTTTGATTTGTCGGGACTCGATGAAAAAGCCGCACGCAACACTAACTAATTAGACAAGAGGACAGGAAAATGGGTTTTGGATGGCAAGAACTGCTGATTATTCTGGTAATTGTAGCGCTGATTTTCGGCACAAAAAAATTACGTGGTATTGGTTCGGATTTGGGTGGCGCGGTCAAGGGATTCAAAGATTCAATCGCACCTGAAGAGGATGCCACCGATAAGCCTGCGGAGAAAGTGGGCGAAGAGAAGCAAGAAATCGACAAGTAGAGCGACAAGCGTATGAGCGGCGAGGTATGTTTGGCGCCGGGTGAGGGTAAAAAAAACGTAACGCTAAAAGCATCCAAGGTAGCAATTAAGTAATGTTTGATATCGGGTTTTCGGAACTACTGGTTATCGCCGTTATCACTCTGATTGTGATGGGGCCTGAACGTCTGCCGCAAACTGTGCGCAGTATCAGCCTGTGGATTGGTCGACTCAAACAGATGCTCAGCAGTGCACGGCGCGACTTTGAGCAAGAAGTGGGCATGGATGAAGTCCGGCAGCAACTGCACAATGAAAAAATCATGCGTGACCTGGGCGAGACTAAAGAGCAGCTGCAGAGAACGCTGGACAGCAAAACATTACAAGATGCGGCCGAAGATGTGATGAAACCGCTGGACAGTAATCCCTCCGAACCGAAGCCAACCAAAAAGTCAGCCAATGAGTGAAGAACAACTCGACAGCCAACCCTTTATGTCGCACCTGATTGAATTCAGAGATCGCATGCTTCGTGCTATCGCGTCAGTCGCTGTTGTGTTTATTGGGCTGTTTGCCTCTAGCAATGAGCTCTATTTATATATCTCCGAGCCGCTGCGCCAATATCTTCCGGCGTCATCGTCGATGATTGCCACCGACGTCGCCTCGCCCTTCCTGACACCGTTTAAATTAACGCTAGTGCTGTCGCTATTTGCTGCGATGCCCTACGTGCTCTACCAGGTTTGGGCCTTTGTGGCGCCAGGCCTGTATCAGCGCGAAAAGAAAATTGTGGTACCGCTGTTCTGCTCAAGCGTTGCGCTGTTTTATGCCGGCATGGCGTTCGCCTACTATGTCGTTTTTCCTCTGGTGTTTATGTTTTTCACCAGCGTTGGGCCCGAAGGTGTGGCGATTATGACCGATATACGCAGCTATCTGGACTTTGTTTTGAAGCTGTTTTTTGCCTTTGGCGTCAGCTTTGAAATCCCTATTGCGGTGGTAATTCTCTCCTGGATGGGTGCAGTTAACCCGGATAATCTGGCCACCAAACGCCCCTATGTGTTTGTGCTCTGCTTTGTCTTTGGCATGTTGCTAACACCACCAGATATTCTCTCGCAAACGCTGCTCGCCATTCCTATGTGGCTGTTATTTGAAATCGGCATTGTTTTTGGCCGACTGGTAAAGCCTAAAACCGATACAGCCTGATGTTCCGCGCCAAGCCTAAACGCTGACTTCAACTTCAACAAAAGCTTCTGAGACTGCTATTTACAAAAACAGCTAAAACCTTATACTGTTTATCCATACAGTATCTAGTGTTAGCATGTCCTACGCCGAACTTCACTGCATCAGCAATTTTAGCTTCCTGCGCGGTGGCTCACATCCTCACGAACTGGTCAAACGTGCCAGCCAGCTCGGTTACAGCGCGCTGGCAATAACCGATGAATGCTCTCTCGCCGGTGTAGTAAAAGCACATGTAGCGGCCATTGAATACGATATAAAACTGATTATTGGCTGTGAATTCCAGCTTGATGGCCACAGGTTGATAGCTCTCGCTCCCTCTCGTCAGGCCTATTCGGAGCTCTCGGCTTTGATCACTCTGGCGCGGCGGCGCAGTGAGAAAGGTGAATATCGGCTCGAGTGGCATGATCTACAACACAACCTCAAGCATGCCCTACTGATATGGCGGCCGTCGCAAAATCTGGCTGAGGACCATCAGCGCGGCGAACAGCTCAGCAACTGGTTTCAGCAGCGCCTGTGGATTGGGGTCAGCCACTTGCTCAGCGGCAACGACGCCAAGGATTATTATTACTATCGCAATTTGGCGGCGCTATGGCAGCTGCCGATTGTCCCCTGTGGTGATGTGCATATGCACAGTCGTGAACGTCAAGCGCTGCAAGATACCCTGACCGCCATTCGCCACAACTGCTCGGTTATGGAGCTGGGAGCGCGGCGTTTTGCCAATGGCGAGCGTCATCTGCGCAGTCTTGAGCAACTGCAAAGGCTCTACCCTCCTGTTCTGCTCAGCGAGACATTGAATATTGCCCAGCGCTGTCACTTCTCGCTCGAGGAGCTGCGTTATGAATATCCTTCCGAGGTTGTTCCGGAGCATCTTAGTGCCACACAACAACTGCGCTTTCTGGTCGAAGAAGGTGTTGGCAAACGCTGGCCTCAAGGAGTCAACTCCAAGATTCGCAAGCAGATTGAATATGAGCTGGAGGTGATTGCTGAACTCAATTATGAAAGTTATTTCTTAACCGTTCACGATCTGGTGGCTTTCGCCCGCAACCGCAATATTCTCTGCCAGGGCCGCGGTTCAGCAGCTAACTCGGTGGTCTGTTACTGCCTGTTTATCACCGAGGTCTCGCCAGATCAGGTGTCACTGCTATTTGAGCGCTTTATCTCCCGCGAGCGCAATGAACCGCCGGATATCGATGTCGACTTTGAGCACCAGCGTCGCGAAGAGGTGATTCAATATATCTATAAAAAATACAGCCGTGAACGCGCCGCACTGGCAGCAACTGTTATCACCTATCGGCCGCGCAGCGCTGTGCGCGATGTCGGCAAAGCGCTGGGGCTTGATACGCTGTTTATCGAACAGCTCAGCCAGTCGATGTCATGGTGGGATCGCAAGGCCGATCTCGAGGCCTTATTTATACAGCAGGCCGGTCAGAGCCAGGGGCAACTGGCTGAACACTTTTTTACATTACTCAAAGATATTCTCGGCTTTCCCCGTCATCTGTCGCAGCATGTGGGTGGATTTATTATTACCAAAAGCCCGCTCAGCACACTGGTGCCGGTAGAAAATGCCAGTATGGCTGAGCGCACGGTGATTCAATGGGATAAATACGATATCGAGGCGCTCGGACTATTAAAGATCGATGTTCTCGCCCTTGGCATGCTCAGTGCTATCCATCGCTGTTTTGATTTAATCCTCGCGCATCAACAGACCCACTTGACTATGCAATCGATCCCCAAGGACGACTCTGCGACCTACGATATGCTCTGCGCTGCCGACAGCGTCGGCGTCTTTCAGATCGAATCCCGTGCACAAATGGCAATGTTGCCGCGTTTGAAACCACGCTGTTTTTATGATCTGGTGATTGAGATTGCAATCGTCCGGCCGGGGCCAATTCAAGGTGGCATGGTTCACCCTTACCTGCGTCGCCGCCAAGGTCTGGAGACAGTCGATTACCCGAGCCCAGAGATTCGGGAAGTGCTTGAGCGCACGCTCGGGATACCGGTATTTCAGGAACAGGTGATTCGTCTGGCGATGGTGGCGGCCGGTTTTAGTGGTGGTCAGGCTGATCAATTGCGACGCGCGATGGCTAGCTGGGGCAAAGACAGCTCGCTGATGCAGTTTCAGCAAAAGCTGGTCGAGGGTATGTTGTCACGCGGTTACTCACTGGATTTTGCTGAACGGCTGTTTAAGCAGATTCAAGGCTTTGGTGTCTATGGCTTTCCCGAGTCTCACTCGGCGAGTTTTGCTCTGCTGGCCTATATTTCGGCATGGCTGAAATGCCATTATCCGGCGGCCTTTTGCTGTGCCCTTCTAAACAGCCAGCCGATGGGATTTTATTCTCCCTCACAGCTGGTTCAGGATGCGCGACGACATCAGATTGAGGTGCGCCCGATCGATGTCTGTCACAGCAACTGGGAACACAGCCTTGAGACCGATACGGCGGACGAACCGGCGATACGTTTGGGCCTCTGCCTGATTAAGGGTTTTTCATGTAACACTGCGGCAAAGATTATCGCAACGCGGACACGCCAATCTTTTAATAGCATCACCCAACTGACACGGACTGCAGAATTATCACAGAGTGACCTGGCACTTTTGAGCAGCGCGGGTGCACTGCGCTCGCTAACCAGCAATCGTCGTCAGGCGCAGTGGGATGCACTGGCTATTGAGCAGTATCGGCCGCTTTTGGATGCACCGGCTGAGCCTTTAACCCAGGCTTTGCCTTCGATCCTAAGTGCGCCTTCAGAAGTCGAAGAACTGAATGCAGATTACAGCACTGTTGGTTTAACCCTTGGGCGTCACCCGATGGAAATACTGCGCCAGCAATCGTCTCTGCTACAGCGCTGTAAACGCAGCACTGATCTGGCAGCGCTGGGTAATCGACGGTTTGTGCGCGTTGCCGGACTGGTCACCGGGCGCCAGCGCCCCGGCACCGCCTCAGGGGTTATCTTTCTAACTCTGGAAGACGAAACCGGCAACAGCAATATTGTGGTCTGGACCTCGGTACAGACGCGCTGCCGAGAGGCGCTGCTCAAAGCACATCTGCTGATGGTCAAGGGCGTCGTCGAAACCGATGGCAACGTCGTGCATGTGGTGGCTCAGGAACTCACCGATATCAGTTCACTGGAGGCGCCTGTTTAGGTTTACGCTTCAGCCAACACCTTGTAGGCCTTGATCACCGCTTCGGGAGCCTGTACCAGCTCGACCAATACGCCCTGAGCAGAGAGGGGAAACTCGTCATTGGCAACCGGGTGAATAAAGCACACATCGTGCCCAGCAGCCCCTTTGCGGATACCCCCCGGGGTAAAGCGCAAGCCCTGCTCGATCAGCCAGGGCACGGCGGCGGCAAGATCGTCGACCCAAAGCCCAACATGGTTGAGCGCCGGCTTGTCCACCCGAGGCT
This sequence comes from Porticoccaceae bacterium, assembly GCA_024644595.1. GTDB lineage: Bacteria > Pseudomonadota > Gammaproteobacteria > Pseudomonadales > Porticoccaceae > HTCC2207. The sequence goes on along the minus strand of JAHEHL010000005.1, from coordinate 108,286 downwards.
TTTTCTCGACATCCAGTGGCTGCATCAGATCAACTTCAACCGCAAACGGGCCTGTGCCCATCTGACAGATATCTTCATCGACATTTTCTGATTCACTGACAAACGTATGACGATACTCTAACCCCAGCAGATCAACCCAAAAGCCGCGCAGCTTTTCCTTGCTGGCACCGCCGACGGCAATTTGCTGGATACCTAAAATTGAAAATGGACGTGTTGCGGACACTGACTGCTCTCCTGTTTGCTAGATTACTAGATTGCTTTTTAAATAATTGACTGAATTGTTTGATTAGCGGTTAAACGCCGTTTTAAATTGATCAAGAAATGCCGCCAGCATATCGACTGGCAAGTCGTTGATTCCAGCTGCCGCTTCGCGACCGCCGCCGGTGGGAAACTGCATGCAGAGTGTCGCTGCACCCTTTTTATTGTTGAGGGGTGCGCGCAGACTCACGAGATAGTTGCCATTGGCTTTAACCGTGAGCACCGCATGGGCACGATCCGGATTATCGTTGGCCAGCTGGTTGCTGTACACCCCACTGACTCGGCGTGCCCAGGGCTCATCTGGCAGCACAAATGCCGCAACCGAATCGGTCACCAGCAGTGCCACAGTAGATTGCGCAGCGCCGAGATCCTGATGATAACCCTGCTCAAGTTTTTGAAACTGCTGTCGGTTGTCAGTGACAAAATCAAACGGACTCTGGTATTGACTCAACAGCTTATACAGCTGATCCGGCGCAAAATGCAGCTCTTCAATATTCGAGCCATAGCCGTTGTAGTTGATATAGATGCCGAGATTTTCGAGCAGGCTTACCTGTTCAGAGCTGAGGCTCAGTTTCTTCGCCAATCCGTCAGCGGACTTTTTCAGGTTGTCGCCAAAGCTTCCGACCACCGCCCACTCGCGGTAAGCGCCACGCAAATAATGGTCAATTAACAACGCAGTACAGACATCTGGCGATTCATTAATCAATGATTTCAGCGCTGCTGAGCCGGGTACTTTGCCAGCGAAATGATGATCGACATAAAACACCTCAGCCCCGGCCTCAAGCACCCGCTCAAGGGCATCACGATTTTTGTCCAGAGATACATCTAGTACAGTAATGCGGTCACCGGACTGGGCATTGACGCGCCGTAGCAAATCGATCTCGCGCTTTACGCCAGTCACCAGTTTCGCCTCACGAGGCTCAGCAAAGCGCAACTGCAGCAGTGCGCAGATACCATCGGCATCACCATTAAATACATCGTAATCGGCCATTGTGTGTTCCAGTCGAGAGCGGTTGTCGAAAGCGGTTAAGGGGGATAAAACGAATCAACCTAAGCCGGCCATTATAGCGTTTAAGCACTGGTCTGGGTGCGCTGGCGATAAAAATTATCAGGTTGCAGGGCTAAAACCCGTTTAGCCGTGATCGGCAATAATCGCCTGCTCGATTCGATCAAGGCGATCCTGACCAAATACCTTGGTGTCGCCATAAACCAGACTCGGAACACCCCAGAGATTGTGGCCGTAGAGTTCTGCGAGATTATTTTGGGCCCATATCCGCCAAGCGTCATTGCTGAGTAAAGGCCGTGCCTGATGCCAATCCAAGCCAGCTCGCTCGACCAGCTTTCGCAACCCACCATCAGTGTCAGCAGGAATACCTTCAGCCCAGACACCCGAGGCACAGCTATCCAAAAACGCTACACCCAAACCCTGAGATTGAGCATAGTCATAGAGCGCATAGCAGCGCTCAACCCCCGCCCCTAAGGGGTCGGCGGCATAACCAAATTTAATCGCATACTTGTCTGCCTCGCGCTTGGTGTCGGCGAGGATATAAAAGCCTTTTGTCTTGGGCACCTGCATCCGCCGCATAACCATCGGCAAAACTGGCTTAACCTCAAGCGGCAACTGATAGTGTTCAGCCAACTGTTGTGCACGCACCAGGACGAGATAGGAGTACGGGCTGCGCAACGACCAGTACAACACAATCGGCGTTACTGGCCGGTTTTGATCGCTATTATTTGATTTAACTGTGCCACGACAAAAGTCGCGGTGACTGCGATCAAAGAGTACCTTCCCCTCTCCTGCCAAATTCCCCTCTCCGGCCAAATTCATGGCGTTAAAGCGCCGCTCTAAATGCTCGAGCCGGCTCAATCCCCAGTACCATTCACCGCCGTAGTGCAGCATCGCGGTGAGATAGTGGCCCTGCTGTTTTAGTTGCTGCTGGTTGGCCGCCAGATGATGGCTATAGCATTCATGGTTCTGTATCACATTGGGATCAACCAGCCCATGCAACTGATCATCTTGTCCTTGCCAATAGGCGGCAAAGAGTTGTCGCGCACTGTTCAGATAACCTGGCTGTAACTCCCAGTGCAGCAGCTGAGCTGTCAGTTGCACATCTCTCTCGGCAGTTGACTGCGGCGGATGTGTGGGAAAATCCAGTTGATAGAGTTGCGCCAGATGTTGGCAATCGGCAAACACATGGCGGTCCCACATGCTCGGCGCCGGATACATATCCGGCTGCAGTTGCAGCACGGTGCGAAAATCAAACTCGACCGGATAACGCTGTGCGAATTGCTCCATCACTTGCAGCAACAGATAGCTGTGCGGGTCGGCGAGGCGCAGGTAAACGGTTATCAAGTGCGGCTGTTTTTTCGACCGCCGGCGCTGCTCCGCGCGTCGACGGCGCAGATCACGCAACCAGTTACTGGTGATCAATCCAACAAAGAGCGGTTTGATGGGAAGAGACATAAGCCGAGCGCCTGTTTTTTTATAGTTGTAATCGCATTAAACCGTAAATAGTTAGCCACTGCAGCGGCTAACCCTAAACTATTGACATAAATAGTGACATATGTAACTGTTTTGCGTCAATCAACTGCGCCTAAAGACCTGCCTCAGGCTGCGCCAAAGGGGAGTTTCAGCACTATGAGTAAACGCTATATCACGCTTCTGTCAGTGCTGGTACTGGCGCTGATTATCTTCAGTCAACGCGGTGCTTTAATGTTGCGGGTGCTGCCCGCTGCACTGGATAATTCTCTCTCGGCCAATCTGGTCGACAACCTCGAGGATGGCCTGCATGTCAGTCTCTGCGGCGCCGGCGGGCCGATGCCTAGCACTAATCGCTCGGGAGCCTGCGTTGCCGTGGTCGCCGGTAAACAGTTATTTGTTGTCGACGCCGGCACTAATGGCGCGCGCAATCTCGGGCGCATGGGTTTTAATCAGGGGCAGATTGAAGCGCTGCTGCTAACTCATTTCCATTCAGATCATATCGATGGTCTTGGCGAGATGGCGATGCTGCGCTGGGTAACGAGCAACAACAACTCTCCTCTACCCGTTTATGGCCCGGTGGGTGTAACGGAAGTGGTTGCCGGGTTTAATCGCGCATACAGCAGAGATGCCGTGCATCGCAATGATCACCACGGTGATGCCGTCGCCCCCCTCACCGGTACCGGTATGACCGCAGTTAGCTTTGAGCTTCCTCAAAACGGCACGGCACTGACCGTTTACCAACAGGGCCCGATAAAAATTGAAATGATTAGCGTTGACCATTCGCCAGTGGCGCCCGCAGTGGCTTACAAGTTCAGCTACAAAGACCGAAGCGCGCTGATTTCTGGTGACACGGTAAAATCCGCTGTGATCGAGAAACACGCAACCGGTATCGACTTGCTGGTCCACGAAGCACTGTCTGCAAAGCTGGTTAACTTGATGGCCGATGCCGCCGGGCGCGCAAATAATCCACTCCGGGAAAAGATCTTTCACGATATTCTCGACTACCACGCGACACCGGTAGAAGCCGCTGAAACCGCTCGCGATGCCGCTGTGGGCCACCTGCTCTACTACCATATTGTGCCGCCGCTAATTGCTCCAGGGATGGAGGCAATCTGGACCGAAGGTGTGGATGATGTGTTCGAAAACTTTACGGTTGGTGAAGATGGCAGCAGCATTTCGCTACCCGCCAATTCCAGCGAGATTATTATTCGCCCAAGATTGTTGTAGTGGCGCACAAGTTAGTCACATTAGACTAACGAAATAATGACCAGAGGTGGTGATGCTAAACCTTGATCGATTAATCCCTTCTCAAGCTGACAATAATTACTGTGGCAGCAAAATCGCACTCTACCTGTTTCCGCTTCTAGCTTTGGTTATTTTGGGTCGCAGCCTGATTCACTTTCTCAAAAGTGACGCCGGCATCAACTCCATTGCCACAATTATCACCTTCGACGGCACGCCTGACCCCGACCGGGTGATCTATTTGTTTGGCTCACTGTGGGGCTCACAACAGGTAATTATGGCAACGCTCTACGCGGTTGTGCTGTGGCGCTACCGCAGTTTGATTCCGCTTATGTATCTGCTGATTGCCACTGAATTTTGCTTGCGCATGGTCAGCGGCAACCTGCATCCTCTGAGCGACCTCTATTATCTGCACAGGCCGCCCGGTAGTGTCGGCAATATTCCGGGATTGATTCTCGTCTCGACGCTCTGTTTGCTGTCTCTGCGGGAGCCTAAAACCAATCGTTGAGCCGTTCTCTCAGGACCATTCAGTCATGGTTTAGCATTTACTCTCCAGCGCTGGAATCCGATACTGGGGAAAGGGGAAGAACGGCCAAATCGCTTCACGCAGCCATAGTCATTGGCAGGTTTTCCCCCTACAATCGGAACACTGAAAGTCGCTGCGCTTTATCCATAATGCGCTTCAGGCTAAATGAAAAATAATTAAAAAGATCAGCCGAACCTTGCGCTGGTCATAAATGAGTATCTCGCAAAAAGGGGAACCACGATGCTATCTCGTACTCTTATCACCAGCCTGTTATTGCTTGGCGCCAGCTCGGCTGTCACTGCGTTTGCCGACGATCACACCACAGTCGTCAACCAGCAGTCGATCGCCGATCCAGGTACTGAATGGCTGAGCTATGGCCGCGACTATACCGAGCAGCGTTTTAGTCCGCTTGATCAAGTCAATCGCGATAATGTGGGCGAGCTGGATCTGGCTTGGTCATTTAAATTTGAAACCGCGCGCGGTATGGAAGCGACGCCGCTAGTGCACAATGGTGTGATCTATATCAGCACCGGCTGGAGCCATGTCTACGCACTTGATGCGCGCAGTGGCGAGCAGCTCTGGCACTATGATGCCGAAGTCCCTAAGTCTCACCTTATTAAAGCCTGTTGCGGTCCGGTTAACCGTGGTGTGGCGATCTGGCAGGCCGATGACAATGCGCCTCTCCAGGTCTTTTTTGGTGCTCTGGATGGTCGTTTGATTGCACTTGATGCTGCCACGGGCGAGCAAAATTGGTCCGTGCAGACTACTCCGATTGAATCAAACTACAGCATTACCGGTGCGCCCCGCATAGTGAAAGGCATGGTAGTGATTGGTAACGGCGGTGCCGAGCTCGGCGCGCGCGGATTTGTGACTGCCTATGATGCGGTTACTGGCGACCAGCAATGGCGCTTCTATACCGTCCCGGGTGATCGCAACAAGCCGCAAGAGAGCCCGGCTTTGGAAGCCGCGCTGGAAACCTGGAGTGGAGATGCTTACTACGCCAATGGTAATGGCGGCGGCGGCACGGCCTGGGACTCACTGGTCTATGATCCTGAGCTGGATCTGCTGTATATCGGCACCGGCAATGGTTCGCCCTGGAACCGCAACCTGCGCAGCCCGGGAGGTGGCGACAATCTCTACCTGAGTTCAATCGTTGCACTCAAGCCCGACACCGGCGAATACGTTTGGCACTATCAGGTTACCCCCCGTGAAAACTGGGACTACACCGCAACTCAACAGCTAGTTCTGGCAGATCTGGAACTGGAGGGCAAGACCCGCAAAGTGATTATGCAGGCGCCGAAAAATGGGTTCTTCTATGTTCTCGACCGCACCGATGGCGAACTGCTCTCTGCAGACAAATTTGCCAAGGCAACCTGGGCCAGCCATATCGATATGGAAACTGGCCGCCCGGTTGAAACCAAGTATGCCGACTATCAATCTAATGGTGGCAGCTATATTTGGCCAGCGCCGTTTGGTGCCCATAACTGGCAGCCCATGTCCTACAGCACTAAAACAGGCCTGATGTATATTCCAGTACAAAATGTGCCCACCTACTTCAAGGGCGTCGAAGCCGTAAGCTATCAGCTCAATCGCTGGAACACTGGCGTCGACCTGAATGAGGCTCGCGACCCCAAGAGCTGGGTGGCAGGCAAAGCCTCAGTAGATGCACTGGTCTACGGCGAGCTGGTCGCTTATGACCCGGTCACTCAACAGCGCGCCTGGCAAGTTCGGCACCCCAATCCGTCCAATGGTGGTATCTTGAGTACCGCCGGCGATCTGGTCTTCCAGGGCACTTCTGATGGCGTATTTGCCGCCTACAATGCCGACAATGGTGATTTGTTGTGGCAGTATCAGTCAGACAGCGCCGTGCTGGCCGGACCGATCAGCTATGAGCTGGATGGTGAACAGTATGTTGCGGTGGCTCAGGGCAGCGGTGGCGCACTGATGCTTGCCGGTAGCGATGAAGTCATGCGCAGTAAACCAGTCAATCAGAACAAATTGTTGGTCTTCAAAAAGGGTGATTTCAATATGACCCGGCCGCAGCCAAATGAAGGAACTCCGATTATTCTGGCGCTGGGACATGAAGCCAACACCGACCCCGATGTCATCAAGCATGGCGAAGCGCTCTATGGCCGCAACTGTGGCACCTGCCATGGCCTCAGTGCCAAATCCAACTATGTGCTGCCCGATCTGCGTTATATGAGCGAACAGACGCATATAGACTTTACCGGCATTGTGTTCGGCGGAGCCTTATCGCACAAAGGCATGGTCGGCTTCTACGAAACTCTGAGCCCTGAAGATGTCGATGCAATCCATGCCTTCCTCGACGATAAGCAGCAGAAGCTGCCAGAAATGGTGGAGATGTCATTCCTGCAGAAAATCGAGTACTGGTTCAACTATGGCGTTGCCAAGCTCGGCGAGAAGTATCCAGATATTCTCAATGCAACGCGCGATTTGGTGATGTAACGACCACTTGGTGTAACTCACGCCAAAAAAAACGGCATCCAAACCATCGGATGCCGTTTTTTTATGCCCGGGAAAACAGTCCCCCGAGATTGAATCAGATCGCGACTCAATCAGGTGCCGGTAAAGTTCGGCGCCCGCTTCTCCACAAATGCGGCCATCGATTCTCTCAGGTCATTCGACTTGAGGCTGGTGGCCATGGTAAACAAACCATTGAGTAGCAGGCTCTGTTCGGTGGTGAGATTTTGGCTCTGCTGAAGAATAAACTTGGTACCCTGCACCGCCATCGGTGGATTGGCGGCAATCTGCGCAGCCATCTCTTGCGCGGCGGCATAGGTCGCCTCAAAGGATGCATAGACATCGTTGATCAGGCCAATTTTCTCTGCTCTGGCGGCATCGATATCCCGTGCCGTATAGGCCAGATCAGCGACATGACCGGCACTGATAACGTTGGGCAACCGTTGCAAGGTGCCGACATCAGCGACCAGACCAATACGTGTTTCGCGCACGCTGAAGTTTGCATTCGCCGCACCCAATCGAATATCACAGGCAGTTATCAGATCAATACCGGCACCCAGGCAGTGGCCCTGAACTACCGCAATAACCGGCAGCGGGCATTTCTCCAAAGAGGTGATCGCCTGCTGAAATGCAGTGGTAAATTGCATCTGCTGAAGATTAGCAATTGCCTCAGAAGGTGCCTTTTGTGAACTCTTCGCTTCAAGACCGCTCGCAACCAAATCCAGTCCCACACAAAAATGACTGCCGCGCCCAGCAAAGATCACTACCCTCACCTCCTGATCGCTGGACAGTTCCGCCAGAGCCAGCGGAATCGCCTGCCATACTTGAGGTGACAGCGCATTGAACTTATCCGCACGATCCAGCCACAGCGTTCCAACATGGCCGTTTTTTTCAATTGATACAACATCCGAGGTAAAGGCCATTGCCTGAGCTCCTGTGTAAGTTAAAGGTATCTAATAACGCTGATTAATAACCCGCGCTGCCATCCATAATGCTCTGATACAGCTGATCATCGAGCGTCTGATAGCGAGTTGCTCGAGGCGGGAGAACATAGACCTCATCCTCAACCTGATCGAGATGAAAGGCCTGCTTGCGCAGTTCGCCCTTCAGCAATTTAAATGTCCCTGTGGTCTCTGCCTCAGGTTGTACGCGAACAAAAACTGGCTGCGCATAGTGTGGAAGATTGGCGGCCACAAAATCGGAAAATTCACCAATATCCAAGGCCTGCCCCTGACGTAAAATCAGCGCTACCATACCCGCTTTACCCTCTGTCGCCGGCACATCGACACCGTAGACATTGGCCATTTCAATCTGTGCATAGCCATTGAGAATCTCTGCCACTTCGTTGGTTGAAACATTCTCTGAACGCCAGCGAAAAGTATCGCCAACACGATCGACAAACTGATAATGCGCCTTGCCCAAAGCAAACCCGACATCCTGCTGACGGATTAAGTCACCGGTGTTAAACCAGGCATCACCGGGCTTAACCACATCACGAAGAATCTTTGACTCCGTTGCATCCTCACTGGTGTAGCCATCAAATTTAAAGTCACTGTCGATTTCGCCCAATAGCAAACCAGCCTCGCCTTTGGTCACCTCAATCAGCTTGCCTGCCGCATCACGGACAATTTCATCGGCATCAATATCGTACTTCACCAGCATAATCGTGGCCGGCGTCAGGCCCATTGTGCGATCTTTATTTAACGCATTGAAGAAACTGACGTTGCCCTCGCTGGAACCATAGAACTCGCAGATACGTTCAATATCAAAGCGCTTCTTAAACTCATCCCAGATATCCGGGCGCAGACCGTTACCAAACACTTTACGCAGCGGATTATTGCGTTCTTCGGCACAGGGAGGCTGAGCCAACAGGTAGCGACAGAGTTCACCGACATAGATAAAGTGACTGGTCTGATAAGTCTGAACATCTGACCAAAATTCCGAGGCAGAGAAACGCCGCCGAAGGAAAATCGACGCGCCAGTGTACAAACAACTCCCCACGCCACAGATAATCCCAGTGCCGTGAAATAGCGGTAAACAGAGATAAAAGCGGCTATCAGCCTGCGCCTGACAGCCAGCCAACCCGAAAGCTCGCGCCGCCGCCATCCAGCGACGATGAGGAATCTTGGCAGCCTTCGGCATACCAGTTGTGCCTGAGGTAAAAATATACATTGCCGTCGATCCAGCCAAAATGGTTTTGGTATCGGGCAAATTGGTATTTGGGTAGTTGCCCAGCTGACTGACGATATCCTCAGAATTAGCTGGAACCGCACTGCTACGCTGGTCAGCAACCCAAAGAACTGAATTGTCTTCAAGCTGGAGCTGCGCTCTCACTGCGTCGAACTGGGAGTAGACCTCTTCACCCACCAGACAGGCAACTGACTCAGAGATCGTTACACAATGGGCCAGTTGGGCACCAGTCAGGGCATTGTTGATCAAGCTGGCAATGGCGCCGATTTTTTGTAATGCCATGTTACAGGCAAGCATCTCAATACGGTTTTCCATAATCACCGAGACACAGTCACCGCGACTGATACCACGCGCCATCAACGCATGAGCAAACTGGTTGGTCAGCGCATTAAACTCACGCCACGTCAGCTCCCGGCCTTCAAACACAATCATGCTGCGGTCTGCATATTTGGCGGCGGTCTCCTCGAAAACCATTGCCATTGATGTCGCATCGTCATCAGTCGGTGGCTTGACTGCCAGCACCGGGACCAGCTTTAAAAACTCTTTAGTCACTCGGACAATTTCTTTGATATCAAACATTGAGATTTCTCGTTTTTTTAATTTTTATTTTAACCGCCATCCCCACGCGCATTCACAGTCACAAACATTCAGCTAAAACCGACCGGTTATTTTTCTCATCAGTTTATTCATACCCCCGATCCAACGATCGTAATTGGCGGTTTTATTGCGCATAAAATCGAGCACAATCGGATGTGGAAGAATGACAAAGCTCTCCTCACGCAAGCCTTCCACAACCGACTCGGCAAGCTCTTCAGGCTCGATCATGCCATTGCTCGCAGCCGCGGCTATGGCGTCATTATCGCTGTCGGTCATCGGCGTACGCACCGCCTGCGGACACAGCATTGAGACTTTAATGCCTTCATGCTGATGATGAATTGCCAGCCACTCACCAAAGCCCACTGCCGCGTGTTTGGTCACGCCATAAGCAGCGCCACCAATCTGATTGAGCAGCCCTGCCGCTGAAGATGTGTTAAGAAAATAACCGCCGCCTCGGGCGACCATGCGCGGCACCAGGTGGCGCGCGGCGTAAAGGTGCGACATCACATTGATATCCCAGCTCATTTGCCATTCTCTATTCGACGAATCAAGACTTTCCGCCATGCCAACACCGGCATTAGAACAGAACAGGTCGATCGGCCCGACCTGCGCTTCCGTCTCTTCTATCACCCGCAGAATATCCTCTTCTTTGGAAACATCCGCATTCATCGCCACACCACCAATCATCTCCGCCGTTTCCTGAGCACCGGCAATATTGATATCCACCGCGACAATCTGTTTTGCGCCTTCGGCTTTAAAGCGAATAGCCAGCGCCCTGCCGATACCACTGGCAGCGCCTGTAATGACGATAATTTTGTCTTTCAATTCCACTTGCATTCCCCTGTTTTCGGCGTGAAGATCTTTATTTTTTTAAGTGTTTTTTTGTCAATTGTTTTCTAGTTCTTTGTTTTTTATGTGCTGAATTTTTACCTGCTGTGTTACTTAAGCTTTTACATTGCCAAAACGTTAAATGACCCAGCGTTTAAAATTAATTGCCTATCAAATTATTCAACATCTTCACCACTACCTCGATAGCTGCTTTTTCTGCCAATTCCTGATGATCGCGCAGACGATTCCAGAACTCGAAGGAGGCAATTCCATCGACGGCTTCACGCGCCACCGGATCGAGTTTATCCAGCTCGGGCAACCAGTCGTCGAGATTTTTACGCAGACCGCGCTGATAGCGAGCGTAATTGTTATGCACCGCGGCGTAGCGCCAGCGCATGGCCAAGGTGCTCAACATCACATTGCCATAGAGCTCATAACCCTTGGCGCGCTGCTCCACGGCATGCTGAATACGCTGCTGCAAAGTGCCTTTTCGGTCACCACCGAGAAATACGTCCTCATAGCGTTGACGGCGCGTTTCATCGGCCATCAAAAAGATGCTTTCCATATCTTCAAAATGACGAAAGACACTGCGAATACCGACTCCGGCACGCTCTGAAACCTGCTGTGCCGTGGGGATCAAATTGCCCTCGGTGATCATATCCAGCATCGCCTCGATAATCGCTTGTTTGCTGCGCTCACTGCGCTGGCGACGACCGTCGGAGCCCACTACCTTTGACGGGGAGGTGGATGCCGTGCTCGATAAAGATCCTGATGGCTTGCTCATAGCGTTACCTTTGAATATTTCAATACTTTGATACCTCAACCTGACGGCTCACTCGGCTAGCGGCCAAGGGGCACATAACAGACAAATTATTTAAACACAGTATATGCCATTATCTGGCAGTGAAACCTTAGCCAGAGATCGACAACATCGATTCGCATCCACTACCCTCTAGCAGAGCATTGACTCTGGCCCTGTCTGCATTACTCAGTTCGGCATAGTGCTGATTAATCCACTGCAGGCACTTCACCTGATAGGGGAACGTCTGCTGTTGCCACAACGCGCCATCAATCTCAGCCTGCCAATCCTTCTCACCTGCCTTGAACGCGGCAGCGTTGGCCAGTAGTGCTGGCGCATACATTCGTCCGACTTCGCTCAACAGGCCACGCAGGGTCTGAGACTGCTGTTCTACTGTCAGCCACTGCTGATCAGTGGGCTCGTGGCCACTCAGGTCTGCCAATTGACCGACCCAGGCCACCGTGCGCGGTGAAACTCTGTGAGCAATCTCACGCGGAGTGGGATCAAAACCCACCAGCTGGGTTAACTGGCCATAGAGCGCAAAGTCTGCTGCCCCGGGCCGCGCGCCCAACAAATAAGGCTGCTGTGCCAGATGCGCTTCCATCGCCTTGAGAAAGCGCCGATAGCTGGCATCAATAATCGGTGCCGTGGTGTCATTCGAGCCGACCACATAAAGTCTGCTAATCTGCCGCTGGGAAAAGTGCTGTTTGAACTGCGCCAATTGCTCCGCCGGCAAACTGACGTTGTAACCCAGCGGCAGTAAGTTTCCTGCATTCTCCGCATCCACCGGCAGGTGCCAGCGATAGTGAAACATATATTTCGTGCACCACTCGTCGGCAAAGTCCTCGAGTAAGTAATCAATAAATGCCAGCGCAGGATCGTCGGGCAGCACAGAACGCCCTGCAAAGTCTGCCTCCAGACGACGGATAATCGGCGTTGAGTCGCACATGGCTCGCGCTTCACCTTGAGCATCGGCAAAAATAAAGGTCGGCAGCAAAACCGGCTTTGGTACTGCAATGCCTCGTTTGGCCAGAAAATGTTCTGGCATGTCCCAGTTGATATTGAATGGAATATGCCGATAGCGCATCAACGCAAGCATCTTTTGCGTATAGGGTGATGGCGTTGCGCCGATCAGTGTTATCCGCTGTTGTGTTGTCATCCCAACTGTCCTGTTACAGCGACACAATCTGCCCAGCGACCGGATCGGCAGTACCCGCCAATACCGATTGATAGGTTTTCAGGCTGGCCTCTGCCCCGCTGCTTTGCACCACGGTCATCCAACTGTCACAAAACACTCTAAAGCCGGCATAGTCTGCACCCAGCGCCTGCATCAAAACCATCGCACCCAGTTCATCACTGCGGGTTTTGATATGACTGGGGGCAAAGAAGAATTCCGGACGCGCGCCGGGCAACCCTTTCACCGAGCCCATCTGGTTGTAATGGGTGGCTCCAATGCGGCAGGAGTGGCGCATATTGTCGCGAAAATGGTTATGCAGATCGGCAATCACCTTGGCATTGCCGGCCATATCGACCATTACCACGGGCGTTGCACTGTTGAGAGAGGCGATATCTGCGTAGCTAAGCACCCTGTCATAACAGCCCAGGCTCTCGCAAAATGTGATATTGCCCGGCGAGGTAATGCCGATGCTGGCGTGCTTTCCACGACGCTTAACAGCATGTGCAAGTGCAATGCTGGTCTTGCTTGACGCGCTGGTAATCAAACAGGCTTCGGCGCCAAAACCCTGGTTCATTTCAATAAAGTCCTCGACCAGCCAGGAGGTCATAAACAGGCCGCGCAACAGGCTGTCCTGGTCTTCGCGCTGCGACTCATAGATAGGGTTGGCCGCTGCGCGGTCAAACTGGCAGTAAACCTGAGCATGGCCATCGCGATGAGATGAGACATCACTGAAAGAAAAGCCATTGACCTTGCCGGCAAGAATTTTGTGATGGGTTGCGTAAGGGGTAAAACCCCACACTCGCTCGCCCACCTGCACCTCAGGGTGCGCCGAGGCAAGCACTTCACTCCAACCCATTCCAGGAATCCGTCCCCAGCCCTCTTCGGCGGGGAAAAACTCCCAATACTTCAAGCTATCGCCCGAGGATGCATAGGAAATATTGTTGGCGGTCAGCGCCTGGCGATCGACCTGCAGCAACACTTCACCTGGCGCCAGTTGCGTGGAGACTGTCTCGAGCGTGATGCGCGCCTCTGACCAGTTATCCTTTTTAACTTCCAGTGTGCTGACGGTTATTCGATCACCCATAGTTCAGTACTCTTTCTATTCCGGTTTTTATTCTTCAAGCTGGTTTTGTTTAGGCGCGCGTTATTGGCGTGCCCGTTACCAGAATGCTAAGCGATATAGTGCATCGACAGCTGAGCCAGGGGACGCACCAGCCCAGCGACATTATTGGCTTTGGCATTGGATGCATTACCGTCCAATGCACGCTTGGCCACACCCTGGCAGATCGCAGCAAGACGAAAGAAACTGAACGCCATGTAAAAATCCCAGTTTTCGATTTTAGCACTGCCAGTCAGGGCACAGTAACGGGCAACAATCTGCGCTTCGTCGGGAATACCATGAGTCACCCAATCGATTTGCCCGAGACCGCTAACCATGCCTTTTTTATCTGACGCCGGCAGCTTCATGCCCATCAGCAGATAGGCCAGGTCAGCATAGGGATGGCCCAGAGTGGACAGCTCCCAGTCGAGCACGGCAATAATTCGCCCGTTATCAGGGGCATACATCAAATTATCCAGCCGGTAGTCACCATGGACTAATGAGACCTTGCCGTCATCTTCGGGCATATGTTTTTCGAGCCAGTTGATCAGCTTTTCCATCTCGTCGATAGTTTCCAACTCGGAGGCACGGTATTGAGCAGTCCAGCGATCCAATTGGCGCTGAAAATAGTTCCCCGGCCGGCCGTAATCTGTGAGACCAGTCTTTTCCAGGTCCACCGAATGAATCGCCGCCATCACCCTGATCATTTCGTCGTACATCTGGCCGCGCAGCGCCGGGTCGTCGATCTCATTGAGCTCAGGACGCCAGTGCACATTGCCATCGCAATATTCCATCAGATAAAACATTGAACCGATAATGTCGCGGTCTTCACACAGATGGTAGACCCGCGCCACCGGCACATCAGTACTGGCCAGCGCGTTCAATACTCGGTATTCACGGTCCACAGCATGAGCGGATTTCAGCAGGGCCCCGGGCGGCTGACGGCGCAGCACGTAGCTACCCGAGGTAGCATCGATCTTGAATGTCGGATTGGACTGGCCACCATCAAATTTACTCACTGTAATGGGGCCAGCAAAGCCCTTCACATGGGCTTCAAGATAAGTGAGTAATTTGGCTTCATCGAGCAGACTGACTTGAGACATAAACTAATATTCCAGTGTAATTATGCTAATCTTCGAATCCAGCTCATCCGCGAGCCGGTTACCACCATAGAGTGGCGACCAATATTAATGGCATAAATTATGCCATAATCAAATTCAACAGCAATAACAAAAGCAGATAATCACTATGGCTGACGAGACACCCTACATACCGGCAAAAGTCTGGACTTGGAATAAAGCAAACGGCGGCGCATTTGCCAGCATTAATCGACCCGTCTCAGGTGCGACCCACGACAGCCCACTGCCAGTCGGTAAACATCCGTTGCAGCTCTATTCTCTGGGTACGCCCAATGGTGTCAAGGTGACGGTGCTGCTCGAAGAACTGCTTGAGCTGGGTATTAAGGATGCCGAATACGATGCATGGCTGATTAATATCAACGATGCTGAGCAGTTTGGCAGCGGTTTTGTTGAGGCTAACCCCAACTCCAAAATTCCGGCACTGATGGATCACAGCACCACGCCCCCTACTCGAGTATTTGAGTCCGGGGCCATTCTGCTGTATCTGGCCGAGAAGTTTCAGGCATTTATTCCGCAAGCACCGGCGCAGCGTGCCGAGTGTCTGAGCTGGCTGTTCTGGAATATTGGCAGTGCGCCGTTTCTCGGCGGTGGCTTTGGTCATTTCTACGCCTATGCCCCGGAAAAGTTTGAATACCCGATCGATCGCTACACCATGGAAGTCAAACGCCAGCTCGATGTACTGGATCAACGTCTGGCGGATAATCAATTTCTGTGTGGCGGTGAATACAGTATTGCGGACATGGCCAATATGGCCTGGTACGGCGCCCTGGTGATGGGCAAACTCTATGACGCCGGTGAATTTCTCGATGTCGCCAGTTACAAAAATGTGATTCGCTGGACCGAGGAGATTCAGAGTCGACCCGCAGTTAAGCGCGGACGACGGGTCAATCGGGCTTGGGGCGATGAAAGCTACAGGCTACTCGAGCGCCACGACGCCAGTGACTTCGATCGTGATGCCAGCGTCATTAGCGCAGAGGTTATGGCACGCAAAGCGGCCTTAAAACGCTAACCTGTAAACCAGACCTGAATTAAGTGCTAAGTTAAGAGCAACACGGCCAGCTGCATGACCACAGCGACAAACAGGATTATCATCGGCACATAAAAAGCGGGCCGAAGAAACAGACTTAAACTAATCTGCGTCGGAAATGAAACCGTTTGATCGATCGCCGCCAGTTTGAAAATATGCATATCGGCAAAGCGATTATCCGACGCCAACTCGATCAGATCTCGGCGGCTGCGATAACGCATCATGGCCGTGGCGCTCCATTCCGGATCGGCATCACAGTTCCAGCTGTCGATATAACCACCCACTTTGCGCGCCATCAGCACCGGATGGCCGCCACGTCTAAACAATGCCTTGATAAACGGCTTGGTATATTCCTCAAGCAGCAGCCGTGACTGAACCGGCTGCCCGGTGATCGGGTGGGTGACAGCGCCTGGCTGCAGTTTAATCAGGTTCTGCATCACAAACTCACCGCCATCATCTTGCTCAAGAAAGCGGCGCAGTACCTCGGGATCCGTATTTACCACACCCTCTCCGGCCGCAAAACGCTGTATATACTGCTCCACTTCAACGGCTGTCATCGGCCTCGACCAATTGAAGTACCAACGCAGAAATAGCCCATAAACGGTGGCGGCTGTAACCCAAATCCAAACTGTCATCATCAAACCCTCCTGCTGCATAGCCTCTATCACATTGCGTGCACCGGACTGCGTCAAGCTTATTCAGTGCATCTAATTAGGGGTGTAGACATACTCATCACCAGCTTCAAAATTCTCCGCCCGGGTTTTGTCTACCATGATCGGTGCATTCAGTGTCGCCGGATAGAGCGGCCCAACGGAATCTGCTTGGTGTGCACGCAACAATCCATTCAATTCCTCAAGCTTGTCAGGATGACTGTCGGCCAGATTGTGTTGCTCGGTGGGATCCTCTGCAAGATTGTACAACCACTGCTTCAAGCCATCGGTCGGGCGCTGGTTAACCTGTAGTTTCCAGTCGCCGTGGCGTACCACCTGATAGTGTCCGTTCTGCCAGAACAGAGTATGACGGGTCCACTCCGCCACGCCCTGAGAGGTCGTCAGAGGCAATAAATTAACCCCATCTATCTTCACATTAGGCAATTTCGTGACGCCCGCTGCCGCGGCCAGAGTCGGCATCATATCGATGTGTGCCACCGGCGTTTCAATCTGCGTGCCAGCCTCGATTTTGGCCGGCCACCTAACGAACAATGGCACCCGGATCCCGCCTTCAAACATAGTGATTTTCCAGCCACGGAACGGACTATTGATATCTTTTAGACCAATATACCCAGGGCCACCGTTGTCGCTGGTAAACGCGACAATGGTGTTCTCCGCCAGCCCCTGCTCTTCGAGACTGTCGAGAATGCGCCCAACACTGCGGTCCAGCACGCGAATCATTGCCGCATAGACCCGCTTGCGATGAGGTCTGATATCGCCAACTGCTTCATAATCCTCGCGGGTGGCCTGCAGCGGTGTATGCACACCCCAGTGCGCTAAATAAAGAAAGAAAGGCCGATTTTTATTCGCTTCGATCACCTTGAGTGATTCATCAGTCCAGTAGTCGGTGAGATAGCCGGCGGGCTCAAACAGATCTTCGTTGCCACTGTTGAATGATGCCGAGTAGTTCATGCTCGCCCAGAGAAATCGATCGATCGCGTCAAACGGCAATTTGGCATTCACCACGTTGGGACTGTCTTCGGGCAGATAGAGACCACTGGCCATCAGCAAACTATCGTCAAAGCCCTGCTCATGGGGTGCCATGCCGTTCTGTCGCCCGAGGTGCCACTTGCCGATATGCGCCGTGTAATAGCCCTGTTGTGCAAGTACTTCAGCTAACGTCACTTCAGAGGCCGGCAAGCCCTGCAATTCAAACGGCGGCAGCTGTGCTTCAGGCGCCGGATCATAAATGACAGGCGGCATAGCAGGATCCAGCTCAGCACTTAATCTCACTATCATCTTGCCCATGCCGGGCGGCGTTGGCGTAAATTCAAAGCCATGACGGGTCGGATAGCGGCCAGTCAACATCATTGCCCGTGACGGCGCACAGGTGCTGGCGCCGGAATAGGACTGATTAAAAATCGCGCCCTCAGTGGCCAACCGATCGATATTTGGGGTCTGCACCGCACCATTAGCAACCCCGCCGCCAAAGGTGGAGATATCATTGAAGCCGAGATCATCCGCGACAATCAAAATAATATTGGGCGGCCGTGAATCAGCGTTGCTGAACCGCTCAAGCGACTCTGCCGGCCCCTGTTGCCAGGGCACGGGTCTATTGGGTGCACTTTGATATTGGGCTGCTATCTTGAGCTTGATCAGCTCCAGCATAATCTCGGTGCGCTGGGTCCAGGCAATTGCACTGAGCAGGACCAGCAGCGACACAACCAATGCCACACGCCTCACTGTAGTGCCTCAATAATCGGTGCCACATGGGCGTGTTTGATCGCGGTAAAGATACCTGACTCCTTAACCGCCAAACTCGCAGCCAACGCCTTGGCGTCTGCGAGCAAATTCTCAGCAGAGGCTTTGCCGTCAGCAAACCCAGCAGCAATCGCTTCGTCTGCGGTATAGCGCTTGCCGGTCAGCACAGCATCGCGGAGGGTTATCGGTGGCAGCCGATAGCGCAGAAATTCCATCATTCCCTGGGGCAAAGGTACACCGGCATCCACTTCCGAGATGCAGATCCAGCCACGGTCCTCGCGCATAATCCGATAATCACAGGACAGCGCCAAAAACGCACCACCGGCAAAGGCATGACCATTAACCGCAGCCACCGTTGGGAATGGCAGGCGCAACATACGTCTATGAATCGCTTTCATCTGTTCGGCAAATCGGTGCCAGTCGTCGCTGTCGAGTTTGTTCAGCACCTCGAGATTGAGGCCATTGCTAAAGAATTTATCCACCCCGATCATCACCATCGCGGCGGCGGCGTGAGGCTGATGCTCAAGCTGATCGAGGATATCCAACATCCGCTGCTGCCATTCGAGACAGATCATATTGGCACCATCATTCATGGTGACAATAAATATCTGATTATCTTTGCTCAGTTCGATCACTGACTTACTCCCCTGCAAAAAAAAACATTGTTATTTTGACACATACTATGTCATTTAATACCATCAGCCAAGCGTCTACCGGATAGCAGATTTTTGGGTTGCTAGACCGCTAGGTTAGACATCGGCGGCAATTTCAAATATCTTGCCTTAAGCCAAAATAATAACGTCAAAAGAACAGGCCCATGTCATCACGCACGCTATCCCCTTTCACGGTTTTGCTCCGCCTTTTGCTGTTACTTGTCGTCGTGTCGAGCCGTGCAGGCGCGGACGATCTGCGTCCCAATGTCGTGGTGATTGTGGTCGACGATGCCGGCCTCACAGACTTTGCCCCGTTTGGCGGCGAAGCGAGAATGCCCAATATCCAAACCCTCGCCGATCGCGGCACAAAGTTTAGCAACTACCACAGTTCACCACTCTGCGCGCCGTCTCGCGCGATGCTGCTAACCGGAATCGACAACCACCGGACCGGCATCGCCACCATTCCCGAAGTGATTACCGACAACCAGATCGGACAACCCGGCTACTCGATGTTCCTTGAGCCCGGCGTTAAAACGCTAGCTGAGCATCTCAAAGGCGCCGGCTACGGTACCTATATGACCGGCAAGTGGCACCTGGGCAGCGGCAAGCAGGACCTTCCCAACCAGCACGGGTTTGACCGCTCCTTTGCCCTCGACGCCTCCGGTGCCGACAACTGGGAACAAAAACCCTATATGGGTTTCTATGATATCGCGCCATGGTATGAAGACGGTCAACCAGCCGATCTGCCGAAAGATTTTTATTCATCAAAATTTATTGTCGATCGTATGATTGATTATCTCGATCGTGACCAACAGCCCGAGCAACGCCAGCCGTTTTTTTCCTACCTCGCCTTTCAAGCCATTCATATACCGGTGCAGGCGCCCCGCGAAATCACTGACAGCTACAATGGCGTCTACGACCGTGGCTGGCACGCACTGCGCAAAATGCGCTGGCAGCGAGCGATTGAACTGGGTCTGACGCCGGCCGCTGCGCCACTCGCCAAGATGCCCGCCGGCAACCGCGATTGGAACAGCCTTTCGGGGCCGGACAAACAGTTGTTTGCCCGCTCGATGCAGGTTCAGGCGGCAATGCTTGAGAGCATGGACAGTCATGTCGGGCGTTTTCTCGACTATCTCGCAGACCGCGGCGAACTCGACAACACCCTGTTTATTGTCACCTCAGACAATGGACCGGAACCCAGTGACCCAGTAGCCGTGCCCGGCATGAAACAGTGGATGTTTTTCAATGGTTACAACCACAGCATCGATAATCTCGGCGAAAAAGGCAGCATGGCCTTTATCGGCCCTGAGTGGGCAAGTGCCAGTGCCTCGCCGCTTAATATGTTCAAGTTTTACGCTGCCGAAGGCGGTATCAGAGTTCCGTTGATTGTCGCTGGTCCAAAGATTCCCGCGCAAAACTGGCAGCGGGCACTGAGTCTGGTCACCGACATCACCCCAACCGTGCTCGACTATCTCGATATCGCCCACCCATCGGGAGACGCTGTCGCGATCACCGGGCGCAGTATGCTGCCACTGTTAAACGGTTCAGCTGACGTTATTTATGCCGCCGACGAACCGGTCGCCATGGAAGTATCAGGTAACTCGGCACTAATCAAAGGCAACTACAAACTGACCCGCAACACCCCACCCCATGGCGATAATATCTGGCGCCTCTACAACCTCGCCACTGACCCGGGCGAGAGTCGTGATTTGCGCGAGCGCAAGCCACAGCGCTTTGCCGAACTGATGATTGATTACCAGCGTTACGAACAGGCATTTGGCGTGGTGCCGCCGGCGGAGGGGTTTGATCTTATTCAGCAGACTCGAACCAACTCGGTTAAAAAACTACTACTCAGCAATTGGTTTTCACTCAGCGTGATCGCTGCCATGTTGTTGGCAATAGTGCTGGCGATCATATGGCTGAGAGCCCGCAATAAATAGCTCATGACAGGGCCACCAAACCGATTAAATAGGATTCAGGAGAGAATAATGAAAACACGGATTACCGAAATGCTTGGCATCCAACACCCGGTTATTCAGGGCGGCATGCACCATGTCGGTTTCGCTGAGCTTGCCGCGGCAGTGTCCAATGCCGGCGGTTTGGGCATCATTACCGGGCTGACTCAGGGTACACCAGAAAAACTCGCCAATGAAATTGCCCGCTGCCGCGAAATGACTGACAAACCCTTTGGCGTTAACCTGACCTTTTTACCCTCGCTAACCCCGCCCGATTATCCCGGTCTAATTCAGGCCATTATCGATGGCGGCGTTAAAGTGGTTGAGACCGCTGGTAATAACCCAGCTCAGTGGCTGCCGATTCTGAAACAGCACAATATCAAGGTCATCCACAAGTGCACGTCGGTGCGCCACGCACTCAAGGCCGAAGCCATTGGTTGCGATGCGGTGTCAGTCGATGGATTCGAATGCGGCGGCCACCCCGGTGAAGATGATGTCCCCAACTTCATCCTGCTGCCGCGAGCCGCAGACGAACTGACCATTCCGTTTGTTGCCTCGGGTGGCATGGCCGATGGCCGCAGCTTGGTTGCGGCGCTGGCACTGGGCGCTGAAGGCATCAATATGGGCACACGCTTTATCGTCACCAAAGAAGCCCCTGTGCATGAAAATGTTAAACAGGCGATCCTCGCTGCCAGTGAGTTGGACACCAGATTAGTTATGCGCCCGCTGCGCAATACAGAACGCGTGCTGACCAACCCCAGTGTCGAGCGACTGCTGCAAAAAGAGGCGGCCCTGGGCAACGACATCAAGTTTGACGACATTGCCGCGGAGGTCGCCGGCGTCTACCCCAAAGTCATGCACAACGGCGACATGGATGCCGGTGCATGGTCCTGCGGCATGGTTGCCGGACTGATCCATGACCAACCCACTGTCCAGCAACTGATCGACACTATTATGGCCGAGGCTAAAACCATTATTCAGCAGCGTCTGAGCGGATTTATAAACTGATTTTTTACTATTTTGGAGTGATACGACATGGCTACAACCCTTTTTGATCTGACCGGCAAAATCGCCTTAGTCACCGGCGCCAGTCGCGGTATCGGCGAAGCCATTGCAGTGCTGCTCGCAGAGCAAGGTGCTCACGTAATCGTCTCAAGTCGCAAACTTGATGGCTGTCAGCAAGTGGCCGATCAAATCACTGCTAACGGCGGTAGTGCCGAGGCCTTGGCTTGCCATGTTGGCAGCATGGAACAGATTGAAGAAGCCTTTGCAGTGATTAGAAGCAAATATGGCCGACTCGACATCCTCGTTAATAATGCCGCCACCAACCCCTACTTTGGCCATATTCTCGACACCGATCTCGGCGCCTACAGCAAGACCGTCGATGTCAATATTCGCGGTTACTTCTTTATGTCAGTGGAAGCCGGCAAACTGATGCGCGACAACGGTGGCGGCAGTATCGTCAATACCGCCTCGATTAATGCGCTGCAACCGGGCCCTATGCAAGGCATCTACTCCATCACCAAAGCCGCGGTGGTCAATATGACTAAAGCCTTTGCCAAGGAGTGCGGTGGTCTTGGCATTCGAGTTAATGCCCTGCTGCCCGGCCTCACCAAAACCCAATTTGCCGGCGCACTGTTCAGCAACCAGGATATCTATCAAACCGCCATCAGCACCATCCCCATGAAGCGCCATGCTGAGCCCCATGAAATGGCCGGCACGGTGCTCTATTTAGTATCTGATGCATCAAGCTATACCAACGGCGAATGCATTGTCGTGGACGGCGGCCTGACACTCTAAGCGATATCAGCAGTAACAAAAAAACCGCTGGCGATGAAACCAGCGGTTTTTTTATTCAGTTTAAGGCGCCAAATATCAGGCGTTTTCCAACTGGTAGTAATCCATTAAAATCTGCGCCACTTCAGGACGTGAGAACTCAGGCGGTGGCGCAATGCCATCACCCAACATCTGCCGAACCTTGGTACCGGAGAGCAGGATAAAATCATCCTTGGTGTGATCTTCGGCTTCATTCATCATTACCACACGATTGAGTTTGGTGGAAAAAGCGGTGTGATCGGCATTAAAAATTTCAATTTCCAGTGAACCGGCAGGGACTTTCTCATCAAAGATCGTCTGTGCGTCAAAGGCACCGTAATAGTCACCGACACCCGCGTGATCGCGACCGACAATCAGGTGAGTACAGCCCATATTCTGACGGAACACCGCGTGCAGCACCGCCTCACGGGGACCGGCATAGAGCATATCGAAACCATAACCCGTTACCATCACGGTATTCTCTGGAAAATACAGTTCAACCATTTTGCGAATGCAGTCATCGCGCACCGACGCCGGAATATCACCTTCTTTTAACTTACCGAGTAACATATGCACGACAATGCCATCGGCACCGAGACGCTCCATGGCCATATGACAGAGCTCTTCGTGGGCACGGTGCATCGGATTGCGGGTCTGGAACGCGACAACCTTGTTCCAACCGCGCTCGGCGATTTCGTTGCGAATCTCTGTCGCAGTGCGGAAGGTATCAGGGAAATCGGCCTGAAAATAGCTCAGGTTGAGCACCTGAATATTACCCGATATAAGCTGGTTACCAAGTTTGGTAAAGGTCGCAACACCGGGATGCTCGGGATCAAGCGTGCCAAAAATATCGGCCGCCATACTTTGGATTTGCTCATCAGACACCTCCTCAATCGCCGCCACATCCATAATCGCCATGACCGGATTGCCCGCGGTGTTTGGGTCGCGCAGCGCAATGCGGCTGGCACCAGTAATCGCCGAAACATCTTTAGCCAGATTGATCACTGGCACGGGCCAGAACAGGCCATCAGTAGTGTGCAGTGTCTGCGACACACTCAACGCATCGGCAAGATTCATATAACCCGTCAGCGGATTAAAGTATCCGGCACCGAGCATCACGGCATTAGCGGCCGCAGCCGAATTAAGCAGCAGCGAAGGCAGTGACTCGGCTTCGGTCAGCAGCTGTTGCTTTTTTGCTGCATCGACAAGCAGTGAGTTGAGGTGTTCTGATCCATGGGGCTTAATCAAAGGTGTTTCTCCATTAATGTGAAATCAAATAATTCAGGTGCTAACCGGTAACGGGCTTTAAACAATAAAATTGTTAGCTTCAAGATAGCGGATAATCACATTCACCTCTTCCTCCAGGCTCATCTGATCGGTCCGCAGATGGATCTCAGCTGCGAGTGGCGCCTCATAGGGGTCGTCAATCCCGGTAAAGTTTTTGATCTCTCCAGCGCGGGCTTTTTTATACAGCCCCTTGGGATCACGGCGCTCTGCTTCTTCCAGTGCACAGTCTACAAACACTTCGACAAACGGATACCCCGACTCGGCGTGCAGCGCGCGTACCTCGTCGCGGTCAGCGCGGTAAGGACTGATAAAACTCGACAGTGCAATCACACTCGAGTCGACGAACAGCTTGGCGATCTCACCGATACGGCGGATATTCTCGGTGCGATCTTCAGCAGAGAAACCGAGATTTTTATTGATCCCGAGACGAATATTGTCGCCATCCAGACGGTAACTGAGGCAGCCGCGTTCAAACAGCGCTTTTTCCAGCGCCACCGCAACGGTACTTTTACCGCTACCAGACAGCCCGGTAAACCACAACGTAGCGCCTTTTTGGCCCATCAGTGCATTGCGATCCTCAAGGGTAATATCACCATCATGCCAAGTAACATTGGTTGCTTTTTGTTCTGTCATAACCATCCGCCTTCTGTGGGCTAGTTTAAACTTGAGTTAATTAAAGTCGCGATAGTAGAGGCTTTTAAACTATAAGTAAAACAGGATATTATGCGTTACATTATCGATTTAATCGATAACACATCCAACCCGAAAAAGTACCAAAGAAATGAAATATAGCCTCCGACAGTTGCAGATTTTTCTCGCCATCGCCCGCTATGAAAACATCTCTCGAGCCGCTGATGAACTGCATATGTCGCAATCCGCGGCAAGCTCAGCCCTGCAGACTTTAGAGCAAGCCTACGACACCAATCTGTTTAGTCGCTCGGGTAAAACCTTAAAGCTCAATGCGACCGGCATTACGCTGCGCGATAAAGCCCAGGTTTTAATCGCACAGGCCGATGAGTTTGAGCAGGCATTAGAAGGGCTCAGCGATATTGGCCATATCAAAATTGCCGCCAGCTTTACGATCGGCAACCACCTGGCCGTCAGTTATCTGGCGGGCTACCTCTCTCAACACCCACAAGCAAAAGTGGACATCAATGTCGGCAACAGCCCTGATGTTGCAGAGCAGGTGCTTAACTACGAGGTCGATATTGGCATGATCGAAGGTGAAATCCACCACCGTGAGTTAGAACTGATCCCCTGGCGCCAAGATCAGCTCAGGGTTTTTTGTAGCCCTGATCACCCGCTGGCCAAAAAACAACGTCTCAGCGACAGCGATATCACCAGCGCCAGGTGGATACTACGTGAACCCGAATCCGGCGCGCGTCAGACTTTTAATAAAGCGCTGGCCGGGTTGGTGCCACAACTGGATATTTACCTGCAATTCAAACATAACGAAGCGATTAAAAAAGCTGTTGAAGCAGGGCTGGGCATTGGCTGTCTCTCGGAAATTGTTCTGCACAACAACTTCAAAAGCGGTGACCTGGTGCCGCTCAAACTGCCGAAACGAGATATGACGCGAACATTTTATTTTGCTCTGCCAAAAAATCGCCACAGAAAAGTCGCGATTGACTGGTGGATGCAGCAATGTCGCAATGCCGACACTTAGATCGGAGAGTTTTTCAGACACAATTAGTGACATAGCCCCCCGTCTAAAACGTATAATGCGGCTTCGCTTTTTCAACTGATTTTTAACTGGATCTTTCGATGACTGTTCGCACCCGCATTGCACCCTCTCCCACCGGCGACCCTCATGTTGGAACAGCCTATGTTGCGCTGTTTAACATGGCCTTTGCCCACAGTCAGGGTGGACAGTTTCTGCTGCGGATTGAAGATACAGACCAAGCACGCTCGACCCCGGAATCTGAACAGGCCATCCTCGACGCCCTGCATTGGCTCGGGCTCGAGTGGGACGAAGGCCCGGACAATGGCGGCCCCCACGGCCCGTATCGGCAAAGCGAGCGCTCTGAAATCTATCGCCAACACGCCGATCAATTGCTCGATAGCGGCCACGCCTTCCGCTGCTTCTGCACTAACGAACGTCTCGACGAATTACGCAAAACCCAGATGGAAGAGAAGCTGCCGGTTGGCTACGACGGCCACTGCCTGCATCTCGAGCAAGATGAGATAGCCAATCGCCTCGCCAACAACGAAAGCCACGTAGTGCGCATGAATGTGCCCCGCCAAGGGCAGTGTGTATTTAACGATATGCTGCGCGGCGAGATAAGCATCGACTGGTCACAGATCGACCTGCAGGTATTACTCAAAGCCGACGGCATGCCCACCTATCATCTTGCCAATGTAGTGGACGATCACCTGATGCAGATCAGTCATGTTATCCGCGGCGAGGAGTGGATCAACTCGGCGCCCAAACATATCTTGCTCTATCAATACTTTGGCTGGGAAACACCGATCTTCTGTCACCTGCCACTGCTGCGCAACACCGACAAGAGCAAATTATCCAAACGCAAAAACCCTACCAGCATCCTGTTTTATCAACGCATGGGTTACCTGCCCGAAGCGATGATCAACTACCTCGGCCGCATGGGTTGGTCAATGCCAGACGAGCGTGAGAAATTTACCCTCGCCGAAATGCTCGACGTCTTTGATATCCAGCGCGTGTCCCTCGGCGGTCCGGTATTTGATGTTGAAAAACTCAGCTGGCTCAACGGCACCTGGATTCGCGAAGAACTCAGTGATGAACAACTCGCCGACCGACTCCAGCAGTGGGCCCTCAACCGTGACACCCTGATGGCTTTCCTGCCGTTCGCAAAGCAGCGTATGGAAACACTCTCCGATCTCGCCCCGCTGGGTAACTACCTGATATCCGGTATGTTGCCAATAAACGCTGATGACCTGCGCAGCGCCGGTATGGACGACGAACAACTTATAAAAGTACTGCAGTTCGCCCTGTGGAAACTCGAAGCCGTGCAATCCTGGAAGCGCGACACTATCTTCAACGCCCTCAAAGAAGTTGCCGACGCTATGGAGATCAAACTCAAGCCCTTCCTGGCACCCTTATTTATCGCCATCGCCGGCAGTAGTGCCTCCATTTCGGTAATGGACTCCATGAACCTGCTCGGCGCAGATATGTCACGCGCCCGCCTGAGGCACGCAATAGAACTACTCGGCGGTATCGGCAAAAAGAAACTAAAAAACCTCGAAAAGGACTATCAGCAACTCAGCTGAAAGCCCTTTAAACAGGGATAACGCGCTTGACTTGCCATAACCTGATCCCTATTATGCGCGTTCGCTTTTGGGGCCTTAGCTCAGCTGGGAGAGCGCAACACTGGCAGTGTTGAGGTCAGCGGTTCGATCCCGCTAGGCTCCACCAAATACAAACCCTCAAACCGTAAGGTTTGGGGGTTTTTATTTGCCCAAATAGAAGTAAATTCAAGAGGTTCAGAGCAAGCATCTAAGACCATAAGCAACGGGGATACCGCTACCGAGCGGACAGGAAACTATTCACAGCATGTCTCTAATGCTTGTTTTGAAGATTCGTCGGCGGTCAAAATAAAAGCCTCTCAACTGTTCGAGAAAGCAGACAAGAAAATATCAACCCTTACCGCTAGTTTCGAATGCTCTCGCGCTCGAGCTGTTGTAGAATCCGGTCTAATTATTTGGACTGGAACTGAACATGGGTAGAGCCTACCAAAACCGCAAAGAATCAATGGCTAAAACTTCGGACGCCAAAGCCCGGGTTTACAGCAAATACGGCCGCGAAATTTATGTCTGCGCCAAAGCCGGGGGGCTAGACCCCGCAGGGAACCTGGCACTGCGTAGTTTGATCGAGCGCGCCAAAAAAGACCAAGTGCCAACCCATGTCATCGACAAAGCCATTGAAAAAGCCAAAGGCGGCGCCGGCGAAAACTTCGAACTCGCCCGCTATGAAGGCTACGGACCCGGCAACTGCATGGTGATTATCGAGTGTCTCACCGACAATCCCAATCGCACCTTTGGTGATGTGCGACTGTGCTTTACCAAGACCAAAACCAAGATCGGCACTCAGGGATCAGTGAGTCATATGTTTGATCATCTGACAATTTTGAAGTTTGCCGGGCAAGACGAAGAAGCGGTGCTTGAAACTCTGCTGATGAACGACGTAGATGTGATCGATATCGAAAATGAAGACGGGATGTTAACTGTCTTTGCCCCACACACCGAATCGTTCAAAGCCAAACAAGCGCTAACCGATGCGTTTGGTGACATCGACTACGACGTGGACGAGATTCAGTTCATTCCCCAGGCCACCACCCTGGTCAGCGGTGACGATGTTGAAATGTTTGAACGCTTCATTTCCATGCTCGACAATCTCGACGATGTGCAAAACATCTACCACAGCGCCGAACTGGGCTAAAGGGCTAAAGGGCTAAAGGGCTAAAGGGCTAAAGGGTTAGACGGCCAGAGGGCTAATTCGCTAAAGAGCCAGCCAGGGCCCGGCTAATCACCGCACGAGTGGTCGCAGGATCAATCACCGCATCAATCTCCAGATGGGCCGCCGCTTCGGTGGCCTTACCCAACTGATACATCTCCTCCACCAGCTTGTTAAACAGTGCCTCACGCGCCTGCTGATCGATCTCGGCCTCGAGCTCCTTTTTAAATCCAAGTCGCACCGCGCCTTCCAGGCCCATGCCACCAAATTCGCCCGACGGCCAAGCCGCGGTATACACCGGCCGATGAAAACTGCCACCGGCCATCGCCATGGCACCCAAGCCATAACCTTTGCGTAAAAAGATCGCCACAATCGGCACCGTCGTCTGCGCGCCGGCAATAAACAGATTCGCCATACGCCGCACCGACGCCTGCTCCTCGCTCGCCGGCCCAACC
The DNA here is from genome assembly GCA_024644595.1 of Porticoccaceae bacterium. GTDB lineage: Bacteria > Pseudomonadota > Gammaproteobacteria > Pseudomonadales > Porticoccaceae > HTCC2207. The sequence goes on along the minus strand of JAHEHL010000005.1, from coordinate 79,436 downwards.
ATAAAGCCGGGAGTATCACAGAGTGACAAAACGGGAATCGAGAAACTGTTACAGAGTCGAATAAAGCGCGCCGCCTTATCTGCCGCCTCAGCATCCACCGCACCACCCAAAACCTTGCAATCATTGGCAAGCAGGCCCATCGCCCTGCCCTCAATCCGTACAAATCCCGTCACAACACCACTGCCATAGAGGCGCGACAACTCAACAAAACTGTCACAATCCACTAACTGCTTAATCAGCGCACGAATATCGTACACGTAGCGACGATCATCCGGCATCAACGCACCCAGCTGAGCCTGGTCCGCACAGTCCCAGGACAACAGATCGCCCTGAAAATAACTCAAACAATGCTGCGCCAATTGCGTAGCATGAGCTTCATTTTCCGCCACCAGGTCAACCACACCATTATTGGCTTGCACCTCAATCGGGCCGATATCGGTCGGCGCAAATTTGCCCAATCCACCGCCTTCGATCATCGCCGGGCCCGCCATACCAATCCATGAGGTCTGCGTAGCAATACGAATATCTGCACAGCCAAACAATGCTGCATTGCCGGCAAAGCAATAACCATTATTCACTGCAATCAGCGGCACTCGACCGCTCAGACCCGCCCAACTGGCAAAACTCGGCACATCCAAACCACCGATCTGAGTCTTTACATCAGTGTCCCCGGGCCGTCCGCCACCGCCCTCGGTATACATCACTACTGGCAGACTGGCGCGCTCAGCCTGATCAAGAATACGATCAATTTTGCGGTGATGAAAATAGCCCTGCGTGCCAGCCAGCACTGTGTAATCATTGACAATTACCGCCACCTGAGCGGCCTGCTCACCAAACTGGCTAGCGTTAATGGTTGCCAGACCGGTAATCACACCATCGGCAGCAGTCTCGATCTTGAGCGTTTCAGCCTCTTTGCGCCCACGCTGAGCCGCCACCGCCAGCTGACCATATTCAACAAAAGAGTCTTTATCACAGAGATTATCAAGATTTTCCCGGGCCGTGCGATAACCCTTGGCATGACGCCGCGCCACCGCATCACTGCGCAGCGCATCAGAGGAATACGCCAATTGCTGTTGCAACGCCTGCAGCATGCTTGCCGATGACTGACTGCTCGCGATAGTTGCTTCAACCTGCATCTCAGTCTCTGACTCCAGCGCCCTGGCCTTGCAGAGCAGCTGTTCCGCCTGCACCGTGTCGCCCGCTGCCACCGCTATCAATTCAACCTGCATATCGGCCGGCGCCACAACCACAGTCTGCATTTTCATCGACTCCAACGTCATTAGCGGCTGACCTTTCTGCAACTGCTGACCCGGGCAGGCATCAACGCCTACCACCGCTGCAGCCGACGGCGCAGTTATCTGTAGAAGCTTTTGTTTCACGGTAAAGAGAACCTTTATTATTGTGCAGCTTGTGGCCCAAACTGTTTTTCGATTGAGCCCAAACGCGGATTTATTATTGTAAGGAAACAGCGAACTCGCGCGATTAGATCAATAAAAACATATCCAGTCCCAGCAAAATAAGCAACCCGCGCGTCAACAGCTTGGTGCGCGTATTCAACTTATCATAAGCCAGCTGCAAGCGCTCGAGCTCCGCCTTTGCCAGCGACCCGGTCTCTTTAACCTGCTCCGCACCAGCCAATGCCAGCGAACCGGCAGTGACCCCGGCCGCACCGAGTCCAAACTGTTTCAAAAAACGCCGTCGATCTGGTCTAGCTTGCATAGTTTTGTCCTGTTCGAAATAGAGTTGCAGTGTAAGGGAGGGCACCGAGTGGCTGCAACTGCGAGCTGAGATCCCTCCTCGCACTGCGTTCTGACAAGACTATAAAGAAAAGGGCTGGGCTTTAAGCGCCATTCACCCATATCAGTATCTCAATCGGCCGGTTAATGCAGTCTGGGAGCCCAAAACAAAAAGATCACTGCGGAGAGTGCCAAGCCGCAAAACAGACCGCAGAGAAATCCGATCAGACCCCTGCTTTCATCTGCACTGGACGCTCGATTGGCGCGCGCGAGTTCTGCGCTGCGTCGGGTGGCAAACTGTTTTTCGATGCGTTTGAGTTCGTCCTGAGCCCAGGGCTCGAGGTCATCGAGTTCGCCGTAAAGAGTGTCCGCGGGCGGTTGCTTATGCATGAACCAGGGCGAATTCACTGAGGGCTTTTTCTATTTGCCCTTTGGCGCAGTCTATATGGGTTTCAATTACGGCGGGTGAGACGCTGAGCTGTTCGGCGATCTGGTCTGTGCTCTGGCCGTTAAACTGATGCGAGAGGAAAATGTAGCGGGTTTTTTCCGGCAGCTGGGTGATGCTCTCTTTGACGGTTTCCTGTTTCAGTTCATCGAGCAGCACATGATAAGCACCACTGTCTTTACGTTGCAGTGGCGCGGATTTGTCGTAGCAGCCGTAATATTGGCTATCCATTTTGCGCTTGCGCAGCACGTTGAGGGCGAGCCGCACGGCCATGCTAAACAGGTAGCGGCGCAGGTCGCCGACATCCTGGTTGTGTTTGATACGCAGCAGCTTGAGGTAGGCGTCTTGGGCCAGGGCTTCAGCTCCCTCTTCATCACCGAGTTTGCGTACTAACAGGCGACGTAGTTCGTCTGAGGTATCTTTGTAAAGTTGTGCCATCTCGGCGCTGGTAATGCCGGCACCTGCGGCTGTCATATCCAAAATAAGTCCCTCTATCTCGAGCCTGTCGCGATCGTCTAACCCTACGGGTTGTATCGCACCGGGCTGTTGGCCAGTTGGCTGACCGACCTGTGGGCCGGGCGCGAGCTCCAGCTCGAGGTTTTGCAGTTTATGACTCACCTTGTCACCTATACATCCATTGTCTGATACCGATCCTGGTATCAGCGTTAATCTAAAAGTCCCTGTTCAGCTGTCATGTCATAAGACTCGCAAGGGCGCTTATTCCCCACCTTGCGGGGGGATTATTTTTTTGGGTGTCGGTGCGAATGCTTATTTTGACCGGGATGGTGTGGCGGGTTACCAGTTGTCGCGTCGCGAGCGGAGGGCAACAAACACTTCTTTGTCGCTGGCGTCGAGGCAGTTGAGCCCGCGACGAATTTCTTGGCTGTGGAGCCGGAAGAAGCTGTTAAACGTGCGCTCATCCCCGATCGATGTGACCAGTGGTTGCCGGCTAGGGTCGGCGGTTACGGCCATTGGCAGCCACTCCTGCGCGGCCCGATTGTCAGGCTCTACGCTGAGTGTAAATTGCAGATTGTTTGCCAGGTAGTCATGGCCGGGATACACCAGCACATCATCATTGAGACTGTGAAATTGCTCAGAGATAGTTTGATAAAGTGTTGCGGCGTCGCCGCCATGGCAGTTGCCAACGCCGGCATTAAACAGCGTGTCACCGGTAAACACCGCACTTGGCCGGCCCTGTTGCAGCACTAAAAAGCATAGATGGGCATAGGTGTGGCCCGGTGTGTCGAGCACTTGCAGCTGAACGCCCTCTTCCAGGTCAATAATTTCACCAGCCTGCAGAGTGCGACTTAAACCGGGAATTTTTCCCTCGCCATTGGCATGCGCCCAGACCTGACAGTCATGCTCTGCAACCAGCGCCTCGTTGCCCTGTGTATGATCCCAGTGCTCATGGGTGTTGATGATAGCGTGCAAGCTCAGCTTGAGAGACTCCAGCAACCGATTGACCAGCTCCGCATCCCAAGGGTCGATGACGATAGCGCTGCCATTATTGAGCTCAATCAGGTAGGTGTAGTTGCGCAGCACGCTCTCGGTGTAAACCTGGTGGACCTGCATATCAGCCTCTTATGTTCTGGTTACATTGTGTGAGTAGGACAATAGCGATTTGTAGTGGTGATTTCCAGATTTGTTGGTGGTGGATAGTGAAATCTCCCAAATCGCTGCGCCCAGTCGAAATGACCACAACAAAGCCTTGAGACAAATAAAAAAAGCCACCTCAAGGGTGGCTATCTTATTGTTTGGTGGGCGGTGATGGATTGATGTAAACAACCTTTGGGTTGCTTGCACCCCTTCGGGGCGCCTTCGGCGTCCAAACTCGTCCGCAGGCCGAGTTTGTCGAACGATGGTTCTCACAATCCAATCCAATGAAACAATAAAAAAGCCACCTCAAGGGTGGCTATTTTATTGTTTGGTGGGCCGTGATGGATTCGAACCATCGACCAATTGGTTAAAAGCCAACTGCTCTACCGCTGAGCTAACGGCCCTCAGAAGAGGTGCGTATCATACTGACCAGAGGTGAAATTTCAAGCGTTATTTTGATATCTGGTAGGGTCGCTAATACCGGCCTGCTCAAAGCCTTGCCGGCGCAATCTACAGCTTTCACATCTGCCGCAGGCTTCGCCTTCCAGGCTAGCCTGATAGCATGAAACGGTTTTGCTGTAGTCGACGCCGAGTTCTATGCCGGCCTGGATAATTTGTGCTTTGGACATATCGATCAGAGGGGCGTGCACTGTGAGTGGCTGCCCTTCAACTGCGGCTCTGGTCGCGAGGTTGGCCATCCGTTCGAAAGCGGTTATATATTCCGGGCGGCAGTCCGGGTAGCCGGAGAAGTCGACAGCATTGACGCCGAGAAATATATCGTTGGCGCCGAGTACTTCTGCCCAGCCAAGGGCGATGGAAAGGAACACGGTGTTGCGCGCCGGAACATAGGTGACGGGAATACCACTGGTCTCTGCTTCGGGAACATCGATGCTGGTATCGGTGAGCGCTGAGCCGCCGATGCTGCCGAGGTCGAGTTTGACGACTTTGTGTTCGACCACTGCCATTGATTCGGATACTCTGCTGGCGGCTTCGAGTTCGGAGCGGTGACGCTGGCCGTAGTCAAAACTGAGGGTGTAGCATTTGTAGCCCTGGCGCTTGGCCATGGCGACGACAGTGGTTGAGTCAAGTCCGCCGGAGACGAGGATTACTGCTTTTTTTGCCATAGTCGGTACGGTTACCTGTGTGATTTCTGTTTATTGCTGGGGAGGCATTAGTGCCCTGGTTTATCGCCCCAGATAAATTTATGAGTCTGCAGTTGCATGCGTACTTTGAGTTTGTCGTGGAGAATCCACTCGGCTAGCTGTGCCGGCGACAGTTCGCCCTGACTGGGTGAGAACAGTACTTCGCGGGCTTTGTGGCGGAGGCCGAGCTCGTCGACTTTCATGCAGCTCCAGTCGTAATCCTGGCGGTCGCAGATCACAAATTTCACTTCGTCATGGGGCTGCAGATATTCAATATTGCTGTAGAGATTGCGCGAGACTTCTCCAGATCCGGGGGTCTTCAGGTCGAGGATTTTAATGACTCGTTTGTCAACATCTTCAACCGGCATGGCGCCGCTGGTTTCGAGTGAGACAATGTAACCTTGATCACAGAGCTTTTGCAGCAGTTCGATCGATTGCGGCTGAGCCAGGGGTTCGCCACCGGTGACGGTGACATGGCTGGCGCCGAAGTCGGCGACCTGGTCGAGTATCGCTTGCAGGCTCCATTTACTGCCGCCTTCAAAAGCGTAGGCGGTATCGCAGTAGCCGCAGCGCAATGGGCAACCTGTCAGCCGCACGAAGACGGTGGGCAAGCCAACGGTGCTGGTCTCTCCCTGCAGTGAGTGGAATATTTCGGTAATGCGCAGTGCGGTGTCAGACATGCAATCAGTTTTCTGGTTGGCCCGTGAAGGGGCTGTTACGGAATTAGGGATAATTGAGTTTAAAAGTTATTCTTCAAGAAACTCTGCGCTTTGCTGGCCGCCCCACTATTGCCCTTTGCAGCTTTCTCCAACAACTCACGGGCGCGATCGATCTCGCCGAGCTGAAAGTAAATTTTGCCGAGCTTAAAGGTGCCATCGAGCGCTTTACCGTGAGTGGGATACTGTTCCACGACTGTTGTGAAGGCCTGACGGGCCATTTCATCTTGACCTTGCAGCAAGTAAATCTCGCCCAGCCAGTAATAGGCATTGGCGGTATAGGGGCTGTTGGGGTAATCGACAACGTGTTGTTTGAAGGCAAGCGCTGCGGCATTGATATCGCGCTGTTTGAGCAGCAGGTTGGAGGCCTGAGCATAGCTCTGGGCAATCTCCTCTGCGTTTATGGCCACGTCTGAGCTGCTGTCCACAGTGCCGGTAGCGTCATTTTGAGCGCTGCTATCAACGCTGAGGTCAGTGTCTGCATGGACTGCCAAGTCTGCCGGCGCCCTGCCGGACTGCTGTGCACTCAGGCGACGATCGAGATCGAGGTAGTCGTCCATCTGACGCTGTTTGACGCGCTGCAATTCATAGCGGAGTTCTTCGACCAGACCGCGAAGCTGGCGCACTTCTTCCTGCAACATCTGTGACTGATCATAGCGCGCTGACGCTGCATTGTCGCTCTGCGAGGTCGGCACAGCCTGCTGCCGAGCGGCTGCGGTTGCCGGGGCACCCAGCTCAACCACAGGCACTGTCTGGGCGGCAACATTGACGGACGCCAGCTGCAGGGTGATGGCAGCAGCGATCAGAAATGGGGCGACGGAAGAATATTTCATGGCAAGTCCAAGGGGGTCCTGGTTATGGCAAAAAAACAAACGGCCAGAGTTGCTTACAACCCCGGCCGCACGTTGATTTGTATGGCTCGATTAACAAGCCAAACAGATTTTACTTGAGTTCAACCCGGCGGTTCAGGGCCCAGGCGTCGTCGTTGCTGCCATAAGCGGCGGCACGCTCTTCACCGTAGCTGATCACTTCGATCAATCCAGGGGAAACACCCTGAAGAACCATAAACTCTTTAACCGCATTGGCGCGTCGCTCACCCAGTGCCATGTTGTACTCGCGTGTGCCGCGCTCATCAGCATGACCTTCGAGACGCACATTGCGCGGGTTGTTCTGCAATGCTGCAGCGTGCTCAAGCAGCGCAGCGCGTGACTCGGGCTTCAGCAGCGCTTTGTCAAAATCGAAATAGAACACGGTATCTGCCGTGACTGTCTCGACGCTTGACTGGTCGATTGCTGAGGTATCAACCTGGCCAGTTTGCACCGAGGTATCTTCAATATCAGTTGAAGTTTGCTGCTGCTCTTCAACTGGATTGCTGCTACAACCAGTCAGAAATGCCACTAACACCAGCGCGCTAAGGCCAGATTTGATAAATGAAACGTTCATTGTTAACTCCTGTTAAGCAAGGGGGTAAATATTTTCTTCTGTTAAAACAAAATGTTAGACCAGTTTTCTATAAAAAAAATCTAACGCAAAAATGGTGACCAGGCTGGCTCTCTGACATCTCCTCGTTTGGATGGCAGAACATACCGAATTCCGGCGTCTAATGATACAGCAGCAAGAACCCCGCGGTCACCTTGTTTAGTTGCATACATCAACATAGCACCGTTCGGCGCAACCGTGGGTGATTCGTCGAGACGGGTTTCGGTCAGCTCTATCATTCTACCGGTTTTGAGATCAAACGAGGCAATCCGGAAGGTGTCAGTCTGACGGTGCACCATCGCCAGCGTGCGTCCATCTGGCGCGAGACTCGGTCGCGCATTGTAGTTGCCGCTAAAGGTTAGCCGCTCGGTAGCTTTGGTGGCAACATTGAGCTTGTAAATTTGCGGGGTGCCACCGCGATCTGAGGTAAACAGCAGGTGGTTGCCATCAGGCATCCAGGTCGGTTCGGTATCGATCGCAAAGTGCCGGGTTAGCCGGGTAAATTTTCCGCTCTCAAAATTGAGCAGATAAATCTCTGGATTGCCGTCTTTCGACAGCACCAGAGCTAGTTGCTTGCCATCCGGAGACCAGGCTGGCGCGCCATTCAAGCCGGTAAAGTTGGTGAGCTGCTGACGCTGGGCGGTAACCAGATTTTGTCTGAAGATCGCCGGACGACCAGTTTCAAATGAAACATAGGCAAGCTCTTTGCCATCTGCGGACCAGGCCGGCGACATAATCGGCTCTGGCGATTCCAAAACCAGCTTTTCGCGAGCGCCGTCGGCGTCAGAGACATTTAAGCGGTAAGTAAATTTGTCACCTACTCGGGTGGCGGTGACGTAGGCCAGCCGAGTGGAAAAGGCGCCACGAATGCCAGTGATCTCCTGGTAGATTTTGTCGCTGATCAAATGCGCTAGGTCGCGCATCTGATTGATAGTGCCACTGACTTTGTGGGTCATAACCGTTTTCTGGGCGGTTACACTGAGCAGGCTAAATTCAACCTGGTAACGGCCATTTTGTAGCACGCTGAGGTTGCCTGCCACCAGGTATTCGGCATCCAGCAGGCGCCAGTCGCGGTAGTAGACATCGGCTGCCCGACCTGGGAAAGACAACATATTGCGCCGCTCGATAGTTTCAAACAGACCGCTGCGATTGAGGTCGCCCTCGACTATGGCACTGATATCTTCGGCTGTCTGCACGCCAGCCATTGCGATGGGTGAGACCGCGATGCGGGTCGGCTGGTCATTGCCTTTGGTGACGCGAATAATCAATTCGCTATAGCTTGGGGCGGCCAGAGCCAGCAGCAACAAACCGCAGAGCAGTTTGGCCGAAGAGTATTTAGCGATTTTACCTGTCATTGCATCACAACCTTATAATCTGAGATCTTCTGGACTGAACGCGACATCAACCTGACGAAATTTACGTTCGAACAGGCCCGGGTCCATACCCTGTAGTTCAACAAACTGCTCCACTTTTAGCGCCGCCTGTTCGACCGAGCGATCAAACGCGCTGTCACCGCTGGAGTCAATTATCGTTACGCCAACCACTCGCCCAGTAGGCACCAACTGGATGCGAATCAATGTCTCCATACCCAAACGTGCACTGGGCGGTCGGCTCCAGTTTTCCGACAGCCGCTGTTGAATCAACTGTCGGTAACTGTTGGCAACGCGCTCATCTTCTTGGGCGACGATATTGGCCTGCTCCGCTGCCATAGCCTCGGCAAACTCTGACTCGATCCGTTTGCGCTCGGCTTCGGCCTTATCACGTTGACGTCGCTGCTCCGCGTCACGCTCCGCTTGCAGACGTTTTTGCTCGGCCAGCTCGGCAGCGCGCTTTTTCTCTTGCGCACTCTTTTCAGCCGCCAACTTCTGCTGGCGTTGTTTCTCGGCGCGGAGCTTTTCTTCGCGTTGACGTTTGGCTGCGTCCACTTTTGACTGCTGTGGCTGCACCACTTTTTTCGGCGCCAGCTCCACTAGCTTGGCTTCAATATACTGTGGCTGCATCATCACCTGAGTGACCTCTGGTTGCCAGCCGACAAACAGCAAGACAATCAAGCCAAGATGCAGCGCCAGGCTGATCAGGATTGCAACTGAATAGCTCAGAAAACTACCCATATCAGTTCTGTGGCGGCTCCGTAACCAGCCCCACTGAGGGAGCACCCGCAGCCTGAAGCTCACTCATCAAGCTGACGACTACGCCGTAATCGACGCGACTATCGCCCCACACCAGCACCGGAATTTTCGGGGACTGACGCAGAATTTTACTGAGCCGATCTTTGATCACGGCTAGACTTTGGGCCTGATTTTCGCCTTTCACATCGATCCAGTAGCTGCCGTCGGCCTTGATCGAGACAATAAAGGGTTCCTGGTCTTTAGTATCCATGGGCGCGGAGTTGGCCTCGGGCAGTTCGACTTTGACACCCTGCATCAACAGCGGTGCGGTAATCATAAACACCACCAGCAATACCAGCGTGACGTCGATATAGGGAACAACGTTTATCTCGGCGACCAGCTTGCGTTTGGTTCTCTTGGTTTTCACATCAAGACCTGTCTAGTGGGCGTGAATTTGGCGGTGTAAAATGCTGGAGAACTCTTCGGCAAAGGTTTCATAGCTGCTGTTGATTGACTCCACCACTGCGGCGTAACGATTGTAGGCGATAACCGCCGGAATGGCCGCAAACAGCCCCATGGCGGTGGCAATCAATGCCTCGGAAATGCCCGGCGCTACCGTGGCCAGAGTGGCCTGCTGAACCATGGCCAGGCCACGGAATGAGTTCATAATGCCCCAGACAGTGCCAAACAGGCCGATATAGGGACTGACCGAGGCGACGCTGGCGAGAAACGGCAAACTGATATTGAGTTTTTCATCTTCTCGCGACAGAGCCACCCGCATGGCCCGGTCGGTGCCGGCCATCACGGCCTCGGGATCGGCTTTATCGGTTTGTGCCAGACGGTTAAATTCACGAAAACCGGCGCGAAAGACGTTTTCAATACCGTCGCTGCCACCCTCTTCCTGGGCCCGCTGAGTCAGGTCGCGGTAGAGGTTGTTGAGATCGACTCCGGACCAGAAAGTGTCTTCGAATTCACGAAATCCGCGCTGGGCGCTGCCGAGAAACAGGCCGCGCTGGACAATCATGACCCAGGACAGCATTGATGCGAGAAACAAAATAGCCATCACTCCTTGCACCAGCAAACTGGCATTGCCAATTAACGACCATATCGATAAATTTTCTTCTATCACCTGATTAAACTCCGTATTTAGGATCTGGCCATTGGGATCTGACCATTGAGTGTGTCAAACATTAGTTTAGGCATCGCTTGAGGCCGTTTGCTGTCGGCGTTGATACAGCCGACTTTGACCAGCCCCTCCACCAACAATTGCTCGCCGCGAAAAACCTGTTGGGTCATCTCAAAGGATGCCCTGCCCGCCTTGCTGAGTACCGCAGTAACATCGAGCAAATCATCGAGCACTGCTGGGCTGTGATATTTGAGTGCGACTTCACGCACAACAAACTGCATGCCGTCAAACAGAGCCGGTTTATCATAACCGTGGCTGCGCATAAGTTCTGTGCGGGCGCGCTCCATAAATTTTAAATAGTTGGCGTAGAACACAATACCCCCGGCATCGGTGTCTTCTACATAGACGCGGACTGGCAGACTGAAAGCAGCACGGTTAGTCATCGAGGACATCCAGCTGTTGCTGCCGTGGATCGTTGCCAGTATGAGTTTTGGGGCTGGGCAGACCAAAGTATTCATAGGCCATGCGGGTCGCCATGCGGCCACGGGAGGTGCGCATCAAATAGCCCTGCTGAATCAGGTAGGGTTCGAGCACATCTTCAATGGTGCCGCGTTCTTCACTCATGGCCGCGGCAAGGCTGTCGACGCCGACCGGACCACCATCAAACTTTTCCATCAAGGTTAGCAGCAATCGGCGGTCTGAGTGATCAAACCCGCGCTGGTCCACGGCAAGCATATTAAGTGCGGCATCGGCGATATCGGCGCTGATAGATCCGTCGCCTTTGACCTCGGCATAGTCGCGCACACGGCGCAACAAGCGGTTAGCGATGCGCGGCGTGCCACGCGAACGTCGCGCTATTTCATGGGCGCCCTGAGCATCGACTTCGACATCCAAAATGGTCCCGGCGCGCTGCACAATGCTGGTTAGATCTGCTTCGGAATAAAATTCCAGACGCTGGACAATCCCAAAACGATCACGCAGCGGTGAGGTCAGCAAGCCGGCTCTGGTAGTGGCACCGACCAGAGTGAAGGGTGGCAGGTCGAGTTTTATGGAGCGGGCGGCAGGCCCTTCACCAATCATAATATCTAGCTGATAGTCTTCCATGGCAGGGTAGAGAATTTCTTCAACCACCGGGCTGAGACGATGAATTTCGTCGATAAACAACACATCGCCGGGTTCGAGGTTGGTCAACAGCGCAGCTAGATCGCCGGCTTTTTCCAGCACCGGCCCGGAGGTGGTTTTCAGTGACACCTGCATTTCATTGGCGACAATATGTGCAAGGGTGGTTTTGCCGAGCCCGGGGGGGCCAAAAACCAAGGTGTGGTCGAGTGGATCGCCGCGTCGACGCGCCGCTTCCATAAAGATGCCCAACTGCTCCACTACGACGGGCTGGCCGACGTAATCTGCCAGGGTAACCGGTCTCAGCGCGCGATCAAAACGCTCTTCGGCTACAGACATCTCGGGGGATATTATGCGGTCAGGTTCTATCATCGGACACCATTGTGATTGTGCCGAGTAGCATACCTTGATGGCTGGCCTTTTTCACTAATCGACAGGGAGTTTATTCGCACTCTGACGGAGGATTTACGGCGGCCTAAGAACCCATGCTTTTCAGTGCCAGACGGATCAGCTCACCGGCATCGCGGACATGTTCATCGGCCACCCGGTTGATAATTTTTGCGGCATCCGCTGGTTTGTAACCCAGCGCAATCAGTGCGCTCTCGGCTTCGCTGGCAATATCTGGCTGCACTTCTCTAGCTGCCAGCGAAGCACTGGCCGCGGCGGTGTCAATATCGCCAATCTTGTCGCGCATTTCGATCAATAGCCGTTCGGCAGTCTTCTTGCCAACACCAGGCAATTTTACCAACGTGGGGACATCGTTGTTGTGCACACAGAGGGCGAAGTCGTCGGCCGACATCCCGGAGAGAATGGCGAGGGCCATTTTCGGTCCGACCCCGTTGACCTTGATCAGATGACGAAACAATTTGCGCTCGGAGAGGGTAATAAAGCCATACAGTTGCTGTGCGTCTTCACGCACAACAAAATGGGTGTGCAGTGTGACCGCTTCGCCGGCTGCGGGAATACCAAAGAAGGTATTTAGCGAGACCAGCACCTCATAGCCGACCCCCTGGACATCGACCAGTAAATCCGGTGCTTGTTTTTCAATTACTATGCCTGTCAGTCGTCCAATCATATTTGTCGCTATTCCTGAATCGGGTTGTTTGGATAATGCTATTTATGCCGTCCTCGAGCGTAGCCTGTGGCCCCTTCAACGGCTGCCAGTGCCCGCGATGTCTGCGCGTGACAGAGTGCCACAGCCAGGGCATCAGCGGCGTCTTCTGCCGGGGCGCGGGACAGTTTTAACAGCTGCACAATCATCATTTGAACTTGGGATTTATTCGCCGCGCCGGTTCCCACGACGGCCAATTTAACGCTGCGTGCGGAGTACTCTCCGACCGACAGACCAGCATTGGCTCCAGCGACAATGGCAGCGCCACGGGCCTGGCCCAATTTTAGAGCGGAGCTGGCATTGTGGGATAAAAACACTTCCTCGACACCCATCTCTTGTGGATTGTATTGCTCAATCAATTGGCTGACGCCGTCAAAAATGATTTTTAGTCGCTCGGCGAGCGCACCTTCCGGAAGGCGAATAATTCCGCTGGTGACGTAGCTCACTTTGCCACCCACAGCGTCGACAATTCCGTAGCCGGTGCGTCGTGAACCTGGGTCGATGCCGATTATTCGAGTCATGATGATTACACGAGAACGCTGTTTTGTGATTTGCCAGCGAGTGTTGCAACACCGCGCCCCGGAGTCAACTACTCTGCGCGCAGTGCGTCAATCGGTGTCAGTCTGGCCGCGCGCGCTGCCGGCTGGCTGCCGGCGAGCAGACCGATCAAAATAGCGATGCCGAGTGCGCCAAAAACGATGATCGGGCTGAGCGCGATCGGAAGTCCGGGAATAAACAGCCAGGTAATCAGCAGCAGCGCTATCACCAACAGAACGCCACAGATCCCGCCAATCAGCCCGAGCACCAACGCCTCGCCGAGAAATAGCAGGCGCACAGTGGAGACTGTGCCGCCTAATGCGCGCAGCAAACCGACTTCCGCGGTGCGCTCTGTCACGGTTATCATCAAGATGGTGGTGATGCCCACGGCACCCACTAGCAGTGATATGGCACCCAGCCCTGCGGCGGCAAGACTAAGCACCAAGAGAATATTATCCATGGTTGCCAGCACCTGGTCCTGAGTGACTAGAGTAAAGTCTTCAAACCCGTGACGCTCAATCAGTAGTCGGCTGATCCGCTCTGCCATAGCGGTGCTCGTCGATCTGGGGTTGTAGAAAATATCTACCTCCATCAGGCTCTGGCCATTAAATAACTGCAGACCCTTCCCCGCCGGAATAAAAACCATATCATCAAGGTCGGTGCCGAGAAACTCGCCTTTTGGTTCAAGCGCACCGACGATCCGAAAGCGCTCGCCACCGATGCGGATAAACTCGCCCACAGGGTTGGTTCCAGGAAATAATTCCTGGCGCAACGTGTGACCGAGAACGGCCAGTGACCTCGGGCGCTGCAAGTCATCCTGCGGCAAAAATGTACCCTCTGCCAACTCAAGCTTCCAACCGCTGACGGCAGCACCCCCGACTCCGGCGACATCAGTGTAGCGTGCACGATGCCCAATCTTGATTTTGGCATTGCCCATCACCACCGGCACGACCTGTTCAACATTGGGCAGATGACTGATCGCCGAGGCGTCGTCCAGTGACAGCGGCCGAGTTGTATTGAGCAGACCTGCAACCCCAAAGGTTTCAGTTTTGCCCGGTGTAACCGCAACAATATGGCTACCAAACTGGGTGAATTCATTTAACACAAACAGCCGCAGGCCCTCGCCGAGAGCGCTGAGCAAAACCATGGCGGCGATGCCGATTGAGAAACCGACAATTGTCAACAGCGTTCGGGTGCGCTGGATCCACAGAGCCCGCAAAATCCAGCTGCTGCTGTCACGCAAATTCATTTTTGCAACCCGCGCAGAGCCAGCACTGGGTCCAGCGCCGCAGCGCGCCTGGCCGGTGTAATCGAGAATACCAGACCGGTCAGCACGGCCATCAGTACAGCCGCTGGCACTGCCCACACCGGCGGCCACAGCGGGAACGCTGGCCAGAGCCGCGTGACAATAACGATCAGACTAAAGGCAAAAGCGATCCCGGCCAGAGACCCCATCGAAATCAACATCAGCGATTCGCCGACAAACAACTGCTTTATCTGTTTGCTGTTGGCGCCAATTGCCTTGAGCAGCCCTATCTCGCTGCGCCGCTGACTGACCGAAATCAGACTGATATTCATAATCAAAATGCCGGCCACCAACAGACTAATTGATGAGATGGCGGTGATCGCCAAAGTCACCGCCGTAAGAATATTATTAAATGCGGCGAGCATGGCATCCTGACTGACGACGGTGACATCTTGATCGCCATCGTGACGGTGGCCAATGGTGTCGAGTATCTTTTGCTCGATACGCGCGCTGTCGGCACTGGGGGCAATATCCATAATCACTCGAAACAACCCGGGTGAATCAAACAACTGTTCTGCGGTGCGCACCGGTATCAACAATAAGTCACGCATATCCAACCCCAACGATTCGCCGCGCTCTTCAAGCACTCCAACGACACGCATGCGACGATCCCCGACCCGCACCCATTCACCCAGCGCTCGTTCGCTGCCGAACAGTTCGCGCTTGAGGGTGATGCCCAGCACGCAAATTGCCAGGGCCTCGGTTTGAGACCGCGCAGTAAGTCGCGCGCCACTGCCGACATCCATTTTCCGTACCCGAAAAAAGGCATCTGTGGTGCCAAGAGTAATCACCTCCCGCGAGCGGCTGCCCCGAGCAACACTGGTGGTCCCTGCAATAATTGGCGCCATTGCCAGCACACCGGAAATTCGCGCCAACGCATTGGCATCTTCGAGGGTTAAGTCGCGGGGCACAGAACCGTAGATCGGGGGCGCGCCGCCGGTGGTCTCTTTGCGCCCGGGAAGCACCACCAACAGACGATTGCCCAGCGCAGAGAATTCGCGGTCAATATAGCGCCGCGCACCTTCACCGAGACTGGTCAGCAAAATCACCGAGGCGACACCAATGGCGACGGCCAGCAATAACAGAAATGTGCGCATTCGATGGCGAAGAAATATCTGCCGGTTAAAGGTGAGTTGGTCATAGAGCTGCATCGGCGTCCTCTAGAGCTTCAGGATGATGGCGGCTGTCACTGTCGACACCGCCATCAATCATGCGAATATGACGCTTTGCACGATCACCCAACTGTTGATCGTGGGTGACCATAATCAATGTAATGCCATCGTTGTTGAGTTTTTCCAGCACATCGATCACCTCGCGTCCAGAGTGGGAGTCGAGGTTGCCGGTCGGTTCATCCGCCAGCAACAGGCGCGGTCGCATCACAATCGCCCGGGCAATTGCCACCCGCTGCAACTGGCCTCCCGATAACTGGTTGGGTTTGTGACCGGCCCGTGGAGTCAACCCAACCATAGCCAGTACTTCGGCAACCTTTTTGCGCCGCGGCTTGATCGGCTGCCGCGCCAACATTAATGGCAGTTCGACATTTTCAAAGGCTGTGAGTCGGTTAATCAGATGAAAAGACTGGAAGATAAAGCCGATATTTTCTCCACGCATCTGCGCGCGCTGTTCTTCATTGAGCGTTTCCGTGGCGACCTGATCAAACCAATAGCGGCCCGAGTCGGGGCGGTCGAGCAGTCCAATCATATTTAGCAACGTCGATTTACCGGAACCGGAAGGACCCATAATAGAAAGATATTCACCCGCACTGATGCTGAGTGAGACATCGCGCAGGGCGCGCAGTGGAGATTCACCCACAAGATAAGTTTTGTTGATACTCTCAAGTTTGATCACGGCGCGTCAACCACGGCTACCTCGGCACCCTCTACGACTCCCTTGGTGCCAATATTCCCGACGATGGCATCGCCCGATTCGAGGCCAGATACAATTTGGGTAAAGTGCCAGTTGGCCAAACCCAGCTCCACGGCACGGCGCTCGATGCGATTATCCGCATTGAGTACGAAGACAAACCGTTCATCGACCAGCAAATCAGTAGGCACACGCAGAGCCTGCTCCTGCTTGGCGATAACGATTTCCATATCGGCACTGTAGCCAGCTAGCAAGGTTGGTCTGTCTTCAAGCGCCAACAACTCGGCCTCAACTTCCACTGTGCGGGCCTGTTTTTCTCTATCCAGCACATAGGTTGAAATGCGTCGCACCGTAGCGGCAAAACTGCGGCTGCGAAAGGCGTCCATCGTCACGCGCACCGGCATGCCGACACTGATTTGTGAGGCATCGACTTCATCAATCGGGGCGCTGATGTAGTGGCAGTTTGCGGTCAACAGATCAATTGCCGGCGGCGTCGGAACGCCCGGAGGTGATGGTGTGGAGAACTCCCCTACTTCACCTGTTACTTCGGCAACCGTACCGGCAAATGGGGCGTGGAGATAAGTCTGCGCCAGCGCAGCCTCGGCGACACGCTGACTGGCCTGGGCCTGAACCGTATTGGCTTTAGCGGCATCACAGGCCGCAGCACTGGACTGCGACAGCGCAATGGCGCGGTCGGCCTGCTCGGAGGAAACCAGCTTTCTATCCAGCAATAATGCCAATCGCTGCGCCTCGTGGCTATCTGATGCGGCAGCAATGCAGACACTCTGCTGTTGTTTATCTGCAGTCTTTAGCACAGCTTTGGAACGCTCTACCTGCGCGCTGCGATCCTGATTCCACAGCGATATTAGCAATTGCCCTTGCTCTACCTGTTCCCCTTCGTGCACATAGAGCTGCGCAATCTGGCCACCGATCGGCAGCGACATTTTTGATCGTTTACAGGCCTTTACGGTTCCTGCTCGGGTGTTGGCGACCGTCTTCTCGACCAACCCGGTCGATACCTTAACCAGACTAACCTGAGGAAGATCCGGTCTTGAGACAACATAAATCGCTGCAACAACAAACGTTATCACAGCAACCCAAATCCATTTGTTGTTCATAGCACTCCTCGCTATCGATTCAGTTCAATTGATTGACGGCTTGTAAATCAAATGTAGTGAAGCAATAGCCAGACTGCCAGATCAGCAATGCTGATCATGATCAATCGAAACAAAACAATGTATTAGAGACTGCAGAAATTGGTTCGCCGGTTAAAACGCAAAGTGCAACAGTAATACAAAACCGCGGACAAAAAAAAAGCCTCCAAGCGCAAGCCGGGAGGCCTTTAGTCACAGACGCTGTTACTCGTCAGCTTTTGCTTTGGGCGCGACCTTCTTTTTGGGAGCGGCTTTTGCCTTAGCTTTTGGTGCAGCTTTCTCTTTAGGCGCGGCTTTGGCCTTTGGAGCGGCCTTTGCTTTGGCTTTGGGTGCAGCTTTTGCCTTGGCTTTGGGAGCAGGTTCTTCTTCAGCTGCTGGAGCATCTGCTACTTCAGGCTCTTGAGCCACAGGTGCTTCTTCTGCTACAGATTCTTCCACGGCAGGTGCTTCTTCCGCTACCGGTGCTTCTTCTGCCGCGGGCGATTCTTCTCCTGCAGGTGCTTCCTCTGCCGCAGGTGCTTCTTCTACCGCAGGCGCTTCTTCTGCCGCAGGCGCTTCTTCTGCCGCAGGTGCTTCTTCTGCCGCAGGCGCATCGACTGCTACTTCAGCCGGAGCCTCCGCAACGTCTTCCACCGGCTCAGGGGCAGGTGCGGGTGCCGGCGCTGCGGTTTTAATCAGCCCTTCCGCCAGCAAGATGGAAATTTTTTCATCGGCATTGACCCAGTTTTTATCGGCATTTTTGACTGCGTATCGGCCAGAGCCTTTTTGATAAACTGTATAGTCTTTGGTCTTCTTAATAACTTTCATCGCTATATCCTCTTAATGATTACTCGTTTGAGCATTTGGTTACCAGTTTTCGTTTTTATTGTTTTAACTGCTTCTATCCTGACCCTCTAGCTGCTCCCAAAGGTGCTTTCACTCGTGCTGACCCAGCACGTTATCCAGAGTTTCTTCGCCAGTGTACAGGTTTTGTCGCTGTGTCAAACCCTCTGCCGCCTGAACAGTGCACAAACTGCACTATCAGGCTGGCTGTTTTTACGCTTAGGCTTCGCCTTCTTTGCTGCGCAAACGAATGTTTAATTCGCGCAATTGCGCATTATCGACGGTACCCGGCGCATCGGTCAGCAGGCAGGCTGCGGACTGTGTCTTCGGGAAGGCGATAACATCACGTATGGAGTCGGCTCCAACCATCAACATAATCAGGCGGTCGAGACCAAAGGCCAGTCCACCGTGTGGTGGCGCGCCATATTTGAGTGCATCGAGCAGGAAGCCAAATTTCTCACGCTGCTCGTCGGCACTGATGCCAAGCACTTGAAAAACTGTTTGCTGCATGTTCTGGTCATGGATACGAATCGATCCGCCGCCCAGTTCGCAACCGTTGAGTACCATATCGTAGGCTCGCGACAGAGCCGCTGCCGGATTGGCTTCAAGCTCTTCGCGGCTGCAGGAGGGCGCGGTAAACGGGTGGTGTAATGGCGTCAGTGCGCCGGAATCGGTAGTTTCAAACATCGGGAAGTCGACAACCCACATCGGCGCCCACTCGCAGGTATAGAGATTTAAGTCTGCTGCGACCTTGCAACGCAATGCGCCCAGCGCTTCAGAAACAACCTGTGATTTGTCTGCACCGAAAAAGACGATATCGCCGTTCTTTGCATCCAGTCTCTGCATGATATTCATAGTCACATCGTCACCAAGGAACTTAATGATGGGTGACTGTAGCCCCTCTATACCCGTCTCGATGGCGTTGACCTTAATCCATGCCAGACCTTTGGCACCATAGATACTGACAAACTTGGTGTAGTCGTCAATCTGTTTGCGCGAGATCTCAGCGCCGCCAGGCACCTTAAGGGCCGTAACACGACAGCTGGGGTCATTGGCTGGGCCGGCAAATACTTTAAATTCGATATCTTTGAGCAGATCCTTGATCTCCACCAGCTCCAGTGGGATACGCAGATCAGGTTTGTCAGAGCCATACTTATCCATTGCGTCGGCATAGGTCATGCGCGGAAAACTCTCGAAATCAACGCCCATATGCTCAGAAAAGATACCGCGAATCATGGTTTCGGTGATCGACATGATGTCCTCTTCATCAACAAAAGAGGCTTCTATATCAATCTGAGTAAATTCTGGCTGACGATCTGCACGCAGATCCTCATCGCGGAAACACTTGGCAATCTGATAATACCGATCAAATCCTGCCACCATCAGCAACTGCTTGAATAACTGGGGTGACTGAGGCATCGCAAAAAACTGGCCGGGATGGGTGCGCGAGGGAATCAGATAATCGCGAGCACCCTCAGGCGTGGCTCGAGTCATTATCGGCGTTTCGATATCAAGAAAGCCTGCATCGACAAGATAGTTACGAATCGAAGAGGTTATTTTAGACCGGAAGCGCAGACTGTTTTGCATTTCGGTCCGGCGCAAATCCATATATCGGTATTTAAGGCGAACATCTTCGCCGACCGTAACGTGCTCATCCAGCTGGAATGGCGGGGTTACCGCGCTGTTGAGAATTTCCATGGCGGTGCCATAGACTTCAATTTCACCGGTCGCCATATTGGAGTTGACGGTCGCCGCACTGCGCGCCCGCACCACACCGGTTACCTTGAGAACATATTCAGAGCGAACCTTGTCGGCCTGCTCGAAAAATTCACCGGCGTCGGGATCAAACACAACCTGCACAATGCCTTCGCGATCCCGGAGATCGACAAAGATAACTCCGCCGTGATCACGGCGACGATCTACCCAGCCACAAAGCGTTACTTCTTGATCAATATGTTTACTTGTGACTAAACCACAATAGTTAGATCGATACATCTGCTGTCTATCCCTACTCTAATTTTGTTTAAGATTTTATTTATGATGTGCTGGCGTCAGAGTTGGCTGCCGGCTTCGCCGATGAGCCACCACTCTCACTGAGATTCTTTTTATTGCCGGTTTTAAAGTCAGTCTCGTACCAGCCGCTTCCACTCAAACGAAAACCTGCTGCAGAGAGTTGCTTTTGCAGTTGCGGCTTTTCGCATACCGGACAATCAACCAGCCTGTCATCACTGATTTTCTGCATCGCTTCAAGCTCATGGCCGCAGGCCTGACAACGGTACTCATAAATGGGCATACATAACTTCCTTCTTTACCTTGCTACTTCAAATTCAAATTTTTGCGTATGTCCTGTTGCCAACATTCTGCAACGGAACAGGGATTGCAGCACCTCAGCGATCCGAGGTTAGGCTTTTATTCAACAACTGTTCTGCCTCAGCTAAGCACCTCGAGCTTGCATAGCTGGCAAAAAAGCGCCGCATTATACCCCAGCACCTGCACTTGTAGAATGCCCGCGGATGGCTACAACCGATCGAAATCTAAAAAAAGCAGTAAATCAGCGAACTAAACCCCGCCCTTTCTTGGCATATCCGGAAAACAGCGGCTATAAATGATTTCGAGGCCCTGCTGGCGGCTCTTGGTAATCACTTACAGCAACTAACAGGGATGGTTTAACGTTTGTATTTATAAAGGAAAGGAAGATGGCTGTTAAAAAAGGAACCGCGAAAGCAACAACTGCCAAGAAGGCAAAAAAGCCCGCTCGGCAAAAGACACTCTCCGCTGCCAGAAAGACCAGCACGGCTAAAAGCGCAAGCGTAAAAAAAGCGCCAGTAAAAGCTAGAGCGACTAAACCCACTACTGCTAAAACCAAAGCTGCGAACACCAAAGCCGCTAGGCCCAAAGTCACTGGCGTCCGTGAGCGCTTCAGCAAGACTGAAATCATCGGCGAGCTGGCCAGCAAGTCTGACTTGACCCGCAAGCAAGTAACCACAGTGCTGAACGAATTGGCGACTCTGGTTGAGCGGCATGTCAAAAAGCGCTCAGTGGGCGAATTTGTTCTTGCCGGTTTGATCAAAATTCACACTGTGAAACGTCCGGCGAAAAAAGCTCGCGTGGGTATCAACCCGTTTACCGGTGAAGAGACTACCTTCAAGGCACGCCCTGCCTCTGTCGCGGTGAAAGTGCACGCTCTAAAAGGTCTGAAGGATATGGCGCAGTAATTGACTGCGCCCTTAAACCGGATATCTCTGACACCAGGCTATTTTTATTGCGGTGTTTTTAATGAGTGCGAGCTACCGACTCTGCAAGACCAAACGGAACAAGTGCGTCAGTAATACGAGTTGTTGTCTGGACCAACAACTCTTTGCTGTAGCCTGTGGCGGGCACCGCTCCCCAAACTGGCATCGGCCAGACAGCATCACTTTTATACCGCACCACATGGTGCATATGTAGCTGCGGAACCATATTGCCAATCGTTGCGACATTGATTTTTTCGGCGTTAAACAATGTCGCCAAAGTCTCAGCGACCACACAGGATTCGGCCAGCAACTGTTGGCGGTCGACTTCATCGAGCTGAAAAATTTCCTCCACACCCTGTCTCTGTGGCACCAGAATGCACCAGGGGTAGTTGGCATCTTTACTCAGTAATAACAAACTTAATGGAAAAGCACCCAGCAATACCGTATCGGTCTGTAATTGGGGATCTAATTTAAACATTTTGTCCTCATCTCTGCTTATGGCTGTACCGCGACAGCCGCGCACCGTAAAATAGCCGCCCAAACTAATCGACCAGCAGTGTAAGAGAAACCATGCGCGCCAGCCAATATTTGATTTCAACAAAGAAAGAATCCCCTGCCGATGCAGAAGTGATCAGCCACAAACTGATGCTGCGAGCCGGAATGATTCGCAAAGTAGCCTCCGGACTCTACTCCTGGCTGCCGATCGGGTTACGTGTGTTTCGCAAGGTCGAAAACATTGTTCGTGAAGAGATGGATAAATCCGGCGCGCTGGAAATTATGATGCCGGTGGTTCAGCCCGCTGATCTGTGGGAAGAATCGGGGCGCTGGGGACAATTTGGTCCCGAGCTGCTGCGAATTAAAGATCGCCACGACCGTGAGTTTTGTCTCGGACCCACTCACGAAGAGGTAGTGACTGACATTATTCGCAATGAAATTCGCAGCTATAAGCAGCTGCCGGCCAATTTCTACCAGATTCAAACCAAGTTTCGCGATGAGCGCCGCCCCCGTTTTGGCGTGATGCGCACGCGTGAATTCTGCATGAAAGATGCCTATTCATTTCATCTCGATGGGGCTTCTCTGCAACAAACCTACGATCTGATGTATCAGACCTACTCGGCGATTTTTGACCGCACCGGCCTGATCTATCGCGCAGTGCTCGCCGACACCGGCAGTATCGGTGGCAGCCACTCTCACGAATTCCACGTCCTCGCCGATTCTGGTGAAGATGCAATTGTGTTCTCAACCGAGAGTGACTACGCCGCCAATATTGAAAAAGCCACTGCCCTGACAGCAACTGAAACAGTGGCTCCTGGCAGCGCCGAGATGATCGACCTGGCGACACCCGGTGTGCACACGATTAATGATCTCTGCGAGTTTGTCGGCACCAGCGCTGACAAAACCCTGAAAGCGCTGATTGTTAGCGGCGAAGATGATGAGGGCAAAACGCAACTTTACGGCCTGATGTTGCGCGGTGACCATGAGCTCAATGAAGTGAAGGCGCAGCGCGCTCTGAGGCTAAACAGCGAAATCACCTTTGCCACCGAGGAGCAGATTAAATCGACATTGAACTGCTCGCCCGGTTCGATTGGTCCAGTTAATCTCAACCTGCCGATCCTGGTCGACCCCAGCGCGGCGCAGCTAACTGATTTTGTCTGTGGTGCCAATCGCGATGGCTACCACCTTACCGGTGTGAACTGGCCGCGCGACTGTGGCGAATACACCATTGCCGATATCCGCAACGTGGTTGCCGGTGACATCAGCCCCGACGGCAAAGGTGTACTGGAAATCAAACGCGGCATAGAAGTCGGACATATTTTTCAGCTCGGTACGAAATACAGCGAAGCAATGAATGCAACGGTGCTTGATGAAAACGGTAAAGAGCAGGTTATGTCGATGGGCTGCTATGGTATAGGGGTAAGCCGTATCGTTGCCGCAGCGATTGAACAAAACCACGATGACAACGGTATTATCTGGCCCGAGGCGATCGCGCCTTTCCAGATTGCTATTGTACCGATCAATATGCACAAGTCAGAGCTGGTTGCAGAAACCTGCGAAGCACTCTATAACAAGCTGGTCAGCGCCGGCTATGAAGTGCTGTTTATGGATGAGGCGAAAGCCCGATTGGGCGGTATGCTCGCCGATATAGAGCTGATCGGTATTCCGCACCGGATTGTAATTGGTGATCGCGGACTGGCCGATGGCACGGTCGAATATCGCAACCGCCGCGAACCGGAAAACCAACATATAGCAATGGATAAGCTGGATGAATTTATTGCCGAGACGGTACGTAAATAACCCCACAACATGGCCACAGTCGCGTACTGTGGTCATGCTCCTCCCCGTTTTTCTCTGCGCTCTTATCTGCGCGCTTGTCAATGCTCCACTGACCCATGCGCAACAATCTGATGCCGACCCGACGCTGTTATCACTGCTTAAACGCGCAGCCACCGATGCGGATAGCTTCACCGACCAGTACGATGCCGAAGTCTGGCTGATGACCAAGGAGCCCGCCCTTGCGCCGCTGATTTCTGACCCTGAAACACGGGTTAATCTTTTAACACTGATTCACAGCGAAGCGACCCGGGCTGGCCTGTCACCGGAAATTGTACTGGCTCTAATTGAGGTGGAGAGCGGCTTTGACCGCTACGCCGTGTCCGCTGCGGGCGCTCAGGGAATAATGCAAGTTATGCCGTTTTGGAAGCACGAGATCGGCAGACCGGAGGATAACTTGATCAATACCCAAACCAATTTGCGCTACGGCTGCACGATTCTTAAATACTATCTCGACCGCGAAAAGGGCCGTCTCGCCGATGCGCTAGCCCGCTACAACGGCAGCTATGGGCAGTACTGGTACGCTGAACGGGTACTGGATGCCTGGGCGCGTCGCTGGCGCTAAATTGCGGGCTACCACCTACGGGTTAGTTGCTCACGAGAGCTGGTGAGTTGCTCGAAAAGCTCTGCTAGAATCTCGTACCATTATTTGGAGCCGGTCATGCAGGAAACAGTAACCCCACAACAACTGCGCCAGCGCATTCGCAGTGCAGAGCACCGTGGTAATACCTCAGGTTTTTGCAACGGCTATGTGCAATGTAATCTGGTTATTTTGCCCGCCGATGCCGCCGCGGACTTTCTGAAGTTTTGCGAAGCCAACCCCAAACCCTGCCCACTGATCGCAAAATCCAACGTCGGTGATTTCAGAGTTCCAGCGCTTGGCGCGGACCTGGATATTCGCACTGATATTCCAAGCTATAAAGTCTTTCAGCATGGCGACGTTGTTGCCGAGGTCGGCGATATCAGCGACTACTGGCGAAGTGATCTGGTGGCGTTTCTACTGGGTTGCTCATTCTCCTTTGAAGAGGCCCTGATCGCCGATGGTCTCGAGGTGCGCAATGTCAGCGAAGCCGTCAATGTGCCAATGTATCGAACCAATATCGACTGCACACCAGCAGGGCCTTTTAGTGGCAAGATGGTGGTCAGCATGCGCCCCTTTGCTCCCCAGCAGGCGCAGCGTGCTGCGGAAATCTGCAAGCGTTTCCCCTCAGTGCATGGCGAACCGATTCACTATGGCAGCCCGGAGGCAATTGGCATTGGCAATCTCAATCGACCAGACTTTGGCGATGCAGTAACAATTAAAGAGAACGAGCAGCCGCTATTTTGGGCCTGCGGCGTAACGCCACAGGTGGCACTGGAACAAGCAAAGTTGCCGTTTTGTATAACCCATAGTCCTGGCTGTATGTTGGTCACTGACTTAAAGAATAGTGACCTTGCGGTGGAAGTCGGCTAGACGGGTTTCCGGTTCTGCAATGCTGACCGAGGGTTCATGCGACTCTGTCATCCCGGCGGAACGAAGTGAGTAGAGGGATCCCTCAACTGCGCTCGGAACAACTGTCTGTAAAACTTAGAGGAAGACAATATGGCATTACGTTTAAATTGTGATCTCGGCGAAAGCTTCGGCGCGTGGACTATGGGTCTCGATGACGAGGTTATGCCCTTTATCGACCAGGCCAATATCGCCTGCGGCTTTCACGCGGGCGATCCGGTGGTCATGAAAAAGACACTGCTCTCGGCCAAGCGCCATAATGTCATGGTCGGCGCCCACCCAAGCTATCCTGATCTGGCTGGTTTTGGCCGCCGCTCGATGAATTTGCCGCCCGTCGAAATTATCGCCATCGTCCAATACCAGATTGCTGCGCTCGCCGGTATGGCGCAAAACCTCGGGCTCAATATCCACTATGTTAAACCCCATGGCGCTCTGTACAACGACATGATGGCCAATGGTCATATTCGCAGTGCAATTATGGAGGCCATCGCTGAATCCCACCTACCGCTGGCGTTTATGTTACAGGCCACACCGGACGCCGAGACTCACCGGGAAGAGGCGAAAATGTTTGGCATCGAGCTTATTTTTGAGGCTTTTGCCGACCGTTGTTATGACGACAATGGTGCCCTGCTCTCCCGCGCTAAAGAGGGTGCGGTGCACAATCGCGAGAAAATGCTCGCGCAGGTTCAACAACTTCAAGCTGAAGGTTGCGTGACCACAGTCAGCGGCCATCGCCTGGAGCTGCAGGCTGACTCACTGTGTGTACACGGTGACAATATGGAAGGCGTGCGCGCTATCCAGGACATTCGTCAGTTAATTAATTCATGAACTCAGCAATGCAGACAATCTCCGTGGCCGGAGAGAACGCTCTGATCGTCTATTTTGGCGACGCGCCCAGTGATGCTGTCGCCTCGGCCGTGGCCTCAAGCGCCGAAAAGCTGCGTCAGGCTCTGGGCGATTCACTAATTGATCTTGTGCCCTCTTACGCCTCGCTGCTGGTGATTTACGATCCTTTTAGAACAGATCATTTCGCCGTGCGCAATGCCATTCGTCGGGCTCTGGACAACCGTCACACAGTCGATCCGAGCCAATCCAGCAAGGGTAAGCTGATTACACTGCCGGTCTACTACGGCACCGAATCAGGTCCTGACTTGCAGCAGCTGGCCGATAATGCCGGACTCAGTATCGATGAGGTTGTCACTATTCATCAACAGACAGATTATCGCGTCTATGCGATTGGATTTGCCCCGGGCTTTGCCTATCTGGGTGAGGTTGATCCACGTATCGCTGCTCCGCGTCTGGCGACACCACGCCAGAAAGTACCGCGCGGTGCGGTTGCGATAGCCGACCGTCAAACTGCGGTCTATCCAGCGCAATCGCCCGGCGGCTGGAATTTGATTGGGCTTTGCCCAGAACGGATGTTTGATCCTGCAGCGGAACCGAGTATGCCGGTTCAGGTGGGTGATCGCGTGCGCTTTAAAGCTATTGATAGAGACACCTTTGTGGCGATGGGTGGCGTATTATGAGCAGTCAACTCACTGCCTCGAGCGGGCTGCAGGTAATCAACCCCGGAATTTTTAGCCTGATTCAAGATGCCGGTCGCTTTGGTCTCCATGGCATCGGCTTAACGAATGGGGGTCCGCTCGACAGTAATGCCTTTCGCTGGGCCAACCGCCTCTGCGCTAACCCCCAAGGCTGCGCGGCAGTCGAGGTCACTATAGGTGGCTTGGTCTTAGAGGCCACTGTTGATACCACTATTGCAGTGACCGGTGCCAGCGCGCCGCTGACAATAAACGGACATGCATGTGAGCTTTGGCGTTCATATTCTATTCAAACTGGAGCTCGCATTGAGCTGGGCTTTGCTACCTCTGGTAGCCGAATCTATCTGGCAGTGGCCGGTGGCTTTCAAATAGAACCCCGATTTAACAGCGTCTCGACAGTGCCACGAGAGAGCCTTGGCGGCCTGCACGGAGATGGCAGTCCCCTTCAAGCAGGAGATATGCTTCCCTGCGAGAGTCAGCGCTCGACCACACCTCTGTCGCTAGCCGCTGACCTGCGCCCTGATTACAGCACTAATCGTGCTCTACTGCGGGTTATCCTGGGATATCAGCAAGCACTGTTCAGCGATTTACAAAAACAACTATTTTTCACTAGCGACTATCAGGTTACAGACCGCAGTGACCGTATGGGGTATCGCCTCAAGGGCACCGCCATCGCGCCGAGTGCCGATGGCATTCTCTCTGAGGGTATCTGTCTCGGTGCCATTCAGGTCCCTGCCGACGGCCAACCGATTGTGTTGCTAAATGATCGTCAGACCATTGGCGGTTATCCAAAGTTGGGGTCAGTCCTGTCGTTGGATATTTCCAAACTCGCGCAGCTATTACCCGGCGCAACAGTGAATTTTGAGGCCATCAGTATAGAGCAGGCACACAATGCCCTGATGTTAGATCAACAATATTTTGAACGCTGCACGCCCGAAGAGATTGTAACCAATGACTGACGTTAGCCTCAGCAAAGCGATTGAAAACCGCCTTGTTTCACGAAATCCTCGCGGAATGAGAACACTGCAGGCCGCGCTGGAGCCCGGCTATTTCTTGCGCGCAGCGAAACTCGTTCACCAAGCACTGCAATCATCGGGCTCGCGCATATTGATCGGCACTGGTTTTCCAGTTGCCGGCAGCTTCGAGACTGATGGACCAGTGGGTGCGATCGCCCTCTATCGGACTCTTGAAAGGCTCGGTGCGGAGCCGATTCTAGTCTGCGGCGCACCACTTGCGAATGTGATTGCCGGTGACTACCGCGTGCATAACATCAGCGTTGGCCAACCCAAGACCAGCGCCCGCGAAGCGCAGATCGCACTCGATGATTACCAGCCTTCGCTGGTGATCTCAATCGAACGACCAGGCATGGCCGCAGATGGTCACTACTATAATATGCGCGGCGAAGACATCAGCCATGCCTGTGCCAGCTTTGATTACTTTTTAACACTCGCACGCTGCCCCACTATCGCGATTGGCGACGGCGGCAATGAAATCGGTATGGGCAATGTGAGTGACGCTCTGACAGAGCTCAACATTATCCCGGCCGCAACCGGTTGCGATGAACTGCTGATTGCCGATGTCTCCAATTGGGCGGCCCATGGGCTCATTGCCATGCTATCCGCGTTTAATGGCACTGATCTGCTGCTCGATTGGGATAACCTGGCGGTGTTGAACTATCTCTCTGAACGCGGCAGCGTCGATGGTGTAACCCGAGAGAACACGCTTACCGAAGATGGTCTGAGTGCGGAGGTTACGGAGGCGCTTATTTGTGATCTGAGAAAATTAGGCGGTTACCTCTAAATGCAGGTAAATTTTTCGCTACATCACAAAATAACCCCATATTTTCGCGCAAAGGCCCTTAAACAGGCTGAGAATACAGTGAATTTACTTTGCGCGCACAGGACCCCACTGCTACCATTTTTGACCGTTTTAAGACGGCCATCAATTACAAATAACAAGGCATCACTATGAGTATCGCGTATCTGGATGGCAGCTATATGCCAATCGAGCAGGCCAAAATATCTCCCATGGATCGCGGGTTTTTATTCGGCGATGGCATCTACGAAGTGGTGCCCTCCTACGCCGGCAAGATGGTTGGCTTTGGCCCGCATATCGCGCGCATGCAAAACGGTCTTGCAGCCGTAGGCATCAAACTCGACTGGAGCGAGGACAACTGGGCCGAGCTGTGCAACCGCCTGATCAACGAAAATGGTGCCGGCAATCTGGGCATCTATCTGCATGTCAGCCGCGGTGCAGACAGCAAGCGCTTTCACGCTTTTCCAGACAATATCGCGCCGACCGTTTTTGCCTATGCCTTTGAAATCGCTCCGCCCCCGGTCGCCGATAAAGCTCTGGCAAAAGCATACAAGGTGTCCACCACACGCGATCTGCGCTGGGAACGCTGCCATATCAAATCCACTGCACTGCTTGGCAATGTGCTGCACTTTCAGCACGGCTATGAACGCGGTCACGATGAGACGCTCCTGTTTAACGCCAACAATGAATTGACCGAAGCCAGTGCCTGCAATGCCTTTATTGTCAAAGATGGCAAGGTGATTACACCACCACTGGATAACCAGCTGCTGCCCGGTATCACGCGCCATATTCTGCTCGATGTGCTGCGCCGCGACGGCAGCATTGCGGTTGAAGAACGCAGTGTCAGCATGGATGAAGTGCTGAATGCGGATGAAGTGTGGATTACCAGTTCGTCAAAAGAGGTCGCTCCGGTGACGCAAATTGACGGCAAAGCAGTGGGTAATGGTGAGGTGGGCGAGGTGTGGCTGGCTGCGCAGACGCTTTACAGCGCTGGCAAGTTCGACTATTAACATTCGAGCACTTGGATTTCAAAACGTAATTATAAAACTAAAATTCGACAGATAAACGAGCTGCACAATGTCACGACCTACCCGAGCGGTTATTGATCTCAACGCCCTGCGCCACAATTTCCAGTTGGCACAGTCGCTCGCACCCAGCTCGCAGACCATGCCTATGGTTAAAGCTAATGCCTATGGCCACGGCGCAGTAGAGGTCGCCAAGGCGCTGGCCGATAGTGCACCGGCATTTGGGGTCGCCTGTATCGAAGAGGCCCTGGAGCTGCGTGCGGCCGGCATCAAACAACCGATTCTGCTGCTTGAAGGCATTTTTGAAAAAAGCGAACTCACTCTCGCCGCGCGCCACAATTTTTGGCTGATGGTGGAAAATCATCCACAAAAGCAGGCCATTATCGACGCCGATCTGCCTCACCCGCTAACGCTCTGGCTGGGTCTCGACAGTGGCATGCACCGGCTGGGTTTTCAGCCCGTCGATATTGCCGAGGTCTATCAGGCACTGCAAAACAGCCGCAATGTGAGCGACAAAATCGTTGTTGCCTCACATTTTGCCTGTGCCGACGACTTGGCCAGCGATCGCACGGCGCAACAGGTCGCCGTGTTCGAAAAAACCCTTCTCGATGCCGGACTGGATAGCAGCTTAAAAAGTCTCGCCAACTCAGCAGCGGTTCTCGGCTGGCCCCAAACCCGGCGCGATTGGCAGCGACCCGGTTATATGCTCTATGGCGCCTCGCCATTCTCTGAGCCTCAGCCCAATGCCGACCAGCTCAAGCCGGTAATGTGTTTTGAATCGGCGATTATCTCCCTGCGCACGGTTCCTGCTGGTGACTCAGTTGGCTACACGGCCAGTTGGACCGCTGAACGCGACTCTGTGATAGCCACCGTTAGCGTCGGCTACGGCGATGGCTATCCACGCCACGCACCCAATGGCACGCCGGTGCTGATCAATGGCATGCCCTGCCCGCTAGCGGGGCGCGTATCGATGGATATGATTACTGTCGATGTCACCGACCTTACCACGCCTAGCATCGGCGACAAGGTGGTTCTGTGGGGTGCTGACTTGCCGGTAAATGAGGTCGCTGATCACTGCGGAACGATTGGCTATGAGTTACTGACTCGGATGCCGGCCCGCGTGCCGCGGATTTACCTATAGGTCGATATGCGACAAGTTAGGATATTCAGCCATTGATCTTGATGGCAGTCTCCGATTTAACATCCTCGATCACCACATAAGTATGGGTCTGGCTAATACCTTTAATGGTGGATAATTTGCCCCCCAGAAAACGTTGGTAGTGCTGCATATCGGCGACCCGAATCTTGATCAGATAATCAAACCCACCGGCTACCATCTGGCACTCCAACACCTCTTCCAGCTCTAGCATCTTCTGATTAAACGACCGAATTGCATCTGTGGTGGTGCTATCCAGCTGCACTTCAATATAAGCGCAGAGTGCTGCATTGGCTTTTACCGGATCCAGCAGCGCCACATATTGCGTGATAAAACCCTCTTTCTCTAGACGTTTGACGCGTTCGAGACAAGGTGTTGGTGTCAGGTTGACCTGCTTGGCCAGGTCTACGTTGGCGATGCGCCCATTGCGCTGGAGGATATCGAGGATGCGGCGGTCAGTTCGATCTAGCTGCGTCACGGTTTTCATCATTGGGCCCCTTTATTAAAAACAACCTTACTGGAAACAGCTTCAGAATAATACGCTAAAAAACTTACATTAACAGATTATATGACTGGTTATTAGCGATATATGGAGACATATTCTTATATAAATCGGTAAAAATGCAAAATATTAAATAACCTAAAAATATGCTGAGTGACCCATGGATCAGACTGCACTACGCAAAAAAATTCGTCAGACAACCCATCAAGACGAGCACCAGAATGTTGCCGGATTGCTGCACAGTAATCCGCTCTCGGCTGAGGCTCGCGAGACCATTCTCAAGGATGCTCGAGATCTAGTTGTGCAGTGCCGCGCAGACAAAAACAGCAGCGGCACGCTGGATGCCTTTTTGCTCGAGTTTGGCCTTTCCAATGCCGAGGGTGTTGCCTTGATGTGTCTCGCAGAAGCGCTGCTGAGAGTGCCCGACGCGCTGACTGCCGATCGCCTGATCGCTGAAAAAATTCAAGCCGGAAAATGGAATGTCCACCGCGGCAAATCCAGATCCATGTTTGTCAATGCCTCAACCTGGGGGCTGATGCTGACCGGCCAGATGGTCAGCCTCGATTCCGAAATTACCGAGGATACCGACAACTGGATTAAACGACTGACCGCAACTCTGGGCGAACCCGTGATTCGCGCGGCGGTGATGCAGGCGATGAAAATCATGGGTGGCCAATATGTGCTCGGTCGCTCTATTGCAGAGGGCCTCAAGCGCGGCACCAAACACAACGATAGCGCCACGCGTTTTTCATTTGATATGCTCGGTGAAGGAGCGCGCACCGAGGAAGATGCGCGCAACTATCTGACCGCTTATGCCAGCGCCATCGACAGCATTGGTAGCCACTGCAATACACTTTCAACTGACCACGATAGCAAGGTGTATAACAACAACGGTATCTCAGTCAAACTCTCGGCACTGCATCCACGCTACTACTATGCCCAGCATGATTTGGTGATGGCAGAGTTGTTGCCGCGCATCAAGCAGCTCTGCCTGCAAGCTCAACAGTACGATATCGGTCTCTCTATCGACGCGGAGGAGTCCTACCGTCTGGATATCTCGCTGGATATCTTTGCCGCACTGGCCCATGACCCCGACCTGAGTGGCTGGCAAGGGCTGGGCTTTGTCTTGCAGGCCTATCAAAAGCGCGCGCCGGATACCGCTAAATGGCTAATCGGTCTGGCGCGAGAAACCGGTCGCAGGCTAATGGTCAGACTGGTCAAGGGCGCCTATTGGGATGCCGAGATAAAGCATGCTCAGGAGCTGGGTCTGCCCAGCTATCCGGTCTTTACCCGCAAAGCCAACACTGACCTCTGCTACCAACACTGCGCGGGTATCCTGCTCGATGCGCAGGATGCGGTCTTCCCTCAGTTTGCCACCCACAATGCGTACACTGCGACGATGATTCTAACCCTGGCCCGCGAACGCGAATTTGAATTTCAACGCCTGCACGGCATGGGCCATATTCTCTATGCCAATTTGCGCAAATGCTTTGCTGATCGCCAAATTCCGGTGCGTGTCTATGCCCCAATTGGCAATCACCGTGACCTGCTGCCCTACTTGGTGCGACGACTACTGGAAAATGGTGCCAACAGTTCATTCGTCAATCGCTTTCTCGACAGCCAGACGCCGGTGGAAGCGCTATTCGATGACACACGCGAGCAGGTTTCCAGGGTATTCCCCTATCGACACAAAGCTATTCCTGTACCTGCCGATCTGTTTATCGGCGCCGACGAAGCCCACCATAGAGAACCGGCGGCCTCAAACCCACATACGTTGCCTCGGCGAAAAAATGCTCGCGGTATCGACCTCGATTCGCCGCTCGAAGCGACTGCCCTGCTAAAACAGGTTGACGCAGCTGCAACCGACATAAGCGACTTAATTACACGCCCGATTATCGATGGTGAAGCGATTGCCGGCGAGCTGCAGCCGAGCTACAGCCCCGCCGATCAACGCCAAATCATTGGTCATACATCGCGAGTCAGCAATGACGATATTATTCGCGCCGTGGCATCCGCCGATCAGGCATTTGCCGCTTGGAATACTCTCGGCCCCGCCGCGCGCGCCAATATTCTCGATAAAGTTGCCGATCTTATGGAACGGGACATGGGTGAACTGATCGGGTTGATTAGCCTTGAGGGCGGCCGCACGCTTAACGATGGGGTCTCGGAGGTACGTGAGGCAATCGATTTCTGTCGCTACTACGCACTCCAGGCTCGCTCGCTGACACACTTTCAGGGTCGCGGTGTCTGGTTCTGTATCAGCCCATGGAACTTCCCACTGGCCATTACCGTCGGCCAGATCGCAGCGGCACTGGCGGCCGGCAACACTGTAGTCGCCAAACCCGCCGGACAGACGCCGGCTATCGCCGTGGCAGCTGCCCAGCTATTTTATGAGGCCGGAGTTCCCGGCTGTGCCCTGCACGTCCTGCTCGGCAGCGGTTCGCAGATCGGCAATCTACTATTGCGCGACAGCCGAATTGCCGGCATTGCCTTTACCGGCTCCACCGACACCGCTCAACATATCAATCAGCAGTTGGCCCTGCGTCCCGGCTCTCCGATTCCGTTTATCGCCGAGACCGGCGGACAAAACTGCATGGTGGTGGACTCAACCGCACTGCCAGAACAGGTGATCGATGATGTCATTGCTTCAGCCTTCCAGAGCGCTGGGCAGCGGTGCTCGGCACTACGCGTGCTGTTTATCCAGTCTGATATTGCCGACAATGTGCTGCATATGTTGCGTGGCGCAATGGCATCATTAAAGGTGGGCGATCCGCGCCTGCTCAGCAGTGACCTTGGACCGGTTATCGACCGCGCCGCCCAGGCCGAACTGCAAACCCATATTGAGCACATGCAACGCGAAGCCAAACTGGTCGCCAAAGTTGAACTCGACAGCCGCTGTGACCAAGGGACTTTTGTCGCCCCTCATGTGTTTGAAATCACCTCGCTGGGTCAGTTGACCGAAGAGGTCTTTGGCCCGATTTTGCATGTTATTCGCTACGACTCGGATCAGCTCAATAATGTGATTGAGCAAATTAACCAGACTGGCTTTGGCTTAACTCTGGGCGTTCACAGTCGCATCGAGGCCTTTGCCCAGACCGTGTTCCGCAACACCATTGCCGGCAATACCTATATCAACCGCAATATGGTCGGCGCGGTAGTCGGGGTAAACCCGTTCGGCGGCCGCGGCCTCTCGGGCACAGGCCCCAAAGCCGGTGGACCCAACTATCTGCTGCGTTTTTCACAGCCCAGTTCAGAACCTGAGTATCACCTGTCGGCTTATGCAGAAACATCCTTGCTCTCGCTTGACCTGTCCAATACGAGCCTGACGGATACCAGCGACAGGGCTAGCTGCAACAGCGCGCTGGCCGACGCCAGCAAAGCACATCAAAAGTGGCGCTCGCGCTCCATAGATGCGCGACTGATTGTGCTGGGCCAGGCCACATCGCAGACCAATTGGTTGCACAATATCGAGCGGATCGCCCGCGCAAAACTGGCCAATCCAATCACTCTGCCGGGACCCACCGGTGAAGACAATAAACTGTCCCTGCAGGGACGTGGTGTTGTGACACTGGTGATAACCGAACAGGATTCAATCGATGCCGCCGAAAAACAGATGATCAGCGCCCTGCTGTGTGGCTGCGGACTGGTTATCTGTGCAGCAGACCAGCAGTTACCGATACTACAAACTCTTAAGCAGAAAATGGTTAAAGCCGGTCTACCCAAAAATCTGCTGCATATCGCATCGATCGATAGCCTTGTGACCATTATTCATGACAATCGCATTGAAGCTGTTGTCGCCAACAGCCTGGACCGCGACAGCTCAGCACTGCGCCAGACCATGGCTGCGCGCAGCGGCAGTATTATCCCGCTGATTGAATGGCCGCAGCGGGATAATGATTACAGCTTTCACTGGTTGTTGTGGTTTTTAAGCGAGCGCACACGCACCGATAATCTGGTGGCCAGAGGGGGCAATACACAGCTGTTTAATTTAGCGGAATGAGCGTACAAATCGCCTACCCTTTCGATCCAAAACACCACGCTCAAATAGGGTTTTTTTGCCGTTAGGTGTTAACCAGTTTCAGCAAAACGGCGAAGTACACTCAGGAAGTCAGCACCATATTTCTCGAGCTTACTTTCACCAACACCGGTAATGGTTAGCAACTCCGCATCTGACGTGGGTAAGGTATCAAGCATCTCTTTCAGAGTCGCATCGTGGAAAATGACGTAGGGTGGCACATTGTGCTCGTCTGCCAGCATTTTGCGACATTCACGCAGTTCATCCCACAGCTCCTGAACTTCAGGAGGTATTTGAGCTTTTCTAGCAGACTTCGAACCGGCCTTTTTAATGGAGGGCGCTTTAATTTCCTCTATTCGTAAAAACAGCGACTGCTCGCCTTTTAAGACCGGGCGGCACAGATCCGTTAGCTGCAGTGCGCTGTAACCTTCAATATCCACCTTGAGCAAGCCGCGCACCACCAACTGCCGAATCAATGAACGCCACTGCGCGTCATGAATTTCTTCGCCAATACCAAAGGTGCTGAGCTGGTGATGCTGATGCTGTAATACTTTCTCGGTTTCTTTGCCCTGCAATATATCCATTACATGCATAGCGCCAAAGCGCTGACCACTGCGATAGACCGTGGACAAAAGCTTCTGAGCGGCTTCGGTGGCATCCCAAGTCTGCGGTGGTATCTGGCAGTTATCGCAGTTACCACAGTGTTCCGGGGCGTTGTCGGCAAAGTAATTGAGCAGCACTTTGCGACGGCAGCTGGTTACTTCACAGAGCCCTAACATCGCATCCAGCTTGTGACGTTCGGCACGCTTAAATTGCTCGGAGCCTTCGGATCCCTGTACCATCTGTTGCAGTCGAACCACATCCTGAAGGCCATAGATCATCCAGGCATCGGCCGGCTGGCCATCGCGACCGGCGCGACCGGTTTCTTGATAATAGGCTTCGATACTTTTCGGCAGGTCCAGGTGCGCAACAAAACGCACATCAGGTTTATCGATACCCATACCGAAAGCAATCGTGGCAACAATTATCACACCATCCTCGCGCAGAAAACGTTTTTGGTGCGTCTGCCTGAGCTGTCCCGGCAACCCGGCATGGTAAGGCAGCGCAGTAAAACCCTGCTCGGTTAACCAGGCCGCGGTGTCCTCGACTTTTTTCCGTGACAGGCAGTAGACAATCCCCGCCTCATTTTTGCGCTGGCGCAAAAAATCCAGCAACTGTTTTTTTGCACTGATTTTGTTGGCAATTCCGTAGCGGATATTGGGTCGGTCGAAACCACTGATAAACGAGCTGGCACCGACCAGTGAGAGCCGTTCGATAATTTCACTGCGTGTGCGGACATCGGCTGTAGCCGTGAGGGCGACCCGTGGCACATCCGGAAAGCGCTCTTGCAGTAAGCTCAGAGACAGATAATCAGAGCGAAAATCATGTCCCCACTGCGAGACACAGTGGGCTTCATCAATGGCAAACAGGGCGAGCGTGCAGCGCGATATCAGATCCAGAGTATAGGACTGAACCAAGCGTTCGGGTGCGATATACAACAGATCCAGCTCCCCAGCCAAAAGCTGCTGCTCAATACGATTTTGCTCACTGTGGTCGAGGCTGGAATTTAAGAATGCCGCTCGAACGCCGAGCTGCTGCATGGCGTCTACCTGATCCTGCATCAGTGCAATCAGCGGCGAGATAATAATGCCAACGCCATCGCGCAATAACGCGGGAATTTGATAGCAGAGCGACTTACCGCCGCCGGTAGGCATCAGAACCAGGGCACTATTACCGGCCCTAACGTGTTCAATGATCTCTGCCTGATGGCCACGAAAACGGTCATAGCCATAAAGACTCTGGAGGAGATCAACTGCAGTTTGCGACATAGGGGGGCAACTTGTGATTAGCTGAAGAGAGTAATTTTACAGTTGCCACTCGGTACGGCCTGCGAAACTATCGGCATTGTTGGTAAAGCGAATAAATGTCGGTCTAAATTGGTAAAAAAAACTGCGCCCAAAAGCCGAGCCAATAAGCCTCTCCTGCTCGGTCTGGGGATTGTCGATAAGCGCTTTTATCTCAGCAAAGCGATCAAAGTAGCGATCTGCTACCTGCTCTTTGTTTAGATCCGCAACCTGCTCGATCACGCCGTGCATCTGGGCACCACGGATCGATTGCCAGTTGCCGTCGTAATCCGAATAGATAGATACCGCCGATACGCCGCCCACTGACAAACTTTTAATGTGACGACTATTGGCCGAAGAAAGGAAATACAGCGTCACGGGATCGACACTGATATCGGCCACGTAGAGGACTGGCGCGGACCATGGACCGCAGAGATCTCCAGTGGCTATGGTCAACACCGATTCAGCCTGCAAAAACGCCTTGAGTTGAGTTTGGTCTTTAGACATTGCCCTGCCAGCGTTTAACGTGGTCTGTTTCAATATCAAACAGATCGAGCACGCGAGCGACAGAATGATTAACAATATCGTCGACGGTTTTAGGCTCGCTGTAAAACGCCGGCGAAGGTGGACAGAGGATGGCGCCAATCTGGCTCGCTTTTAACATCAGCTCACAGTGACCTGTGTGCAGCGGTGATTCACGGGGCACAATAACCAATTTGCGACGCTCTTTTAGCACCACATCGGCGGCACGAACAATCAGATTGTCGGCGTAGGAGTTGGCAATGCCCGAGAGCGTTTTCATCGAACAGGGAACCACTACCATACCGGCCGTTTTAAACGAGCCACTGGCAATGCTGGCACCGATATTTTTGTTGTTGTGCACCTCATCAGCCAGCGCCTCAACATCCTCCACAGACCAGTCAGTCTCGATGCCTATATTCATTCGCGCTGCCTGGCTGATAACCAGATGAGTTTCAATCTCAGGTTTGTCTGCCAGCATCTGTAACATACGAATACCGTAAATCACACCGCTGGAGCCGGATAAACCAATAATCAGTCGCATAGAAATTCCTTGCCAGTTGAAACGGCATTTTGCCCTGTTTGGCGGGCGCATGGTAGTGATAACCGCGGGGCTTTTACGGATTGGGGGCTAATGCAGTTTGTCTGGTTAATTTATATGGCCACAGCGAGCATGGTTACCTCTTGTTTTCGAAGCGTCTTCGGGCTTGTTATCCAGAACGCCGAAAATTTGTCATCCCGAGCGCAGCCGAAGGGTCTTCCAATCTGCTGGCTTGAGGGCATTCGGGATGACAATGTGCCCTATCCCATCGACAAAATAACCTTGCCCTTAGCGCGGCGCTCAGAAATTGAGGCAAAGGCGGCCTGATAGTCATTCAGTGAATAGACTTCTGTTACCAATGGCGTGAACGTACCGCTGTCGACCATGTCGATCAATTCTTTAAAGTTCTGCTGTGATTCCTGCGGGCAGCGAGCCGCCCAAGCACCCCAGAACACGCCTACCAGTGAAGCACCTTTGAGCAGTGCAAGATTTAATGGCATCGCCGGAATTGGGCCCGAGGCAAAGCCAATCACCAGAAAGCGACCATCCCATGCGATCGATCTAAAGGCCTGTTCGGAATAGTCTCCGCCCACAGGGTCGTAGACCACATCCACACCTTTGCCTTTGGTCAGCTCTTTGACGCGCTCTTTAAGATTTTCGGTGGAGTAATTGATGCGCATATCGGCACCGGCCTGACAGGCAAAATCGAGTTTTTCTTCACTGCTGGCGGCGGCAATAACCGTGGCGCCCATTGCCTTGGCGATTTGAATCGTGGCAATCCCTACGCCGCCGGCTGCACCCAGCACCAGCAGGGTTTCACCGGGCTGGATATTGGCGCGCTGCTTGAGTGCGTAATAGGAGGTGCCATAGGTGATAGAGAAGCCAGCACCTTGCTCGAAGGACATCGACTGAGCCATTTCGTAAGCAGAGTGCTCTGAGGCCACACATTGCTCGGCAAATGCACCAATTTGCAGTGTAGCGATGACTTTATCGCCAACCTTGCGGCGGGTAACACCCTCTCCCACCGCTGCAACAATACCAGCCACTTCAGTGCCAGGAGTAAAGGGCAGCGGCGGCTTAAATTGGTATTTGCCCTGCACAGTTAGCAAATCGGGAAAGTTGATCCCCGCCGCTTTAACATCGAGCAAAATCTCGCCTTTACCCGGCTCTGGGTTGACGCTCTCTTGCAAGGTCAAATTTTCCAGCGCCCCGGTCTCATTGCACACTATTGCTTTCATAAAACTGTCCTGTTGTTTTGGTTATTTTGCGGTCAGGTGAGCGACGGCTTTTTCAACAAATTTATTGGTCTGCTGGAATCCGCCCACCAGCATTTGCTGGCCTTGAGGGTTGTCGATAGCGTCCATTTGCGCGCGAACATTTTCGGGCGTCTGCTGTTCTGGTGGCAGATAAATACCGTCAGTCTCATAAATATGGGTGCGCGCGTAACCGCCAGCGCCGGCACACAAAATACTGCGGTTTGGTGCATCTGTATCACAAAGAGTTAACAGTGCAGCGGTCACCGCTTCGACGGTCATAATCTCGGATTGCTCCTCTGTTACCAGGCCTTCGAGCATCCGCGTGCCCGCTGTGGGCGAGAGGCAGTTAACCTTGATATTGTATTTATCGCCTTCAATCACCAGAGTATTCATAAGCCCGACTACGGCCATCTTCGCTGCGCCGTAGTTAGCCTGGCCAAAGTTGCCGTACATACCACTGGACGAGGTAGTCATCACAATGCGGCCATAGCCCTGCTCGCGCATTACTTCCCAAACCGCTTTCGAACAGTTGGCGGAGCCCATCAGATGGACGTCGACCACTAACTGGAAATCATCCATACCCATTTTGGCAAAGCTCTTATCGCGCAAAAT
Organism: Porticoccaceae bacterium; assembly: GCA_024644595.1. Lineage (GTDB taxonomy): Bacteria > Pseudomonadota > Gammaproteobacteria > Pseudomonadales > Porticoccaceae > HTCC2207. The sequence continues at coordinate 39,258 of JAHEHL010000005.1, read as the reverse complement.
ACCGGCGTTATTGACCAGAATATCGACCCGGCCCCATTTTTCGACGGCCTGAGACACCATGGCTTCCACTTCATCCATTTTCGCGACATTGGCGCCATTGGCGATGGCCTCGCCCCCTGCCGCCTCAATCATTGCGACAGTTTCCCGCGCGGCATCACTCGAACCGCCAACACCGTTCACATTGCCGCCGAGATCATTAACCACTACTTTGGCCCCGCGGGCGGCCAGTGCCAGCGCATGGGAACGCCCCAGTCCATTGCCAGCACCGGTAACAATGGCAACCTGATTGTCGTAACGAATAGTCATTTCAAGCTCCTTACATATACTGTTTAATTTCACGACGTCCGATCACCATACGGTGCACTGCATCCGGACCGTCGGCAAAGCGAAGTGTTCGCTGATGGCCATACCAGATCGCCAACGGCGTATCCTGAGACAACCCCAAGCCGCCGTGCATCTGCATCGCTTCATCAATAATTTTCAGTGCCATATTTGGCGCTGCCACTTTAATCATCGATATAAACGGTTGGGCCGCATCGGTGCCAACATTGTCCATCAGCCAGGCGGCTTTGAGGCACAGCAGGCGGGTCATTTCGATATCGATGCGGGCCTGGGCAATAATATCGACATTACCGCCCAACTTAGCCAGCGGACGACCGAAGGCTTCACGCTCCAATGAACGCTCACACATCAATTTTAACGCCGCTTCGGCTAAGCCTATGGAACGCATACAGTGGTGAATACGGCCCGGCCCCAAACGGCCCTGGGCCACTTCAAAACCGCGGCCTTCACCAAGAATCATGTTTTCTTTTGGCACGCGGACATCGGTAAAGCGCATATGCATATGACCGTGGGGCGCATCGTCGATATTGAAAATCTGCATCGGCCGCAGGTTCTTGACGCCAGGAGTATCAAATGGCACTAATACCTGCGATTGACGCGCATGGCGCGGTGCATCCGGATTAGTGCAGACCATAACAATCATAATTTTGCAGCGTGGGTCTCCGGCGCCTGAAATCCAGATTTTCTCGCCATTTAGAACCCATTCATCGCCATCGGCTACGCAAGACATAGAAATATTGGTGGCATCAGATGAGGCTACATCGGGTTCGGTCATCGCGTAGGCAGAGCGGATCTCGCCGGCGAGCAGTGGTTTTAGCCATTTTTCTTTCTGTTCTTCGTTGCAGTAGCGAGCCAGGACTTCCATATTACCGGTATCCGGTGCAGCGCAGTTGAAGACTTCAGGGGCAAGATGCGACCGACCGGTCTGCTCGGCTATATATGCGTATTCAACAGTATTTAGACCATGGCCACCTTCGAAGTGAGTAAGAAAGAAGTTCCATAGATTTCTGGCTTTGGCCTTACTCTTAAGTCCCTCAAGAATTTCTGTCTGGCGCTCGTTGAACACCCAGCGATCGCCTTTATTGACCTCTGCGTGGTACTCGGCTTCCAAAGGTAAAATTTCATTATCGATAAACTGGATAACTTCTTCGAGTATGGGTTTAACGCGATCACTGATACCTAAATCCATTGTCTTGATCCTTTTTTATTGTCTGAACTACTGTTTATTATTTGGATATCTTATTCTGCCGCTATTCTAATACAGCTACAAACAAAAACGGGGCATCAATGCTGACCGCCCCGTATCTGCTGTGATGGCTACTCAATAACCGCTTAGCAGCGCGAATCGATCACCATGATAGTTGTAATCGCCATAGAGGCTTGCCGCCGGACGTGCGCGCTTAATAAAGAAGCCAATTTCATATTCATCGGTCATACCGATACCACCGTGCATCTGAATCGCTTCATTAGTCGCCAGCTCGACGACCTCACACAGCTTGGCTTTGGCAATGCTGGCCATCGCAGGGCTCCTGGGGTCACCTTGGTCAAGTGACTGCAGCACCTTGAGCACCACTGACTTGCACAGTTCAACTTCACTCCACCAATGAGCGGCGCGGTGCTGCAGCGCCTGAAATGAGCCGATCAGCACACCAAACTGTTTGCGTTCTTTCAAATATTGCAGCGTGCGGTCAAAACTCTCCTGAGCAATGCCGAGCATCTCTGCCGCCAGATAGGCATTGCCGATATCCAGTGTTGCAGACAGCGCAGAAAATCCCTGTCCCTCTTCGCCGAGCAAATTATCGGCGCTCACGCTGACATCCGAGAATCGGACAATTGCGGCGTTGCGACTATCGACCATCTCGGTGCGCTCGACCTCAACACCCGCACTGTTGCGATCCAGTATCAACAGGCTAATGCCCGTTGTATCGCCCAGATTACCCGAGGTGCGCACAGCGACAATCAACTTGTCGGCACTGTGACCATCGATAACAAAGCGTTTTTCGCCGTTGAGCCGATAGCTATCGCCCTGCTTTACCGCCGTCATACTAATCTGCGTCGGTGCGTGGTGAATTGTCTCGTCCACAGCCAGAGCAGTGGTCAGTTCGCCACCTGCTATCGCCGTCAGCAGTTCAAATTTTTGCGCGTCACTGGCAGCGAGATTGATCAGGCTCGCACCAATAATAGCGGTTGAGAACAGTGGCGATGCCGTCAGTGTGCGACCAGTCTGCTCGATAATCTGACCCATTCCCACATGACCAAAGTCGAGGCCACCATAGGCTTCAGGAACCAGAATGGCCGCCCAGCCCATATCCACCATCTGCCGCCACAGATCTGCGTTATATCCCGTTGCACTGCCTTCATCCCGCAGCTTGCGCAACTCGGAGACCGGTGCAAATTCGGCGAGAAAACCCTGCGCCGACTCTTTGAGCATCTGCTGCTCTTCATTTATTACCATTGCCATGTTCGTTACCTTTTAAAGTAGGTTCACTCTAGTGAGTCCGATTAAATCAATTCAGGCTAGACCTGCATTAACCAAGACCGAGGATATTTTTAGCGATAATATTCAGCTGAACTTCCGAGGTGCCGCCTTCAATCGAGTTGCCCTTGGTGCGCAGCCAACTGCGCGGCACCCAGCCGCCATTGGAGTCGGCGCCGTCCCAGATCATGGCGTCGCTGCCGTGGATCTTGAGCATCAGTTCAAAGCGGCGCTTGTTGAGCTCGGTGCCGTAGTATTTCAACATCGCTGAGGTTGCGCCGACGCCCTGGCCTGATTTGACTTCATCGGTGACTCGCTCTGCGGTCAGCGCAAACGCGGCCGCATCAATCTCCCACTTGAGCACATCGGCGCGCAACAGTGGGTTGTTCATACGACCCTGTTCAACTCCCACTGTTTTGGCGGCAATCTGACCCAAGGTGTCTGAGCCAGCATCGGTCAGCCCAAAACTTCCGATCATTTCACGCTCATGGGTAAGCAGGTATTTGGCGATCGTCCAGCCCTGATTCACTTCGCCAACGACCTGATTTTTCTCGACCCGAACATTGTCCAAGAAGGTCTCGCAGAATGGCGAGCTGCCGGAAATCAATTTGATCGGCTTGGGGGTAACGCCAGGCGTTGTCATATCAAACAGCACCAGGCTGATGCCCATTTGTTTCTTAGCATCGGGATCGGTGCGCAGCAGACAGAACATCCAATCTGCTTTATCGCCATAAGAGGTCCAGACTTTTTGGCCGTTGGCGATAAAGTGGTCACCCCGATCTTCACCTTTACACTGCAGACCAGCCAGATCAGACCCGGCGCCGGGTTCACTGTAGCCCTGACACCAGCGAATTTCGCCACGAACGATCGGCGGTAGATGCTGCTGTTTAAGTTCTTCGGAACCAAACTGCAACAGTGCCGGGCCAATCATCCAGATACCAAAGCTGTCCAGAGGCGAACGTGCGTTAATGCGCGCCATCTCTTCTTTCAATATCTTGGCTTCAGCTTTATTCAGACCACCTCCGCCGTACTCAGCGGGCCAGCTGGGCGCAGTCCAGCCTCGAGCAGCCATATGTTCCAGCCACTGTTTTTGCTCTTCACTTTTAAACGTCCAGTTGCGACCACCCCAACAGGCATCATCGGCGTTTCTGACGGGTGAACGCATCGATTGCGGACAGTTTGTTTCCAGCCAGTCACGGGTTTCTTGCCTAAAAACTTGCAGATCACTCATAGGGGTCTCCTGAGGTTTTGTCGCTTTTGGGGCCACCGCAGCAGCTCGCGCTTTTCGCTTTGGCGTGGTAGTTTTAGAGAAATTGAACTTACAGTATGTTATTGTAGCTTTCAAGTATTTTGAGTATTTGAAGACCCCTGCCAATGGTTTGAAAACCTCGCCTTAATTGTTTAACCGGCTATTTAATAACTCAGTAAACGCGAGAACTTTGGTAAACTAGCGTTCACTGTTACCGACCACCAATCACTGTGTAATTAAGGGACTCTCTCGATGAGCGATGCATTAAAGGAGCTGATCAATCTTCTCAACCTGGAAAAGATTGATGCCAATATCTACCGTGGCCGAACACCCGAAACAACCAATGTCCGGGTATTTGGCGGTCAGGTATTTGCCCAGGCCATGCGCGCCGCCCAAGACACAGTGAGTGATGAGCGCTCAGTGCATTCCCAGCACGCCTATTTTTTGCGGCCCGGCGACCCATCGCTACCCATTCTCTATGAGGTGGATGCAATTCGCGATGGTAATTCTTTCACGACAAGACGTGTGGTTGCCTCACAGCGCGGCAAGGCGATTTTTAATACCGAACTGTCGTTTCAGATAATGGAGCCTGGGTTATCACACCAATTTGATATGCCCGATTGCCCGGGGCCTGAAGGTCTGGAAGATGACAGCGTGCGCTGGGAAAAATTGCGTGAGTTTATGAGCAAAAAATCTCAGGGAAAGACCTCTCGCGAACGGCCAGCACTGCGCCCTATCGAAATGCGCTCAGTCGAACCCATTGATTTTATCAACCCGGTACCCAGGCCTGCTCATCAACTGGTTTGGATAAAAGCCTCGGGCTCAATGGATGCGCTGGGTTTAGCCGATGATGCGGCAATGCACAGCGCCATTCTCGCCTATGCCTCTGACTTCAATCTGATGGGTACGTCGATGATGCCCCACGGCATTAGCTTCGTCGACCCGAAACTTCAACCGGCATCACTGGACCACTGTATCTGGTTCCATGACAGCTTCCGTGCTGACGAGTGGTTGCTTTACAGTATGGATAGCCCAAGATCCAGTCACAGCCGCGGACTAAGCCGCGGTTCGTTTTATACCCGCGATGGCAGATTGGTCGCCAGTACGATTCAGGAAGGCCTGATTCGTATGCACAAAGATTAAAAGTACCCTCAAAAGAATACTCTCAAAGAAGAAACACTTTTCTTCTTATTCGATTCAGGTACACTGCGCGCCGTCGAATATCAGTGGTTGCGCATTCCGTGTAAACTGCCGTAGTCATTCACTAGAACCTGTTAAAAATTTGGCCTTTTTCAAGCCACACACTTTTTAAAATACAGACTTTAAAACACATGCTATGACTGTTTTGTTTAGCCAACAAAACAACAACGGGTATCACTATGCGTATTGCCATTTTATCGAGAAAAAAGTCACTCTACTCCACTCGCCGGTTAGTGGAAGCAGCTCAGGCTCGAGGTCACTCGGTTCGGGTTATCGACCACCTCCACTGCTTTATGGATATCACCTCTGACAAACCGAGCATCCACTACAAAACCGAAGAATTTAACCACGATGAGTTTGATGCGGTGATTCCTCGCATCGGCGCGTCAGTCACGTTCTATGGCACTGCAGTCGTGCGTCAGTTTGAGATGATGAATGTTTACTCGGTCAATGAGTCGGTGGCAATCTCACGCTCGCGAGACAAGCTGCGCTCACTGCAACTATTGTCGCGCAAAAATATCGGCATTCCAGCTACTGCCTTTGCGCACTCGCCCGATGATATCAAAGGTCTGCTGCGTGAAGTGGGTGGCACCCCCTGTGTGATCAAGCTACTCGAGGGCACTCAGGGTATCGGCGTGGTATTGGCCGAAACCAGAAAAGCAGCCGAGAGTGTGATTCAAGCTTTTATGGGACTGAAGTCAAACTTTTTGGTACAGGAATTTATTGCCGAGGCCGGTGGCGCTGATCTGCGCTGTTTTGTTGTCGGTGACAAAGTCATTGCGGCTATGCAGCGCCAGGCGCCCGAGGGCGAATTCCGCTCAAACATCCATCGTGGCGGCATTGCAACGCTAGTTAAACTAACGCCAGCGGAGCGTCGCACTGCGGTCAATGCCGCCAAAGCAATGGGACTCAATGTCTGTGGTGTCGATCTATTGCGCTCCGATCGCGGACCGCTGGTGATGGAGGTTAACTCTTCACCAGGGCTCGAAGGCATTGAAAAAGCGACCGGCAAAGATATCGCCGGATTGATTATTGACTATATCGCGTCCAATGCCGCGTCGAAGAAAACCAAAACCAAGGGCAAAGGCTAACTGGCCAGTCCGTTTAGCCGACTAAGACCTGTTCCAGCGCACGTCTGATTGACCCCGGAATCGGCACAGACTTGGCGCTGGCACGATCGACAAACACATGGGTAAACGTGCCGTGCGCGGAGGCCTCTTCCGCGCCCTGCTTAAAGATCGCGATACCGTACTCCACTGAGCTTTTGCCCAACCGGTTAACCCGAAATCCCGCATCAATTTTCTGCGGATAAGCGATTGGCGATTGATATTCACAGCTGGACGCCACCACAAAGCCAATCACCTCAGCACTGTGGATATCCAGCCCGCCCTGCTCGATCAGGTACTGATTGGCCACCGAGTCAAAATAGCTGTAATAGACCACATTGTTAACATGGCCATAGATATCGTTATCCATCCAACGGGTGCTGATATCAGTAAAATATTGGTAATCGCCTCGCTTGTCACTCATTGCTTAAAACGCCTGTTGGTAAATGGAAAGCGCGTCGTCATAACTGACCTCACGCGGATTATTGATTAACAGCCGCTGCTGTAACATCGCCTCTTCGGCGAGCATCGGCAGATCGGTCTCTGCAATATTCATCTCGCGCAATGTTGTCTGCAAGCCAAGCTCGGCAGCCAAATCAAGAAAGTGGGCGGCAAGCATGTCGCTAACCGCAACCGGATCCGCTGGCAGCGTGTGATTCGGTAATATCAACGGTGCCAGCTCAGCATAGAGATGTGCCGCCGCTGGCGCATTAAAGCGCAGCACATGAGGCAGCACCAATGCATTACTCAAACCATGGGGAATATGGTAATTGCCACCCAAAGGGTACGCCAGGGCATGTACGGCAGCCACTGGTGCATTGGCAAAGGCCTGGCCTGCCAACATCGCGCCGAGAAGCATCGCACTGCGGGCTTCTAAATTATCGCCCTGTTTGACCGCCGTGGTGATATTGTCTGCCATCAACCGCAGCGCCTCGCGAGCCAACATATCCGAGAGCGAATTTTTCAGACGCGCACTGGTATAGGCTTCAATCGCGTGGACCATCGCATCAATGCCTGTCGCAGCAGTGACTGCGGGCGGTAATCCAAGTGTCAACGTGGCATCGAGAATAATTTTGTCTGCCAGTAAGGTGCGGCTAACCACCCCCGCCTTAGTGGTTTCACCGGTGGTAATAATCGACACCATGGTCGCTTCGGAACCCGTTCCCGCGGTAGTTGGCACCTGAATCAGCGGCAGTCGTCCGCCGCGAATCTGGTCGACACCATAGATGTCGGCGAGTGGCTGCTCACCTTTGATCAACACCGCCAACAGTTTGGCGACATCCATAGAGCTGCCACCACCAAAGCCGATTACACCGTCACAGCCAAATGCCTGCGCCGCGGTAACAGCCTTGATTACCACGCTCTCCGGAGGGTCTGCGACCACATCAGAATAGATACTCAACTCAATCTGATTGGCTTTGAGATTATCTCTGGCGGCATTGAGCAGGCCGAACTGGAGAATGCCGGGATCGGTTACGATCAGTGCCCGCTTAATACCCATTGCGGCGGCCATATCTCCCAACTGCCCTGAAGTATTGGAGCCAATCAGAACATCGGATACCGCGCTGTAGTGAATTTGTTGCATTAGGTTTGACCGTTTGTAATTATTTTTTATTTGGATCTCTTTGAGCGGCAATCAAATCACCGACCACCAAAAGCGACCCCTTCAATCCGCGCCTGACAACTGCAAGTGATGCGCTCAGGCACTTTTCTCCTCAACTGCCTACCGCACTGCCAAGCCATTAATAAACAAATTAAAATAAGCACTCGATAATACCTTGCTATCAATATCTGACACCCAGTTAACCAGGTCCGGACTCGCTTCCACGGCACCAGCGAGAATATGCTGTGCTACGCCGGCATCAATCTCACGCAGGGTCTTATCAGAAAACCCCTGCCGAATATAAGCGCCCAACTGCTCACTATTGGCGCTGGTGGCCTTGAGAATAATCTTGCGATGTTCCTCATCCAGAGAGGGCAGTAAGCGATAACGAATCAGCGGGCCATCCTCTGAGAACTGCACATTAAACAAATAACGCAAGGCCAGCTCGAGCTTCTCTAAACCGCTACCCTCAGTGCTCCCGGCCTTGGCAAGCAGCATCTTTTCAACATCGAGAGTACGGTTAAAACACTGATAGAGCAGCTCTTCCTTATTCTTTATGTGATAGTAAAACGCGCCTTTGGTGACATCCAACGAGGCGGCAATCTCATCCAGCGAGGTGCCTTTGTAACCCTTCTGATTAAAGTAGATTGAACCGACGCGATAAAATGCCTCACGCTTAATACGGTTTTGCATCTCACGGTCAAAATTGTCCAGGCTCAAGTTGTTCAGTTCAGGAAAATCAATATCCGCAAACTGATGTGGCTGGCTGGCCAAACCGTTTACCAACACGTCCAGGACGGCTTCAATCACTGGCTCGGGATGAGCGGCATAAGAACGATTAAGCCATACCGGAAACCATTGGATAATAGAAAAAATCGCCGAGCTGACAATGGCCGGATTATATTTTTCGATAACACCCTCTGCCATACCCTGCTCAACCATTGCGCTGCACTGATGGAAAATTTCCCGCCAGCGGCGCAGGATATCGTCGGCGTGTTGCGGTTCCAGTGAAGAGACCTCCGCGAGCATGGCATAGTGCGGCGCCTTGCCATTCAAAGTATCGGTGTATTGCTCAAAGTGCGCACGCACCATCGCGACGATTTTTTCCAGCCCATTGGCGTCCATGGCGTTAGCCTGCTGCACTTTTTCAAGCCACATATCGCAGCTAGCCACATAGCACTGGTAAACCAGATCTTGTTTGGTTTTAACGTAGTAATAGACGCAGGTTTTGGTGAGATTCATGCTGCCGGCAATATCGGCTAGCGTGGTTGCGCGAGACCCCTGCCAATTAAACAGCTGTGCAGCCTCAGACAGAATCGACTGGAACTTAAGCTGATGTTGACGGCCCTTGGAAAAAGGTGAGGCTACCTTAATGGCTCTGTGCGCATTCATTCGGCTGCTGTTAAATAATTATACTGGCAAGAAGAATAACATACCCGGGTACTAGTGCCATATTTTAAAGCGCCGCTGCCGGTCACAGGCTCAATCACCGTATAGCCTGCAATAGCAGACTAAAGCCCGCTGTAGACCATCTTGATAGAAGCAATAAGCAGCACCGCAGAGAGCAATTTGCGCAGCGTAACCGAGCTGGCGCGATGCGCGGCTAACTCAGCGCCGAGCAGGCAGCCAACAAACGCTGCGAGCATTAACCAGCCGGTTCCCGGGGGCCAAGGTTGCCCGCTCACCGCATAACCGGTCAGCCCGGCGATCGAGTTTAGAAGGATAAATCCCGCGGCCACGGCAGTGCTCTGACGCACCGTGCACCAACCAAACATCAACAGAATCGGGCTTAAAAATACGCCGCCGCCGATACCGGTCAAGCCCGCTGAAAAGCCCAACAGCAGCCCGACCACAAGCAGCAGCCACGGTGCCGGCGCTTGAACCTGTTCCGGGCTTTTGCTGCCGAGCAACATCCGTACCGCGGTCAGCCCGAGTAGCATGCCCACTAAGAGGCGATAGTTGCCTGCATCGATCACCCAGAGCCCACCGACAAAAGCTGCCGGCGTTGACGCCAGCACCAGCGGCCAGAACAATTTATGCGGCATTAACTTGTAGGGTTGAAAGCGATAGAGCAACCAGCAGGTGACCAGAATATTCATCGACAGTGCCGCCGGGCGCATCTCGTGAGGTGCTAATCCCCAGAGTGCCATGGCCGCCAGATAGCCGGACGCACCACCATGCCCCACCGAGGAATAAAGCACCGCCATTAGAGCGATAGCAGCGAGTAACCAGCAGCCATAGTCGAGGGCAAAAACCGAGCTCAACTCCATCGATCTAACCGCCGGTCATATTCATAAAGCGGACAATATCAACCTGTTCGGGATCAAAGTGATGGCGTTCCGGCTTATCGCCTATGGCTTCGACAATTGCGCGTTTTAAGCGTGCGCTGTCGCCGGGAAAAGCGCGCAGAATTTCACGCAAATCAAGACTGTGCTCATTGCCTAGACAGAGCAGCAACCGCCCTTCAGCCGTCATCCGCACGCGGTTGCAAGAACCACAAAAGTTGTTCGACATAGGCGAGATAAAGCCAATTTTCGAATCACTGTCGGCGACCCGCAAATAGCGCGATGGCCCCCCAGTGGTCTCGGCGCTGTCGAGCAGGCTGTAGTGAGCTGCCAACTGTTGGCGAATATGCTCGCTGGTAATCTGCGTGTCACGACGTCGATGTGAGGAAATCTCGCCCAGAGGCATCTCTTCAATAAACGAGATATCCAGCCCGTTAGCGATGGCAAAGTGCGCCAAATCGAGGACCTCATCATCATTAAAGCCGGCGAGAATCACAGCATTCAGTTTAATCCGGGCAAAGCCTGCAGCCTTCGCTGCCTGGACACCGGCCAGCACCTGCTCGAGTTCGCCGACCCGAGTCAGCTGTTTGAAACGATCGGCTTTTAAACTGTCAATACTGATATTTAACCGCGCTATACCGGCGTCTTTAAGTGGCTTTGCCATATTAGGCAGCAACAGTCCATTAGTAGTCATGGTCAACTCATTAAGCCCGGGCAGTGCCGAGAGCGCAGTGACCAGTTTAAGAATATCGCGACGAATCAGTGGCTCACCGCCAGTCAGGCGAACCTTTTTGATGCCCAGCTCAACAAACGCTGCGGCCGCATCACGCAGCTCTTCAAGAGAAAGAATCTGCTGTTTCGGCAAAAACGTCATATCCTCTGCCATGCAGTAGGTGCAGCGCAGATTGCAGCGATCGGTGACCGATAGACGCAAATAATTGATACTGCGACCAAACGGGTCGATTAATGCGGGCTGTTGACTCAAAGCGGTCGGCTCCAGTGTGTACGACTATTAAAGCGCGAAGGGTAACACATCAATCAGGTCGCCCTCGTCTATGGATTGGCCGCTCTGTTGCCTGACAAAGACATCACCCCAACAGGCGGATGCCAACACGCCACTGCTTTGGTTAGGGTAGATCTCAACCCCGTCCTGTTGCAGCCGCGCACGCAGATAGACCTCACGACTCTCCCCGGATCGGGCAAACAGTGATTTAGCGAGAAGAAATTGTGGCCTGACCTCGGCCACACCCTGACTGGCGAGTAAAAATGGACGCGCGAGAATCATAAAAGTGACAAACACCGATGCCGGATTACCCGGCAGCCCGATAAACGGGGTGTTATCAACCTGACCGAACGCCAACGGTTTGCCAGGCTTGATCGCCACCTTCCAAAAATCGAGGCTACCAACACGGGTGACGGCAGTTTTGACATAGTCCTCTTCCCCTACCGAGACACCACCCGCACTAAAAATAATATCGCTCTCAGCCGCCGCCTGTTGCAGCACCGCTTCGGTGGCAGCCAGATTATCGGCAACCGTTCCCAGGTCGATGACCTGCATACCAAGCGCTTGGATCAGACCGCAGAGAGTTGCCCGATTAGAGTTGTAGATCTGCCCCGGCTGCAGCCTGTTACCGGGCTCCACCAACTCATCGCCAGTCGAAAAAATCGCCACTCGCAGCGGCTTATAAACCGCCACTTCGACAATACCCAGCGACGAGAGCAGACCCATTTCCTGTGCCCGCAGTGTTGTCCCAGCGGTTAAAACAGTCTTGCCAGCCTTAATATCCTGACCTTGTGGGCGAATATTTGCGCCAGGTTTAACCGCTCTATCAACTGCGACGACCCCATCCCTGTCAGTGCAGTTCTCCTGCATCGCAACAGTGTCCGCAGTGGCGGGAATCTCTGCGCCGGTGAAAATTCTTGCGGCGCTGTTGGGTTGCAGTGATTGGGTGGCACTGCCCGCCGCAATACGCTGAGTAACAGGAAGTTGGAAATTATTGGCCGCAGCGTCGGCGTAGCAAAACGCATAGCCATCCATCGCGCTATTGTCGGCTGGCGGCACATCTACCGGCGCAACAATATCGCGCGCCAATGTGCGCCCAAGACTCTCGAGAACTGCAACCGACTGCACTGAGGCAAGTGGCTCTGCCGCTGCAACGAGCTTATCGATAGCGTCTTTAACACTGAGCATTATTGGCCTTTTCTACGCACGTGCTGAACAAAATTACAGGGCTGAAAGGTGCTGTCGAGCTGCTGTTTGATGACGCCATTCCAGCCCGTTTTGCAGGCGCCTGTGGAACCGGGCAGGCAGAAGATAGCGGTGTTATTCGACAACCCTGCCAGACAGCGTGACTGCACAGTAGAGGTGCCGATCTCGTTATAGGAGAGCTGCCGAAATAACTCACCGAAGCCTTCGATATGTTTGTCAAACAGCGGCGCCAGAGCTTCCGGAGTGCTGTCGCGGCCGGTAAAACCAGTACCACCCGTGGTCAAAATCACTTCAACCTCGGGGTCTGCAATCCACGCCGAAACAATCGCGCGCATTTGGTAAACGTCATCAATGACCAACTTGCGGTCGGCGAGATAATGACCCTCTTCTTCCAGCGCCTGTTGCAGATAACTGCCACTGGTGTCGGTCTCGAGGCTACGGGTATCCGACACGGTAAGAACCGCGATTTTAACAAAACGCCTTGGCGCTGATGCATCGTGAGACACTGCTATTACTCCTGATTTAGAGTTTATATCTGTTTTATGCTGTTGTATGCGTTAGCCATGAGATACCACAGGCCCGCAAAGTCGAGCGGTTATGCCGCACCGCAAACTTCACAGTTTTTGTCCGCCTGCGTGGTTAGACCCATCCAGCGACCGATCTTGCCATCATAGCGCTGCATTTCACCGTGCTGCTCAAAAAAGCCCAACAGTATGCGAATAACAGTGGTCGCCTGAAGACTACCCATCGCGCCGAGTACGGGCCCTATAACGCCCGAGTTGGAGCAGTTGAGCACCGGGTCAGCTGAGTCTTTATTGACAATACAGTTAAGGCACAGGGTCCGGTTTTGCGAGAAATCGAAAGCGACCAATTGCCCTTCCCAACCCAGTGCCGAAGCACTGACCAGCGGAATTTTTTTCTTCTGACAGCAGGCGTTAATCAACTGCCGCGCGTTGAGGTTATCGGTACAGTCAACCACGACATCATAATCTTGGATAAGCTCAGCGCTGATCTCAGTCGGATAACTGATTACGCTGATATAGGGGTTCACCAGGCTTAATTCACGCTCGGCACAACTGACTTTGTACTGCTCGGAATCAACATCGCGATAGAGCACCTGCCGCTGCAGATTGCTGAGCTCGACGCGATCGGGATCACAGAGTGACAACTGACCGACTCCTGCCGCAGCAAGATAGAGTCCCACTGGACAGCCGAGACCACCGAGGCCAACGATTAACACCCGCGAGTTGGACAATTTTTGCTGCCCCTCCTCACCAATATCATCCATCAATAGATGACGGCTGTAGCGCATAAACTGATCATGGCTGAGTGGTTCGTCGTTGCTCGTGATTGCACTCATAAAAACTGCTCCGCTTCTTTCAATTGTTCGGGTGTGTTGATATTAAAAAATGGGTTTATCGGCTGTTCAGGCCAATCGACATAAACACTACTGAGCTTATCCAGCAGAGGCTTAAAGCCGCCCAGCTGCTCGACCAATAATGCGTTTTCAATGTTAGCTAACAGACGCTTGTGCCAGAGTGAAAAGGTTGGCTGGGCAACACCCTGATAGCGCACACAGGCGATATCGGCATCGACCTTGGTGATCGATGCGTAGAGCTCTGTCACCAAGGTAGCTGGAATAAATGGCCCATCGCAGGGCACCATCATCAGGTATTCCGCAGGCGAGAGCTTGTCACTACACATGGCGCTATAAAGCCCTGCCAGTGGGCCCTTAAAGCCCTCAACCCGATCAGCCACAGCGTCCTCACCACATATGGCAGGGTCACCATTAATCACCAGAGCCTCAACCTGCGGAGCGATTTTCTCGTTCACAATACTCAGCAACGAACGACCTGCCAACCTCGCCTCAACCTTATTCAGTGAGCCCATACGGCTGGAACGTCCAGCTGCCAAAATAACTCCGTCCACATTAATCATCAGCGGCCCACCGCTGGCGGGCCACTTGATCGGAATCTTTGCTCTCGACCCAATGCTCGCGACCATTTTGATCGACTTTTTTCCAGAATGTGGCTCTGGTCTTGAGGTAATCCATCACACACTGCGCTGCCTCAAAGGCCGCCGCACGATGCTGGCTGGCAACACCGACAAACACAATTTGCTCGGCCGGCAACAGCTTGCCCACTCGGTGAATGACCGTAACGCCAAGTAGCGGCCAGCGCTGCATTGCCTGGTCGACAATCTCCTGCAGAAGCGATTCGGTCATACCCGGGTAATGCTGCAGACTCAGGCTATCAATCGCGTTTCGCGCACCATCAGTCGACTCAAAATCTCGTACCAGTCCACTAAAGGTGACGACTGCTCCAACAGCGGGACTGATCTGCCTGAGCCATTCGTACTCTTCGGCCAGATTAAAATCCTCTCGCTGAATCGCGATGCGAACGGTCATGACTAGCCGCCGGTCACCGGTGGCAAAAATGCCACCTCACTGCCAGCAGCCAATGGCTGATTCCAGCTGACAATCATTTGATTAACCGAAACAAGAACCTGAGGCTCGCGCAGTTGGCGACCGAGCTCGGGGAAATCTGCTGCCAGCAGATCACGAATTTCAGCGGGAGTGTTCGCCTCAATCAACTTCGGTGCGTCGCAGGCAACATCGCCGAGACGACCAAAGAAAAGCAATTTAATCAAGCTGATAGCCCTCCGCCTGCCAGTCTCCGGATTTACCTCCGGACTTTTCCAGCAGTCTGGTATCGAGGATCACCATACCCTTATCAAGGCCTTTACACATATCGTAAACCGTCAGTGCACCCACTGATGCAGCGGTTAAGGCCTCCATTTCAACGCCAGTTTTGCCGGTGGTTTTACAGGTCGCTGTGATCACCAACTGATCATTCTGAAGTTCAATTTCGACCGTAATTTTCGACAGCGGTAAGGGGTGGCAAAGTGGAATTAAATCACTGCATTTTTTTGCGGCCTGAATTGCCGCAATCCGCGCCGTAGCAAACAGATCACCTTTCGGTAGACTATCATCGCTGATCGCCTTGACGATACTTAGCGTCAACTGCACTCGCGACTGTGCGATCGCCGCTCTAGCGCTATCGGCTTTATCAGAGATATCCACCATATGCGCTTCACCACGATGGTTGAGATGGGTCAATTTCGACATCGAACTTCCAGTTGGGACAGCTAAACGAGACACCATTATGGCAAAGTCCGGGAGGCTTATACACGCTTAAAGCGTCATCAATTAACTTAGAAACGTAGCGATATCGTCGAGAGCAGCCCGTGCGATATCTGGCACCTGCACGCCCTTCGCTGGATAACCCACCACCAACAGCAAAAATGGTCGCTCATGGTCTGGGCGCTGGAGAATCTCACTGAGAAATTTCATTGGGCTAGGGGTATGCGTCAATGTGGCAAGGCCAGCTCTATGCAATGCCGTAATCAACATACCGGTGGCAATACCGACTGACTCCGAGGTGTAGTAGTTTTTGTGCTTATTGCCATCCACATCGAGCGTGACTTTCTTTAAAAAAATCGCTATCAGCGCTGGCGCCGTTTCCAAGAAAGGTTTCTGCGCATCGGTCCCCAACGGTGCCAGTGCCCGCAACCATTCATCGGATGCACGGTGATCATAGAGCTCGCGCTCTTCTTTTTCAGCGGCCTCGCGAATCTGCCGCTTGAGCGTTGGATTCTGTACCACAACAAAGTGCCAGGGCTGCATATTGGCGCCGCTCGGCGCTGTGCCAGCCGCACGGATAGCATCTTCTAGAACAGACTGTGGAACCTCTTGAGAAGAAAACTCACGTACTGAGCGGCGCGTGGACATCTGCTGATAAAACGCCCTCGCCTCGTCGCGCATGGCCTGTTCTTCAAGAGGCGAAAAATTGAGTGCAATAAACTGATCGGAGTCGGCCATGATCGATAGTTAAGCGTGCTTGGCTTCCTGAATCTTGGCCAGATTGGCTATCGCCATTTTAGCCACGGGAGTAAGACTGGAATCAGCCACGGAGAGTTGCTCAGCAATCAGACTTTTCATCGGTGGCGACCAAAACTTTTCCAAGTGTTGAGCGACTTGATCGGCAACCATTTCATCGCTGCCGTTGGCTGCCATATTCAGTGCGATCTGATTGACCATTTTGATCAGTTTTTGACTTTTTGATTCTGACATTATCGCTCTCTTAATTAACTCTCTGCTGCCCTGTGTATACCACATGGCGGCCGGTTCGGGTAAAGCCGACCAATGTTAAACCGCTCTGTTCGGCGAGTTCGATGGCCAAGGATGTTGGGGCCGAGACCGATGCCAACAGCGGAATATTAGCGCTGGCAGTCTTGGCAACCATTTCGTAGCTGGCTCTGCTGGTGACCAATGCAAAGCCGCCCTGCTTTTCTATACTCGCCTTGTTAGCGTTTTTAGCCAACGCACCGAGCAATTTATCCAGTGCATTGTGGCGGCCGACATCTTCCCGCACCAGTAACACTTCACCGTCTCGGCTGCAGTAGGCTGCACCGTGGACGGCGCCGGTTTGGCGCTGTAAATGCTGCTCTGCCCCCAGAGCACTAACCGCGCGCTGAATGGACTGATGACTGACGACCAGGTCGGCGCTGATCTTGGCTGGCGGCAAAATCGCCTGCTCCAAGGACTCGGCACCACACAGACCACAGCCGGTGCGACCCACCAGATTACGGCGTTTTTCTTTTAACCGGGCAAAGGGTTCGGCGGCGATGGTCAGGGCCAGTTCAATACCTTTTTCCGATTGTTCAATTTCACAATCGAGCAGTTGCTTAATGTTCTGCAAAATCCCCTCACTCAGGCTGAAGCCCAGCGCAAAGTCTTCGAGGTCCTCTGGCGTGGCCATCATCACGACATGAGAGATACCGTTGTAGACCATCGCGATTGCAGTCTCAGTGGCGACCTGGTCGTTGCCCTGCGTGATTTCTCCGGCGTTCCACACCCGGCGAGACACCGATGTTGAGCCGCCGGCAGCGCTCATTAGTGACGCGCTTCCTGCAACAGGTGCTGCTGTTGCTGATCAAAGGATTTTTGCCGCGCCTGCCAGTTAGAGGGGGCGGTTACCTTGCTGATCTGCACAGCGGTGACCTTGTACTCCGGGCAGTTAGTCGCCCAGTCACTGTTGTCGGTGGTAATCACATTGGCACCGGAAACCGGATGGTGGAAAGTGGTGTAGACCACGCCAGGCTTCACCCGCTCTGTCACGTCGGCGCGCAACACGGTGTCACCGACACGGCTATTGATACCGACCCAATCACCGTGGTTGATGCCGCGTTCTTCGGCATCATGAGGATGAATTTCAAGCACATCTTCGGCGTGCCAGGTGCTGTTCTCAGTGCGTCGAGTCTGAGCGCCCACGTTGTATTGCGAGAGGATTCGTCCCGTGGTCAACAACAGTGGGAACTTGCGGTTGGCGCGCTCTTCAGTCGGCACATATTCAGTCATGGCAAAGAACCCTTTGCCGCGCACAAACTCGTCGATATGCATAATCGGCGTGCCCGTTGGGGTGTTGTCATTGCAGGGCCACTGAATACTGCCCTGCTCGTCCAACTTCGCATAGGAGACACCGTTAAAGGTTGGCGTCAACCGTGCAATCTCATCCATTATCTCGGACGGATGCGTGTAGTCCATCTTGCAACCCAGCGCATTGGCAAGTGCCATGGTGCCTTCCCAGTCGGCTTTGCCGCTGAGCGGTGGCATGGCTTTGCGCACACGCGAGATGCGACGCTCGGCATTGGTAAACGTACCGTCCTTTTCGAGAAATGACGCACCCGGCAAAAACACATGGGCAAACTTGGCGGTTTCGTTAAGAAAAATATCCTGTACCACCAAACAGTCCAATGCACGCAATGCCGCTTCAACATGTTGCGTGTTGGGATCGGACTGGGCGATATCTTCGCCTTGACAATAGAGCCCTTTAAATTCGCCCTCGATCGCCGCATCAAACATATTCGGGATGCGCAGACCGGGCTCTGAGTCCAGCACAACGCCCCACTCACCTTCAAACAGCGCGCGAGTGACACCATCCGAGATGTGTCGGTAGCCGGGCAATTCATGGGGGAAGGAACCCATATCACAGGAGCCCTGCACATTGTTTTGGCCGCGCATTGGGTTAACGCCGACACCTTCACGGCCAATATTGCCAGTCAGCATGGCGAGATTGGCGATACCCATCACCGCCGTCGAGCCCTGACTGTGTTCGGTTACACCGAGGCCGTAGAAAATCGCGCCATTGCCGCCGGTGGCATAAAGCCGCGCCGCAGCCCGCAAATCCGCCGCAGGAACACCACTGAATTGCTCGGTGTTTTCCGGCGAGTGGCGCTCGTCGGCAATAAAAGTTTTCCATTTTTCAAACTCAGCCACATCACAGCGATCGATAATGTAGTCGCGCGCTTCAAGGCTTTCATTAACAATCACATGCGCCAGTGCATTGAGCACGACCACATTGGTGCCCGGCCGCACCGGCAGGTGATAGTCGGCACGAATATGCGGCGAGCTGACCAGTTCGATCTTGCGCGGGTCGATCACAATTAACTTGGCGCCTTCGCGCAGACGGCGCTTGAGACGCGAACCAAATACCGGATGAGCTTCAGTGGGGTTGGCACCCATCACCACAACCACGTCGGCCTCGGCCACCGAGGCAAAGGTTTGGGTTCCGGCTGACTCTCCGAGGGTGGTCTTTAAACCAAAGCCGGTGGGCGAATGGCAGACTCGTGCACAGGTGTCGACATTGTTGTTGCCAAACCCGGCACGCACCATTTTTTGTACCAGATAGACTTCTTCGTTGGTGCAGCGCGAGGATGAGATGGCACCAATGCTGGTGCGGCCATACTGCGACTGGATCGCTTTAAAGCGCTGCGCGGTGTAGCTGACCGCCTCTTCCCATGAGACTTCACGCCAGGGATCATCGATGCTGTCACGTATCATTGGCACTGTAATGCGGTCTTTGTGGGTGGCATAACCAAAGGCAAAACGCCCCTTCACGCAGGCGTGCCCTTCATTGGCCTTGCCGTCTTTGTAAGGGGTCATGCGGACAACCTGATTGCCCTTCATTTCGGCTTTAAATGAACAGCCGACTCCACAATAGGCACAGGTGGTGGTCACTGAATGTTCCGGCTTACCCGCTTCAATGATGCTCTTTTCGGTCAGTGTGGCGGTTGGGCAGGCAGTGACACAGGCGCCACAGGAAACACATTCGGAATCCATAAAGGCTTCGGCCTGACCGGCACTCACTTTGGATTCAAAGCCGCGACCTTCGATGGTTAGAGCAAAGGTACCCTGCACTTCTTCACAGGCGCGCACGCAGCGTGAGCAGACAATGCACTTGGATGGATCAAAGGTGAAATACGGATTGGATTCGTCTTTCTCGGCAACCAGGTGATTTTCGCCCTCAAAGCCGTAACGCACAGACCGCAGGCCCAGTTCGCCGGCAGTGTCCTGCAGTTCGCAGTCGCCATTGGTTGGACAGGTCAGGCAGTCAAGTGGATGGTCGGAGATATACAGCTCCATCACATTGCGCCGCAGCTTGGCAATTTCGTCAGACTGGGTGCGTACCTGCATACCGGCTTCAACCGTCGTGGTGCAGGAGGCCGGGAAACCACGGCGACCTTCGATTTCTACCAGACAGACGCGGCAGGAGCCAAAGGATTTGAGCTGGTCTGTGGCGCAGAGGCGCGGAACCTTTACACCGCTCTCGGCGGCGGCACGCATTACTGAAGTGCCTTGAGGCACGCTGACATGCACACCGTCTATGCTCAGCGTGACCAGTTCAGTGCTGGTGCTGGCTGGCGTGCCGTAATCCGCTTGAGGTTCGTAGAATTCCAACATCTTAATGATCTCCTGAGCCGCTGAGGTCTTGCGAGGAAGTGCCAAAGTCCTGCCCGAAGTGAGTGAGTGCACTGCGTACCGGGAACGGTGTCATGCCGCCCATAGCACAGAGCGAGCCCATTTCCATGGTGTCACAGAGTTCGTGCAACAAAATTAAATTATCATCGCGATTTTCGCCGGCGACAATTCGGTCAATAACTTCCACACCGCGCACTGAACCGATCCGACAGGGTGTGCATTTACCGCAGGATTCTGCGACACAGAATTCCATCGCAAAACGCGCCTGGGCAGCCATATCCGCAGTATCATCAAACACCACTACACCGCCGTGGCCAATCATGGCTTTGATCGCGGCAAAGGCTTCGTAGTCCATTGGTGTGTCCCACTGCGATTCAGGCAAGAAAGCACCCAACGGACCACCCACTTGAATCGCGCGAATGGGGCGGCCACTGAAGGTGCCCTGACCATAGTCTTCGACGACTTGGCGAAGGGTGACGCCAAAGGCCAGTTCAATCAGACCACCGCGCTTAATATTTCCGGCCAATTGAATCGCCAGTGTGCCGCGCGAGCGACCCATACCAAAGTTCTGATACGCCGCTGCACCCTGAGCTAAAATAGTCGAAATCGCTGCCAAGGTAAGCACATTATTGACCACAGTGGGCTTGCCAAAAAGACCTTCGATAGCTGGCAGTGGTGGCTTGGCGCGAACCATGCCGCGCTTGCCTTCCAGACTTTCAAGTAGCGATGTTTCCTCACCGCAAATATAGGCTCCTGCACCAAGGCGAACTTCCAGATCGAAGCGCTTGCCGGAACCCTGAATATTGTCACCGAGGAAATTGGCCACAGTGGCTTTTTCAATGGCAGCATTTAATAGCTGGTGTGCCTTCGGGTATTCCGAGCGCAGATAGATATAACCCTGCGTGGCGCCCACGGCCAGTCCGGCGATGGTCATGCCCTCGATCAGCTGGTAGGGATCAGATTCCATCACCAAACGGTCAGCAAAGGTGCCCGAGTCACCCTCATCGGCATTGCACACAATGTATTTTTGCGCGGCATCACAGCCATGCACGGTCTGCCATTTAATTCCAGCGGGGAATGCTGCGCCGCCGCGACCGCGTAGACCAGACTCTTTAACCTGATCGACAATCTGCTGGCCACTCAGAGCCAAGGCATTTTTCAGTCCTGTAAAGCCATCCAGCCGTCGATAGTTATCCAGGCACAGCGGATCACCTTCACCGGAACGGGCGTAGGTCAGGCGCTGCTGAGAGGCAAGATAGGGAATCGCCGCAATCTCACCCTGGTACAGCGGGTGAGCACTGGCATCATCACTCAGGGCGTCGAGAATCGAGGGAATATCCTCGGCACTGACCGGACCAAAACCAATCCGCCCCTGATCAGTTTCAACTTCTAACAGCGGTTCTAGCCAAAACAGACCACGCGAACCATTGCGTACCGGTTCGTTACCGGCGGCCTGCAGCGCAGCGGCAACCGCATCGGCGCCGAGTGCTAATGCGGTGGTGTCCTGAGGGATATAAAATGTCATTTTGACACCCCCAGCTGACTGATCAGTTGCTCAAAACGTTCAGGACTGACTCGCGCGTGAATATCGTCATCAATCCGAATGGAAGGTGAACAGGCGCAGTTGCCAAGGCAGTAAACCGGCTCAAGGGTGATATTCCCATCTGCGGTAGTCTCATGATAATCGACCCCCAACAGGGCTTTTGCATGAGCTTCCAGCTGTCGCGAACCCATCGACTGACAGGCTTCAGCGCGGCAGATCTGCACACTGTGCTTGCCCACTGGATGGGTTTTGAAATCATGGTAGAAGCTGATAACACCATGAACTTCGGCACGGGACAGATTTAAACCCTTGGCGATAACTGGCACAGCGCTATCGGGCACATAGCCCAGCTCGGCCTGAATCGCATGTAGCAGTGGCAGCATGGCGCCGGGCAGATCCTTGTACTGCTCGACTAATGTGCTGACTGCACCCTGTGTCTGATGAGAACTCAAACGTCCTACCCCCATATCTATTGTATGCTCGGCACTAAAAGGCTCGACTATGGGCGGCATGTTAGCACTTAACCCAGAGTGCCCCGCCGCACCTAAGCGACTCTTATTTATCTAATAAGCACCGCTACTCTGAGCGAGCTCTGCCGCACCCGATCAGCCCAGAGCGTGGGCGTGAAAAGCGATATGCTGGCCAATAAAGCTGGCGATAAAAAAGTAGCTGTGATCGTACCCCTCTCGCATGGCAATTTGCATTGGAAATTGAGCTGCCTGGGCTGTTTCAATCAATAGGTCGGTGCGCAGCTGCTCAGCAAGAAAATTATCCGCACTGCCCTGGTCAATCATTACCGGCAGTTGAGCGCAGCGCGCTTTGACCAGCTCGACAGCATCGTGCTGTTTCCACTGTTCGCGATCATCACCCAAATAGTGACTAAAAACTTTTTCACCCCAGAGACAGCTGGCCGGCGAACAGATCGGCGCAAAAGCCGAGACCGACTTGAAGCGCCCGGGGTTTTTAAAGGCAATCGTCAGTGCGCCATGGCCACCCATCGAGTGGCCCGATAGTGAAACTCGCGTGGCATCCACTGGAAACTCAGCATTTATCAAGGCCGGTAGCTCATCGACAATATAGCTATACATCTGATAGTGCGTAACCCAGGGCTGCTGAGTAGCATTGATATAAAAGCCTGCTGCCAGACCCATATCATAGGCACCTTCAGGATCGTCGGCGACGCCCTCGCCTCGGGGGCTGGTGTCGGGGCAGACAATAGCAATGCCGTGTTCGGCCGCATACTGCTGGGCGCCGGCCTTTTGCACGAAATTTTCGTCGGTGCAAGTCAAACCTGACAGCCAGTAGAGCACGGGCACCAACCCGGTCTCAGCTTGGGGTGGCAAATAGATTGAAAAGCTCATCTCGCAGTCGAGAACAGCTGAGCGGTGCTTGTAACGCAGCTGTTGGCCGCCGAAACTGCGATTAGCGGCAATCTGCTCGAGACTCTGACCCTTCATTTAAAATTCCACCACGGAGCGGATGCTCTCGCCGGCGTGCATCAGATCAAATGCCTTGTTGATATCCTCAAGCGGCATTTTATGTGTAATCAGATCATCGATATTAATTTTGCCATCCATATACCAGTCGACAATTCTCGGCACATCGGTGCGTCCACGGGCACCGCCAAACGCTGTACCACGCCACGAGCGGCCGGTAACCAGCTGGAAAGGTCGGGTGCTAATCTCTTTGCCGGCGCCGGCAACACCGACAATGCAGCTCTCGCCCCAACCTTTGTGACAGCATTCCAATGCCTGGCGCATCACATCGACATTGCCAATGCATTCAAAGCTGTAATCGACGCCACCGCCGGCCATCTGAATAATGTGGTCGACCACATTCTCCACGTCGCGCGGATTGATAAAGTCAGTCATACCAAATTGCTTGCCAAGCGCCGCTCTGGCCGGATTGAGATCGATGCCGATAATACGGGTGGCACCGACCATCTTGGCGCCCTGAATCACATTGAGACCAATACCGCCGAGACCGAAAACTGCCACCGTAGAGCCCGCTTCAACCTTCATGGTAAAGGCCACCGCGCCGATGCCGGTGGTCACACCGCAGCCGATATAACAAATCTTGTCGAAAGGTGCATCTTCCCGCACTTTGGCCAGAGAAATTTCCGGCAGCACGGTGTAGTTGGAGAATGTCGAGCACCCCATATAATGCAAAATCGGCTTGCCCTCAAACGAGAAACGGCTGGTGCCATCGGGCATCACGCCCTGCCCCTGGGTGGCGCGCACCGCCTGACAGAGGTTGGTTTTGGGATTAAGGCAGAAATCGCATTCGCGGCATTCAGCAGTATACAGCGGGATCACATGGTCACCGGGCTTGAGCGTTTTTACCCCCGGACCGACTTCAACGACAACGCCGGCCCCTTCATGCCCAAGGATAGCCGGAAAGGCGCCCTCAGGATCATCACCGGAGAGCGTAAAGGCATCGGTATGACAGACACCGGTAGCTTTGATTTCCACCAACACTTCTCCCGCACGGGGTCCGTCAAGATCGACTTCAACAATCTCCAATGGTTTGCCTGCACCAAATGCAACTGCTGCTCGTGTTTTCATTCGCTTACTCCAAAATTAAATCGTTAATACTCATTTGCGAATCATAGTAAGTGATTGCCTTATC
The DNA here is from genome assembly GCA_024644595.1 of Porticoccaceae bacterium. Classification (GTDB taxonomy): domain Bacteria; phylum Pseudomonadota; class Gammaproteobacteria; order Pseudomonadales; family Porticoccaceae; genus HTCC2207. Next base: position 14,798 of record JAHEHL010000005.1, on the reverse strand, counting down.
GGGTGAAACCCATTATTTTGAATTGCGCGCTGGCAGATAATCTGCTGTCGGAATTGAAAAACTGCCCTCAAAAAAAATTAAAAAAGGCTTGTCACCATGCCAACCATTCGATGTATCTGCCTTAGTCTTGCGCTGCTGTCGCTGACAAGTCTCGCCAGCCAATTACCCGCAGCGAGCAGCACCAATGAGCTGGTGGTTTTCACGGCGAAAAAAATTATTACGATGGAGCCGGCCATGCCAGAGGCGACTGCCGTGGCGGTCTCGGAAGGTCGTATTGTCGCGGTCGGCAGCCTTGAGTCGCTGGCCAGTTGGCGCGATGCAAAGGGCGCGCGTATCGACAGGCGCTTTGCCGATAAAGTGATTATGCCCGGCTTTATTGATCCTCATGTACACCCTTCTTTGCCCGCCGTATTAACCCAGTTTCCTTTTATTGCCCCGGATCACTGGTCACTGCCAACCGGTGAGTTCCCTGCCGCAACCACACCGGCGGCCTATATTGATCGCCTGCAACAGCTGGTCGCCCAACACCAAGATACAAGCGTGCCATTTATCACCTGGGGTTATCACCCTCTTTGGCACGGCGAGCTGTTCCGCCAGCAATTGAATGCGCTGTTCCCAGATAAACCGGTGATGCTCTGGCACCGCTCGTTCCATGAGATTATCGCCAACGACAGCGCGCTGAGGATGCTCGGCATGACACAGGAGGACGTTGCCGATCATCCTCTGGTTGACTGGGAAAAAGGCCATTTTTATGAAAACGGTCTATATCTTCTGATGCCGAAACTGGCTTTTCTGTTTGATCCGGCGCGCTTCGGCCAGGGTATGCAAAACTTTGTCAAAATGGTACATCAAGGCGGTGTTACCACCGCACTGGACATGGGGCTGGGCATCTTTGGCAACCCCGCTGCCGAGATCAATCTGATACGGCACACCATGGAAACCAGTCAGGCCCCGGCACGGGTGATTCTTACGCCGATTATTACTGACTTTATCACTCGCGGTCGCTCACCTGAGCAGGCCCTGGATGAGATTGATCAGTGGCGCTTACAAAATAGTCACCGAGTTATGATCGATCGACGTTTTAAATTAATGCTCGACGGTGCAATCTATAGCGGTCTGGCGCAGTTTGATTTCCCCGGCTATATCGATGGCCACGAAGGCGTCTGGATGGCGCCGCTCGCGACTACCGAAGAATGGGCTCAGACGTTTTGGAATGCGGACTACCAGTTGCATGCGCACACCAACGGCGACGCAGCGGTGGCGCGATTGATTTCGTTAATAAAGAGTTTGCAGAACAATAATCCAAAAACAGACCATCGTTTCTCACTGGAACACTTTGCTTACAGCACCGAAGATCAAAACCGTCAGCTGGCGGCCCTTGGCGCGGTGGTCTCAGCTAATCCCTACTACCATTTTATTCTCAGTGATATCTACAGTGACCAATGGCTCGGCGCCGACCGCGGCAACCAGATGGTTCGCCTGGGCTCACTGGAGCGTCTCGGTGTGCCCTTTGCTTTTCATTCCGATAGTCCGATGGCACCACTAGAGCCGCTAACCCTGGCCTCAGCAGCTGTTAATCGGGTGACAATTAATGGCAATCTAACGGGCGCCAATGAGCGTGTCAGTCTGGATGCGGGATTGCGTGCCATTACCATAAATGCAGCCTGGGTCATGGGCTGGGAAGATCAGATTGGCTCGATCCGCGCGGGTAAAAAAGCCGACTTTACGATTCTCGACAAGGACCCCTATCAGGTGGGAGCAGAGGGCTTAAAAGACATCAAAATATGGGGTACCGTTTTTGAGGGGAGCCCTGCGCCCATCAGTCAAGCAGATTCACAAGACCAATAGGTCTCATTAATAGGTCATACAACCCGTATTGCGCTCTACCATGACCGCCTTGGATCGCTTATATTGGGATCGTCGCGCTGTCAGGCACGGCGCTAAAAGAAACACAAAATAATAACTAAGGGGTATCACGATGTCCGATATTATTCTCTATACACTTGCTCTCACGCTGTTTCAAATCTGGTTGCTGCCGATGGCCGTCAACCTGAAAAATAGTGCTTACCTGCTCTCTAATCGCGATGAACAGGTTGAAACCAGCGTTACTTACCAGCGGATCAAGCGTGCTGCAGCAAACCTGCAAGAGACACTGCCAATCTTTCTCACCCTGGCATTGCTCTCAATAATCATGAATGTCGATACCACTGCTGCTGCAACAGCCTGGCTAGCACTGCGGGTGATTCATCTGGCCTGCTATGCATTTGGCATTGCCTTGATCAGAAGCCTGAGCTGGGTCGGTTCGATTGTTGCGCTTGTCTATATGGCGTTACCGCTGCTGTGATGAGTAGATCACACCTGTTGATCCGTTAATCCATTTACTATCAATCTGCATCGGGCGCGAACAATCGCGTCCGCATCTATTGGGGAACATTATGTCTAACAAATCTTTTCTGCTTACCGGAAGCCTCTTGCTGGCTGCTTGTAGTCTCGCCGCTTGCAGTGGCTCAGATAAACCGGCCAATACGGCAGGGGCCAATTCCAGTCCTGTGTCTGCGATTCAGTCCGATACCTGTGACAATTACAACCCAGATGGCACAGCGCTGTTTGGTGACGTGCATGTGCACACCAGCTATTCCTTTGATGCCGCTGCCAACAGCCTTGGCACCACACCGACGGATGCCCACCGCTATGCGCGCGGTGAGGCGATCCCATTTTTTCCGGTCGATAAACAGGGCGTTCCTCTGGGCTCGGTGAAAATTGATCGTCCGCTGGATTTTCTCGCAGTGACCGATCACGGCGAATTTTTGGGTGAGCGTGCGCTCTGCCGTACCGAGGGCTCGCCAACCTATGAGACAACCTTTTGTAACAACTATCGCGCCAATGAACGTCAGGGCATGATGATGTTAGCCTCAGTAATCACCACTGAAACGCCCGAGCGTATTAAAGAGCTTTGCGGTGCGGATGGTAGCCTCTGCCGAGACTACGCCGAATCGCCCTGGCAGGATATTCAGCTGGCGGCGAACTCCGCCAATGCACCCTGTGAGTTCACCAGCTTTATCGCCTACGAATACACCGGCACACCCGGCACCTCCAACTATCACCGCAATGTGATCTTTAGAGATGGCAATGTCCCCTCAAAACCAGTCAGCTATATTGATGCGCCCATTGACAGCAAACTGTGGTCTGCACTCGATGCCGTCTGTGATATTGAAAACGGCTGCGACTATCTGACTATTCCGCACAATTCTAATCTGGCCAATGGTCGCATGGCACCCTATATGCAGCTTGAAGATACAACCGAAGCCAAGCGCGCTTATGCCACTGCTCGCCTTAAGCGTGAGCCGATTATGGAGATCTTCCAACACAAAGGTGGCTCAGAATGTATCAACGGTTTGAGCACAGTTTTGGGTGCGCCGGACGAGCTATGCAATATCGAATCAGTCAGACGCATGGGCGAAGACAAAACATTTGTTACCCGAGATATGAGTGGCACCGAGCTGGTTTTGGGTCAGTCCTCAAAAGTTACCGTGGAATGTGAGCCTGGTCAGAAAGGCAGTGATGGCATGCTCGGTGCTGGCTGTGTCCACGCGACAGATTTCCAGCGTTCCGGTCTGCTTGTCGGGCTGGTAGAGGAGCAGGCTATTGGCCTTAACCCCGTCAAACTCGGCACTATCGCCGCGACTGATACCCATTCAAGTACGCCTGGTGCGGTATTAGAATCAGCCTGGACGGGCGCAGTAACTGGTGAGTCAACACCGGCCGATCGCCTTAAGCCCGGCCTGCTGACCAGCGGTATCGATGGCAACCCCGGCGGGTTGGCGGGTGTATGGGCCAAAGAAAATACACGTGATGCCATCTTTGATGCAATGTTGCGCAAAGAAGTATTTGGCACCTCAGGACCACGCATCAGGCCGCGCCTGTTTGCCGGCTGGAATCTCAGTGAAGGTCTCTGCGATAGTCCCGATATGGTCAATCAAGCCTATCAGGCAGGTGTCTCTATGGGCAGTGACCTGCTGCCGACTAAAACTAATGGCAGCGCTCCGGCCCTACTCGCCTATGCTGCCAAGGATCCAGACGGCAAGCCATTGATTGCACTGCACCTGATCAAAGGCTGGGTTGATGCAGCGGGTAAAATGCACAATGAAGTGATTACAGTGGCTGAAGACCAAGCCGGTGCCGATAGTCTCTGTGTGGTGTATACCGATGATAAGTTTGATGCCAGCCAATCGGCCTATTACTACCTGCGCGCGGTGGAGCCGGAAACGGCCCGCTGGCACACCTATGACTGTGCCGCACTGGAAGAGTCAGAGCGTCCCGAGGTCTGCACTAATGGCTCCTATCCCGAAACAATTCGCGAGATGGCTTGGACCTCTCCAATCTGGTATCAGGGTCAGTAGCTCTCGTTGGCCGCCGCTGCAAGGCGCGCGGCCTCTTGGCGCAGCAAGAACTTTTGGACTTTGCCTGTGGATGTTTTAGCAACTGTGCCGATAACAAATTGTTTCGGCACTTTAAAGCTGGCCATATGTTGCTTACACCAGTCCTTTAGGTCATCTTCGGTTACGCTGTCAGGCGGCGCCAATTCAACAAAGGCACAGGGTGTTTCGCCCCACTTCTCATGCGGCATCGCTACCACCGCAGCCGCAACCACCTGCGGATGCTTGTAGAGCACATCTTCAATTTCAATCGATGAGATGTTTTCTCCGCCGGAAATAATAATATCCTTGGACCGGTCTTTAAGCTGAATATAACCGTCCGGATAGACCACGCCCAGATCTCCGGAGTGAAACCAACCACCTAGAAACGCCTCATCAGTTGCCGATTTATTTTTTAGATAGCCCTTCATAACCACATTACCGCGGAACATCACCTCACCCATGGTTTCGCCATCTCGAGGAACAGGCTGCATGGTCTCGGGGTCAAGCACGTCGAGTTCTTCCAGTGCATGATAGCGCACGCCCTGACGCGCCTTGAGCGTCGCCTGTTGTTCTGCTGGCAAGCTCTCCCACTGCGGATTCCAGTCATTGACCACTGCGGGTCCATAGACCTCAGTAAGACCATAGAGGTGGGTTACATTGAAGCCGGCTTCTCGCATCTCGACGAGCACTCGCTGGGGCGGCGGCGCCGCAGCGGTAAAAAACTCAATCTGTTGAGGCAATGCGCATTTGTATTCGGGCTCGGCATTGAGAATGGTCGACATAACCACTGGGGCACCACACAGGTGCGTAATATTGTGGCGCTGCAAAGCATCCCAGATAGCCTCTGCTCTGACCTCCCGCAGACAGACATGGGTGCCACTTACAGCTGACATGGTCCAGGGGAAACACCAGCCATTACAGTGGAACATGGGCAGGGTCCAGAGGTAGACTGCGTGTTTTTGGATCGACGCAGTAATCGCATTACCCTGAGCCAAGAGGCAGGCGCCGCGATGGTGATACACCACACCTTTGGGGTCACCAGTGGTGCCAGACGTATAATTGACACTGATGGCATCCCACTCATCACGCGGCATCAACCAGGCAAACTCGGGGTCTCCACTGTCGACTACTGCGTCGTAATCCTCTTGGCCGAGCCGGTCTCCGGATTGCAATGCAACAGGGTCTAAATAGTCGATAACCTGTGGTTTAACTGATGCCATCTCGAGCGCGGCGCCAATAATAGGTGAGAAGCCGGTGTCGGTTATCAGCAGCTTGCTCTCGGCATGATCTAGCTGAAAACCGATCACCGCTGCGTCCAATCGGGTGTTCATCGCATGCAACACTGCACCACACATGGGCACGGCATAGTGCACTTCGAGCATCGCTGGCGTATTAGCCAACATAACCGAGACAGTGTCACCGCGACCTATACCACGGGACTGCAGTGCCGAAGCGAGCTGTCGGCAGCGGCGATAGAAGTCAGCATAATTAATGTGCAGATCGCCATAGATGATGGCGCTGCGTTCCGGAAATACAGCAGCCGCGCGCTCGAGAAAAGTAAGCGGCGTAAGCGGTTGATAATTTGCTGTGTTCTGCTCGAGATCGCGATCGTAAATGCTAGACATAGCGTTAGCCGCCTCCAGGATTATAGAATTATTTGTCCTGCCAGTTGGGCGTTCGCTTTTCAACAAAGGCAGCAATACCCTCTTCTGCATCCTGCTTAAGCATATTGTCGACCATCACTTTTGACGCATAGTTATAGGCGTCTGCCAGTGACATCTCTGCCTGTAGATAAAAGGCACGCTTGCCCACCGCCAATGTCATGCTCGATTTGCTGGCAATCTTTTCTGCCAGAGCCATGGTCTCAGAGGTCAACTTGTCAGCGTCGACACTGCGATTAATCAAACCGATCTGCTCGGCTCTTGCAGCATCAATCATATCGCCAGTCAGGAGCAACTCCATCGCATGTTTGTTCGATACGTTGCGTGACAGTGCAACCATAGGGGTCGAACAAAACAGGCCGATATTGACACCGGGTGTAGCAAAACGGGCGCTGTCGGCTGCCACGGCCAAATCGCAACTAGCAACCAATTGGCAACCTGCGGCGGTGGCCACACCAGCTACTTCGGCGATGACCGGCTTGGGGTTATTCACAATCAGCTGCATCACCGAAGCACAGGTTGCGAATAGTGTTTCAAAATAAAACTGCCCCGCATCATCGGCGGTTCGCGCCGCACTGACCTCTTTGAGGTCATGACCGGCACAGAAAGCGGGGCCATTCGCCGCCAACACAATAACCCGCACGGCGGAGTCCAGCGCAGATTGAGAAAAGACATCTGCTAATTTCGCGAGCATGTTCTCGGAAAGTGCGTTGCGACGCTTTTGATCATTCAGAGTCAGGCGCAAAACACCATTGATCAACTCTACTGATAAAATATCGCTGTTATTGTTTTCCATAATTGTCTCTCCCGGGGGCTGATTGTGGTTATTAGCCTGCAATACCAGTCCAATAAGGCTTTTCTAATTCAATTTTTGGGCAGCGGTTCATCACTACTTTGATGCCCTCGGCCTCGGCCAACTCAGCAGCCTGATGATTAATAATTTCAAGCTGCATCCACACTACCTTGGCCTTGATAGCGATAGCCTCTTGTGTGACGCCAAATGCTGCCTCAGATGAGCGGAATATCTCCACCATATCAACAGGTTGGTCGAGAGCGCCATTCAGCGTCTCCAGATCCGCGTAACAGTCCTGCCCGAGAATTTGCTTGCCCACCTCTCGCGGATTGACCGGATAAACTCGATAACCCTGTTTTAGTAAGGCTTGCATACATGCATAACTGTCTCGCTCTGGTTTCGGACTTGCACCCACCAGAGCGATGGTCTTTACCTCGCTGAGTATCTGCTTGAGATACGCTTCGGGATAATTGTCATGCTCAATCGCTGTCATTGATCACTCTTCAGTTACTGTTATTGTTTTTATGCCGCCTTACTTGCCAAGTTTTTCTTGGGATCATAAAACGGCTTTTCAACTACCTTAACAGAGCGGCGGCCGAAAGGCGTGTCAATCTCCGCCTCAGTACCGATCGCACTGTGTTCTATCGCCATCATCACCAGAGCAATATTCTGCTTTAGTCGCGGCGAATAGATCGCCGAGGTTACTTTACCTACCTGCTCTCCACCTACCATAACTGGCCAGAACTCATTGTTGGCGCCGGTCAACGGTTCACCATCGATAACAATACCGACCTGTTTCCGGGTGATGCCCTGTTCAACAACCTTTTTCAAGGCCGCCTTACCAATAAAGTCCGCGTCCATTTCCAGGTCTACGAGTCGGTCCATGCCCAGTTCAAATGGATTGGTATAACAGTCCATGTCAGCGTGATAAGACAACATACCACCTTCAATACGACGAATCGCAGAGGTATGACCAGGCTGTAATCCGAAGGACTGCCCCGCAGCCATAATACGCTCCCAGAGCTCATCACCGCGGCTGCCATCGCGCAGATAAAGCTCATAGCCCAGTTCGCTCGACCAACCAGTACGCGAAATAATAAGCGGAATGCCATCAAGCTCAAATTCTTCAAGCCAGTAGTAACGCAGATCATTGATCCGATCACCAAAGAGGCTTTGCATAATATCGCCCGAGCGAGGTCCTTGCAGCTGGAGAGGTGAGACATCTGGCTCACAGATGCTGACATCCATACCGGAGTGAACAGCCAGGCCCTGAGCCCACAGTAAAATATCGCTGTCTGCGAGTGACAACCAAAAATGATTTTCTGCTAATCGCAATAGGATCGGGTCGTTGAGCACTCCACCTTCGGCATTAGTGATCAGCACATATTTACACTGGCCCACAGCGCACGTGGAGAGGTTTCTCGGCGTCAGCATTTGCACAAATGCAGCAGCATCGGGGCCCGTTATTTCGACTTGGCGCTCAACCGCAACATCACTCAACGTGGCGTGATTAATGAGGTTCCAAAAATTCTCTTCCGGATTGCCAAAATCACGCGGAATATACATATGGTTGTAGACCGAAAATCCCGCTGCGCCCCAGCGCACTGTGGCATCGAAATAAGGTGACTTACGAACCTGGGTACCAAAACCGAAAGCCTTTGAATTAGTGGATGACGTCATAGCAAAACACCTATTTAGTGAGAGTCCAATTTGATGGCAGTCTGTTCTCAACATGTTATCGATGCTTCCTGGTAGACGACAAAAAAGTACAGCCGGGCGACAAATAATCTATTCAACCAAGTCATAATCAGCACACTTACCAGCTGGTCCAGAGCCGATTTACAAGCGTAGACATAGCTATCCACACGATTCAGCACCCAGATCGCAAGAGGAACCGGCAATGCTTAAACAGAGATCATACTTTCGCGCCGCCCTGCTAGGGGTTTTGCTTTTGAGTGCACAGCAGTTAATCGCCAAGACTGAGCAATCATTTGACCCGGCACCACGCGATGAATCAGGTCGTTTTGATAATACCGCAGGCGAGCTTGAGCGCGGCTCTCGCGGAGTACAGCTAGCATTTTTTCTACGCCGCTTTGCGACTATTTTTCGAAGCGCCGATGGAGCGCCAGAAAGAATGGCTAACAATGGCAATTTGTTGCGTGAAAATAACACCACGCCCACCATCACCTGGATAGGCCATGCCACTCTTTTAGTGCAAATGGATGGGGTGAATTTTTTGACCGACCCAATCTGGTCCAACACACCCAGTCCGATCCCATTTATTGGCCCCAGCCGCTGGGTTGAACCTGGAGTTGAGTTGGCAGATCTGCCTGCGATTGATTTTGTAGTGATTTCACACAATCACTATGACCATCTCGACCTGCCGACATTACGCGAATTGGCTCAACTCAACACGGAAACTGAATTTTTTGTGCCAATGGGCAACGCGGATCTATTACAAAAAAACGGCATCAGTCGCGTAAGAGAAATGAATTGGGGTGATAGCATAAACGTAAAAGGGACAATGGTGCACTGTCTGCCCACCCAGCATTGGAGTAAGCGCAGCCTCAATGACACACGAAAGTCGCTGTGGTCATCCTGGGCTATCACAGGACCTCAGAAACGCTTTTATTTTGCCGGTGATACCGGCTATTTCGATGGTTTTAAAGATATAGGTGACAAATTCGGTCCTTTCGATCTTGCCGCAGTGCCAGTGGGCGCCTATGAACCTCGAGCCATGATGAAAGCGACGCATATGAATCCCGAGGAGGCGGTTCAGTCGGCCCTTGACGTGCGCGCCACCACTGCCGTGGCAATGCACTACGGAACCTTTGATCTGTCAGACGAGCCGCTTTCAGAGCCGCCGCTGCGCTTCAAGGCAGCGGCAGAAAAGACATCACTGGGGAGCTGGGTGTTGGCTATTGGAGAAACCCGATCGTTTTAACCCCCTGGCGCAAAATTGTTACCGTTAAGGTTTACGAAACTTCAACGTCCAACGATCAGTGTTCCCGGTAACGGTTTTGCGTCCAACCTCATAGCGTAACTCATCGTCTGCGCGATAATGCAGATCGCTGTAGTCGACCAATTCAAACCCGGCGGCCTGAATTTCTTTAATCGCCAGAACCGGATCAAACCGACGACGATTTTCGGGACTGTCCGCTTCCATGTGGCGGCGCGTGTGATCAACAACACCATAAACGCCACCCGGCTTTAATGCTTCATATGCAGCGCTGTTCATTGCGGCGCGCGCCGCTGTACCAAAGTTATGGTAATTTCTGAACGTCAGTACCATGTCCGCTTGCTCAACCCCAAGCCCAGTCATATCTAACAGATAGCGCCGTTGTTTTTGATCATAGGAACCCTTGGCATTTCTGGCGGTTATCTTGATATTGTTTTCAAAGCCGTCGCGACCAACAATGTTTTTTTCGACTCGGTCGGTCATGATTGCCACATAGAAATTTCCTTTATCTGCCAACACTGGTGCCAGCAGGCGCGTATACCAACCACCACCCGGAATAAGCTCTACAACGGTCATGCTTTCTTCAAGTCCAAAAAACGCCAGAGTTTCGACCGGCAGTCGATTGCGATCACGAACCCGATCTTGCTCTGGACGCGAATCGGCAGACATTGCTATTTTTAACTTATCAGCTACTGTCACATCATTCGCCGAAGCGCCATTAAACATAACGCTTAAGAAAATAAAAATTAGAAATTTTTGCACGAGCTAACTCCAATATTTGATTAGGTTGAGGGACGTTATCAGGTATTGGGTGGCACAACAATGGTGGGATGCGCCGATGCTGTAGCGGGCTGTAAAATGGCTACACCAACTGCGTGGGAAAATTCAGGTAACCGGCCATAAACTGACGGCGATAATTGGTGAAAATGAGGGTAACCAGACTGATCAAACCCTTTTGTTTCAACGGCGATAATTCGTTATATAATTCCATCCACGTCCAAACAGGGGGCTTTTGTCATACAAATGGGCCGCAATCAACAGTATATATACATGTCACTGCTAACCATGGGGATGACTGCTTGCGAGTCACTGGCCCCCATCGATGTGCCTATAGATAGCTGCAATTTGATCAATAGCAGCCCACAGTCTGGGGGGCTTGTTCCAGGAAATGTCGAGGAGTTTAATCAATGTGAATATCGATGCCCCAATGGTCAGATCAAGACTAGAACTCATTTTGGAGCCTGTCCGCTTTTCATGCACAGGTAATCCAGAATAAATCAACATTAACAAGTATTTCATAGTGAGAAACCTTATCCTGGATCATCATTGCCAGCCAAAACTCAAGGTGTTTTTATCATGTGGTGGAGCCTGTTCCTAATCGACCATGACGCATCAGAATTTGACAACGGTGCTTTGTCATATCAACCCGTAGTTTCTTATGAAAGTCGTCAGCAATGTGAAAATGGTCGTTTATCGTATATCGACAAGGGTGAATTTAATCTTCTACTGAAACAAGGCTGGGAATTACATTGCATCAAAACCGATGAAAAAGTCAGCGAGACACAACCAACCCGAGCGTCAGAATATTAGCGTTATGCTTTCTTTCTATTTTCATTAGTGGCTGTTCGAAAAATATTGTTCATCGTTCACGCGCAAGTTCAGTAACCGGAACACCGGCCTCATGCTGCTTCAAGATCGATATGATCTGGTGATCCGAAAATTTCGACTTCTTCATAGATAACTCCTCTGATTAATATCATAAAAGTCTCTACTTAAAACCGCGATTATTTTTCGGGGGGATTACATATTGGCACCCCTTTTTTTAACCCCTGATTTATCTCCAAAACTAATTGCTTCTTGGACCATTGAAATATACCCTTGGGGGGTATGAAAAATCCCTTATTATTAATTTGCTGCCTTCTACTGGTCTCAACTGCGCAGAGCAGGCCCATTTCCTATGTGGGTGGCCATACACTAATGGCCTATTCCAATGCTCAGGCAGATAAAATCTACTGGCACTACACACCGAATATTAAGTACTCCCTAGGCATTGATTACCAAGAAGATAAAATTACTGAGCAGTCTTTTGCCTCTGCAAGGTTCACCTATCTGCTGCACCGTAAAAATACAGCGACTTCCCAGCGCAACCTGTATCTCAAGTCTGGGGTGGGACTCAATGATAGCGACAATCATTTTTATGGTTTGGCCGGAGATTGGGAGACCAGACGACTGTTTGTCGGCTTCTCAGCTCAACAGCAGTCCGGCCAGGGCTACGATCTGTTTGAACAAACATTTAAGCTTGGTGTTGCGCCCTATCTGGGGGATTACGGTGACCTACATACCTGGTTGATGATAGAAACTAAGAAAAATGATTTTGACGATCGACGCACAACCTATCCTGTGCTGCGATTGTTTAAGGGAGGTGCATTAGTCGAGATCGGTTACCATAAAAAGACCGACTGGGATGTGCATCTGATGTATAGATTTTAACTATTACAAAAATAGGGATGACTATGAAAACTACACTTATTTTAGGCGCGACTCTGATATTTTTGGCATCGGCCAGCCAGGCTCAGCACCACCACAATATGCATGATATGCACTCCCACGAGGGTCATATGCACGAGCAAATGGTCGACGGTAAAGTTCTTGAGGTCGATGTGGAGCGATTCGATAATTTTGTGAGCGATATTCCCGGTGACAAAATTGCTGTGGTCAGCGTTCAGGGCATGGTGTGTGATTTCTGTGCGCGAGGCATAGAAAAAAGCTTCGGCAAGAACAACCAGATCAGCAAAATAGATGTGGATCTGGCATCCGGTAAAGTACTGCTAGGTTTTCAGTCAGATGCAGAAATAGATCAAGCTTATATAGAAAAGCAAATTTTGAACAACGGCCTAAATACTACAGCTATCCAAATTTTAGGAGACTGAGGTGCAGAACAAAGCCAGTAGCTTCTTCTCCCTCTTTGCCTCCACGTCGACATTGATTTGTTGCGCCCTGCCTGCCCTGTTTGTCAGCCTGGGGGCAGGAGCCAGCTTTGCGAGCCTTATAGGGGTATTCCCCTTTTTGATTGTGCTATCTCAGTACAAGGTCGCCATTAGCCTCTTTGCACTGGCGATGATTGTTCTGGCGGGCATAGTCAATTACCGCACAGCCCGCATGCCCTGCCCAGCAGACCCAGAGCTGGGTAGAGCCTGCTTAACGACCAGAAAAAGGTCACAAAAAATCTATAATATCTCTGTCGCCATATTTCTGTTTGCCAGCATATTTACCTACATAGTCCCCAACTTTATATAAGGACAAGTCATGCCACATTCCTGCCATAAAAAATTAATCCCTAATATCAATCGCATTTCTGGGCAGATTAATGGTGTTGGCAAAATGATTGATAGTGGCCAGTACTGTATTGATATATTGAATCAACTTAAGGCGGCTAAATCTGCCATCGCCACGGTAGAGGCAAAGATATTAGAAAAACATATTGAGGAATGCGTGCGAGACTCAATACAGAGCCAAGACCAGATGGATGACAAAATCGCAGAGTTAGTAAAAATACTCAAGCGCAATTAAGTGACAGTAAGGTCTAAGGCTGAGATAGCCTAATCGACTGAGCTGGGCAAAAACGCGGGTCCTGCAACCCTCGAATATTCGTCTGAAAAACCAATACATTGCCGGCATCTGGTTCGGCCTGCCGCGCCGCTTCACAGAGCCCCTGATAGGCACTGGTTATAAATAACTGATTTAGTTGCGGTCCACCAAAGGCAACACAGGTTGGCTGACTCACCGGTAGAGGCAGAATAAAATCCACCTCCCCCTCCGGACTGTAGCGCACCACTTGGCTAGCCCCCCACTGAGCACTCCACAGATAACCCTGTTCATCAATAGTCGCCCCATCGGGGAAACAGCCTTTTTTGGTGCGCACCAGTAACCGCTGATTCGAGATGACGCCGGTGGCTGGCTCAAAGTCATAGCGGTAAATACATCGAGAAGGAGTGTCTGTGTGGTATAGCGTTTTGGCATCTGGACTCCAGCACAGGCCATTTGAAATTGACAGCCCCGCGATCTGACTGGAAACCCGCAGCTGATGGTCAAGACAATAAAGGGCGCCTAGGTGCTGCTCGCCTGAAACCACCCTCTAAAGTATCCCCACGGATACTGTAACAATCACAAGTAACAAAACACTCCCCCCGCCCCCTGCAAAGGGTTAGGCTACCTTCGTAGTTCTTTCATGGTATGCTTAGATGGCTAGTCTAGGGCTAAATATAGTTTCACTATGAGGACGTTACATGGATAGGCCTAACATTTTAAGAAGATCAATAATGCTAGCGGCGCACATCTGGCGACGCGTAATGAACGTGAAGTTTAACCCGTTGAAGCATATTCCAGATAACACGCTTCAGTCCTATTTCATGCTTGTATTGTTTACAATTTGGAGCATAACGTTTGGTTTTATAGCTACTTATTACATTGGCTGGCTAGGGTATAGCACCATAACAAGTGTCGTCGTCCACCTGACCATCTTAATTCCTATTATGATTACTAATGCAGTTTTCATAGATGCGGAGCGCACGGGTGCACAGTGGTTAGTAGAGTGGCAGTCAGAGCAAAGCAGATACAAGCTGTTTACCAACAGACTTAAAGCGAAAAATTTGGTCCGATGGAAGGTAGATTCGGAAGGGTAGATACTTCAAAGGTTTTGCGGTGCAATTCCACCATTAGCAATCAGGCTTTTAACATTAGCTTTTAGAGTATCTGTGCAGATACAGTAACAATCACAAGACCTCAGCAGCCTCCCCCGCCCCCCTGTGGAATAGCCCCCTGCCTGACCCATCACAGGTGACGGCTCAATTAGCGGAATTAGGGAAATTAGAAGACAATTTTGCTACAAAGTTTTGCTACAAAGCGGCCACAAAAAAGCCCCAGCAACAGGACAGTTACTGGGGCTTTAATACTTGGCGGAGAAAGAG
>JAHEHL010000009.1:147511-542892 GCA_024644595.1 Porticoccaceae bacterium | reverse complement strand
TAATGGTGGGAACTCTAAGGAGACTGCCGGTGACAAACCGGAGGAAGGTGGGGACGACGTCAAGTCATCATGGCCCTTACGACCTGGGCTACACACGTGCTACAATGGCCAGTACAGAGGGCTGCAAACCCGCGAGGGGGAGCCAATCTCACAAAGCTGGTCGTAGTCCGGATCGCAGTCTGCAACTCGACTGCGTGAAGTTGGAATCGCTAGTAATCGTGAATCAGAATGTCACGGTGAATACGTTCCCGGGCCTTGTACACACCGCCCGTCACACCATGGGAGTGGGTTGCAAAAGAAGTAGCTAGGCTAACCTTCGGGAGGCCGGTTACCACTTTGTGATTCATGACTGGGGTGAAGTCGTAACAAGGTAGCCCTAGGGGAACCTGGGGCTGGATCACCTCCTTAAACGAAAATCCTTTCGGTTAGTAAGTGCTCACACGCATTGTTTGATTAAAATATGGCTAGCAGTGAATTATGGTATGCCGATCGGGCTGCTACGACCCCGTCGGGAAAGAATTGGGTCTGTAGCTCAGTTGGTTAGAGCGCACCCCTGATAAGGGTGAGGTCGGTGGTTCAAATCCACCCAGACCCACCAATTTTTTTGTTAAATTGGGGCTATAGCTCAGCTGGGAGAGCGCCTGCCTTGCACGCAGGAGGTCAGCGGTTCGATCCCGCTTAGCTCCACCAATTCACTGTTCCAAGAAGTTAGCGATAAATAGTTAAATTACTGTTTATCACTGGCTTTTTTTGTGCCAGTTGCTCTTTAAAAAGATGGTTGTTAAATATTGTAAATTTTTTCAAGGCCAGATTGTGTTTTATATGAATCTGTCCGGCGAGAAATTGTTACTTAGTACTATGTAAATAGTACGTCGCAACAATGAAAAATCTTGCACGCTTGTGCTATATGGTCAAGCGAGTAAGCGCATACGGTGAATGCCTTGGCAGTTGGAGGCGATGAAGGACGTAGGAGCCTGCGATAAGGTACGGGGAGGTGGCAAACACCCTTTGATCCGTACATTTCCGAATGGGGAAACCCACCTATCATAAGATAGGTATCATGCACTGAATTCATAGGTGCATGAAGCGAACCCGGAGAACTGAAACATCTAAGTACCCGGAGGAAAAGAAATCAACCGAGATTCCCTAAGTAGCGGCGAGCGAACGGGGAGCAGCCTGCAAGTGATAGCAGAAGTGTTAGTGGAACAGTCTGGAAAGTCTGGCAATAGAGGGTGATAGCCCCGTACACGAAAACTCATCTGTGATACTAAGCTTGCGAAAAGTAGGTCGGGACACGTGTTATCTTGACTGAACATGGGGGGACCATCCTCCAAGGCTAAATACTACCAACTGACCGATAGTGAACTAGTACCGTGAGGGAAAGGCGAAAAGAACCCCTGTTAGGGGAGTGAAATAGATCCTGAAACCGTATGCGTACAAGCAGTAGGAGCAGACTTGTTCTGTGACTGCGTACCTTTTGTATAATGGGTCAGCGACTTATTTTCAGTGGCAAGGTTAACCGTATAGGGGAGCCGTAGGGAAACCGAGTCTTAATAGGGCGTCTTAGTCGCTGGGAATAGACCCGAAACCGGGCGATCTATCCATGGCCAGGTTGAAGGTGCCGTAACAGGCACTGGAGGACCGAACCCACTAATGTTGAAAAATTAGGGGATGAGCTGTGGATCGGAGTGAAAGGCTAATCAAGCCCGGAGATAGCTGGTTCTCCTCGAAAGCTATTTAGGTAGCGCCTCATGTATCACCACCGGGGGTAGAGCACTGTTTCGGCTAGGGGGTCATACCGACTTACCAACCCGATGCAAACTCCGAATACCGGTGAGTGCAATCATGGGAGACACACGGCGGGTGCTAACGTTCGTCGTGGAGAGGGAAACAACCCAGACCGCCAGCTAAGGTCCCAAATCTCAGTTAAGTGGGAAACGATGTGGGAAGGCTCAGACAGCTAGGAGGTTGGCTTAGAAGCAGCCATCCTTTAAAGAAAGCGTAATAGCTCACTAGTCGAGTCGGCCTGCGCGGAAGATGTAACGGGGCTAAACTGAGAACCGAAGCTGCGGATGCATACTTGTATGCATGGTAGAGGAGCGTTCTGTAAGCCGTTGAAGGTGTGTCGTAAGGCATGCTGGAGGTATCAGAAGTGCGAATGCTGACGTGAGTAACGATAAAGCGGGTGAAAAACCCGCTCGCCGGAAGATCAAGGTTTCCTGTCCAACGCTAATCGGGACAGGGTTAGTCGGCACCTAAGGCGAGGCCGAAAGGCGTAGTCGATGGAAAACAGGTTAATATTCCTGTACCTCTTTATACTGCGATGGGGGGACGGAGAAGGCTAGGTGATCAGGGCGTTGGTTGTCCCTGTTTAAGCTTGTAGGGAGATCTCTTAGGTAAATCCGGGAGATCAATCCTGAGGAGTGATAACGAGCTCAATTGCGAGCGAAGTCATTGATGCCATGCTTCCAAGAAAAGCCTCTAAGCTTCAGGTATAAAGAGACCGTACTCTAAACCGACACAGGTGATCAGGTAGAGAATACCAAGGCGCTTGAGAGAACTATGGTGAAGGAACTAGGCAAAATGGTGCCGTAACTTCGGGAGAAGGCACGCCGCTGATGGTGATCGGACTTGCTCCGTAAGCTGTTGGTGGCCGCAGAGACCAGGCCCCTGCGACTGTTTATCTAAAACACAGCACTCTGCAAACTCGTAAGAGGAAGTATAGGGTGTGACGCCTGCCCGGTGCCGGAAGGTTAATTGATGGGGTTAGCTTCGGCGAAGCTCTTGATCGAAGCCCCGGTAAACGGCGGCCGTAACTATAACGGTCCTAAGGTAGCGAAATTCCTTGTCGGGTAAGTTCCGACCTGCACGAATGGCGTAACGATGGGGGCGCTGTCTCCACCATAGACTCAGTGAAATCGAAATCGCGGTGAAGATGCCGTGTTCCCGCGGCTAGACGGAAAGACCCCGTGAACCTTTACTATAGCTTGGCACTGAACTTTGAACCTATTTGTGTAGGATAGGTGGGAGGCTTTGAAGCGTGATCGCTAGATTGCGTGGAGCCATCCTTGAAATACCACCCTGGTATGTTTGAGGTTCTAACTCTGACCCGTTATCCGGGTCGAGGACAGTGTCTGGTGGGTAGTTTGACTGGGGCGGTCTCCTCCCAAAGAGTAACGGAGGAGCGCGAAGGTACACTCAGCATGGTCGGAAATCATGCTATGAGCGCAAAGGTAGAAGTGTGCTTGACTGCGAGACTGACACGTCGAGCAGGTACGAAAGTAGGTCTTAGTGATCCGGTGGTTCTGTATGGAAGGGCCATCGCTCAACGGATAAAAGGTACTCCGGGGATAACAGGCTGATACCGCCCAAGAGTTCATATCGACGGCGGTGTTTGGCACCTCGATGTCGGCTCATCACATCCTGGGGCTGGAGCTGGTCCCAAGGGTATGGCTGTTCGCCATTTAAAGTGGTACGCGAGCTGGGTTCAGAACGTCGTGAGACAGTTCGGTCCCTATCTGCCGTGGGCGTTGGAAAATTGAGGAGAGCTGCTCCTAGTACGAGAGGACCGGAGTGGACGAACCCCTGGTGTTTGGGTTGTCATGCCAATGGCATTGCCCAGTAGCTACGTTCGGACAGGATAACCGCTGAAAGCATCTAAGCGGGAAGCCCCCTCCAAGATTAATTTTCCCTGGGAGTTTAACTTCCCTAAAGGGCCGTTCAAGACTAGGACGTTGATAGGTTGGGTGTGGAAGCGCTGTGAGGCGTTGAGCTAACCAATACTAATTGCCCGTGAGGCTTGACCATATAATGCAAGCGAGATCCGGATGGATATGTATTCAATACAGTCCGGCTACGAAAAAACCAATATTTGACAGCCATCGACCTAATTTGACTCTGAAGCACAATGCTTCGAGGTCATGCCAGTTTGCCTGGTGACCATAGAGAACTAGAACCACCTGATCCCATCCCGAACTCAGTAGTGAAATGGTTCATCGCCGATGGTAGTGTGGGGTTTCCCCATGTGAGAGTAGGTCATCGCCAGGCTTCTAAATAGAAAACCCCAGTACCGAAAGTACTGGGGTTTTTTTTATTTGATATTTATGGATCTGCCAAAAGGCATCGGCAAGTAGTCGATAATCAGGTAAGCTTCGCGATACTCTTTCAATGGTTATCGGTCGCTGACAAGCTTATGGACTTCCTACTTTATCTTGGCTTGGGCGCAATTGCGGGACTGATAAGCGGGCTGTTTGGTGTTGGTGGCGGCGTCGTAATCGTTCCAATCCTGATCTTTGCGTTCGATGCGCAGGGTATGTCTGCGGATGTTTCTACTCATATGGCTATCGGCACATCCCTGGCAACAATATTATTTACATCTATGACGTCAATTTACACGCACCACCAACGCGCGGCTGTGCGCTGGGATCTGGTATTCAGACTGAGTCCAGGCATTGTTGCTGGATCGATACTTGGCGGGCTGTTTGCGCTCTCTGTGGGCGGAGTGTTTCTTCAGCTAGTATTTGGCGGGTTTCTTGTTCTTATTGCATTGCAGATGCTTTTCTACAAGCCTGTTGAGCAACTACGCGGTGGGCCCTCTACTGTGATCTTGGCATTAGCGGGGACTGCTATCGGTGGCCTATCGTCGCTGCTCGGTATCGGTGGTGGCGCCTTGACAGCGCCCCTGCTGACGTTTTTTGGTGTTAGGATTCATCATGCTGTCGGCTCTGCAGCCGCAGTTGGATTTCCCATCGCCTTGGCGGCCAGCTTGCTTTATAGTTCGGCAAATAGCCCTGCAGCCAGCTTGCCTGCCTATACTCTCGGTTATATATTTCTTCCGGCTTGGTTCGGAATCATTTTGTTGAGCACACCCTGCGCTCGACTCGGCGCCTTGCTGGCACATCGCCTAGATGGCTTGGTGTTGAAGAAGTTATTTGCGCTGTTACTTTTTCTGCTTGGCGTACGCTTTATCTGGGCTAACCTGGTTTATTAATCTAACGGATGGCTGATGTGTCTGATACTCAAACAAATATTTTAAGGCTGCTCAGTGATGGGGAGTTTCACTCTGGAGAAAGCTTGGGCAAACAGTTGGGCTGCAGCCGCGCTGCGGTATGGAAACACCTTCAGAAGCTTGAAGCGGCTGGGCTCGAGCTGGATTCGGTAAAGGGGACTGGCTATCGAATTATGGGTGGGCTCGACCTGCTTGAAGAGCAAAAGCTTCGAGCTGGGTTCTCACAGGATGTGTCGAATTCGATAAGGGAGTTGCAGGTTTTTCAACACATTGACTCGACGAACAAATTTGCTCGCGAATTGGCCGAGAGGCAAGCTGCGACGGGCACGGTGATTCTAGCCGAGCAGCAAAGTGCAGGCCGCGGCCGCCGAGGTAAAGTCTGGATAAGCCCGTTTGCGGCGAATATTTACCTATCGATCATCTGGGACTTTAACGATGGCGCTCAAGCGCTTCAGGGGTTGAGCCTGGCTGTTGGCGTGGCAGTCAAGCGTGCCCTGTCAGATTACGGATTGCAGTCTGTGCAGCTCAAGTGGCCAAATGATATTTATGTCGATAATAAAAAGCTTGGCGGGATCTTGCTTGAGATGATCGGGGATCCGGTCGGGCACTGTAGTGTCATTATTGGTGTCGGTCTGAATGTGTCAATGCCAGCAAAGTCCGGCTCGCGTATCGAGCAGGAATGGACCGATATCGCCACGCTGCTAAAAGAAAACCGCCCTTCGGGTGAGCCGTTAAAAACACCTTCGAGGAATCGACTTGCGGCGGCTTTGATATCAGAAATTATCTTGTTATTAGGTGATTTTGAGTCTCGGGGATTTGCGGCCTATTGTGACGAGTGGCAGGCGGCAGACGCTTTTTATAATCAGCAGGCTACGATCAGCACAGCGAAAGAATCGATAAATGGCGTGGTCAAAGGTGTCGATAAGGATGGCGCTCTGCGTCTGCAGCTGTCAGATGGCAGGGTTGAGCGGTTTATTGGCGGGGAGCTGAGTTTAAGGTTGGCTAAATGATTTTACAGATCGATGCGGGTAATACGCGGATCAAGTGGCGAATTATCGATGCGGGTACGACCATTGCTGATGGCCATCAGCTGACGCGCTCGTTTATTGACGGTGAGGCCCTAAGGCTCCCCATTATCTCATCCCTGAAGAAAGCGCAGCTGTGTAATGTCGCCGGCGAATCGGTTGCCGCTCTCCTTGTAGCGCAGCTGGCCGCTCAGTACAATTTGGATCTCCAACTGGCCCAGGTAAGCCAACAGGTCGGCAGCGTTATCTGTGGCTATGAACATCCTGAGAAACTTGGCGTCGACCGTTGGATGGCAATTTTAGCGGCCTCCGATGGCCGCCAAGCACCTCTGATTATTGTCGATGCCGGCAGTGCGGTCACTATTGATATGGTCGATGATCGGGGCCGTCACCGAGGAGGCTACATAGTGCCGGGCATAACGCTTATGCACGCTGCACTTTGGAAAGGAACTGACCGAGTGAAGGTTGATCAACAGCATAGTGATAGTCTCAGTATTCCCGGTATCAACACGGAACAGGCTGTCGGCAAAGGCTGTTCATTCATGTTGGTAGCCTTAATCGAGCGTTTGCTGGCGTCATATAGTGCAGACTTGGTTATTACAGGCGGCGATGGCGAGCTGCTTAATAGCCAGCTTGCAAGGCCTGGAGACTATATTCCCGACCTTGTGCTCGATGGCCTCTCGGTAGAGCAGGTATGTTTTGTATCAGGTGGTAGCCAATGAAAATAGTGGTCAGCGTGGTTGTCTTGGTTAACCTGCTTGGCTTTCTAATGATGACCAATATCCCGCCTCAACCCGACGTGAACCCTGGGTCCTCCGAACTGCAGCCCCCGGATCATCTCAGCAAACTGCGACTATTGTCAGAGCTGTCTCCGCGCGAGCGAGAGGCACCAGATGTCCTGCCAGAGTCAAAGCCTGACTCTTCCGGAACACTCGAATCTACGCAATGTTTTTTTATTGGCCCATTTAGTGAGCAGATCCAGGCCCGTGATGCTCTTGTGACATTAGTGCCTGGCTTGGCTGATAATGACCAGTGGATTGTTGTATCCAAAGCTGCCGAGTTTTGGTTGAAAATACCTGCCCTTGAACGTTCAAATATTCCTCCCCAGTCTTGGGCTCAATTTGCGGCAAAAAAAAGATCCCTTGAAGACTGCATGAAGGTTGCTAATACGCCTGACTTTCACTAGAATCGCGCTCCGTTATTGAGATGCTGGCGTAGCTCAGTTGGTAGAGCAGCTGACTTGTAATCAGCCGGTCGGGGGTTCGACTCCTCTCGCCAGCTCCATTTTTCTCTCTAAGGTACTAATATTGTTGACAATATACTGCCAGACGAAGAGAATACACGGCCTTTTTTGAAGCTGCTCTGCAGGTAATATTCCTGCAGCTTGCTTGCTGTAGGGTGACTTCGAAAAGCGAAACTGGAAACGCAGTAGAAAGTTTCAAGAGTTTAAGGCGGGATTCCCGAGCGGCCAAAGGGATCAGACTGTAAATCTGACGCGAAAGCTTCGGTGGTTCGAATCCACCTCCCGCCACCATAGTTTTACACAGCCCTGAACTGCACGATTCGGGGTAACAGGGATCGGCGCGACTTGAAGAGTAAGTGGGTTCAAGCGGGCATAGTTTAATGGTAGAACCTCAGCCTTCCAAGCTGATGATGCGGGTTCGATTCCCGCTGCCCGCTCCAGTTTTTGGTAAAGGTATGTGCTCATATAGCTCAGTCGGTAGAGCACTTCCTTGGTAAGGAAGAGGTCACCGGTTCAAATCCGGTTATGAGCTCCATATATTCGTAGAACGCACAG
Source organism: Porticoccaceae bacterium (assembly GCA_024644595.1). Taxonomy (GTDB): domain Bacteria; phylum Pseudomonadota; class Gammaproteobacteria; order Pseudomonadales; family Porticoccaceae; genus HTCC2207. Next base: position 535,061 of record JAHEHL010000009.1, on the reverse strand, counting down.
TTTCTGCGTGTGTAATAAGTAGTAATAAGAGTGGTCCTGCCAGGCCATTACGGTCAGCAGCTTGATCACATGGCAAGGCTAGGCAGTTAGATTTAAATGTAAGGGCATTAGCTGGATTAGGTTAACGGCCCGCTAATGTTCCGATTAGGAGACACTGAGATGGCAAAAGCAAAATTTGAAAGAAACAAGCCGCACGTGAACGTAGGCACCATTGGGCACGTAGACCATGGTAAAACGACACTGACAGCGGCGATGACCCGGGTTTGTTCAGAAGTATGGGGAGGCGAAATGAAAGCCTTCGATCAGATTGACAACGCCCCTGAAGAGCGCGAGCGCGGCATCACCATCTCGACAGCCCACGTTGAGTATGACTCCCCGATACGTCACTACGCGCACGTAGACTGCCCAGGCCACGCCGACTATGTCAAAAACATGATCACCGGTGCCGCGCAGATGGACGGCGCGATACTGGTCTGTGGAGCGACAGACGGCCCGATGCCCCAGACACGCGAGCACATCCTGCTGTCACGTCAGGTTGGCGTACCGTACGTACTGGTATTTTTGAACAAAGCTGACCTGCTTGCAGAAGACTGTGGCGGCGTCGACTCAGAAGAATATGCAGAAATGCTCGAGCTGGTAGAAATGGAACTGCGCGAGCTGCTCGACACCTATGAATTCCCCGGCGACGACACCCCGATCATCGTGGGTTCAGCGCTGATGGCGCTCGAAGGACGAGATGACAACGAGCTTGGCACCACCGCAGTCAAGAAGCTGGTAGAAGCACTCGACAGCTACATTCCAGAGCCCGTGCGCGCGATTGACCAAGCGTTCCTGATGCCGATTGAAGACGTCTTCTCCATTGCTGGTCGCGGCACCGTAGTAACGGGACGTGTCGAGCGCGGCGTCGTCAAAGTAGGCGAAGAAGTAGAAATCATCGGCATCGTCGACACCGTCAAGACCACCTGTACAGGTGTCGAAATGTTCCGCAAGCTGCTTGACGAAGGTCGTGCAGGCGAGAACTGCGGCATCTTACTGCGTGGCACCAAGCGAGAAGACGTGCAGCGCGGACAGGTACTGGCCAAGCCCGGTTCAGTGAAGCCGCACACCAAGTTCACCTCAGAAGTGTATGTCTTGTCCAAAGATGAAGGCGGGCGTCACACGCCATTCTTCAAAGGCTACCGTCCACAGTTTTACTTCCGCACCACTGACGTGACAGGCGCGTGTGAGCTGCCAGAGGGAACTGAAATGGTCATGCCTGGTGACAACGTGCAGATGGAAGTCACGCTGATCCACCCGATTGCGATGGAAGAAGGCCTGCGTTTTGCTATCCGTGAAGGTGGCCGAACGGTTGGTGCCGGCGTTGTTGCGAAGATTATCGAATAAGTAATAGCGACGATTGAAAGCGTAGAGCCGAGGCATCGACAGGTGCCTCGGCTTAGCTGTCAGATAGGGAAAGCAATAAAATTATTGTAGGCCAGTAGTTCAATTGGTAGAGCACCGGTCTCCAAAACCGGCTGTTGGGGGTTCGAGTCCCTCCTGGCCTGCCACTTATAAGTTCGGGACGCGTTAATGAGTGTTGCAACAGAAGATAAAGAGTTTCGGTTGGATTGGCTTAAGTGGTCGATCACAGTGCTTGTGCTGGGCGGAGCTATTTACGCGAATTGGTATTTTGCGGCTGAATCTGTTCTCTACCGGGTTATTGGTATGCTTGTTGCCGTTCTGGTCGCCGGCTTTGCTGCCGCGCGGACTAGCAAGGGTTCGGCACTTGTTGAGCTGGCGATCGGCGCGCGTACTGAATGGCGCAAAGTTGTCTGGCCAACCAAGCAAGAGCGCAACCAGACCACGTTGATTGTGGTTGCGGTTATTTTATTAATGTCACTGATTCTGTGGGGAATTGATTCTCTGCTGAGTTGGGGCGCAGCACAGATAATGGGCTAGGAGAAAGGCATGTCAATGCGTTGGTATGTGGTACATGCTTACTCGGGTTACGAGAAGAAAGTAGCGATTGCACTGCAGGATCGCGTTCAGCTTCACGGGTTGCAAGACAGATTTGGTGAAATTCTGGTTCCCACCGAAGAGGTGGTTGAGATGCGCGGTGGCGCTAAGCGTACCAGCGAGCGAATGTTTTTCCCTGGTTATGTTTTGGTTCAGATGTTGCTGGACGATGATACCTGGCACCTGGTCAAGGAAACGCCACGCGTGATGGGCTTTATTGGTGGCAAAGCGGACAAGCCGGCGCCAATTACTGATAAAGAAGCGGAATTGATTTTGCAGAGAGTGCACGATTCAGAAGAGGCTCCGCGTCCGAAGACCATGTTTGAACCTGGCGAGATGGTCCGCGTAACCGATGGACCGTTCAATGACTTTAACGGTACGGTTGAAGAAGTTAATTACGAAAAGAGCCGGCTCCGTGTAGCCGTGTCGATTTTCGGCCGCTCAACGCCGGTTGAGCTTGAGTTTACTCAGGTCGAAAAAGCCTGATAGAAAGTTTTAATTGATAGGTTGGCAATTCCGCTGACCTGTCGGGGAGCCAGAGAAGGTCGGTTACTGCAGTGGTTGCAGCAGCAGTCTGGAGGCGCTAACACCCATTAGTGGAGAAAAAAGATGGCTAAGAAAGTTACAGCTTATATCAAGCTGCAAGTGCCTGCCGGTCAGGCCAATCCAAGTCCCCCTGTAGGTCCAGCACTGGGTCAGCACGGCGTTAATATCATGGAATTCTGTAAGGGCTTCAATGCCCAGACGCAAGGCATTGAGCAGGGTGCTCCTGTGCCCGTCGTTATTACGGTTTATGCTGATCGCAGCTTCACTTTCGAGATGAAGACTCCACCAGCATCATTCCTGTTGAAAAAAGCGGCCGGTATCAAAAGCGGCAGTGGTCGTCCCAACACCAACAAGGTTGGTAAAGTGACGCGCGCACAGCTTGAAGAGATTGCTACCACAAAAGAACCTGATCTGACCGCAGCTGATATGGATGCCGCGGTGCGCACCATTGCCGGCTCTGCCCGTTCAATGGGTCTTGAAACGGAGGGTGTGTAAATGCCTAAGCTATCCAAGCGTCGTCGCGCTATTAATGAAAAAATTGAAGCCGGCAAGTTGTATTCTGCCGACGAAGCGTTGAACCTGCTGAAGGAGTTGTCAGCGGTTAAGTTCAACGAAACGATTGATGTTGCTATCAATCTCGGTATTGATCCGCGCAAGTCGGACCAGATTGTTCGTGGTGCTACCACCTTGCCAAATGGTTCTGGTAAAGATGTCCGTGTATGTGTCTTTGCTCAGGGCGAGGCAGCAGAGGCGGCGAAAGCTGCTGGTGCTGAGCTGGTCGGTATGGACGAGCTAGCTGACGATATTAAGGGCGGCAACATGGATTTTGATGTTGTTATTGCTGCTCCTGATGCTATGCGTGTTGTCGGTCTTCTGGGTAAAGTGCTCGGCCCCCGTGGTCTGATGCCAAATCCTAAATCAGGAACCGTGACGCCAGATGTTGCAACCGCAGTCAAAAATGCCAAGGCGGGTCAAATACGTTTCCGCGCTGATAAGAACGGCATTATTCACGGTGGTATTGGTGTGGCGACGTTTGAGGCGTCTGCGCTGAAAGAGAATCTTAATGCGCTGATCGCTGACCTGGCCAAGGCCAAGCCGGCATCTGCAAAAGGTGTCTACATGAAGAAGATCACCGTATCTTCCACCATGGGTCCAGGATTAATGATTGATCAGGGCTCTCTGGGCGCTTAATCGATCGGCGGACAGTCCCGCCAAACAGGCTTTGGGGTTTGCGCCGGCTAAACGCTGGCGTGAGCCGTTAAAGACCGTAGGTTCCCGAAGGGGATTAATAAATTAGAGCGGTGTTAGGCTGCGTTAATTTTCCTACGCAAACGGTGAACCCAGTACAGGATTAGTTGCACTGGATACAATTCGCCGAGGTGGTCGAAGACATTAGTTTTCGGCCGAAACTCAGGTAAAAGCAGGAGATTTATTGTGGCATTGAATCTCGAAGGCAAGAAAGCAATTGTTGCTGAAGTAAGTGAAACAGCAGCTCAAGCTTTGTCTCTAGTGATTGCCGACGCCCGTGGCGTTGATGTTACCGCTATGAATGCTCTGCGTGCTAAAGCTCGAGCAGAAAACGTGCAGTTGCGCGTTGTCCGCAACACTTTAGCTAAGCGAGCATTCTCTGAAACTGACTACGCATGCGTAGAAGAAGTTTTGGTCGGTCCATCATTGTTTGGTTTCTCTATGGAGGATCCAGGTGCCGCCGCGAGACTTTTCAAAGACTTTGCGAAAGAAAACAAAGAATTTGAAGTCAAGGCGCTCTCGGTCAGTGGCCAGTTACTTGCGAGTGAGCAAATTGACATGCTCGCCAATCTTCCGACGCTTCATCAAGCGCTCGGTATGTTGGCGGCCGTTACATTAGCTCCGGTTACCAAGTTGGTGAGAACTTTCAACGAAGTTCCATCAAAAGTAACCCGTGTTGTGGCTGCAGTTAAAACTCAAAAAGAGGAAGCGGCGTAAGCGTTTCCAGTGTAAACATTAAAATTTAGGAGGCCCGAAATGGCTTTATCACAAGAAGATATTTTGAATGCAATCGCAGAAATGAGCGTTATGGATGTTGTTGAGCTCGTTAGCGCGATGGAAGAGAAGTTTGGTGTTTCAGCTCAGGCTGCAGTTGCTGTTGCAGCTGGCCCAGCTGCTGCTGGCGGCGGTGAAGCTGCTGCAGAAGCCAAGACTGACTTCGACGTAGTACTTAGCGCTGTTGGCGACAAGAAAGTGAATGTTATTAAAGCGGTACGTGCAATCACTGGCCTTGGTCTGAAAGAAGCGAAAGAATTGGTAGACGGTGCTCCTTCTACGATTAAAGAAGCCGCTTCTAAAGACGATGCCGAAGATGCTAAGAAGCAATTGGAAGAAGCTGGCGCAACTGTCGAACTTAAGTAAGTTGGTCGCGCGAGTTGCCTGATTTTTCAGGCTGGGCTGAAGGGGTTTTCCCTTCGGCCCTTTTCTGCTTGTAAGTATGGGAATTTGCGAGCAGAAATGACTTGGGTTGAACCCAAGATTGGTAATTCCCTAATAAGATGATCCCGAGGAATACAGATGGCTTACTCTTTCACTGAGAAGAAACGTATCCGCAAGAACTTTGGCAAGCTGCCAAATGTAATGGACTTGCCCTACCTGTTGGCAATCCAACTTGATTCCTATAAGAATTTTACTCAAACCGGTATTGCGGTCGGCGACCGCCAAAACACCGGTTTGCATGCCGCGCTGAACTCCATTTTCCCAATTGTGGGCTACTCTGGCCATGCGGCACTTGAGTACGTCGACTATGTATTGGGCAAGCCTGCGTTTGACGTAGAAGAGTGCAAACTCCGCGGCGTCACTTTTTCTGTGCCTCTACGTGTCCGCGTTCGCTTGGTTATCTATGATAAAGAATCGACTAACAAGGCGATTAAAGATATCCGCGAGCAGGAAGTCTACCTCGGCGAAATCCCGCTGATGACAGATAACGGTACCTTTATTATTAATGGGACTGAGCGCGTTATCGTTTCTCAGTTGCATCGATCGCCGGGTGTTATTTTCGACCACGATAAAGGCAAGACTCACTCCTCGGGTAAGCTGCTTTACACCGCCCGCGTGATTCCTTACCGCGGCTCGTGGTTGGACTTTGAATTTGACCCGAAAGATGTTCTCTATGTGCGTATTGACCGTCGCCGCAAGTTGCCTGCGACTATCCTGTTGCGCGCGCTGGGTTATAGCTCTGAAGAAATTCTTGGTATGTTCTTCGATACCAGCATCTTCCATCAGAAGAAAGAAGGTTTCACTCTGGAGCTTGATCCGGAAAGATTGCGTGGTGAAATCACAGTATTTGACATCAAAGACAAGAAAGGCAATGTGGTGGTTGAGAAAGGCCGCCGTATCACTGCCCGCCATATTCGCGATCTGGAAAAAGGCAAGGTAACTTCTCTTGAAGTACCAGCTGAGTATCTTCTGGGCCGTGCAACGGCCGTCGACATTGCCGATCCGAAGACCGGTGAATTGTTGTTCGAATGTAATACAGAGTTGACCTTGGAAGTGCTCGAGCAGCTGTCAGAGGCTGGTGTAAAAGATATCGAGACGCTCTACACCAATGATCTCGATTGCGGCCCATTTATAGCCGATACACTGCGTGCAGACCCATCGCGCACCCAGCTCGAAGCGCTGGTAGAAATCTATCGCATGATGCGTCCTGGTGAGCCACCAACCAAAGAGTCGGCTGAAAACCTGTTCTATAACTTGTTCTTTAATCTTGAGCGCTACGATCTCTCAGCTGTAGGTCGGATGAAGTTTAACCGTCGTCTCGATCGTGAAGAAGAGCAGGGCAGTGGTGTGCTTTACGACCACCGTTATTTCTCCATGCAAAAGACTGACGAAGCGCAGGAGCTGTTCGAGCAGTATGGCGAAGGCTCCGATATCGCCGATGTTATGAAGACTTTGATCAACATCCGTAACGGTAAAGGATTTGTCGACGATATCGATCACCTCGGTAACCGACGCATCCGTTCTGTTGGTGAGATGGCTGAAAACCAGTTCCGCGTGGGTCTGGTGCGTGTTGAACGTGCAGTCAAAGAGCGTCTGTCAATGGCCGAGTCGGAAGAGTTGATGCCTCAGGACCTGGTTAACGCCAAGCCTGTTGCAGCAGCGATGAAGGAATTTTTCGGCTCCAGTCAGCTGTCGCAGTTTATGGACCAGAACAACCCGCTCTCAGAAGTGACCCACAAGCGTCGTGTCTCAGCATTGGGGCCAGGCGGATTGACCCGCGAACGAGCAGGCTTTGAAGTCCGCGACGTGCATCCGACTCACTACGGACGCGTGTGCCCGATTGAGACGCCAGAAGGGCCAAACATCGGTTTGATAAACTCGCTGGCGACCTATGCTCGTACCAATAGCTACGGTTTTATTGAGACGCCCTACCGCAAAGTGGTCAATAACAAGGTCACTGATGAGATTGAATATCTGTCGGCAATCAACGAGTCGCAACATGTTATCGCTCAGGCCTCAGCCAAGCTGAACGCTAAAGGTCAATTTGTTGAAGATCTGGTTAATGTTCGTCATCAAAATGAATTTACCGTAAAGGCTCCGGAAGATATCGACTATATGGATGTGTCGCCGCAGCAGGTTGTTTCTGTTGCTGCATCATTGATCCCATTCCTTGAGCACGATGATGCTAACCGCGCCTTGATGGGTTCCAACATGCAACGTCAGGCAGTACCGACACTGGCAGCGGAAGCGCCGCTGGTGGGGACCGGTATTGAACGCACGGTTGCGAGTGACTCCGGTGTCTGTAAGGTTGCCAAGCGCGGCGGTATGATCGAAAGTGTCGATGCCGGGCGAATTGTTGTACGAGTCAATGATGATGAAATTGAGGCTGGTGAAGCCGGCGTCGATATTTACAATTTGACTAAATACACCCGTTCTAACCAGAACACCTGTATCAACCAGCGCCCGATTGTTAAGCAGGGCGACCAGGTTTTACGTGGTGACGTGCTGGCTGATGGACCATCGGTTGATCTCGGCGAGCTCGCCCTGGGTCAAAATATGCGCATTGCGTTTATGCCATGGAATGGATACAACTTTGAGGATTCCATCCTGATCTCTGAGCGTGTTGTTCAGGAAGATCGCTTTACTACGATCCATATTCAGGAACTCACCTGTGTTGCTCGCGATACCAAATTGGGATCAGAAGAGATTACAGCGGATATTCCCAATGTCGGCGAAGTGGCTCTGTCCAGACTTGATGAGTCAGGCATTGTTCATATCGGTGCAGAAGTTGCGGCGGGCGATATTCTGGTTGGCAAGGTAACGCCGAAGGGCGAGACCCAGCTTACTCCGGAAGAAAAGCTTTTGCGTGCAATCTTCGGAGAGAAGGCGTCTGACGTAAAAGACACTTCTCTGCGTGTGCCCACCAGCATCAAAGGAACAGTTATTAATGTTCAGGTGTTTACTCGTGACGGTCTGGAAAAAGATCAGCGCTCTCTGGATATCGAGCGTGCAGAGCTGGATCAGTACCGCAAGGATCTGAATGACGAGTACCGCATTGTAGAAAATGCCACGCTCGGACGTCTGTTTAGTGCGCTGGTTGGCGGTAAAGTGGTTAAAGCAGCTGGTCTCAAGAAAGGTGGTGTTTTGACTGCCGAAGCGGTTGCTGAATACAGCACCGAAGACTGGTTTAGCATCCGTATGGAAGCTGCCGAACTCAACGACCAGATTGCCGCTGCTCAAACTCAGCTGGCTGATCGTCGCACCAACCTCGACGAGCGTTTCGAAGAGAAGCGTGGCAAGTTGCAGAGCGGTGATGACCTTGCGCCTGGTGTACTCAAGACAGTGAAGGTCTACCTCGCCGTTAAGCGTCGTATCCAGCCTGGTGACAAGATGGCTGGCCGTCACGGTAACAAGGGTGTTATCTCGGTGATCAAGCCGGTTGAAGACATGCCCTACGATGAAAAGGGCGAGCCAGTTGATATCGTGCTCAATCCGCTCGGTGTTCCGTCGCGAATGAACGTTGGTCAGGTTCTTGAAACTCATATGGGTATGGCGGCTAAAGGTCTGGGTGTCAAGATTGATGCCATGATCAAAGAGCAGGCCAAAGCAGCTGAAATTCGCAAGTTCCTTCAGGAAATCTACGATGTCGGTGAGACGGTCTACGGTACCGACCTTAAAGAACTGTCTGATGCGGAAGTGCTAGAGCTGGCCTCGAATCTGCGTAAAGGTGTGCCAATTGCGACACCCGTGTTCGATGGTGCCAATGAAGTTGAGCTGAAAAAGATGCTTAAACTGGCGGATCTAGATGAGAGTGGTCAAACCACCCTATATGACGGCCGCACTGGAGATCAGTTTGATCGTCCCGTGACAGTCGGCTACATGTACATGCTTAAGCTGAACCACCTGGTGGACGACAAGATGCACGCTCGTTCAACTGGTTCTTATAGTCTCGTTACTCAGCAGCCGCTGGGTGGTAAGGCGCAGTTTGGCGGTCAGCGCTTTGGTGAGATGGAAGTCTGGGCACTGGAGGCATATGGTGCCGCCTACACCCTGCAGGAAATGCTCACCGTTAAGTCTGACGATGTTGCAGGTCGCACCAAGATGTATAAAAACATCGTGGATGGCGATCACCGAATGGAGCCTGGCATGCCAGAGTCATTCAACGTGTTGGTGAAAGAAGTTCGCTCACTCGGTATCAACATGGAGTTGGAAAACGAATAAGCGCTGTATTGCTTACTGATGGCCGGGGCGGCGAATCGCCTCGGCAAACCCAGTTACTGGAGGAAAAGCCTTGAAAGACTTAGTCAATCTACTCAAGCAACAGGAACAAAATACCGAATTCGATAATATTCGTATCGGTCTCGCATCACCGGAAATGATCCGCTCTTGGTCATTTGGTGAAGTTAAAAAGCCCGAGACCATAAACTATCGTACCTTCAAGCCAGAGCGCGAAGGTCTTTTCTGTGCCAAGATTTTTGGACCGGTAAAGGATTACGAGTGTCTGTGCGGCAAGTACAAGCGCATGAAGCATCGTGGCATCGTGTGCGAAAAGTGTGGCGTTGAAGTCACGCTGACAAAAGTTCGTCGCGAGCGTATGGGTCATATTGAACTGGCCTGTCCGGTTGCCCATATCTGGTTCCTCAAGTCACTGCCGTCGCGCATTGGTTTGATGTTAGATATGACACTTCGCGAAATTGAGCGAGTGCTTTACTTTGAATCCTATGTGGTGACTGATCCAGGTTTAACCACGCTGGAAAAAGGTCAGCTGCTGACCGACGAAGAGTACTTTGAATCTCTCGAAGAGTTCGGTGATGAATTCACCGCGATTATGGGTGCGGAGGCGATTCAGGCCCTACTTAAAGAGATTGTTCTCGAGGATGAGATTGCGGATATCCGTGAGGAAATCCCCAACACTAAGTCCGAGACCAAAATTAAAAAATTCTCCAAGCGACTCAAGCTGCTTGAGGCATTTCATGGCTCCGGCAATAAGCCGGAATGGATGGTGCTCGAAGCACTGCCTGTGCTGCCACCTGATCTGCGTCCGCTGGTGCCATTGGATGGGGGTCGTTTCGCCACCTCCGATCTGAACGACCTTTATCGTCGTGTGATCAATCGCAACAACCGCCTCAAGCGACTGTTAGAATTAAATGCACCGGACATCATTGTTCGCAATGAAAAGCGTATGTTGCAGGAATCTGTCGATGCACTGCTCGACAACGGTCGTCGCGGTCGTGCCATCACTGGATCTAACAAGCGTCCATTGAAGTCTCTTGCTGATATGATCAAGGGTAAGCAGGGTCGCTTCCGTCAGAACCTGTTGGGTAAGCGTGTTGACTACTCAGGCCGTTCGGTGATCGTAGTGGGTCCCGCCCTGCGTCTGCATCAGTGTGGTCTGCCCAAGCGCATGGCGCTGGAACTGTTTAAGCCGTTTATCTTCAGCAAATTAGAATTACGCGGTCTTGCAACCACTATCAAAGCGGCCAAGAAAATGGTTGAGCGCGAAGAGCCAGTGGTCTGGGATATTCTCGAAGATGTTATTCGTGAGCATCCCGTCCTGCTCAACCGTGCGCCGACGCTTCACCGTCTCGGTATTCAGGCGTTTGAGCCAGTGCTTATCGAAGGTAAAGCAATTCAGCTACATCCGCTGGTCTGTGCGGCCTACAACGCCGACTTTGACGGTGATCAGATGGCGGTTCACGTGCCACTGACAATCGAAGCGCAAATGGAATCTCGTGCGCTGATGATGTCGACTAACAATATTCTTTCGCCAGCATCTGGTGAACCGATTATCGTTCCTTCGCAGGATGTGGTGTTGGGCCTCTACTATATGACTCGCCACAAAGTTAATGTGCGCGGTGAAGGTATGGTGTTTGCCGATGGTCTTGAAGTCTCCCGTGCATTCTACTCAGGCAAGGTTGATCTTCAGGCGCGTGTAAAAGTACGCATCAATGAAGTTCTGGTTGATGAGGTTACCGGTGAGCGCAGTGAGGAAACAACTCTTGTTGACACCACTGTTGGCCGTGCGCTGCTGTGGGAAATTGTTCCGCAGGGTCTGCCATTCGAGCTGGTTAACAAGCCGATGGTGAAGAAGGCGATCTCGCTGGTAATCAACGAGTGCTACCGACGCGTCGGGCTTAAAGATACCGTTATCTTTGCCGACCAGTTGATGTACACCGGTTTTGATTTCTCTACTCGCTCAGGCGCTTCAATCGGTGTTAACGACTTCGTTATCCCAGATGACAAGCACGAGATTATTGCAGCCGCTGACGACCAAGTGCGTGAGATCGAATCTCAGTTTGCCTCGGGTCTAGTGACTCAGGGTGAGAAGTACAACAAAGTCATCGATATTTGGTCTCAGGCAAATGACCGTGTTGCCAAATCGATGATGAAAGGCATAAGTACCGAAATGGCTATCAATAGTAAAGGCGAGGAAGAAGAGCAGGATTCTTTCAACTCGGTCTTTATCATGGCTGATTCAGGTGCTCGTGGCTCCCCAGCGCAGATTCGTCAGCTGGCTGGTATGCGAGGTCTGATGGCGCGTCCCGATGGTTCGATTATCGAGACGCCGATCACCGCAAACTTCCGTGAAGGCCTGAACGTACTCCAGTACTTTATTTCAACGCACGGCGCGCGCAAGGGTCTTGCCGATACCGCTCTTAAAACGGCCAACTCCGGTTACCTGACCCGTCGTCTGGTTGATGTTGCCCAGGATGTGGTAGTTACAGAAGTTGATTGTGGCACCACCGAAGGTCTGTTAATGACGCCGGTCATTGAGGGTGGCGATATTATCGAATCTCTCGGCGATCGCATCCTGGGTCGTATTGTTGCTCAGGACGTCAATAAGCCAGGCAGTGAAGAGATTGCTGTTCCCGCTGGCACTATGATCGATGAGCAGTGGGTTATTCGGATCGAAAAACTGAGCATTGACGAAGTAACTGTACGCTCGCCGATCACCTGTGAAGTGACTCACGGAATCTGTTCCGCCTGTTACGGTCGTGATCTGGCGCGTGGGCATCGGGTTAACCAGGGTGAGGCAGTTGGTGTAATTGCTGCTCAGTCTATCGGTGAGCCAGGTACTCAGCTAACCATGCGTACTTTCCACATCGGTGGTGCGGCATCCCGTGCTTCTGCTGTCGACAGTGTAAAAGTTAAGCAGGATGGTGTAGCACGCTTGATCAACCTCAAGACTGTCGAGAACAAGGCTGGCAACTTGATTGCTGTTTCGCGCTCTGGTGAATTGGCTATTGCGGACGAAAATGGTCGTGAGCGTGAGCGCTATAAGCTGCCATACGGTGCGCTGATCAAGATTAAGGACGGCTCCAAGGTCGCCGCTGGCGATATCATTGCCAGCTGGGATCCACACACCCATCCGATCGTAAGTGAAGTTGCGGGTAAAGTTGCTTTCTCCGGTATGGAAGAAGGCCTCAGTGTGCGTCAACAGACTGATGATATGACTGGTCTGACCAGTATTTCTGTGATTGACCCGAATGAGCGTCCTGCGGCAGGTAAAGATCTCAAGCCGATGATCTCGCTGACCGACAAGAAGGGCAAAGAGTTGCAGTTCCCGAACTCAACTGTTCCTGCTCACTATCCTCTGCCAGCTAACGCAAGCATCAATATTTCTGACGGGGATACCATCGATATCGGTGAGATTATTGCGCGTATTCCGCAAGAATCTGGCGGTACGAAAGATATTACTGGTGGTCTGCCACGTGTTGCCGATCTGTTTGAAGCACGTAAGCCGAAAGATCCCGCAATTCTTGCTGAGATCACAGGTACTGTCACTCTGGGTAAAGAGACCAAGGGCAAGATGCGTTTGGTGATCACGCCAGACGACGGCCAGCCATTGGCGAACGGTAAAATGCATTACGAAGAACTGATTCCCAAGTGGCGTACCCTCGGTGTTTTTGAAGGGGAGCACGTCGAGAAGGGTGAGGTGATCTCTGATGGACCGCCAACGCCACACGATATTCTGCGTCTCAAAGGTATTAGCGAGTTGGCTAAATACATCGTCAATGAGATTCAGGAAGTGTATCGCCTGCAGGGTGTGAAGATTAACGACAAACACGTTGAAGTGATTATTCGCCAGATGCTGCGCAAAGTTGAAATCACCGATATGGGTGACTCCAGCTTAATTCGTGGTGAGCAGGTTGAATATATGCGTGTTCTCGCTGAGAACGAACGCCTGCGTCAGGAAGGTATGCAGCCGGCCAAGTTTGATCGACAGCTGCTGGGTATCACCAAAGCGTCATTGGCGACCGAGAGCTTTATCTCTGCGGCCTCCTTCCAGGAGACCACACGAGTGCTGACCGAAGCGGCTGTGACCGGTAAGGCTGATCCGCTGCGTGGTTTGAAAGAGAACGTGGTTGTTGGGCGACTGATTCCTGCGGGAACCGGACTTGCCTATCACGCTCAGCGTCGCAAAGTGCGTGAGGCGAATCTTATGGCGGATACTGCAATGACTGCAGCGGATGTTGAAGCAGCACTGAGTGAAGCGTTAAGCGTCGATCTGTCGGAAGAATAGGGACACGGGCGGGCAGTCCGATAAACTGAATGCCCGCTTGACTCCCGGATGTGCGGTATTTAGAATGCCGCTCCCTTTTGGGTCTCGTAGTCGGATTTGCGACAGGGCTCAAGGAATGTACGGCCTTCCCCGGAAGGTATTTTTTATTTTTGGAGAAAAATTGCATGGCAACGATCAACCAGTTGGTTCGTAAGCCGAGAAAACGCAAAGTTAGTAAAAGTGACGTACCAGCACTTCAGGCCTGTCCGCAGCGCCGCGGTGTATGTACCCGCGTTTACACCACTACTCCGAAGAAGCCAAACTCTGCATTGCGTAAGGTTTGTCGTGTTCGTTTAACCAGTGGTTATGAAGTAACTTCATACATTGGTGGCGAAGGACACAACCTGCAAGAGCACAGCGTTGTCTTGATTCGTGGTGGTCGTGTAAAAGATCTTCCAGGTGTTCGTTACCATACGGTACGCGGTACTCTGGATACAGCGGGTGTTAACGGTCGTACACAGCGTCGTTCCAAGTATGGTACCAAGCGCCCTAAAGGGTAATAGGTGTCAGCGAGACGCATTGCGAATAATCGGTAATACAACCAAGTAAGGCCAGGGCCTATCCCTGGAAGTAACCTGAAGAGAAGGGCAAAACGATGCCAAGAAGAAGAGTAGCGGCGAAGCGCGACATTCTTCCAGACCCCAAGTTTGGAAATGTCACCCTGGCCAAATTTATGAATCACGTAATGGTTAGCGGCAAAAAATCAGTCGCTGAGCGGATCGTTTATGGCGCACTCGATATCGTCGAAGAGCGTCTTAAGAAAAATCCAGTTGAAGTGTTTGAAGAAGCCCTGGATAACGTTGCACCCATGGTGGAAGTGAAATCCCGCCGCGTCGGTGGTGCGACTTATCAGGTGCCAGTTGAAGTTCGTCCTTCCCGACGCACTGCACTGGCAATGCGCTGGTTGGTGGAGTACGCCCGTAACCGCGGCGAGAAATCCATGCCTCAGCGTCTTGCTGGTGAGCTGATTGATGCAGTTCAGAGCAAGGGTGGCGCAGTTAAGAAGCGTGAAGATGTTCACCGCATGGCAGAAGCCAACAAGGCGTTCTCGCACTTCCGTTTCTAAAAAGATTACAGTCAATGTAGTCTTGCGTAAAAAAGGTGGCTGTCATGGCCACCTTTTTTCGCATTTAGGCAGTGGCAATTTTGTTTGGTGCCTGCAAATAGCCCAGCAAGAGAACGCTATTTTTAAACTCAGATGAATCGAAAGAGTTCTTACTTCTTCGTCTCAGGGTTTAAAATAGGCACTGCGTTAAAACCGATTTTTATGCTCCAGCTTCAGAGGAAAATATTGTGTCTCGCAAGACCCCTATTAGTCGTTACCGCAACATCGGCATATGTGCCCACGTCGATGCAGGAAAAACCACCACAACTGAGCGCGTGCTGTTCTACACCGGGCTCTCGCACAAGATTGGTGAGGTTCACGACGGCGCTGCGACCATGGACTGGATGGAGCAGGAGCAAGAGCGTGGTATCACTATCACCTCCGCGGCGACCACATGCTTTTGGAAAGGTATGGACGGGCAGTTCGACGACCATCGAATCAATATTATTGATACTCCGGGACACGTTGATTTCACCATCGAAGTTGAGCGTTCCCTGCGTGTGCTAGATGGTGCCGTGATTGTGCTCTGCGGTTCTTCCGGGGTGCAGCCGCAAACCGAAACAGTTTGGCGTCAGGCAAACAAGTATGAAGTGCCGAGGATGGTCTTCGTCAATAAAATGGACCGTGCCGGTGCCAGCTACAAGATGGTCTTGAGTCAGTTAAAAGAACGTCTTGGTGCCGTTGCCGTGCCACTGCAGATGACCATTGGTGCCGAGGATAACTTTAAAGGCGTAGTCGATCTGGTCAAGATGAAAGCCATTTACTGGAACGAAGCGGATCAGGGTATGACCTTTGAGTATGCATCGATTCCCGATGCCATGTTAGCCGAGTGCCAGGAAATGCATGAGCAGCTTGTCGAGGCAGCTGCCGAAGCTAACGAAGAATTGATGGATAAATACCTCAATGAAGAGGTTCTCAGTGAAGCTGAAATCAAACAGGGTCTGCGTCTTCGCACGTTGGCGAATGAAATTGTTCCGGTGTTGGGTGGGTCGGCATTCAAAAACAAAGGTGTGCAGGGCATGCTCGACGCAGTCATTGAATACCTGCCATCGCCCACTGAAGTCAAAGCCATTGAGGGCGAGCTGGAAAGTGGCGAGAAAGGCTTTAGAGAAGCTGACGACGAGGCACCCTTTGCCGCGCTGGCGTTTAAAATCGCCACCGACCCTTTCGTTGGCACGTTGACGTTTATGCGCGTCTATTCCGGCAAATTGGAGAGCGGCACAGCAGTTTACAATTCGGTCAAAATGAAGCGCGAGCGGGTCGGACGCATGGTGCAGATGCACGCCAACAGTCGCGAAGAAATCAAACAGGTCCTGGCCGGCGATATTGCCGCCGCAATCGGCCTTAAAGACACCACCACTGGTGATACTCTCTGTGCCGAGAGCGACAAAATTATTCTCGAGCGCATGGAGTTTCCTGAACCGGTGATATCAGTGGCCGTAGAGCCGCGAACCAAAGCAGACCAAGATAAAATGGGTGTCGCACTGGGAAAGCTGGCCCAAGAAGACCCCTCGTTTCGCGTTAAGACCGATGAAGAGAGTGGTCAGACCATTATCTCTGGCATGGGCGAACTGCATCTGGACATTCTGGTTGATCGTATGCGTCGTGAGTTTACCGTTGATGCCAATATAGGTCAGCCGCAGGTTGCCTATCGCGAAACCATCACAAAGGGCTGTGAAATTGAAGGTAAGTTTATTCGTCAGTCAGGTGGTCGCGGTCAATACGGCCATGTGTGGCTCAAATTTGAGCCAGCGGAAGACCCCGGTGCTGAAGGACTCGAGTTCATTAATGAGATTGTAGGTGGAACCGTTCCGAAGGAATATATTCCAGCTATTGCCAAAGGTATTGAAGAGCAAATGCAAAACGGTGTGCTAGCAGGCTACCCGTTGTTGGGTGTAAAAGCGACGTTATATGATGGCTCCTATCACGATGTTGACTCCTCGGAGATGGCGTTTAAGATTGCCGGCTCTTTAGCCACCAAAGATCTTAAGGATCATGGCGGTGCCGTACTGCTAGAGCCGATGATGAAAGTCGAGGTGGTTACCCCAGAAGCCAATATGGGTGATGTGGTCGGCGACCTCAATCGTCGTCGCGGCACGATTCTTGGTATGGCCGATAGTCCGATGGGTAAAGTGATTGATGCTGAGGTACCACTGGCAGAGATGTTTGGCTATGCCACTGATTTGCGCTCCGCCACTCAGGGGCGGGCTACCTTCACCATGGAGTTTGATCGCTATGCTGAAGCGCCGAAGAATATTGCAGCAGCGATAATGACGAAAAATATGGGCTAAGACTAAATTTTTCTGAAGACTATAGTTATAGTTAAAACGGTGTTATGAGGCGCGCAGATCCGCAATATAGACAGATAACAATGAATCGTCTTGATACAGAAGGTATTGGCAGGTGCAAATTGGATTGATAGGCGGCATTGGACCCGCAGCAACAGATTATTATTACCGCCGGCTGATCTCAGAATTCGCGAGCAAGGGTACGGCGCTGGAGATGACGATTGTTCACGCTGACGCTCCCACTTTACTTAATAATCTCGAATGTAACGACGTAGGTGCTCAAGTCGAAATCTACAACCGACTGACTGACAGACTAGTATCTGCAGGTGCGGAGTGCGTGGTGATTAGCTCAATTGCAGGGCATTTTTGCATTGATACCTTCAAGGAAAGTTCTCCTATACCTGTTATTGATATGCTAACGGAAGTGAATGAATCAGTTAAAGCTAGAGAGCTAGCACGGGTCGGAATACTGGGAACACGAACCGTCATGCAAACAAAATTTTATTCGGGGATTAGCACTGCAGAGGTCATCCCGCCAATCGGTAACGCATTAGACGACGTACATTCTGCCTACGTTTCGATGGCGGCGTCGGGCTACGTAACAAGTTCTCAACGTGCTGTTTTTGATTCAGCATGCGAGTGGCTGGTTCGAGAGGCGAGCGTTGACGCCATTATGCTGGGGGGAACTGACCTTACATTGGTCTATAAGGGAGATCAAACTCAATTTCCAATAGTAGATTGCGCTGCAATTCATGTTGATGCTGTTGTCCGTCACGCAACCAACTCATATGCAGATTGAAGTAAATGCAGGTGCCAAAGCGATCGGATACGGACAGCCTCATAATAATCCCATGCAGCCGGACGCAGCAAGGTCGCGCCACTGATGTGGGGCGTTATAAATGGGGGATTACAATCTTATAAAAAAACCCCGCTGACTTTCGCCAGCGGGGTTTTTTGTTTGCTCGAAGAAAGCTTATTTAGCTTCCTTCCTCGCTTTAGCCGCCGCGATAACCTCAGTAGAAACATTCTGAGGACAAGGCATATAGTGCGAGAACTCCATTGAGAACTGACCGCGTCCAGAGGTCATGGTGCGCAGATGTCCGATGTAGCCGAACATCTCTGACAGTGGTACATCAGCCTTGATGCGCGCGCCAGTCGTTGTTGGCTCCTGATCTTTAATCATGCCGCGACGACGGTTGAGGTCGCCGATCACATCACCAACGTGATCTTCAGGCGTAAATACGTCGACCTTCATGATCGGTTCAATGATCTGTGGTCCCGCTTTAGGCATTGACTGACGGAACGCCCCTTTAGCAGCAATCTCAAAGGCAACTGCCGAGGAGTCAACTGCGTGGAAGCCACCGTCATAGAGATCCACTTCAACGTCGAGAACCGGGTAGCCGGCCAGAGGGCCTTCTTGCATCATGCCTCTGAAGCCTTTTTCGATCGCAGGGAAGAATTCCTTGGGAACATTACCACCCACAACTGACGAGCTAAACACAAAGCCAGTGCCTGGCTCGCCAGGTTTGATGCGATAATCGATCTTACCAAACTGACCGGAACCACCAGACTGCTTCTTGTGCGTATAGCTATCTTCGACAGGCACAGTGATTGTTTCACGATAGGCAACCTGTGGAGCGCCAACAATCAGCTCAACGCCGTAGGTACGTAACAGAATATCCACCTTAATATCCAGGTGCAGCTCACCCATTCCCTTCAGAATGGTCTCACCGGAGTCTTCATCGGTCTCAACGCGGAAGGAGGGATCTTCTGCGATCATTTTGCCGATTGCGATACCCATTTTCTCTGAACCGCCTTTATCTTTCGGCTTCACCGCAATCGAGATAACAGGCTCAGGGAAAATCATAGGTTCAAGCGTAACCGGGTTCTTAGGATCACACAGCGTGTGACCGGTCTGCACGTTCTTCATGCCGACGATAGCAATAATATCACCGGCCTGTGCAGTGCTGATCTCATTGCGATCATCTGCGTGCATTTCAACCATGCGGCCGATACGCTCAGTCTTGCCGGTGAACGAGTTGAGGATGGTGTCACCTTTATTCAGCACGCCGGAATAGATGCGCACAAAGGTCAGTGCGCCAAAGCGGTCTTCCATAATTTTGAATGCCAAGGCTTTCAGCGACTCTTCCTTCGATACTGTTGCGACCTTGCCCGTCTCATTGCCTTCTTCATCAGTCAATGGTTGTGGCTCAACATCGGTTGGGCAAGGCAGGTAATCGACAACAGCGTCGAGAACCATTTGCACACCTTTGTTTTTGAACGCAGAGCCGCAATAAGTCGGGAAAAAGTCCAGAGCAATCGTTCCTTTGCGAATGCAGCGCTTGATGTCCTCAATGGAGGGCTCTTCGCCTTCCATATAGGCCATCATAATATCGTCGTCCTGCTCCACAGCGGTCTCAATCAACTGCTCACGATACTGCTCGACCTTGTCGACCATATCTGCAGGAATCTCGACAACCTCAAAGTTCTCCGGCAGACCAGAGTCATCCCAGACAAAGGCCTGACGAGTAAGCAGATCAACTAAGCCAACGAAGTCTTCTTCGATACCAATAGGCAGGCACATTACAAGTGGGTTGGCACCGAGCACGGTCTTAACCTGATTTACGACGCGCAGAAAATCGGCACCCATTCGGTCTAGCTTGTTAACGAAAATAACCCGCGCTACTTCAGACTCATTAGCGTACCGCCAGTTGGTCTCAGACTGCGGTTCAACACCGCCAGAACCACAGAATACGCCAACACCGCCGTCTAGAACTTTCAGTGAGCGGTATACTTCAACGGTGAAGTCAACGTGTCCCGGAGTATCGATGATATTGAGACGGTGATCCTTCCAGAAACAGGTTGTCGCTGCAGACTGGATTGTGATGCCGCGCTCTTGTTCCTGCTCCATAAAGTCGGTGGTTGCGGCACCATCATGCACTTCACCTGTCTTGTGGATCTTGCCGGTCAGCTTAAGAATTCGTTCGGTAGTGGTAGTCTTACCCGCGTCAACGTGGGCGAAGATACCAATGTTTCTGTAATGAGATAAATCAGTCATGGGAATGCTCAATTAAATTACTTTAGTAAAAAATGGCTCGTTAATTATATGGCCGTAAAAACGCGCGCGAGTATACAGGATATTGCGTCGATAACAGAGAAAAAATCGCATATAAAGTACCTGGTAATTAAAAGCACGGCGATTTATTGCGTGAGTCTGTGACTGTTGGCGGTAAATTACAGATAATTCCGCTTAAAACCCGCTCAAACATAAAAAAATTATCGATTTGCATGTCAGGGGCGTTGACTCTGGCGAATCGCAGTATAAGATGGCGTCCCTTGCGCATCGGTGTAAATTAGCAGCTCCGTTGTGATACCAAATCAAAGCATTAAAAGTGACATGCCTACTGAGGAGACACTGAGATGGCAAAAGCAAAATTTGAAAGAAACAAGCCGCACGTGAACGTAGGCACCATTGGGCACGTAGACCATGGTAAAACGACACTGACAGCGGCGATGACCCGGGTTTGTTCAGAAGTATGGGGAGGCGAAATGAAAGCCTTCGATCAGATTGACAACGCCCCTGAAGAGCGCGAGCGCGGCATCACCATCTCGACAGCCCACGTTGAGTATGACTCCCCGATACGTCACTACGCGCACGTAGACTGCCCAGGCCACGCCGACTATGTCAAAAACATGATCACCGGTGCCGCGCAGATGGACGGCGCGATACTGGTCTGTGGAGCGACAGACGGCCCGATGCCCCAGACACGCGAGCACATCCTGCTGTCACGTCAGGTTGGCGTACCGTACGTACTGGTATTTTTGAACAAAGCTGACCTGCTTGCAGAAGACTGTGGCGGCGTCGACTCAGAAGAATATGCAGAAATGCTCGAGCTGGTAGAAATGGAACTGCGCGAGCTGCTCGACACCTATGAATTCCCCGGCGACGACACCCCGATCATCGTGGGTTCAGCGCTGATGGCGCTCGAAGGACGAGATGACAACGAGCTTGGCACCACCGCAGTCAAGAAGCTGGTAGAAGCACTCGACAGCTACATTCCAGAGCCCGTGCGCGCGATTGACCAAGCGTTCCTGATGCCGATTGAAGACGTCTTCTCCATTGCTGGTCGCGGCACCGTAGTAACGGGACGTGTCGAGCGCGGCGTCGTCAAAGTAGGCGAAGAAGTAGAAATCATCGGCATCGTCGACACCGTCAAGACCACCTGTACAGGTGTCGAAATGTTCCGCAAGCTGCTTGACGAAGGTCGTGCAGGCGAGAACTGCGGCATCTTACTGCGTGGCACCAAGCGAGAAGACGTGCAGCGCGGACAGGTACTGGCCAAGCCCGGTTCAGTGAAGCCGCACACCAAGTTCACCTCAGAAGTGTATGTCTTGTCCAAAGATGAAGGCGGGCGTCACACGCCATTCTTCAAAGGCTACCGTCCACAGTTTTACTTCCGCACCACTGACGTGACAGGCGCGTGTGAGCTGCCAGAGGGAACTGAAATGGTCATGCCTGGTGACAACGTGCAGATGGAAGTCACGCTGATCCACCCGATTGCGATGGAAGAAGGCCTGCGTTTTGCTATCCGTGAAG
The DNA here is from genome assembly GCA_024644595.1 of Porticoccaceae bacterium. Taxonomy (GTDB): domain Bacteria; phylum Pseudomonadota; class Gammaproteobacteria; order Pseudomonadales; family Porticoccaceae; genus HTCC2207. Next base: position 513,501 of record JAHEHL010000009.1, on the reverse strand, counting down.
GTGGCCGAACGGTTGGTGCCGGCGTTGTTGCGAAGATTATCGAATAATTGCGATAGCCTGTTAAAAGGGGCCTCACGGCCCCTTTTTTGACCCCTGGTTAAAGTGTCAAAGCGCTTTGGTTCAGGGCTTTTAATTAATTTAGCTTCAAGCGTAATTAAGCTTGACAGCCCCGGGGCCCGGCACTAGAATTCGCGCTCCTTTTTCGGGGCTGGCAGTTGTTACCCTGGAGTTTTAGTAGAGATAGCGGAGTTTCGATTCCATGCAAAACCAAAGCATCAGGATTCGCCTCAAGGCGTTTGATCACAAGTTGATCGACACGTCCACACAGGAAATTGTAGAAACGGCTCGGCGCACAGGTGCGCAGATCAGGGGTCCAATCCCTTTGCCGACCCGGAAGGAAAAGTACACTGTACTGATCTCTCCACACGTAAATAAGGATGCGCGCGACCAGTACGAAATTCGCACGCACAAGCGCTTGATCGACATTGTCGAGCCAACAGAAAAAACTGTTGACGCGCTTATGAAACTGAATCTTGCCGCAGGCGTTGAAGTACAAATCAGCCTGAGCTGATAACGACTGTAGCGGTTCGGCAGTAATGCCGGGCAAACACTAAAGTGTAATGCCTTGAAATAGGCAGCCGTAGCGGGTAACAGCCCCGTACGCTTAAGAGGTTAAAAAAATGAGTATAGGTATAGTTGGTCGCAAATGCGGCATGACTCGCGTATTCACTGAAGATGGTGTGTCTATCCCCGTGACCGTGGTCGAGGCAACGCCGAATCATGTTACCCAAATTAAGTCAGTGGACACTGATGGCTATTCAGCTATTCAGGTGACCACTGGATCACGCAAAGCATCCCGAGTAACCAAGCCTCAAGCAGGCCACTTCGCCAAAGCTGGTGTTGAGGCTGGTCGTGGGCAGTGGGAATTTCGTTCAGAGGGCAGTAATGAAGAGTTTCAGGTGGGCGGTTCGCTTACAGTTGAGCGCTTTGAAGCTGGTCAGATGGTCGATGTTACGGGTACTTCCAAAGGTAAGGGCTTCCAGGGTGGCGTCAAGCGCTGGAACTTTGCTATGCAAGATGCTACTCACGGTAACTCGCTTTCCCACCGTGCCCCTGGTTCGATTGGTCAAAACCAGTCCCCAGGTAAGGTCTTCAAAGGCAAGAAGATGGCCGGGCAAATGGGTAATGCGCAAGTTACTACTCAAAATCTTGAAATTGTACGTGTCGATGCGGAACGCAATTTGCTGTTAATCAAGGGTGCCGTTCCTGGCGCGCCTGGTGGCAATGTTGTGGTTCGTCCGGCAGTCAAGGCGTAAAGGGGAGTGTCCATGGAATTAGCAATTGCGACACCCAAAGGTAATAAAGGAACTATCGAAGTTTCTGAGTTAGCGTTTGGAACAGAATTTAACCAGGATCTGGTTCATCAGACTGTTGTAGCGTTTCTGGCTGGTGCCCGTCAGGGTACTCGCGGACAGAAGAATCGTTCCGCTGTCTCTGGCGGTGGCCGTAAGCCGTTTCGTCAGAAAGGTACAGGTCGTGCTCGAGCTGGTACCATTCGCGGTCCAATCTGGCGTGGAGGTGGTGTTACCTTTGCTGCCCAGCCTCAGGATCACAGTCAGAAGCTCAATCGAAAAATGTACCGCTCAGCGATGCGTTCGATTGTCTCCGAGCTGGCCCGTCAAGATCGTTTGGTTATTGTTGAAGAGTTTGATCTCGACGCGCCAAAGACCAAGCACTTGATTGCCAAGCTGCAGGAGTACAGTCTGACTGATGTAATGATTGTCACTGAAGAGGTTAGTGAAAATCTTTACCTCTCTTCACGCAATCTGCACAAAGTTGACGTGCGTGATGCTGCTGCGGTCGATCCAGTCAGTTTGATTAATTTTGAAAAGGTGTTGGTTACTGTGCCAGCGCTGAAAAAGCTTGAGGAGATTCTGGCATGAACCAAGAAAGAGTCTTCAAAGTGTTGTTAGGGCCGCATATCACTGAGAAATCAGCCATGGTATCTGGTGCAGCGACGCAGATCGTTTTTAAAGTTGCTACTGACGCCAGCAAACTGGAAGTCAAACGTGCTGTTGAGCAGCTGTTTGAGGTACAGGTTGACGACGTTCGAGTGGTCAACGTCAAGGGTAAGACGCGCCGAACGCGCACTGGCATCGGCCGCCGTAGCGATTGGCGCAAGGCTTATGTTCGTCTTGCGGAAGGTCAAGACATTGACTTTGCAGTAGCGGAGTAAGGGTTTAGTCATGGCAGTTATTAAAAGAAAACCAACATCTCCAGGTCGCCGCTTCGTTGTAAGTGTTGTGACTCCGGATTTGCATAAAGGCGCGCCTTACGCACCTTTGCTGGCGCCTAAAAAGCGTACCGGTGGCCGCAATAGCAGTGGTCGCATTACCGTGCGTCACATTGGTGGTGGGCACAAGCAGCATTATCGAATTGTTGATTTTAAGCGCAACAAAGATGGTATCCCTGCAAAAGTTGAGCGCCTGGAATATGATCCAAATCGTAGCGCGCATATTGCATTGCTGTGTTACGCCGATGGTGAGCGTCGCTACATCATCGCACCCAAAGGTGTTTCGGCTGGCGATATCGTACAGTCTGGTGAAGATTCCCCTATAAAAGTGGGCAACACTTTACCGCTGCGCAAGATTCCAGTGGGTTCGACGGTTCATTGCGTTGAGATGAAGCCGGGCAAAGGTGCGCAAATTGCGCGCAGTGCGGCGGCCTCGGTTCAGTTGGTGGCTCGAGAGGGTGCTTATGCAACCGTTCGTCTCCGCAGCGGTGAAATGCGTCGACTGCCAGTCGATTGTCGCGCCACCCTCGGTGAAGTTTGCAACAGTGAGCACAGCTTGCGCTCGCTGGGTAAGGCTGGTGCTTCGCGCTGGCGTGGTATTCGTCCGACCGTTCGCGGTGTGGCGATGAACCCGGTTGATCACCCACATGGTGGTGGTGAAGGGCGTACTTCGGGCGGCCGTCATCCTGTGTCTCCATGGGGTATGCCTACTAAAGGCTACAAGACGCGCAAGAACAAGCGCACTGACAAATACATTATTCGTCGCCGCAAGTAAGCGCTGACCAAAATAGAATAGAAGAGGAAAGCAAACGTGCCACGCTCTCTAAAAAAAGGACCATTCGTTGATCTCCACTTGGTAAAAAAAGTAGAGGCAGCGGCTGCAGCCAATGATCGTCGTCCCATTAAAACCTGGTCACGTCGTTCAATGATTTTACCGGATATGGTTGGTCTCACGATCGCTGTACACAATGGTCGTCAACACATTCCTGTTTTAGTCAACGAAGAAATGGTTGGCCATAAGCTGGGTGAATTTTCTCCAACGCGCACCTATAAAGGTCACGTTGCTGATAAGAAAGCCAAGCGATAAGCACTGAGTCTAAGAGGTATTGACTGTGGAAGTAGCAGCTAAATTAAGAGGAGCCAGAATGTCAGCGCAGAAAGCGCGTCTGGTTGCTGATCAAATTCGTGGCAAAGCGGTTGAAGATGCATTGGATATTCTGCAATTCAGCGGTAAGAAGGGCGCGGATATTATTAAGAAGGTGCTGGAGTCGGCAATTGCTAACGCCGAGCACAACAATGGTGCGGACGTGGATGAGCTGAAAGTGTCGACAATATTTGTCGATGAAGGCATGACCATGAAGCGCATTAAGCCGCGGGCCAAAGGGCGCGCTGATCGAATTTTTAAGCGCAGTTGTCACATCACTGTAAAAGTCGCTGAAAAGTAGAATTAGGTTCGGGAGACCATTCCATGGGTCAAAAAGTACATCCAACTGGCATCCGTTTAGGTATTGTGAAAAAGCATACCTCTACTTGGTACGCGGGTAATAAGGACTATGCGAACAAGCTGCATCAGGATCTGACGGTTCGAGAGTTTATTCGCAAGCGTCTGGCTCACGCCTCGGTAAGTCGAGTTGATATCGAGCGTCCATCTGATAGTGCCAGAATCACTATCCACACGGCTCGTCCAGGTATCGTTATCGGTAAGAAAGGTGAAGATGTCGAGGCGCTGCGCAATGAAATTGCAGCGAAAATGGGTTGTGCGGTCAATATTAATATTGAAGAAATTCGCAAGCCTGACCTTGATGCATCACTGGTCGCGCAGAATGTTGCTCAGCAGTTAGAGCGTCGTGTGATGTTCCGTCGTGCGATGAAGCGTGCAGTGCAGAACGCGATGCGCGGTGGTGCACTGGGTGTCAAGATTCAGGTTGGTGGTCGTCTTGGTGGTGCGGAAATCGCACGCTCCGAGTGGTACCGTGAGGGGCGCGTTCCCCTGCACACTCTGCGTGCGGATATTGATTATGCAACGGCTGAAGGCAATACCACTTACGGCATTATCGGTGTCAAGGTGTGGATCTTCAAAGGTGAAGTTCTGGGTGGTGAGGAAGCTGAACAAGCGCCCGCCAAAGGCAAAAGTAACAAGAATTAAGCGACAAGGGTAGAGCGAGATGCTGCAACCAAAACGTACGAAATTCCGCAAGATGCACAAGGGCCGCAATCGTGGTCTGGCGCTTCGCGGCAGCAAAGTCAGCTTTGGCGAGTTTGGACTCAAAGCATCTGTACGAGGCCGTTTGACGGCGCGTCAGATCGAGGCGGCTCGTCGTGCTATGACCCGGCACATCAAGCGTGGCGGCAAAATCTGGATTCGAGTTTTTCCGGATAAGCCAATAACCAACAAGCCGCTTGAAGTGCGAATGGGTAAAGGTAAAGGTAACGTTGAATACTGGGTTGCATTGATCAAGCCAGGCAAGGTTCTCTATGAAATGGAAGGTGTGAGTGAAGAGTTGGCGCGCGAAGCGTTCGCCCTTGCTGCGGCTAAGTTGCCGATTGCAACCACCTTCGTTAAACGCACGGTGATGTAAAGATGAAAGCTAACGAATTGCGTGAAAAGACAAGTGAAGAGCTGGAGGCTGCGCTGATTGCGGAGCTCAAGCAGCAGTTTAACCTGCGTATGCAGTTGACCACTGGTCAGTTAACCGAGAGCCACAAAGTTAAGCAGACTCGTCGCAATATTGCGCGAATCAAAACAGTGCTTAACCAGAAGGCAGGGGAATAACAATGTCCGAATTACAAACTAGCTCACGTACCCTAACTGGCCGTATCGTCAGCGATAAAATGGACAAGACTGTAACTGTTCTTGTTGAGCGACGCGTCAAGCACCCGGTATACGGGAAGATCTTGACTAAGTCGACGAAGATTAAAGCGCACGATGAAGACAATGGTGCTCGAACAGGCGATCTGGTGACAATTGCAGAATGTCGTCCTGTGTCAAAAGACAAAACGTGGAAGCTGGTCAATATAGACGAGCGTGCTGTAACAGAATAAGTCTGTCGACGGTAAAGGGTCTGGAGTAAGAAAATGATTCAAACAGAAAGTTATCTTGATGTAGCGGACAACAGCGGAGCGCGTCGTGTGATGTGTATCAAAGTGCTGGGCGGTTCGCACCGTCGTTATGCTCGCGTTGGCGACATCATCAAAGTTACCGTCAAGGAAGCGATTCCACGCGGCAAGGTCAAAAAAGGCCAGGTAATGAGCGCAGTTGTGGTGCGCACCAAGAAGGGCCTGCGTCGACAGGATGGCAGCTTGATCAAGTTTGACGACAACGCTGCAGTACTGTTGAACGCTAATCTGGCGCCTGTTGGCACCCGTATTTTTGGGCCGGTAACTCGTGAATTGCGCACTGAGCGCTTTATGCGAATTATCTCCCTGGCACCTGAAGTGCTGTAAGCGAGGATTTAGAAATGGCAATGCTCAAAATTAAGCGCGATGACGAAGTGATCGTTGTTGCCGGTAAAGACAAAGGCAAGCGCGGCAAGGTCCTGAAGGTTTTGGACGGTGATCGCCTGCTGGTGTCAGGTATTCAGATGGTTAAGAAGCACCAGAAGCCCAATCCCCAGGCTGGTATTGCCGGCGGGATTGTTGAAAAAGAAGCCCCGATTCAGGTTTCCAATGTGGCTATCTTTAATGGTGCGACCAATAAGGCGGATCGAGTTGGCTTTAAGATTCTGGAAGATAACACGAAGATTCGTATCTTCAAGTCCAACGGCGAAGCCGTAGACGCTTAAGAAACAGGTAATCGAAATGGCAAGGCTGAAAGAACTGTACAACAACGAATTGGCATCCAAGCTTAAAGAAGAGCTCGGGCTGGCGAATGTGATGGAAGTTCCACGCATCACCAAAATCACTCTTAATATGGGTGTTGGTGAGGCGATTGGGGACAAGAAGTCACTCGAAAACGCGGTTGCTGACCTGACACTGATCTCTGGTCAGAAGCCGGTTATCAATAACGCGCGTAAGTCGATCGCGGGCTTTAAGGTTCGTCAGGGTTGGCCCATCGGCACCAAGGTAACACTGCGCAGCGAGCGTATGTATGAGTTCCTTGAGCGCTTGGTTGGTATCGCTATTCCACGTATTCGAGATTTCCGCGGTATTAGCCCGAAGCAGTTTGACGGACGCGGTAACTTCTCAATGGGTGTCAGCGAGCAGATTATTTTTCCGGAAATCGATTACGAAAAAATTGATAAGTTGCGTGGTCTTGATATCACTATCACTACTACGGCTCGAAACGACGATGAAGGTCGTGCTCTGTTGCGCGCCTTTAACTTCCCGCTGAAAGGTTGAGGTAGTAGGTAAATGGCAAAAGTATCAATGATCGAGCGCGAGCATAAGCGCAGTAAGACAGTCGCTAAGTTCGCTGAGAAGCGCGCGCAGTTGAAGGCCGTCATCAGCAATGTTAATGCGTCTGATGAAGAGCGTTGGGATGCGCAAGTAAAATTACAAAAATTGCCGCGTGATGCGAGCCCAGTACGTCAGCGTAACCGCTGCCGCATTACCGGCCGTCCACATGGTGTCTACCGTAAGTTTGGCCTGTGCCGAAATAAACTGCGCGAGTCAGCTATGCGCGGCGAGATTCCCGGCCTGGTTAAATCCAGCTGGTAAGTTTGAGGAGCCAAACGATATGAGTATGCAAGATCCTTTATCTGATATGTTGACTCGCATTCGCAATGCGCATCATCGCAGCAAGCCGCACGTTTCTATGCCCGCTTCAAAGCTGAAGGCGTCTGTCGCCAAGGTTTTGCAAGAGGAAGGTTACATCGCAGGCTTCTCTGTGACCGATGACGTTAAGCCAACTATGACTGTTGAGCTTAAGTATTTCGAAGGCAAGCCTGTTATCGAAGAAATAGCACGAATAAGCAAGCCTAGTCTGCGACAGTACAAGGGTAGCAATGCGATCCCTAAAGTTCGTAGTGGCCTTGGCATTGCCATTGTCTCAACCAGTAATGGTGTGATGACTGATCGTGCTGCCCGCGCTGCCGGTATCGGCGGTGAAGTGCTTTGCACCGTATTCTGATAGGAAAACGAGATGTCTAGAGTTGCAAATAATCCAGTAGAACTGCCGAGCGGTGTGCAAGTCACCATTGGCGGCTCCGAGATCACTGTGAAAGGCAAGATTGGCTCTTTAGTGATGCCGATCAACCCTGAAGTTGAGATTGTGCAGGAAGAAAACGTTCTGACTTTTTCTGCTCGATCAAGTGCCAAGTTCTCCCGCGCAATGTCTGGTACGACCAGAGCGCTGGTCAACAACATGGTTACAGGTGTTTCTCAAGGTTTTGAAAAGAAGCTTGATCTGGTCGGTGTTGGTTACCGTGCCCAGGTTCAGGGTAATAAGATCAACCTGACTTTAGGTTTTTCGCATCCGGTAGTGTATGAGCTGCCAGAGGGTGTAACTGCAGAGACGCCGAGCCAGACTGAAATTTTACTGAAATCCTCGGATAAGCAGGTGCTAGGTCAAGTTGCAGCTGAAATCCGCGCCTTCCGTCCACCAGAGCCTTACAAAGGTAAGGGAGTTAGAATCTCCGGTGAGCACGTAAGACGCAAAGAGGCCAAGAAGAAGTAATTAGGGTAATACGATGAGCGATAAGAAAATTTCACGTCAGCGTCGCGCGCGACGTGTACGAATGAAGATCCGTGAGCAAGGTGTTAGCCGTTTGTGTGTAAACCGGACTCCGCGCCATATTTATGCGCAGATTATTGGCGCTGATGGCGATCGAGTTCTCGCTAGCGCTTCGACGCTAGAGAAGGATTTGCGCGGTAACGCTACCGGTAATACCGATGCTGCAACCGCTGTGGGCAAGCTTGTTGCCGAGCGCGCCGTTGCTGCGGGTGTAACCAAAGTAGCCTTTGATCGCAGTGGCTTTAAGTACCATGGCCGTGTAAAAGCACTGGCCGACGCCGCGCGTGAAGCCGGCCTCGAATTTTAATAGGTAGACGATATGGCTCTTACAGATCAGAAAGACTCTTCAGCTGAAGGCATGATGGAGAAGCTGGTTCAGGTTAACCGTGTTGCAAAGACGGTTAAAGGTGGACGTATGTTCTCTTTTACTGCCTTGACTGTTGTTGGCGACGGCAATGGACGTGTTGGATTTGGCCGTGGCAAAGCCCGTGAAGTGCCGCAGGCGATTCAGAAGGCTATGGAGTCCGCGCGTCGAAACATGATTGACGTTGCGCTGGACGGAAGCACCATTCAGTATCCGACAAAAGGTATTCATGCTGCTTCCAAGATTTACATGCAGCCCGCATCGGATGGTACCGGTGTTATTGCCGGTGGTGCGATGCGCTCGGTTCTGGAACTGGCCGGTGTACAGAATGTATTGGCAAAGTGCTACGGCTCAACCAATCCGGTGAACGTTGTGCGCGCAACCTTTAAGGCACTGCGTGATATGAAGTCACCCGATGATGTTGCAGCGAAGCGTGGCAAATCAGTGGAAGAAATCCTCAACTAAGTGACCGCTTTACAGCGTCAGTTATTGGAAGAAGATAATGGCTAAAGCTAAAGTTAAGAAAATTAAAGTTACTCAGACCAAGAGCACTATCGGTCGTCTCCAGAATCACAAAGCCTGTGTTTCCGGTCTGGGTTTGCGTCGTATCGGTCACACTGTTGAGGTGGAAGACACTCCATCTGTTCGTGGCATGATCAATAAAGTTCACTATATGTTGCAGGTTGAGGAAGCTTAAGATGCGTCTGAATACCCTAAGCCCGGCTCCGGGTCGAATTAAAGAAGCCAAGCGCGTCGGTCGCGGAATTGGTAGTGGTTTGGGCAAGACTGGTGGCCGTGGTCACAAAGGTCAGTCCTCGCGTTCCGGTGGCAGCATTCGTCCCGGTTTTGAAGGCGGTCAGATGCCTTTGCAGAAGCGACTGCCTAAGTATGGCTTTACCTCACGTCTGGCGGCAGTTACTGCTGAGATTCGTTTGTCCGAGCTGAACAAAGTTGAAGGCGAGATTGTTGATATCGCAGCACTGCGTAGTGCCGGTATTATCAATAATAGCATTGAACGTGCCAAAGTTTTCGCATCTGGTGAAGTGACTAAAGCTGTCACGCTCAAAGGTGTTGGTGCAACTAAGGGCGCTCGGGCTGCTATTGAAGCCGCTGGTGGAAAGGTAGAAGACTAAGTAATGGCGAAGCCCGGTAACATGCCGACTGGCACACCAAAAGGACTAGGCGAGCTGTGGGCTCGCCTTCGTTTTTTGTTTGCTGCTATCGTTATCTACCGTATAGGTACGCACATCCCTGTTCCGGGTTTTGATCCCGATCGGCTAGCTGAATTGTTCACTCAGAATCAGGGTACCTACCTCGGTCTGTTTAATATGTTCTCTGGCGGCGCCCTTGAGCGCATGAGTATTCTGGCTCTCGGTGTAATGCCGTATATTTCGGCCTCGATTATTATGCAGCTGCTGTCAGCGACAGTCCCTGCGCTTGAGCAGTTAAAGAAAGAGGGCGACAGTGGACGCCGCAAGATCAATCAGTACACGCGCTATGGCACGGTGTTGCTGGCTCTGATTCAGGGAACTGCGATGGCTGTTGGCTTCGCCTCTCAGGGTCTGGCCTATGAAATCAGTACAATGTTTTACTTGGTGGCCATTTCGTCGCTGGTAGCCGGTGCAGTTTTCCTTATGTGGTTGGGTGAGCAGATCACCGAGCGCGGTATAGGTAACGGCATCTCGATGTTAATTTTTGCTGGTATTGTTGCAGGTATCCCGGGGGCAATTGGCCAGGCACTCGAGTCTGCGCGGCAGGGTGATTTGAACTCGCTGACGTTAATCTTTGTCCTTATTGTCGCCATCGCCGTGGTCTACTTTGTAGTCTTTATTGAGCGCGGGCAGCGCCGGTTAACGGTTAACTATGCTCAGCGTCAGGGCCGTCAGGCATATAACGCTCAGAGCTCGCATCTGCCTCTGAAGGTCAATATGGCGGGTGTGATACCGGCGATTTTCGCCAGTAGCTTGTTGCTTTTTCCTACCTCGATTAGTCAGTGGTTTGGATCGGCGACCAACGCGCCAGATTGGTTGCAGGACATTGCGTTGTTAATTGGTCCAGGTCAGCCGTTGTACGTACTGCTGTTCTCCGGTCTGATAATTTTCTTCAGCTTCTTCTATACGGCGTTGATGTACAACCCGAGAGAAGTGGCCGATAACCTGAAAAGGGGTGGCGCTTATCTTCCTGGGATTCGTCCCGGTGAGCACACCGCAAAATATATTGATAGTGTGACCACGCGTCTCACGTTGATCGGGGGTATCTACATCACCCTGATTTGTTTGATGCCCCAGTTCCTGAATGTGTACTTTAATGTGCCGTTCTATCTGGGTGGTACATCGCTATTGATTGCCGTTGTTGTGACGATGGATTTTATGGCTCAAGTGCAGTCACATTTGATGTCTCAGCAATATGATTCGCTTATGAAAAAGGCCAACCTTAAAAACGTTGGCCGTCGATAGAGAGGTGGTGCTGTGAAAGTACGTGCATCGGTTAAAAAGATTTGTCGAAATTGTAAAGTTGTCCGCCGTAAAGGTGTGGTTCGTGTTATTTGTAATGTCGAGCCGCGTCATAAGCAGCGTCAGGGATAATCTGGTTGATTTTTGATAGATCTATCGGTATTCTACCGCGCCTTTTCGCAGTGTAACTGCAGCGGTCTGGGATACTGATTAAACCTTAGTAGAAGTGGAGTAATGTGAATGGCCCGTATTGCCGGTGTCAACATTCCTGATAACAAGCACGCAGTGATCTCACTGACATACGTGTTTGGTATTGGTCGCCCTACCGCGAGAAAAATCTGTGCGGAAGTGGGTATTGCAGAAGACACGAAGATCGCTGCATTAGATGAGGCGCAACTCGACCTGTTGCGTGCTGCTGTGGGTAACAATGAAGTTGAAGGTGACCTGCGCAGAGAAAACAGCATGAACATCAAGCGTCTGATGGATCTGGGTTGCTATCGCGGCCTGCGTCATCGACGTAATTTGCCAGTACGTGGACAGCGTACTAAGACGAACGCACGCACCCGTAAAGGGCCGCGTCGTCCCATTAAAAGATAATTCCTAGGAACGGCAATGGCAAAAGCAGCAACCAAAACCACCCGTAAAAAGGTCAAAAAGACGGTAATTGACGGCGTCGCGCATATCTATGCGTCGTTCAACAATACTATTGTTACCATCACTGATCGTCAGGGCAACACACTGTCGTGGGCTACCTCTGGTGGTTCCGGCTTCCGCGGATCTCGCAAGAGCACGCCTTTCGCCGCACAGGTTGCAGCGGAGCGCGCTGGTGAAGCCGCCAAGGATTACGGTCTCAAGAATCTCGACGTTGAAGTTAAGGGCCCAGGTCCCGGTCGTGAATCTGCCGTCCGTGCATTGAACAATGCCGGCTACAAAATTACCAATATTACGGATGTGACGCCTGTGCCGCACAACGGCTGTCGTCCACCCAAAAAGCGTCGCGTGTAAGAGAGACATAGAATGGCTAGATATCTTGGACCAACTTGTAAATTATCACGCCGTGAAGGGACAGACTTGTTCCTCAAGAGTGGCGTGCGCCCGCTGGAATCAAAGTGTCGTGCAGACAGCGCACCTGGCCAGCATGGTCAGCGTCGTGGCCGTCTGTCTGACTATGGTGTTCAGCTGCGTGAAAAGCAAAAAGTACGTCGTATTTACGGTGTGCTTGAAAAGCAGTTCCGCAATTATTACAAGGCTGCTGCCCGCACTAAGGGCAACACGGGTGAAAACCTCCTGACGCTGCTTGAAACGCGTCTCGACAACGTTGTTTATCGCATGGGCTTCGGTGCCACGCGCGCTGAATCACGTCAGCTGGTTGCCCATAATTCAATTATGGTCAATGGCCAGAAAGTCAATATTCCTTCTTTCAAAGTTCAGGAAGGTGATGTTGTCGGTCTGCGTGAAAAATCGAAAAAGCAGTTGCGTGTGCAGACTGCAATGCAGTTAGCCGCACAACGTGGTGAAGTTGAATGGATGCAAGTAGATAGCAACAAGATGGAAGGCACGTTCACGCGCAACCCAGATCGTTCTGATTTACCGGCCGAGATCAACGAAAACCTGATCGTCGAACTATACTCGAAGTAATTTTTGAGCTCACACAGGTAAAACTATGCAAAATTCTGCCAACGAATTTCTTACGCCGCGCAATATCGACGTAACCTCTTATAGCCCGACCCACGCAAAGGTTGTGCTTGAGCCGCTTGAGCGCGGGTTCGGTCACACCTTGGGCAATGCGCTGCGACGCATTCTGCTCTCTTCGATGTCTGGCTGTGCAATTGTTGAAGCCGAGATCGATGGTGTCGAACATGAGTACAGCGCCATTGAAGGTGTTCATGAAGATGTAATGGGGATTCTCCTCAACCTCAAGGGTGTAGCCATTGTAATGGAAGGTCGTGAAGAGACGACTGTAACCTTGAGTGCAAAAGGACCCGGTGTTGTAACAGCGGGTGACATCGAAGTCGACAGCCATGTTGAGATCATTAACCCAGAGCACGTGATTGCTACGATTTCTGGAAAAGTTAATCTCAATATGCAACTCAGAATTGAGCGTGGTCGCGGTTATCAGCCGTCTGATTCGCGAATCAGCGATGAAGAGAACCGCACCATTGGCAGTCTTCAAATTGATGCCTCTTTCAGCCCGATTCATAAAGTTTCCTACAGCGTGGAAAATGCACGAGTAGAGAACCGGACGGATCTTGATAAGCTGGTTCTCGAGCTTGAAACCAACGGCACTATTGATCCTGAAGAGTCGATTCGTCGCGCTGCCACCATTCTGCAACAGCAGATGGCAGTGTTTGTGAATCTGGAAGGTGAAACTGCTGCTGAGCCAGAAGAGAAAGAGGAAGAAATCGACCCTATTCTGCTGCGCCCGGTTGACGATCTTGAGTTGACTGTACGTTCAGCCAACTGCCTGAAAGCGGAGAGCATTTACTACATTGGTGACCTGATTCAGCGTACCGAGGTTGAGTTGCTGAAGACTCCGAACCTGGGTAAAAAGTCCCTGACTGAAATCAAAGACGTGCTGGCTTCACGCGGTTTGTCTCTGGGTATGCGCCTTGAGAACTGGCCACCAGCAAGTCTGAAGAGTGAACGCGAACTCGTTTAATCCTGTCTGGCTTGCCTGGCTGTTAAAGAGTTTGAGAGATATCATTGCTGAGAAAGCAACGAACTAAGGAATAAGAACATGCGTCATCGCTACAGTGGCCGCAAACTGAATAAAAGCGGCTCTCACAAAAGAGCTATGTTTCGTAATATGACTGCCTCTTTGGTAGAGCACGAGTTGATTAAAACTACTCTGCCCAAGGCCAAGGAGCTACGTCGTTTCGCCGAGCCATTTATTACTCTGGCTAAAGAAGATAGCGTTGCTAATCGTCGTCTGGCGTTCGACCGTCTGCGCAATAAGGCGACAGTTGGCAAGCTTTTCACTGATCTGGGTCCACGTTTCCTTGAGCGTCCAGGCGGTTATGTCCGTATCCTCAAGTGTGGCAACCGCAGCGGTGATAATGCGCCTATGGCCTACGTTGAGTTGGTCGATCGCGCAGCTAGTGATATGGCTGACGTTGCAGAGACTACTGGCGAGTAAGTTTTTAAGAAGAATCGCTCCGCGCAAAAAAAAACCGGACTGCCATGCAGCCCGGTTTTTTTTCGTCTGGCAAAAATTGCTCAGAGCATCGCATGGATATTTGCTCAAGAACGCAGGGAGTTGATACGCAAGATACTGCAGCAGGCTTAACGCACAGCCCGTCGCAGCACCTTGGTTACAAACGATCCACTACTACCAGATTTTTACCCGTTGCTCTGCAGGCAAGAACAACTTATCGCCCTCTTTAACGGCATAGGTGCTGTAGAAATCGGGCATATTGGGAAACACACCATTAATACGATACACGTCGGGTGAGTGGGGATCGGTTCTCACGATGATCTCGAGAATCTGATCACGCCATTTGATACGACTTGACTGCGCATTGCCGAGGAAGAAACGTTCATCCCCGCTAAAGCCGTCGATAACGGGTGATGGTTTGCCTTGCAATGACATGCGGTAGGCTTTTAGTGCAATCGACGTGCCGCCGAGATCACCGATATTTTCGCCCAGGGTTAATTCACCGTTGACGAAAAGACCGGGAAGCGCTTCAAATTTATTGAATTGCTCCACTAAGCCTTTGGTGCGCTTTTCAAACGCCTCTCGATCCTGGTCAGTCCACCAGCTCTTAAGATTACCGTCACCATCGTACTTGCTGCCCTGATCGTCGAAGCCGTGCCCAATCTCGTGTCCGATGGTCGTCCCGATGGTACCGTAGTTATACGCATCTTCGGCTTCCGGTATAAAGTTGGGCGGCTGGAGATAGGCCGCTGGGAAGACGATCTCGTTCAAGCCTGGATTGTAGTAGGCATTCACTTCTTGTGGGGCCATAAACCACTCACCGCGATCGATTGGCGCACCCAGTTTGGCCATGTTCTCGTTGTGGCCAAAGATTCGTGAGCGTTTGATATTACCGGCTAGATCGTCAGCCTTTATTGCAAGTGCGGAGTAATCTTTCCAGCTATCCGGATAGCCTATCTTGGGTGTAAATTTAGACAATTTAACCAGTGACTGTTGCTTGGTTTCATCGCTCATCCAATCGAGGTTGTTAATCGACTCGGCATATGCGGCGATCAAGTTATCGACCATTGTGACCATGCGAGCCTTTGACTCAGGGGAGAAATGCTTGGCAACATAGAGTTGTCCGAGTAGCTCGCCGAGATTGCCATTGATCGAGCTAACCGCTTTGCGCCAGCGTGGCTGTTGCTCCTCACGGCCGTAGAGAAACTTCGAGTAGAACTCAAAGTTAGTGTCAACAAAGACCTTGGGCAGATAATTAGCATAGCTGTTGAGCACCCGGATGCGTAGGTAATCCTTCCAGGCATCCAAGTCTATCTGTGTAAATAGGTCGTTGAGCGCAGCAAAATAACTTGGCTGTCCGACTAGAACCTCGTCTGGAACGTCGATGCCAATACCTTTCATGTAACCATCGACATTGAAGTTTGAGAGCAGGCTGTAAAATGCCTCGCGGGAAAGCTTATTGTAACGCTTGTCGGCGTCGCGATTATCGACCTTGTCCCACTGTTGAGCGGCGAGCTTCGACTCGAGGTTGAATATCCGCTGGGTTGCGTTTTCGACGTCACCGATACCCGCAAGCTTGAGCATCTCGCTGAGGTACTGTTTATAGCGGCCAATAATTTCCTGCCCGCGCTCAGATTCATCAGTGTAGTAATCGCGATCTGGCAGTCCGAGACCAGATTGCAGGAAATGCAGGATATAGCGTGTCGCCTCTTTGTCATCTTGCCCCACATAGAGGTTAAAGGGGCCACCAATTCCGTCGGGATTGATATTACCCAGAAACGCGCCTACCTCGTCGTGATTCGCCAGCTTGTCGATCGCCTGGAGGTAATTGGTAATAGGTGCTGTCCCGAGTTCTTCAACACGCTCTTCGTTGAGAAATGCGTTGTAGTAGTCACCGATTTTGATTTTTGCGGGATCCTTGCCGGCATTGGCGGCCGCTTCTTCGACGATCACTCGGGATTGATCAAGACTCTCTTTACGCAGTGTCATGTAGCTTCCCCAGCCCACCTCGTCGGCCGGGATCTCGGTGCTGTCAAGCCAGCCGCCATTGGCATAGCGATAGAAATCGTCCTGCGGCCGCACTGTGGTGTCCATTCCGGCCGTATCGATGCCGGAAAGCATTGGCTGAGGAGGTTGTTGGTCTGCGCAACTGCCCAGCAAAAGCAAGCCGAATAAAGCAGTTACGAGCCGTTGCCAGGATTTGGCGAAATGTTTTGTGGATTTCATTGAGCGTTGATTCATCTGCTACCTCGTTGTTTGAACCGTGTTATATCGTCCTGTCAGACTGACCTGCAGAACTGTTGTTATATCCCCTTATTGCTACCTTCACTGTATGAAGATGCCGGAGAGGACTGTGTTGTTGTGCCACCAGCTGTCAGCCCTTAACTATCTGACGCTCGGCGGAAGCAACACCGCAAAAACCAGTACCTGGAAAGCGTTAAGCAGGCTGCTGGGTAAACTCACCGCTTGTCAGGTTCATCAGGCGCATGGCCCCGCCCCAGACATAACCTGTATCAAGAGGAAAGAGATTGGCGCCACAATCCCTTCCTTCAAGCGCGGCCCAATGGCCGAAAATAATTTTGTCGTCTCGGGTTTTTCGCTCGGCATAGCTAAACCACGGTGCAAGGTCTTGTTCCAACTCTGTTGCCAGCGCCTCTGGTGCAGACTTTGCTTGCAGATCGAGACGACCGGCCGCAGTACAGTAACGCATCCGCGTCAGATAATTGGTAATAACCCGCCAGCGCGCCTGACCGACCAGTGAATCATCCCAGCCTTGCGGTTGATTGCCATACATCCCCTCAAAGTAGTGGCCTGCCTGTTCGGATCGCAAAATTTGTTCCACCTCAAGAGCCATACTGCGAGCTGTATCGAGACTCCAGTTCGGCGGGATGCCAGCGTGCACAATACAGAAGTCATTGACCTCGAGAAGTAGGGGCTGCTGTTGCAGCCACTCCAGAAGGGTAACTCGATCAGCGGCGGTCAGTATCTCGTCGAGAGTATCTTTTGGCGTGGCTTTCTTCACCCCATGAGCGACGGCGAGTAGGTGCAGATCATGATTGCCGAGAACCGTTTTGAAGGCATCGCCGAGACTGTGGCAAAAACGCAATGTCTGCAGTGACTGAGGGCCGCGATTAACCAGATCGCCAGTGGCAATCAGTCGGTCATTTGAGACATCGAAATTGACCCGGTCGAGAAGCTGCAGCAACGGGTCGAGACAGCCCTGAATATCACCAACCGCGTAGTCAGTCATTTCGCTCTCTCAATTCACTGCATGGGGTATGGCGAGCAGAAACGGTTTTATCGGCGCATCAAATTCGTTGCCATCATCACCGAGCATAGTATAAGAGCCGTGCATGGTGCCTATCGGTGTGTCGAGTATTACACCGCTGCTGTATTGATAAGACTGTCCCGGCGATATGGTGGGTTGCTCGCCGATTACGCCGGCACCGCGAACCTCTTGCTGTGCCTCATTACCGTCGGTGATGACCCAGTGTCGTGACATGAGCTTGGCGGCGACCTGACTCTGGTTGTGAATGGTAATGTGGTAGGCGAAGGCAAAGCGATCCTCGTCTGGTTTGGATTGTTGACGTAGATACTCGGTTGTAACATCCACGGTGATTGGTTGGCTGCTCATTATTGGCTCGATAGACTTTGATTAATGTAGTTGGAAAGCGCGACAAATTCGGACACCTTGAGCTGTTCTGCGCGCTTCGATAAGTCGAGTTGCGACTCAGCTAGGCTCAGGTGTTCGGCGTAGGGGCGCAGGCAGTTGCGCAAGGTTTTTCGACGTTGCTGAAAACAGTGACTGACCAATTGGCTGAGCAGTATCTCGTTATCAGCCGTGGCGGGTTTGGAGCGATGCGGCTTGAGTCGAACAATCGCCGACTGCACCTTGGGTGCGGGCCTAAAGGCTGACGGCGGCACCGGAATCAGCGGCATCACCCGGCAGTGATATTGCACCATTACCGAGAGCCGACCATAGGTTTTATTGCCCGGCACCGCGCCCAGGCGGTCAACCACTTCTCGTTGCAGCATGAAGTGCATATCATGAATCAGTTCACGATTTTTAAGCAGATGAAATAGCAGTGGCGTTGAAATATTGTAGGGCAGGTTGCCGACCAGGCGCATCTGTCTGCCCTGATGGAACTGGGCAAAGTCGGTTTTCAGGGCATCGCCACTGTGCAGGCGAAAGTCGGGGTAGGCAGCAAACTTCTCGCTGAGATAATCCACCAGATCGCGATCCAGCTCGACCACCTGCATGGTGGGGCAGCGCTCAATAAGGTGTTCGGTGAGTGCTGCCGTACCGGGACCTATCTCGATCAGATTATCATCGCTATTGGGCCCGATGGCAGCAATAATCTGCGCGATAATTTGCTGATCGACAAGAAAGTTCTGGCCAAAGCGTTTTCGTGCTTGATGCTGCATTGTCATAGATTAATCCGTCGAAGTTGTGCTGACCGCCATATCTGCAGCGACCTGAATGGCGGTTTGCAAGCTGCCACTGTCGGCACTGCCGGTGCCGGCCAGATCCAGTGCGGTCCCATGATCGACCGAGGTCCGAATAATGGGCAGCCCCAGAGTGATATTGGCGGCCCGGCCAAAGCCCTGGTGTTTGAGCACCGGCAGTCCCTGATCATGGTACATCGCCAGCACGGCATCGGCCGTGTCGAGATATTTTGCGGTAAACAGTGTGTCAGCCGGCAGCGGGCCAATCAGATTGGCGCCCTGACGGCGAAACTCTGCCAGCACTGGCTCAATTACCTCGATTTCCTCGCGACCCAAATGACCGCCTTCACCAGCGTGGGGGTTGAGTCCACAGACTAGGATTGAGGGCGAGCTCAGGCCAAACTTTGTCTTCAGATCGGTTAGCAGAATATCGATCACTCGCCGCAGCGAGGCTTGTGTAATATTGTCTGCCACATCACGCAGCGGCAGGTGAGTGGTGGCCAATGCTACACGCAACTCGGCGGTAGCCAGCATCATCACCACTTGCTCGGTTGCGGTCTTCTCGGCGAGATATTCGGTGTGGCCGGAAAAATGAAAGCCGGCCTCGTTGATAATAGATTTTTGTACCGGGCCGGTCACCATTGCCTGACAGTCATTTTCTAGACAGGCACTGATTGCTGCGTCCAGGCAAGAGAGTACATAAGCTGCATTCGCACTATCCAAGTGACCCGCGGTTACCGGGTGTGCCATTGCAATCGGAGCTATGGCCAGCTCGCCGGCTGCCAGTGGCTGAGGGCTGGGGCCTGGCTCGCGCAAATGGAGTTTCAAACCGAGCTGCGCGGCACGTTGTTGCAGCAGTTGCGGGTCGGCATAGGCGACCAGCTCGTGAGGGCTGCCACGCTGTACCAGGTCGATAAGGATGTCAGCGCCAACGCCCGCGGGCTCTCCCGGCGTTAACGCCAGGCGCAGGGTCATGACGCGGTTGGCTCTGCGACTTCAGCTGTCCCTGCATTTTTTATTTCGACAAAGGCCTCGTCGCGAATTTCCTGCAGCCACACCTGAAGTTCTTCCTCGTATTTGCGTTGACGCAGAACATTTTGAGCACGGTTGCGGGTGATGTTCTCACTGAAGTCCTGTTTGCGACGCTCTATGACCTGCAGAATATGCCAGCCAAATTGTGACCGGAACGGTACGCTGACCTCATTTATTGCAATACTTCCCATCACCTGTTCAAACTCGGGCACAAACATTCCCGGAGTCGACCACCCGAGCTCTCCGCCAGTCAATGCAGAGCCTGTATCTTCAGAGAATTCTTTAGCCAATAGAGCAAAGTCCTCGCCCGCTGCAATCCGATCACGCAGCGTGTTGAGCTGGTCAACAACAGTTTCCTGATCACGTATTTCATTGGGCTTGATCAGGATATGACGAGCAAAGTGCTGTTCGATTAATTGCTCGCCGCCACCGCGGCGTTCGTATAGTTTAAGCAGGTGATAACCCGCGCCACTGCGAATCGGTTCGGAGACTTCGCCAAGATCGAGACCTTCTACCGCCTCAATAAAAACCCCCGGTAACTGAGCCATTTTTCGCCAGCCCAAATCACCGCCTTGCAGCGCGGTCTGATCGGCGGAGTTCGCCATTGCCAGCTGCCGAAAGTCGGTTCCAGTGCGCGCTTGATTCATCAGGTCTTGAGCGCGAGTGAGAATATCATTTACTTGGTCTGGATTTGCGCCGCTGGGTACCGGTAGCAGGATATGTCCAACGTTGACGTCGGGAGAGCTCATGAAGCGCCCTTCCTCGGAGTTGAGGAAGTTATCCAGTTCTTGCTCACTGATGCGAATACGGCGCATCACTTGAGCCTGCTGCACTCGCATCAAAATCATTTCGTCGCGAATCTCCTCGCGAACATTAGAGAGGGTCGAACCTGAAGCATGGATTTGTTCAATGTACTGTTCCATGGTCAGCTGATTGCCGGCGGCAATGCGGCCCATTGCGTCATTGAGCTCTGCGTCGCTGATCCGAATGCCCGCCTTGTAGCCCATATTGAGCTGCAGGCGCTCTGAAATCAGACGTTCGAGAACCTGCTGTGTCAGCACATTTTGAGGTGGGGGTTGTGTTCCGGACTGTTGAATTTGGGCGTAAATGGTAGCTAGACGGCGCTGCACTTCGCTTTCGAGAATAACATCTTCATCGACCACAGCAACCACCCGGTCGAGAATTTCCAGCTGGGCATTGGCTGCCATTGAGAAGCCGGCGAGTAAAATTGCGAGCAACGCTGCGTTACAAGTTTTCTTCAGATCCATAACCGTAGATACCATGTTTTAGCATTGAATCAACCCGACCATTGGAGCCAGCCAGACCTTTAAATTGTATTTGGAAAAAGATGCCATTGACGAGATTTAACTCCTCTTCCGGCACCAGTATTTCATCTTTCCTGTTCAGTGAGCGGCGTGCAACCAAGCTCGCTCGCCAGCAGCAGCTGTTGTATTCAAACCCCGCAAAAACATCCAGCATACGGCTATGAGTAAAGTCATGATTCCAGCGTGCAACCAAGTTGAAATTGCCGCGCACCGGCAAAAAACCGGATATATCAGCCTGTTTTATATCCTGCCTCAGCTGCATACCGTCAAACAGTCTTGGCTCGCGAGGTGTTGAACGATAAGCGAGGTTTAGCAGTCGATTCTGGCGATCATTGTAACGCAATGCAACACTGCTCTTAGCCAACTCATTGTCGTGGCTGTCATAGATGATATCGCTCGTAAAGCGCCAGCTATTGGTGACTCTGCCCGACAGTTTCAGAGCGAGTGGCGATTGCCCCCGAGAGAGATCTCCGAGCTCTTCTGCTGAGGGATTTGATGACAGTGTTACGCGCCGGTCGGCATAGTGAATCGCCTGGGCGATACTGGCACTGAATCGTTCCTGCCCGGTCTTGCTATCGATATAACGAGTGGTCAGCGCGATGGTCAAGCGGTCTTCATCTGAGATCCGGTCACCGCCATTAAAGCGTTCGTCGCGAAACAGCAGATCATAGGACGGGGTAAATTCGCGGGTATCAAAGTCCGGCAGCCTGGACTGGTTTCGGTAGTCGGATTTTACGTAGTAAAGCCTTGGCTCAAGGGTCTGAGTGTAACCGTCGAAAAAGCTTGCCGGACGCTCGAAGAACAGGCTGGTATCCAGCGATGAGACAGGGACAGTCAGCGAGGGATTGCCTGGCTCACCGTTGATGCTGTCAATGTTGTAGGCTAGGTGTTTGAGTCGCAACTGTGGGCGGAAGTAGCCCCAGCTCCAACGTTTGTCCCAGCTGAGGCCGTAGTCGATGCGATGGCGATTGCCGGTGACAAAATCCTGGTTGTCGTGATCAAAGTGCGCGGATTCATGGTTGAGTTCAACAACGAGATTGTTATTGAATCGGTAATAGCCATTTGCGCTGATCTTCGGTAACACGGAGTATTGTTCTTCCAGTCCACTGACAATAATCTGGTGATCCAGCGCTTCGACCTGATAATGCCAGTTTTCCGTGCGGTAGCCCGCACCGGCGACCTGACGCAGGTTGATAATGCTACTCGATTCCTGATTTAAATTGCCGAGGTCATTGAAATAGTCATTGTCAGAGACACGGTTGATATCGATCAAGGTCGACCAGTTTGTGCCGAAACCTCCGTTGTGAGAAACCCCTAGTAGATAACGATCCTGGTCACGGTATTCGGGCAGTCCGGTATCCGGGTTTATGTCCTCATCGTCACGCCCGCCCTTATCACTGCCGAGAAAGGCGGTGGTTGCTATGGTCTCAGTGGTGGCGGTTAAATGACGAAGCTCCACCTCCACACCTATACCGCGCTCCTGAACCAGTCGCGGGGTAATGGTCGCGTCGTAGTTTGGCGCCAGGTTCCAGTAGATCGGCTGTGCGTAGTCGAGGCCATTGCTGCTGCTCGAGTGAATAGTCGGAAACAGCAGTCCCGATGAACGTTTGTCGCTGATCGGAAATTTAATCCACGGCATATAAAATACCGGCACATCTTTTACTCTGAGCTGGGCATTTTTTACGGTCGCAAAGCCATCTTCCTGATCGATTGCAATTTCGCTGGTTGTCATCTGCCAGGTGCTGTCGCCGGGCTCGCAAGTGGAGTAGGTAGCGTCACTAATCGTGATCACACCATCTTTGGTCCGGGTCAGGGTTTTTGCACTGCCACGCACCGAGGCGTCGTGAAGTACATAAGTGGCATTTTCAATTTTGACTTCTTTGCTGTCGATATCAATCTCGGCACTACTACCCAGCAGCAACATTCCGGGTTCGCGAAACTGCACGTTATCCTGCAAGTTAACTGTGCGCCCGGCTTGATCAATTCGTGCACTATTGCTGCGAATCTGCCGATAGCCTTGAGAAATCTGCACATCACCCTCAAGCAGGGCAACATTATTTTCCAGTGCTTCAGTGCTATTGGCATTGACCTGAAGCGATGCCTCTTCTGGATCAAGATTGGCATCGGGATAGCTGCGTGGAGGCTCGATATAGGCGCCACAGCAGTTGCTCTGAATTGTCAGACGCTGCTCCGCGGTCATCTGCTCTTCTTCCAGCCAGTCGAGATTGCGCACGGCAGCGACCCGGGGCTCATCTGAAACCGGCAGTTTGGCTGGATTGGCTCTTGGAGGGCGACTGATCTTTGACGTTACAATCTGTTGCTCAGTGCAGAGCCACTGATTATCGGGGCCCGCCTTGCAGTTCCAGGTAACCTGAATCTCTTCGGCAAAAGTCGAGGGAGACAGACCGATACCAAGCCAGATCAATGTGGCAGGCAGGCAGCGACGAACCACGCTGTTGAATCGCGTTTTGGCAATATTCGGGCTCTGCTGAACAGCAGACTGTTGAGAACAAATAAAGGTCAAAGACACGCCTGATTACTGAATGCTAATTTGCTGGCATTTTACCTGATATCTTGCCAGAGTAGAGGCCTGAATTAACCTAAATACGCCCAGAAACGTGCTTTTTGGCCCGGGTTTTGCCCGGCATGGCACAGACCTGCGTTAACAGGATAAGGAATAAAACACTATCGACCCGTTAAGCAACCAGCGTCAGCGAGACTTTATTGTCTGGATAGAGGCCTGCGCTCCGTCACCCTATCAACTGGATCGGCCACTGCAGCCTCAGGCACTGGCGGGCGATGCCGGCTTTAGACGCTACTATCGGCTGCCTGGGCAGAGGTCATTGATCGCCGTCGATTCTCCTCCGGAGAAGGAAAATAACCCGGCTTATATTGCCGTGGCACTTTGTCTTCAGCGCCACGGAATTACCACTCCAAAAATACTTGCGGTGGACTTTGCACGGGGCTTTATGCTGTTGGAAGACTTCGGTCATCAATTGCTACATCGAGAATTAATGGCCGGTTTAATTGCTGGAGAGAATTCTCCGGAGCGGCACTCTGCAGATAACTATTACCAGCAGGCTGAAGCGCTACTGCAGGATATTCAAGCTGTTGAGCCAAGTGCTCGGGTATTTGGGCATTACGATAACAACCAGCTGCAGGTAGAAATGAATCTGTTTGCCGATTGGTTCCTCGGTCAACTTCTGGGTCTTGAGCTCAGCGCTGAAGAGCGCAGTCTGCTCGACCAGCTCTATAGCCATTTAGTTGTGTGTGCCACTGGGCAACCTCAGGTGGTGGTGCACCGCGACTATCATTCGCGCAATCTGATGCTGCTGGAAGATGGCTCGCTCGGTGTTATCGACTTTCAGGACGCGATTGTCGGACCCATCACCTACGATCTGGTATCACTGTTGAAAGACTGTTATCTGCGCTTGCCGGCGGAACAGGTCACTGAGCGCGCGCTGGGCTTTAAGCGGTGTCTAGAGCAGCGCGGGACATTGAATGTCGTTAGTGATAAGCAGTTTTTACACTGGTTTGATCTGGTTGGCCTGCAGCGACATATTAAAGTGCTAGGTATTTTTGTGCGTCTCTCACTGCGCGATGGCAAGCATGGCTATCTTCGCGATCTGCCGCTGGTGATTCGCTACACCTTGGAAGCGGCAGAGCGCCATGAAGAGGGGCGCGCGTTTTATCACTGGTTTGTGCAGCGTGTCGAACCGCTGTTGACCGATCAGCCCTGGTATCGCGATTGGCGCAGTGCCGGAGAGCTAGCCCGATGAAAGCCATGATTCTGGCCGCCGGTCGCGGCGAACGTCTGCGCCCGCTTACCGACAGCACGCCAAAGCCGATGTTACCCGTCGCCGGCAAACCACTGCTCGAGCACCACATTGAGCGACTCGTTGCCGCCGGCATTAATCAGATTGTGATTAATACCTGTTGGCTGGCCGAGCAAATTGAAGACTATTTTCACGATGCCGAGCATCGGTTCGGGGTTACTATTCATTGGTCTCGTGAAACACAGGCGCTGGAGACTGGGGGTGGGATTGCCAATGCTTTGCCGTTACTCGGAGAGCAGCCTTTTGTACTGGTCAATGGTGATGTCTGGAGTGATTTTGAGTTCACCGAGCTTTGTGAACGCCGCTTACCTGAGCAGCTCGATGCCTGTCTGGTGTTGGTGAAAAACCCCGATCACAATCCGTGCGGAGACTTCGCGCTGAATCGCGATAGAGTTGAATATGGTGACCACAACAACTACACCTTCAGTGGCATTAGCCTGATCCGACCATCGCTGTTTGCCAATTTTACGGATCAGCAAGACGCATTCCCTCTGCGCGATGTTTTGCGTCCAGCCATCGTATCGGGTCGAGTGGGAGGCACAGTCTATACTGGCAGCTGGTGTGACGTGGGAACGGTTGAGCGCTACAGACAGTTGCAGTCCGCCTAGGTAATCGGCGCACGGCGAAGTATTTGAGCAAGAGATTAGAGCAACACAATAAAAGGATATTCAATGCCCACTGTTACCCAGTATCAAATTGTCTTTTGGCTGTGCCTGCTGGGCACCGTTTTTCTGTCGCTGACCCCTTCGATTCCCGGCGAACAGTTATTTGAGTTGCAAGACAAAGTAGGTCACACCACCATTTATGCTGTGCTGTTTTTTATCTGTGCGCGGGCCTATGGGCATCATTATCCTCTGCTGCTGTTGGCTGCAGTGCTAGCTGCATTTGGTGCAGGGATGGAAGCCGCCCAGTCGATGACGGCATATCGGCAGGCTGAGGTGTGGGATATGGTCGCCAATACCAGTGGCATCGTTGCAGTCTGGGCAGTGATGGCGTGGCGGAGACGACGGCGATGATTGAGGTCTATCGTGGCAGTGACTATTTTGAAGCGCAGCTTTTAAAGGGGCTGATGGAGCAGGATGGCCTGCAGGTGTTTTTGCATGGTGCCGCACTGCAAGGTGGGCTGGGCGAGGTGCCTGTTATGGGGCACCTGTCGATCACTGTCAATGATGCGGACGAGGCGATCGCGCGCAATATTATTCAGGCCTTCGAGCAAGGTGACTACGCGCTAGAGGACGATTAAGTATGACACCAAAGTTGAAAGCTCTGTCACTGTGGCTAGCGCCGCTGATGGCCGCGGTTATCAGTCTGCTGATGATACAGTCCGGCTGGACACGCGAGGCCGCGTTGACCGGAGGGCTGACAACACTCTGCGCTCTGTGGTGGATATTTGAACCGATCCCGATTCCCGCCACATCACTGATTCCTCTTGGTGTCTTTCCGCTGCTCGGTATTCTCGATGGCAAGCAAGTGGCACAGGCCTACGGCGACCCACTGATTATCTTGCTGATGGGTGGTGCCATGTTATCCAAAGCCATGGAAAAAAGCGGTGCGCACCGGCGTCTGGCGTTGTATATGGTCAATCTCTTTGGCGGCAATCATCAGCGCAGGCTGGTATTTGGGTTTATGGTCGCCTCCGCAGTGCTGAGTATGTGGGTCTCCAACACCGCCACCACACTGATGCTATTGCCAGTGGCTTATGCAGTGCTCGAAAGCGCCAGCCAAGAAGATGCCAAAAAGCTGGCGGTGCCACTGTTTCTGGGTATTGCTTACGCCGCGAGTATCGGTGGCTTAGGTACGCCAATCGGCTCACCGCCAAATGTGATCTTCCTGAAAATATACGGTGAAGCCACAGGCACGGTGCTGAGTTTTAGTCAATGGATGCTCTGGGCTCTGCCGGTAGTGATACTCTTTTTACCTCTGGCGGGACTGTGGATTACCCGCCACCTGGTTGCGACCAAGGCGTTACAGATCCCTCAGCCTGGCGCCTGGCGTAGTGAAGAGGCGCGGGTGTTGGTGATTTTTTCTCTGACCGCTGTAGCCTGGATTACCCTGCGCGAACCTTTCGGCGGTTGGAGTCACTGGCTGGGTGTACCCAGCGCTAACTATGCCGCTGTTGCACTGACATCGGTGGTGTTGATGTTTGCCTTGCCCAATGGACAGGGTGGAAAATTGTTGGACTGGGAGTCGGCATCGACAATTCACTGGGGGGTGCTGTTGCTGTTTGCCGGCGGCATCGCCATCGCCAAGGCTTTTGCGGTGACCGGCATCAGTGCGGCTATTGGCGAGTCGCTTTTCGGTGTTACGCGGCTGTCGATTATCGTTCTGATTGCTGTGGTGGCACTTACTGTGACGTTCCTTACTGAAATAACCAGCAACACTGCAACGGCCACACTGTTGATGCCAATTCTGGCTGCCGCATCACTGGGTGCAGGTTTTGAACCTGGATTGTTAATGCTGCCCGCGGCGCTTTCGGCCAGCTGTGCCTTTATGTTGCCAGTCGCCACCGCGCCTAATGCAATTGTGTTTGGTACAGGCAAGCTGACGGTTGAGCAGATGGTGCGCGAGGGGTTCGCTCTGAATCTGATCGGTGCGGCAGTTATTACACTGGTGGTTTATTTCTGGCTGGCCTGATGGATGAGTTGCCCGCTTTAGCCTTTTAGAAGAATCTTGATATTGCTCGGTTGCAGGGTTTGGCTGCCGGCAAAGGAGAGAACCAGGGTTGCTATTTCATCCCAGATATCGGCATCGCGCATTCCTTTAATGCCGCGATCTATTGCTCCGGCCTGGCGCAGCAGCATACGTAGATGAGCGGGGCGGAGCCTTTGCAGAGCACCGCGAAAAAGCGGCAGACGTTTTTCCCAGACACCGGAATTTTTTAGCGCTCGGTCACTGTGCTCACCCGCAGCAACCAGTTCACTGGCCTTGGTCAGAATGCGCAGCTCACGGGTAATCGCCCAGAGTAACGGAATCGCGTCGGTGCCTTCATTTTGCAGGCCGCGCAGCGATCGCGCTGCCGCTTGGGCATCGCCGGCCAAAATTTTATCAACAAATTCAAACAGGTTATAACGCGCGCTGTCAGCGACCACCGATGACATAGTGCTGCCGTCAACACGGCCGTCTGGAGCCAATAGTTTAAGCTTTTCAATCTCCTGAACCGCTGCCAGAAGATTGCCCTCGACGCGATCGGCGAGAATTTGTACCGCCTCCGGGCTGGCGTGAATGCCGGCGCTGCGCAAACGCTGTTGAATCCAGCGCGGCATCTGTTTGGCATCAACTGGCCATACCTGAATATGTGCGCCGGCTCCTTCCAGAGTTTTCATCCATTTGCTGTTTTGTGCGCCGCGGTCCAGCTTCGGCACAATCACTAGCACCATATTATCCGGATTGGGGTTGGCGCAGAGCTCGCTCAGTGCTGCCGAGCCTTTGTCGCCTGGCTTGCCATTAGGAATTCTTATTTCGAGAACTTTTTTATCTGCGAACAGTGAGAGTGCACTGGATTCATTGAGAATCTGGTTCCAGTCGAAGTTGCCCTCGGCATGAAAGATATCGCGCTCATTGTAACCTTGGGCGCGCGCTGCGCCGCGTATACTGTCTGCAGCTTCTTGAGATAACAGCGGCTCATCACCGCTGATGACATAGATCGGTAACAGCGGCTTTTTGAGATGATCCTGAAGTTGCTCGGCACGAATCTTCATCGATTGTTATTTATCTATTTCAACAGTTGGTGCTGTGCGGGGATTGGCAGGCAGTACTTTGAGTCGGTTGAGAATCTGACGAACAATTTCTTCGCGCATCTCTCGTTTTACTAGCCGTTCCTCGTTTTCCGAAGAGAGAATATCGCGTTCCTCAATCTCATAGCTGCGTTCCACTGAGGCTGTAAGCAGAGAAGTGAGCGGTTCACCGGTGGCACCAGCAATCATGAAGTCGAGATCGTCATTGAGCTGGTATTCGGCTACCCGAGCGCTGGCATTAAGGGTGGCAATACGGCGGGTTTCACGGAAATCGATAATCATCACAGAGTAGTCAGCCTGGGATGCAGAATCGACCACCTCAACACCATAGACGTTTAATGCCCGCGTCAGTTGGTTGACGATTTCGCGGTTGGGCAGTTGTGTGGCGACATGTAAGCTGCCGATGGTGCTGGGCACCACCTGCGCATCACGCAGTTGCCAGCCGCAGCTACAGAGCATGGCAATCGTTGTCGCTAGCAAAATATATCGCATTGTCTCCACCATTTTTTACCGCAGCTTTGAATACAGCCGGGCGCGAGCCAATTGTTAATTGGCTACTATATTAACCAGTCTTCCGGGAACAACAATGATTTTTCGGATTGTCACGTCCTCGGTAAAGCGCTTCACATTGTTGTCAGCTTGGGCCAGTGCCTCAATGCTCTCTCTCGATGCATCCGCCGCCACCTGAATTTTGCCGCGCACCTTACCATTCACCTGAACCACCAGCTCGATGGAGCTACGCACCAGCGCGGTTTCATCGACTTCAGGCCAGGCGGCATCAGCTACCGCTTCAGAGTTGCCCAGAGCTCGCCACAGGTTATGACAGATATGTGGCGCGATCGGTGCCAGCAGCAATACTGCGCTGTTGAGTGCTTCATGGCGCACGGCAATGCTTTGAGCATCATTGTCACTGAGTTTAGCTACATCGTTGAGCAGTTCCATTACAGCTGCAATTGCGGTGTTAAAGGTATTGCGGCGACCGTAATCATCATTGACTTTGTTGATGGTCTCATGGGTCTTGCGACGCAGGTCTTTTTGGTCTTCGTTTAGGGTATCGGTCTTCAGTGTCTCGACGGCACCCTGTTCAAGATGACTGTGAACCATGGTCCAGAGTCTTCGCAGAAAGCGGTTGGCGCCGGAGACGCCATCGTCACTCCACTCCAGAGTCTGTTCAGGCGGCGCGGCGAACATGGTAAATAAACGTACCGTGTCAGCGCCGTGCTTATCAATTGCGGTCTGTGGATCGACGCCATTGTTCTTTGATTTCGACATCTTGGTGATACCGCCACTTTGGACTTCTTCACCACTGGCGATTTCAACTGCCTTGATCGTACGGCCCTTGGCATCGCGCTCGACCGCCACAGCATCTGGCGCCAACCACTGCTTGCGTCCAGCGTGCTCTTTATAAAATGACTCGGCCAAAACCATACCCTGACAGAGCAGACTTTTAAATGGCTCATTGCTGCTGACCAATCCCTCGTCGCGCAACAGCTTGTGATAAAAGCGCGCGTAAAGCAGGTGCAAAATGGCGTGTTCAATACCGCCTACATACTGGTCCACGGGCAGCCAGTAGTCGGCGCGTTTAGGATCGAGCATGGCGCTGTCGAGGTCGGCGCAGGTAAATCGCGCGTAGTACCAGGAAGACTCCATAAAGGTGTCAAAAGTATCGGTTTCGCGTTCGACAGATTGACCGTCGAGCTGGTCTTTTTTCCACTCGAGATCAGCTTTGATCGGAGACTGAATGCCGTCCATCGTGACATCAGTGGGCAGCAGAATCGGCAATTTTTCCAGCGGCACGGGGATTTCACCCCCGTCGGCCAGGTTGAACATAGGTATGGGCGCACCCCAGTAACGCTGGCGACTAACGCCCCAGTCGCGCAAGCGGTAATTGGTTGTCACGGAGCCCTGACCAAGCTCTTCAAGGGCGCTGGCGATGGCTTCAAAGGCAGCCTCAAACTCAAGCTCATCATAGCTGCCAGAATTAATCAGCAAGCCTTTGGTAACAAAGGCTTCGGTGTCTATATCACAGTGATCTTCGCCATTCGGTGCGATCACCTGTTTAATCGGCAGTTGATATTTTTTCGCAAATTCATAGTCGCGCTGATCGTGGGCTGGCACTGCCATCACGGCACCGGATCCGTAGTCCATCAGTACATAGTTGCCGACCCAGACTGGAACCTGCTCACCGCTAAGCGGGTGGATAGCCTTGATGCCAGTATCCATGCCGCGCTTTTCCATGGTTGCCATTTCGGCTTCGGAAACTTGCTGAGTTTTGCACTGATCAATAAAGGCGGCGAGTTCAGGATTGGTCTCAGCAGCAGTCAGGGCGATGGGATGCTGTGTCGCCAGCGTCAAATAGGTCACGCCCATCAATGTGTCGGGACGGGTGGTATACACATCAAAACCACTGTGTTCAGCAACGGCTGTTTCGAGAGCAAAGTTGACAGTGACACCACGGCTCTTGCCTATCCAGTTGCGTTGCATTGTCTTGACCTGCTCGGGCCAGTGCTCCAGCTCGTCGAGATCGTTGAGTAATTGGTCGGCATAATCCGTGATGCGAATAAACCACTGCGGGATTTCCTTACGCTCCACCGGGCTATCGCAGCGCCAGCAGCAGCCATCGACAACTTGTTCGTTGGCGAGCACAGTGGCATCGTTGGGGCACCAGTTCACTGCACTGGTCTTTTTGTAGACCAGGCCTTTTTCATACAGTTTGGTGAAAAACCACTGCTCCCACTTGTAGTAGTCGGGATCACAGGTTGCCAACTCCCGCGACCAGTCGATCCCAAAGCCGAGCGATTTTAGCTGTGCCTTCATATAGGCGATATTTTCATGGGTCCACTTTGCCGGCGCGGTCTTGTTCTGAATGGCGGCATTTTCCGCGGGCAGACCAAAGGCATCCCAACCCATTGGATGCAGTACATTTTTACCCTGCATGCGCTGATAGCGGGCA
Source organism: Porticoccaceae bacterium (assembly GCA_024644595.1). GTDB lineage: Bacteria > Pseudomonadota > Gammaproteobacteria > Pseudomonadales > Porticoccaceae > HTCC2207. Next base: position 482,240 of record JAHEHL010000009.1, on the reverse strand, counting down.
ATCACATCGGTGATGGTGTAGTTGCGCACATGGCCCATATGTAGCTTGCCACTGGGATAGGGGAACATTGCGAGGCAGTAGAACTTCTCGCGATCAGGCTCTTCACTGACTTCGAAGGTCTTGTTGTCAGTCCAGTACTGCTGGGCTTCACGCTCCAGCTCGGCGGGGTTATAAGGGCGTTCCATGGTCATGAAGAATCACTGCTTGTTTGATTGGTCAGAAAGCCGCGAATTATAAGGTAACAGGCACCCATATAGATAGGTTTTGCGTAGATGCCGGGCGGCTCTGGGAGGGAGTGCGTGCGCCCGGCTGGAGGAAGGCTGTCAGTAGTCTACGATAAAAAGATTCGGCGGCGAGTAAAAACAGGGAAAGCTTTTTCAGGATTGCAATAACAGGCTCGGACTCGGCATGGTGATCCAGGGCCAGTGCGCCTCAAGCCTTTTGACTTCCATAAACAGGTGCCCGCCTCTATCCTTCGCAGGTAAAATTCGGGAATAATCCTTGTCCTGCCTGGTGCGATAGTTGGCCTGACGATCATTTAGAGTGTCATCAGTTTGGAGTGCCATTATGACTCTTGATCAATACGATGCGTTTTGCGGAGCCCTTCCCGCCACCACATATGTGGTCCAGTGGGGTGGTTCTCATGTCTGGAAGGTGGGAGGCAAGGTGTTTGCCATCGGTAGACAGGTAAAAACAGACGCTTCGTCGGGCTATCCAGCCTTCAGCTTTAAAGTCTCAGAGCACAATTTTCAGGTCCTACCGGAGCATTCCAGCTATCGCCCCGCGCCGTATTTAGCCTCTCGCGGCATGAAGTGGATCCAACAATTTAATGCGCCGAGCAGCGAAGATGGTGAGCTTGAGTACTATTTAACCGAGTCGCACCGCATTGTCTCTTTGGGTTTAAGTAAGAAAAAACAGCGAGAGCTGGGTCTCAATCAGGATTGATGAGTAAGAGGGGCCAGAGACCTGACCCCTCAGTTTTCACGGTTAGAAGTTGTAGTCAAACTTCACTGTTACGTTGCGTGGGCGAGCATAGATAGCATCGTAGGCAATGCCGTCTAGCGCTCCACCAGAGGCTAACTGGACGAATGTTCGAGCCAATGGAATGGTTCCGCCAATCACACGGATACGCTCATCGGTCAGGTTGTCGCCGATAACCGAGAGACGCCACTTTCCATCATCACTGCCCAAGCCGATCTGAGCGCCATATTTTGTATAACCACCTTGATCGATATTTTTGTCGAGGTTGGTGGTGATAAAGTACTTGGATGACGTATCAACATTCAAGTTGGCGTCTATGACCATGCCGTTACCCAGATCGCGCGAATAGTCGAGACCCAGGTTAGTGGTTGTTTCCGGTGCGTAGGGTGCTGTTGCACCGGAACGGTCACAATAGATACCGTTGGTTGGCGCTTCACCATAGCCACACTGACTATCAGGGAAATCCGTAAATTTGTAGTCAAGTGAAGCAGCCGAGGCATACAGCTCAATCCCTTCTGCGATCAGATAACGACCATCAATTTCAAATCCTTTTACTTCGGCTGACGATGCGTTTTGCACCAGGAAGCTCAGGCTTCCATCAAAGATGTTGGTTTGCAGGTCTGAGTACTCAGTTGAATAGTAAGTTGCGTTCAACTCGGCTCGATCCCAGCGCATTTTGATGCCCAGTTCGATGTTGTCCGCTTCCTCGTTTTCGAACTCAAAGGTTCCGGGTACTGATACGCCGGGGGTGCCTGGGATAGAGTTGCCACGAATATCAAAGCCGCCGGCCTTTGAGCCTTGGGTGTAGGAGATATGAGTGGTGATATTGTCATTGACGTCATAGCTTAAACGCACCAAGGGGTCAAAAGAGTTCTCACTGCGTTCCCCTGATATTTCATGGGCGCCGACATTGAGTACTCCAGCCCAAAGTGCTGCCAGCACAGGAGCTGGTGTTACGTTATTTGGCAATGCCCCGAGCGTAACCTGGCGATAGCCTTCTTTATCTTCACTGGAGTAGCGTGCCCCGACAGTCAACTCGAGCCGTTCTGTTAGCTCGATATCGGTTTGGAAAAATACTGAGTATAAATCAGAGGTTTGGTTATAAGTGCGGTCCCAATAGGAATCCACTAATGCCGATACTGGCGGGCCGGCAAGATTCAGAAAGCTGCCGAGAAAAACTTGGTCAGTTACATCTGCATCGCCAGATTGAAAGAACACGCCAGCAATAAAGTTGATCTTCTCATCTCCCGGGGAAGCAATTCGCAACTCTTGTGACCACTGCGTGTAATCTTCGGACTGGTTGGTGCGATCAAGAATTTCCAAGCCCACATAATCGACATCGAGAAGTTCATCTGTCTTATAGTCGACATAGCCCGTGATAGACGTCAGGGTGTAGCCGTTCCAATCGTAGTTTGCGGTTAGCACAAAATTGCTCATTTCATTGATGCTCTGGACATCGCCACTTGCGCGAACCCAGTCCTCATCGGTCTCCACTGCAATCGGGCCAGCGAATACCAAGCCGTAGCCATCCTGTGGGGCCAGTGCTTCCATGGCATACCCATAAGAATCAAATTGTGCCGATTCGGCTTTCAAGTTGATTTGTAATGTTTCGCTGGCATCCCATTCGAGTTGTCCGCGCAGGTAGGTCTCTTCCCGTTGAGGTTCCATGCGGTTGAGTTGTTCATTGAGAACCCAGCCATCCATATCACGCCAGGATGCTGCAATTCGTCCACGGAGCGTGTCGCTCAGCGGACCAGATAGCACCAACAAAGCCTGCGATTCTTCATGCTCAGATTCATAAGAGGTTGAGAATTTGCCTTCGAACTCTTCGGTAGGCTTGGCCGAAGTGATATTCACGGCCCCAGCAATGGCGTTTTTGCCAAACAGTGTTGGCTGCGGACCGCGAAGGACCTCAATACGTTCCAGATCTACCAATGGCGTTCTAACCAACTGGCTGCGGCCATATGAAATGCCGTCAAAATACATCGCGACTGATTGCTCGAATCCTTTGTTATTACCGGTAGTGACACCACGGATACTCAGGCTCGAATCAATCTGATTTTCACTGATGAAAAAATTTGGAATGGAAGCCGATAAAGATGCCAGCGAATCAATACTGCGATTTTCAATAGCCGCACCTGAGACAGCAGAGATTGAAATGGGGACATCTTTTAAGGTTTGCTCACGCTTTTGAGCAGTTACGACAACTTCTTCTAACATTGGTGCGCTGAATCCTTGCGAGCTCATTGCTAGCACGACTCCCGCGGCTAGCGCCTTACGCTTTATGTTTAACATTATTTAAGCCCTTAATATGGTTTTTTATAGTGCTTCAGGGCCGATACTGAATCGCGAGCACAAATATTGACAGCGCCAGTAACGCCCCAGCCCCCTAGCGCCGTAATACTTTCATAAATGAACCATCTATGCAATACACCGCGAGGGCGCAGGGCTTTATAGTTGGTCAGCTCCCTTGTCTAGCAGGCACACCCAGCTCTTTTAGCTTTGCCGCCATATCCTCAGCGGAGGTAGCTGGGCGCACATTTGTATCAATAAATAGGACCTTGCCATCCTTACCAATATAAAACGTGTGACGCTTGGGCAGGCCATAGACTGCCAGTGTGTCATAGGCTTTGGCGACTTCTTTGCTGGGATCGCTTAACAGGGGAAAGTCAGCGTCTGTCTCCTCGGCGAATGCTTTGTTCTTTTCCAGTTCGTCGACGCTGGCCATAAAGTAGGCGACCTCTAGCTCTTTGAGAAGGTGGCCATTTTCGGCCAGTGATTTGCATTCGATAGTGCAGCCGCTGGTAAAGGCCTTCGGATACCATGCAATAACGACTGCTTCCTTACCTTTGAACTGGCTCAGGCTATAGGTTTCGCCGTCGGTGGCCTGCAGGGAAAAGTCAGGAGCCTGGTCACCCACTTCCAGGGCATTCGCAGTGCTGCAAAGCGCGCTGAAAATAATGCCAGTAATCAGTGTTTTAAACCCTTTGACGTTGCTTAATTGGTGTGTTTTGAGATTCATTTTTGCTTTCCTTCCCTATATGTAATGATTAATAGCGCAGCACAAATTAACAGTGCCAGAATTACCACCGGCCAGGAGCCGGTCTGTGAAAAAAGTGTCTGCCCGCTTCGCGGAGCGACAGTGCCACTCAGCTCGCCGACGGTAAATTGATCCAGCTGACGCTCAATATTGCCGCGGTGATCAACGATCGCAGTAATGCCGTTACTGGTTCCTCGAAGCATTGGCTTGGCATTTTCCAGCGCCCGCATCCGTGCCATCTGCATATGTTGCTGCGGTGCAAATGATCGACCAAACCATGCATCATTACTGACGGTCAGCATCAGGGTCGCATCGCGGCTGATGCGTGCCACCAGATTCGGGTAGACAATTTCATAACAGATTGCTGTAGCCACTGGTTCGCCTGCGACGATAAGTGGCGCCTGATCCCGTGCTCCCAGAGAAAACGATGACATGGGTAAATCAAAAAACCGAATCAGCCCGCGCAACAAGTGTTCAAAAGGGATGTATTCGCCAAATGGCACCAGTCTTGTCTTGTCATACTGTCCGCTGGCGCTGCCCAGGGCCAATACCGAGTTGTAATAGTGACCGGTACGCCAGTCATAGGTGGGTATACCGGAGAGCAGGGCGGTTTGGTTCACTTTTGCCTGCTGATCCATATCGCTGAGAAAGTCGATGACTCGTTGAGGCGTGGTCGGTACCGCTGCTTCTGGCCAGATAATCAGATCGGCGCCCCAGTGCGGCTGGGTTTGTCTTTGTAGCTGATCGAGGATGCCCTGGCGCTGGCTGGCAGACCACTTTTGGTTTTGATCGGTGTTGGGTTGAATCAATACGACAGACAGGGTTTTTCCGGTCACCTGAGTCCAGTTGATGTTTTGCAGTAAGTAACCACTTACTGTTATCAGAAGCATTGCGAAAATTGAAATTTTCACGCTTCGATGAATTGGCTGTGGCGAGTTACGCTGAACTTGGTAAAGTTGAGTCAAGGTTGCTGCAGCGAGTGCGCTGATAAAACTTAACCAGATCACTCCCCCTATTGGTGCCCAGCCATTGAGCCAGGTTTCGGTGTGAATATAGCCAGCATAGAGCCAGGGAAATCCGGTAAAAGCCCAGCTGCGAAACCATTCGCTAAGCACCCAGATAGCCGGCAAGCCGATTAACCAGGCCGTTGTGCGCTGGGGTATCAGTGCGCTGAGCGCGAAGGGCAGGGCAAACAGTAAACTCAGAAACAGGCAGAACAGAGCAGTGGCCAGCATTGCCAGCGGTGCGGCGACAAAACCGTGGTCGTGGATGCTGACATAAACCCAGCTTACGCCGGCGAAATACATGCCGAAAGCAAACACGACGGTCTTGGCCAGTGCCTGTTTAATACTTTGATGCTGCAACTGGTAAAACAGTACCGCGATACAGGGCAAGGCGACCGGCCAGTAATGGAGAGGTGCTAGCGCCACGGGAAACAGCGCACCCGCGGAAAACAACAGCAGGAAGGTTTGCCCGCGGCTGGAGCGCATCATGGGGCGAGTTTGGTGACTTCCAGTAGGGTGATTTTGCGGTTGTCGCCGTCGGTTACTCTGAAGTTAAAGTCACCGATATCAATGCTCTCATTGATTTCCGGAAGCCTGCCAAAGCCGTGCAACACTAACCCGCCAACGGTATCAAACTCGTCATCGGCGAGGCCAACATCAAAATATTCATTAAAGTCGCTGATTTCGGTTATTGCCTCAACCGTAAATTTGCCGCTGGCAGTGGGCAGAATCGGTGCATCTTCGTGTTCGTCGGTTTCATCTTCGATTTCGCCGACAATTTCCTCGAGAATATCCTCAATGGTCAGCAGCCCGGACACGCCCCCGTATTCATCGACCACAATCGCCATATGATAGCGTTGCTCGCGAAACTCCTGGAGCAGCACGTTGAGGCGTTTGCTCTCGGGAATAATAGTTGCCGGGCGCAGTATTGCTTTGAGGTCAAATGCTGCCTTTTCGCCAAGCAGCAGTGGCAGCATCTCTTTCGCCAGCAGGATTCCTTTGATGTCGTCAGATGATTCGCCAACCACCGGGAAGCGCGAGTGTTGGGAGCTGATAACCACCTCAAGTACCTGCTCGAGAGTGAAGTCATCCTCGATAATCACCATCTGCGAGCGTGGAATCATGATTTCTCTGGCCTGCTGATCGGACACTTTCAGAGCGCCTTCCATAATTTGCAACACGCTGGCGTCAATAATCGACTCATTCTCGGCGCTGCGCAGCATATCGGCTACATCCTCGCTGCTGCGTGGATTTTGCGAAAACGCCTGCCCTATTTTCTGGAACAGAGATTTTTCCGGCGCACTGTTAGCTGTTTCGTCGTTCATTTCGGGGTACTCATGACCGCAATCGGGTCGTTATAGGGCTCGTTTTGAGCCTGATAGGGGGGTGGGAAATCCAGCGCCAGCATAATTGCTGTCTCGAGAGCTTCCATATGTTCGGCGTCCGAATCCTCGATATGATCATAGCCGAGCAGGTGCAACACGCCGTGAACGACGATATGTGCCCAGTGTGCCTGTGGTGTTTTGTGTTGTTCGACGGCTTCGCGGGCAACCACTGGCGCGCAGATCACGAGATCGCCGAGCACGGGAAGTGGCTCCGGAGTGACTGCTGCAAAGGGGAAGCTGAGAACATTGGTGGCGCCGCCCTTGCCGCGATAGCGCTGGTTGAGATCGGCGCTCTCGGGCTCGTCGACAATACGCACCGTCAGCTCGCAATCATCCCGTTCTTCACGTATGGCGGCGCCTACCCAGCGCTTAATACTGTCTTCGTCGGGAGCATCTTCAGAGGCGCAGGCCTTCTGAATGTCGATTGCTAGGTTCATTAGTGGCTTATTCAGTTAGTGTCTTCATGCGCATCATAGGCATCTACGATACTTTGAACAATAGGGTGGCGAACCACATCGCGGGAGAGGAAGTGAGTGAAACTGACTTCTTCGACATCCTTGAGTACTTCACAGGCGTGAACCAGGCCCGATTGTACGCCGCGCGGAAGATCTACCTGCGACATATCGCCGGTGATGACTGCGGTTGAGCCAAAACCAATACGGGTAAGGAACATTTTCATCTGTTCGCGAGTGGTGTTCTGACTCTCGTCGAGCAAAATATAGGCGCCATTGAGCGTGCGGCCACGCATATAGGCAAGTGGGGCAATCTCAATCACATTGCGTTCCTGCAGTTTGGCTACCGTTTCAAAGCCAAGCATCTCGTGCAGTGCATCGTACAGAGGGCGAAGATAGGGGTCCACTTTCTGGGCTAGGTCGCCGGGTAAAAAGCCCAGTCTCTCACCGGCTTCCACTGCTGGGCGCACCAATAATATGCGTTCTACTTCATCGCGCAAAAGTGCCTCCACCGCACAGGCAACGGCGAGATAGGTTTTACCGGTGCCAGCAGGACCAATACCGAAGTTTACGTCGTGAGTTTGAATCGCGCGAACATAGCGCTGCTGATTCAACCCGCGAGGTTTGATATTGCCTTTTTTTGTACGGATAACGGTAAAGCTCTCGACATTGTCAGCCGGCTGCGCCGTGCTCGGCGAAGATATTTGCATGGTTGAGGCCTCTTTTTTGGATGATGTATCGGTGGGCTGTTGCGATGGTACTGACTGTTGCAGAATTTGCCGCAAGTTGAGATGGACTTCATCTGCCGGCAGTTCGGCATAATGTGCAGTCTGCTGGTAGAGGTTATAGATAACTTCAGTAGCCTGAGTGGCTGCTTCCTGATCACCATAGGCGGCAAAAAAATTGTCGCGCGAGCGAATATCAACGTTTAGGCGCTGTTCGATCAAGCGAAGGTTTTCATCAAACTGACCGCACAGTGCCGCAAGGCGCCGAGCATCATTGGGCTCGAGGGTGATGGTTGAGGCAGATGGCTGGCTATCCAATCTTTTCAAATGAGTGCTTTAGGACCTTTTATCAAGTGGTTATTAGAAGCATAGCGCGATCTTTCGATCAGCGTCACGTCTTTTTACGTCGGGATAATGGCGCTGGATGGGTTGAACAGGAACGCTTTTAACACCAGCTGGCTAGATTAAATCGCCACGCAGTGAGTTTGGCAGTGCCTCGGTAATGACAGCGTCGACAAACTGGCCGATCAGCGCGTGATTGTCGCTACGTAAATTGACCACGCGATTATTTTCCGTGCGCCCCTGAAGTTGCCCCGGGTCTTTCTTCGAAATGCCCGTGACCAGAAGTTTTTCCCGCTTACCCACCATACGCCGACTAATCTCGGCGGCGTGCTGACTGATGCGATCCTGAAGGATTTTCAGACGCTGCTTTTTTACTTCATCCGAGGTGTCGTCGGGCAGATCAGCTGCCGGAGTGCCCGGGCGAGCGCTGTAGATAAAGCTGAATGAGGTATCAAAACCGATATCGGCAATCAGTTTCATGGTCGCAGCAAAATCTTCTTCGCTCTCGTTGGGGAAACCGATAATAAAGTCTGACGATATGCTGATATCCGGGCGCACGTCGCGCAGGCGGCGGATTTTTGATTTGTACTCGATCGCAGTATGGCCGCGCTTCATGGCCATCAAGATACGGTCGGAACCACTCTGTACCGGCAGGTGCAGGTGGCTGACCAGCTCCGGCACGCGAGAGTAAACATCGATCAGGCGATCGGAGAATTCCACTGGATGCGAGGTGGTGTAGCGAATTCTGTCGATGCCCTCAATATCTGCTACATAGGGTAATAGTTCGGCAAAGTCACAGATTGAACCATCCGGCATCTCACCGCGATAGGCATTGACATTCTGTCCCAGCAGATTGACTTCGCGCACACCCTGTTCGGCCAGGGCAGCAACTTCAGCCAGCACGTCGGCCATTGGGCGGCTGACTTCTTCACCGCGGGTATAGGGCACGACGCAAAAAGAGCAGTACTTCGAACAGCCTTCCATGATCGAGACAAAGGCAGAGACGCCATCGGCCTCGGGAGTTGGCAAGCGATCAAATTTTTCGATTTCGGGGAAGCTGATATCCACCACCACAGCACCACCGTCCTTGCGACTTTCCATCATCTCAGGCAAACGGTGCAGGGTCTGGGGCCCGAAAACCAGATCGACAAACGGTGCGCGCTTGGCAATAGCGTCCCCCTCCTGGCTGGCCACACAGCCACCAACGCCGATCACCAGATCCGGGTTCTTTTCTTTCAGATGGCGCCAGCGACCGAGTTGGTGAAAGACTTTTTCCTGCGCTTTTTCGCGGATCGAGCAGGTGTTGAGCAAGATAACGTCAGCATCTTCCGCGCTGTCGGTAGCAACCATCTGGTGGCTGTCGCCGAGCAGATCGCGCATGCGCGCAGAATCATACTCATTCATCTGGCAGCCATGAGTCACGATATGCAGCTTTTTAACAGGTTTTGCGGTCATCTAACTGGTTAATCTTCGATCAAATAGTGAGGGCGAGCATTATAGCCCCGCCCATTCAATTCGCAACATAAAGCAGCGCGATAAAACGATGTTGTGCTATTATCGCCGCCTTTGTAATTCAGCAAATCGGCGAATGTTAAATGTCCAGTGAACCCATCTACCGCATTACTTTTTTTAATCAGGGAGAGATCTACGAGATCTATGCCCGGCACGTCTTTCAGAGCGATCTGTGGGGCTTTCTAGAGGTTGAAGAATTTATTTTTGGTGAGCGCTCGCAGATGATTGTCGACCCCGCCGAAGAGAAGCTGAAAAATGAGTTCTCGTCAGTTAAGCGCAGCTTTATTCCAATGCAGTCAATTGTGCGCATCGATGAAGTGGAGAAAGAGGGCGCCTGTAAAATTACCGAAGCCAGCGGCACCAGTGCAGGCGGCAATGTAAGACCGTTTCCGTTTGCGCCTATGGCCTCAGGTAAGCCGGTCAAGGAATAATCTCGTCCCGGCTGTCGCGGCTAAGCTGTCACAGGGCGTAAACAATGTATCGCCCGGCGCGTCTATGCTAGAGTTTGACCGGCCTGCAAGGTTTGCCCAGAGGTGGATATGACAGTTACTGCGACAGACGGTACGGTTGAGAAAACACTCGATCTACTGCCCTACGAATTCGCTCGAGTGAATCGCGTTCTGCTGCGTGCCAGTGAGGGTGATGTGCTGGTCGGGCCAGACGCTCCTGATTGGGCAATCAGTGAAGTGGTGCGACTCAGCTCGCATGGCAGCCTCTCTTTTCAGGCTATCTCTGAGCAAGACTTTGATGCTCAGCTCAGTCAGCTCTACAGCGGTCGGCAGAACTCCTCGGAAGCGGTGATGGCCGATATGAAAGAGTTCGTCGACATGGAGTCGGCGGCGGCCGAAGTAGAGGAAGCCGGCGACTTACTGGACACAGAAAATGATGCGCCAATTGTACGTTTGCTGAATGCCATTATTGCCGAATCTCTGAAAGAGAATGCCTCTGATATCCATATCGAACCCTATGAGAAAGAAGCGCTGGTGCGTTTTCGTCTCGATGGCGTTTTACGCACTGTACTCAGTCCCTCTATTCAAATCGCGCCGCTACTGATTTCGCGTATCAAAGTGATGTCAAAGCTGGATATTGCCGAGCGCCGGCTGCCCCAGGACGGGCGCATGACCGTGCGACTTGGCGGGCGCAGTATTGATTTGCGTATCTCCACCATGCCATCGAGCCACGGTGAGCGTGTCGTGATGCGACTGTTGGACAAAGATGCCGGCAAGTTGCAGACCGATGAGCTGGGCATGCCACAGCAAACCAAGGCGCAGCTAGTTGAGCTGATCTCCCGTCCCCACGGCATTATTCTGGTGACCGGCCCGACCGGTTCAGGCAAAACCACCACCCTTTATGCCGCTCTGCAGCAGATGGATCGCCAGCAGCGCAATATTATGACGGTCGAAGATCCAGTCGAATACGATCTGCCGGGAATCAGTCAGACGCAGATCAATCTGCGTGCCGGCATGACCTTTGCCCGTGGCTTGCGTGCAATTCTGCGTCAGGACCCGGACGTCATTTTGATCGGCGAGATTCGCGATGGAGAGACCGCTGAGATTGCCACGCAGGCCAGTTTGACCGGTCACTTGGTTCTGTCGACGCTGCACACCAACACCGCTGCTGGAGCGATTACCCGACTGCAGGATCTCGGTGTCGACAGTTTCTTGCTTGCTTCAACCGTGCGCGGAATTGTTTCCCAGCGCCTGCTGCGCAAACTCTGCACCAATTGCCGTGTCGCCCAGCAGCCCAACGACTACAATCGCAACCTGTTACAGCTCGATCGGGGAGCCGAAGTATTTCAGTCCTCGGGCTGTGCCAAGTGTAACAATACTGGTTTCAATGGCCGTCAGGCGCTGTTTGAGTTGGTTGCGGTGGACGCGAATTTACAGACACTGATTCATGAAGGCGCGGGTGAACTGGAGTTGGAAACGGCTATTCGCAAGACCATTCCGAGCATCCGCGACGCCGGCTTTGAGCTGGTGCGCCGAGGGGTGACCACAATTGAAGAAGTGCTCCGTGTTACCAGCATCTAATACGGTGAACTGCCATGCCCGCCTTTGACTATTCAGCCTATGACGCGTCAGGCAAACGAGTGTCCGGGGTTATCTCTGCGGATTCCGAGCGCCATGCCCGACGCCTGTTAAAAGAGAAACAGCTGCTGCCGTCGGCACTCTCTGAAGTGAGCAAGATGACGGTTAAAACTGCCCGTGCGCGGCGTGAGTCACGGGTGAATAATTTTGACCTGTCCCTGCTGTTGCAACAGCAGGCGATTTTGATTCAGTCCGGTCTACCGCTCGAAGATGCTCTGCGCATGACGATCGAGCAGGCAGAAACTGATAAGCAGCGACGTATGCTGCAGAGCTGGCGCAGTGAAATTATCGAGGGCCGCAGTTTTTCCGAAGCGTTGCGCCGTTCGCCCTATAAAATTCCTGAAAGCATTGTCGCCGGCATCAGTGTCGGCGAAGAGAGCGGCCACTTGCACGAAGTGCTGATGCGGCTTGCCGAAGATCTTGAGAGCAGCGCGGAGAACCGCAAAACCATCAGTCGCGCCATGATCTATCCGGCAACCTTGATCGCCACATCAATTATTGTGGTTGGCATTATGATGGTTTGGGTGGTACCAAAAATTACCGCCGTGTTCACCAGCTCCAACCGCGAACTGCCATTGATTACGCGAATTATTATCAATATCAGTGAATTCACTCAGAGTTACGGGTTGTTTTTACTGCTGGCAGTGGGGCTTCTCTATCTGGGGTTTTCTCAGGCCATGCGGGACCCTCAGCGCAAGCGGCGCTGGCACGAGTTTATGCTGACCCTGCCGGGTCTTGGACGCTGGATTCGCATGGCTAATATCGCCGACTGGTCGCGCAGTCTCGGAGTGCTTTTAAGTAATGGTGTGCCGGCCCTGGCAGCGCTAAAAATTGCCTCTTCAGTGGTGACCAATCTGCACCTGCGCAGCAAAATGGAAGCCGTCACCGAAGCGATGCGTCAGGGCAGTACATTGCACAAAGCACTGCTGGACAGCGATATTGGGAGCGGGTTTTTGGTTCATATGGTCGGCAGCGGTGAAGCCTCAAGCGAGCTGGATAAAATGCTGCTGCGGGTTTCTGACTATTATTCACTGCGTCTGAACAATGCGGTGGAAGTGTTTTTGAAGCTGATTAATCCGGTTCTGATTATTTTTATGGGGATAATTATTCTGTCTGTGGTCGCAGCAGTGATGCTGCCGATTATGGATATGAATAATATGATCTGAGTGCGTTAAATAGTATTTAAAAAATTTATGAAGAGGGTGTAATTAACGATGACAGATACAAACAAGCAGGCGGGTTTTACGCTGATTGAGATGATGGTGGTAGTGGTGGTGATTGCGCTGCTGGGTGCGATGATTGCGCCGACACTGTTCAAAAAAGTTCAGCAGGCAGAGCAGACCCGTATCGCTCAGGACATTCGTGTTATTGAGGGTGCGTTGAAATTTTACCGTCTGGACAACTATCGCTATCCCAAACAGAGTCAGGGTCTTGATGCTCTGATGACCAATCCCGGTGATGCGCAAAATTGGAATGGCCCGTACCTCGAAAAGACGCCGGTAGATCCTTGGGGTCAACCTTATCTCTACAGCAATCCCAGCCAGCACAACAAAGAAATCGATGTCTACACTTTGGGTGCCGATGGCCAGCAGGGCGGTGAGGGCTCTGACCAGGATTGGGGCAACTGGAATATAAAATAATATGCACCGTTCTCCGCGTCGCCAGGCTGGTTTTACGCTGATCGAAATCAGCGTCGTGGTGATTATTCTGGCGACGATCTCGGCGATGAGCCTGTTTGCCATCAATCAGGCCTTTGATCGTCGCTACCAAACTCAGGCGGAGACCCTGCTGGTCTGGCTTAATCAGCTCTCTGAGCAGGCGGCGCTGGAAGGTGTTGCCTATGGCATTATGGATAATCGCGAGCAGGAACCGGGCGAGGCACTGCAACCACTGGCCTATTTTCGCCAACACTGGTTTGTCACCAGCTACCCCGAGCCATTTTCGCTCGACAACGAAGCCCGCATCGAGTGGACGCTGTTTCGCACCCTCGGGTTGGATGATATCGACGATCCGCTGCTTAACGAACAAGATGCCTTGATACCGCTGGTCGCGATGTTGCCAGATGGCTATATAGAGCCCGCCGCCGAGTTGCGCCTTTCCTTTGCGTCCAGTCCGCTGACCTATATCTATCGTTGGGATGAGCAAACTGCATCGATGGTTATGCTTAAGTCAGCGCCATGAAAAACAGTTCTTGCTCAGGCCGCGCCCGTGGTTTCACCCTGATTGAGGTTGCTGTTGCTCTGGCGATTCTCGCCTGGGTGATGGGAAGCGCGCTGTATCTGGTGCAACAGTATGCCGATGAGCGAATACGGTTGCGGGAACAGTTCTACGCTTCACAGGTCTCTTGGAATCGCCTGCTGGAGCGTTATCAGGATGCGGAAAAATGGACCGCTGCAACCCAACAAACCAGCCGTCCAACCAAAGGTGTGGCCACTCAGGGCGGCCAGGAATGGCGGTGGCAAGTGGAGATTAAAAAAGCCATCGGCAATGATCTCTATCGCTACCAGGCTCGGGTTGGTGTGCAGGGCGGTGACTCTGATCGGGCTAGGTTGTTCGTCTATCTGGTCGAGCGCAACTGATGGTTGCGATAACGTGTGCGCGTCCTCCCGTTCCACGGCGAGCTAACCAAGCCGGTTTCACCCTGATTGAAGCGGTGATCTCGCTGTTTTTGTTGGCAGTCATGTCGGTAATGTCCTACCAGGCCGTCGAGGTAATTCTCGACAGCAATGAGCGCAGTCGCGGTGACTTGGCCGATGAGGCTCAACTGCACCGCGCCTGGCAGATTATCAGTCGCGATATGATGCACCTGCGGCCGCGGGGCTTTGCCGATGGTTTCGGGAGCGCGGAGCGTGCCTATCTCACCGATCCCAGTGACTTTGGTGTGCGCTTTAGCCGCGGCGGTGGACCCATGGTGCGTTCCAATCCGACCGGTGTCAGTCGTATCGAATACCGCCTCAATGATGACAATCAGCTCGAGCGGCTCTCATGGCCGATTACCGCGTCGGCGCGGGACGAAGAGAGCAGCCGAGTAGTGCTGGTTGATAATGTTGACAAGGTTGAGATTGAACAGCTCTCACGGAGCAATATTTTCTCTCCCGATTGGCCGCCGATTAACGAGAGCCATGACCTGCTCAGCCTGCCAAAAATGATTCGCATCACCATTACTCTGGCTAGTGGCGCCGAGACCTCACGCCTGTTGCCGGGTCTTGATTTTGATCCGGGCAGCGCCACAGGAAGCGATTCAGGGACGGGTGAAAATGCAAACTAGACGCAGGGGCATCGATGCATCACGGCGATCTGAACAGCAGGGCGTCGCATTGCTGGCAACACTGATACTGGTGCTGGCGGTAACATTGATTCTGGGCAATATTTTTTATCGACACCAGATTGATGTGTCCCAGGCTACCGGATCGCTGCATGGCGATCAGGCAGTATTGTTGGCGATCAGTGCTGAGAGCTGGGCTAGAGATTTGTTGTCTGCGGACAACGATGATGTTGAAAGCGATCATTTTGACGAAGATTGGGCGCAGGCAATTCCGTTACTGCCAGTCGATGGAGGCATGATTAACGGCTGTCTGGTGGATATGCAGTCGCGGTTTAATCTGAATAATTTCGCCAGCTACTCGGAGGACGATCTTGCCAATGAACGCAAGTCCGCCGCGGTGGGACCGGCTAAATTGTGGGAAGCGCTGCTAAGGGATTTTGATTACCTGGTCGATCAGAGCAGGGTCCCTGTGATTGTCGACTGGCTTGATCCTAACGATGAGTTGATCAGCCCTGCGGGCGCCGAGTCTGCTGACTACAGCAGTTTTACGCCGCCGCGGTTTCCGGCGAACACCTTGATTGCCGACCCTTCCGAGCTGGCGGCCATGATCGGTTACAGCTTTACTGAGACCCAGCATCTGCTGCCTTGGATCACCGCTCTGCCGCGTGCGACAACCATTAATATCAATACCGCGCCGGAACAGATATTGATGGCCCTCAGCGATGGTATGGGGCGCGATTTTGTCGATCTGGTGATCGATAACAGACCTTTCTTCACCCTTGATGAGTTTTATCAGGCAATTGATATCCGCCTGATGATCGGCGAAGCAGCCGTCGCCCTGCGCTGGCCGAGCAGTTTGATCGATGTAAAGTCGGATTTTTTTCAACTCAATCTCGAGGTCACACTGGGTCAGTCGAGGCTCGAGGTGCAAAGTATTCTGCAGCGAGGTAGAAATTCCCGCGCGGTGGTGGTTCGGCGGGAGATAACGGTTGTGCCTGCGGGCGTCACAACTGTACCATCTACTCCTGATACACTGGAGAGCGAGATGGCGGATCTGGACCGGTTTGATGACGATAGCGACAATTCGACCGAGGATGCCTACTACCTGCGACCGCTCTGTGAAATCGCTAATAATATTGCCCCTACCGATGATGGTGGCAATTAAGTAACCAACGCTAAGTAATCAGAGCCAAAACCATCAGCCAATTTAGGACTGTTCCACCATGACACTATCTGTTGCCCACCTTTATCACCTCGACCGGCAATTGCCCGGCAGTGGTAATAGCGGTGCGGCGATGGCGCTTTGGGTGCCGTCGGCGCGTGTCGGTGTGCACCTGATTGATGCGCCCTCGGCACCTCAGCGCAAGTGGGCGGAATTGATTCCCTGGATACTGGAAGAGCGAATCCTGCAGCCAGTCGACGAAATGCATTTTGTGATTGGCGACAGTATTGAGCGCGACGGTAAAAAGCAGGTTGCGGTATCAGTCGTCAGCAAGCGAGATCTTCGCGAGTGGCTGCGGATTGCTGAAAATGCCGAGGTCGATGCGAGAGTGATGGTGCCCGATTATCTGGCCCTGCCCTTTGAGATTGGACGCATTAGCATGGTTTGGCATGAGGGCGCATTTTCGGTTCGCACGTCGCCCAATAGTGGGTTTTCCGCCGCGCCAGAACTGGCCTGGTTGATGATTCGCCGCCTGATTGAGCGTGCCGACATTGCCCCGAGACTCTCTATCTCGGTTCCGGAGCAGGGGTTAATTCCTGATGATCTGCTCGATATTGCGGACGTCAATGCCGCCGAGGTCGACTGGCAGTTTAGTGCAATGCCGCTATCTGCCAATCTTTTGACTGGCAAATTTAAACCCGCTTCAGCCGAGCTGTCGTCACGGGCCTGGCTCTCCACTGCGGCATTGTTAGTGCTCACCGTGGTGCTTGGCTTTGGCTATCTGCAGCTGTCCAATCTGCGTCTCGAAGAACGGATTGTCGATCTTGAATCACAAGCCAGCGCGGGTTTTGGTAATGTCTTTTTGGGTCAGCGTGCCAAGCCTGAAAACATTCGCAGTGCTGGCGAGAAATTACTCGCCGATCTGTTTCGGCAGCGCGAGGCTATTGAAACACCGGTTATGCAGGGTCTGATTGGATTAGATACTTTGATGACAAACTGTGAATGTGAATTGCAAGAACTGGTAGCAGACAGTTCAGAGTTGTCATTGGTGCTGAAAAAAGGCGCCAAGGTCGACAAGCGACAGATTAATATCCCAGGTTTTACCGCTGACAACCAGATTAATAATGACCTGACCACCATCCGTCTGCGCAAGGTAGGCCAACCATGAAGATGCAGGGTATGTTTGCCGCCGCAGAAGAATGGTTTGCGCAGCTTCAGCCTCGAGAGCGGGCCATGCTGAAAGGGGGCGCCGCGATTGTGCTTATCGTCGGGCTCTCCGCAGCCTTGACTCCAGGCTTGGAGAGATCAACACAGCTTGAACAGCGCTATCAAGTTCTGCAGGCAGATTTGGCTTGGCTTGCCCAGCAGCGACCGACCGTAAGTCGCCTCGGTAATCGCTGCAGCGCCACCGCGGTGCAGTCAGGCGGCGGCAAGGATGTTATTACCAGGATCGTGAGACGCAATCAGATACAGCTGACGAGTTTTCAGGATAACCCGCCTCGAGCAAAGGCCGAGCAGAATCAGGAGGCCTTCGCGCTGGGGCTGGAAACAGATGACGCCAATCGCCTATTGCGGATGACGCACCAGCTGGCCTGTCAGGGACTGATTGTTGATGTCGTCGATATCTCGCGTTCTGAAGGCTCGGAGAATGGCTACGTCGCTCGAATGGAGGTGCACTATGGCGGATAAATCGTCTGCCTTGATGCAGCGGTTGCTATCCGGTTCTCCGCGTCAGAGGCTGTTGTTGATTGGCAACGGCTTATTGATTGTTATCGCTATTATCATGGCTACCTTGCTGGGTCTGCTGTTTGTAAAGGATCACCAAGATCAGACTGTTATTCCAAGAGCGACCGTATCGACGCTTGCTGGTTTGCGCTGGAATTGGTTTGACAGCCAGCCCTCTCAAATCGTCGCAGTTGCGGATGCTGACTTTGGTGAACTGGCCGATGCGGATATCAAGGCAAAGCTTCTCGGCGTCACCCTCAGCGAGACCGTCTCGGTAGCGACTATTTCGTATAATAACCGGCCCGAAAAGGTCTACCGCGTGGGGGATAAGCTTGGCTCTTCAACTGTTATTAAACAGATAGAGCCTTTCCGGGTCGTGGTTGAGCAAAATGGCGCAAGGCGACAGATTCCGCTGGAAAAAGCCGACAGCATTATGCAGACCGAACAGGCGTCCGACCTTGTCGAAAGTGACGCCACTGCCGATGAGGGGTTTGCACTGGCCAATATGTTTGGTGCACTGCCGGTGCAGGTGGACAATTATGGCAGTGGCTTTAAGCTGAACACCTTGTCTGACGAAATGAAAATGCTCGCCGATATAGAAGATGGCGATGTCGTTGTAGATGTCGGTGGTATGGGAGTTCAGGATTTGATGTCAGACCCGGCGCAGTGGGTTAGCTACAGCAGTGAAACCAGCTTGCCTGTGACAGTGATTCGCGATGGTGAGGAACTGGTGATCTATGTTAATGCCGCTAGTTTGTCGGCTAAAATGTTACCGAAACTCGGATTAGATAAATAAAATGAAAAAAATAATGGCAGGTCAGAAAGCAGCCTTTGGCAAACGAATTGTGCGTCTGGTGGGCGTGTTGGGACTTGTATTTAGCAGTGTCGCTGAAATCAGTGCCGGCGAAGTGGTGCGAATTAATTTTCGTGATGCCGATATTCGCAGCGTGATTGAGAGCGTCGCCGAGATCACCGGCAAATCCTTTGTTTTGGATCCACGGGTGAAGGGCAAGGTGACCATTATCGCGCCCGAGGCAATCGATTCCGATCTGCTCTATCAAGCCGTGCTGTCGGCGATCCAGGTGCAGGGTTTCCAGGCGGTTGAAGATGGTGTGGTGACACGAGTTCTGCCGTTTAATCAGGCGTTTAATTTCGCCGGTGGGTCGGGCGACAATCAGCTGATTACCAAGGTCATTAAAATCGATAATGTTCAGGTTGCCACGCTGGTACCTGTGCTTAAGCCGGTAATGAGTTCTGGCGCTCGTCTCAATGCTTTCGCGCAGAGCAACTCCATGGTGGTTACCGATGTAAAGTCGAACATTGTGTTGTTGGAATCACTGATAGCTGAGCTCGACGACCCCAGTCTCAATGCGGTTGAGGTGGTTGCTCTCGAGCATATCTCAGCTGGAGAAGCGGTGCATATCGCTGGTCAGTTAAAACAACTGCAAAAGCAGGAGCTGTCGCTGGTAGAAGATGGCATGAACAATCGCGTCATTGTCAGTGGCCCAAGTGCCGCTCGCCGCGCCTTTAAGGCGATGTTAAAAACGCTTGATCAGCCGTCGACAAAAAAAGGCAGTGTTGAAGTCATATACCTCGACTACTCCCGTGCCGCTGAAATCAAACCGATAATCGAAGGTATGTTGCAGTCCGATATCTTCCTGCAGCTGGCCGGAGAGTCCGCAGCCGACAAGAAATCGAAAGCCTCCTATCAAATTCAGACGGACGAGCTTAATAATGCCCTGATAGTCGCTGCACCGACTGCTGTGATTCGTGAAATTAAGAATGTCGTGACCCAGCTCGACCGCTCGCGACCCCAGGTGCTGATTGAAGCTGTGATTGCAGAACTCTCTGAGGACCAGGCAAAACGTCTGAGTACCCAGCTCGCCTATACCAGCAAAAATCGCGGCGGCTACCTGACCAAGTTCGATAATCTGTTGGCGACTGTTATTGGAACCGGCGCTGATGGAAATCTGAGTGATGCAGATGTTTCTACGATCGGTAATGTGCTCGGAACTGCATCTACTACTATAGCCATAGCGGGTGACTTTGATCCATTGACCGGCAAGGGCATCGGCTTGTTGATTCAGGCTTTAAAGACTGATGGCAGTACCAAGATTCTCTCAACACCCTCGGTGGTCACGCTGGACAATGAAGAAGCGACTCTGACTGTGGGCGAGGAAGTGCCATTTCAGACCGGTAGTTTTACCAGTGGCAACAATGGTAGCACCAACCCGTTTACCACCATCAACCGTGAAGAGGTGGGGGTGAAGCTCAAGGTGAAGCCGCAGATTAGCAAGGGCGATTCGGTGCGCCTGGAGATTGAACAGGAATCGTCAAAGGTAAAAAGTGGCGAGCCGGGTCTGCAGACCACATCCAAAAGCACCATGCAGACCAATGTGTTAATTCAGGACGGCGAGCTGCTGGTTCTCGGTGGGTTAATCGAAGATCAGACCAATGGCAGTGCCACAAAGGTGCCGCTATTAGGTGACATTCCACTGCTCGGGCGTCTGTTTCGCTCCACGGATAACAGCACGGCGCAGTCGGTACTGATGATGTTTATTCGGCCGACGATTATTCGTTCAGCGGAGGATGCTCGCAATCTGTCTGATAGCAAATACAAGCATCTGATCAAGCGAGACCTGGAGAGCAAAGAGGGTGGTCGCATTCAGCCACGGCTTGACGAGTTTCTCAACAAGGAGCCAGACGAAGAGTAATTTGAGGCGCCATGAGCATCTATCTGCAACATTTTGCCCTTGCTCGAGAACCGTTCTCGATTGTTCCTGATCCCGGGTTCCTGTATCCCAGTGTTTATCACCGCCAGGCGGTCGCTCATTTAAAATATGGGCTCGACCGTGAAGGTGGCTTTATTCTGCTTACCGGCGAGGTGGGAACCGGCAAAACCACCCTCACTCGCACCATGATTAAACGCATTCCGCCCCATGTGCGGGTTGCCTATATCCTCAACAGCAAACTCAATGCCTCCGATGTGTTGGCCAGTATCTGTGATGAGCTGGATATCAAACTGCCGAGCGATCAGGAACTATCTTTTACCAAACAGTGCATCGACGCGCTGAACAAAGATCTGCTCGCTGCGCACGCCGAGGGTAAAAAGACATTGATTGTTCTCGAAGAGGCGCAAAATCTTACGCCCGAAGTGCTCGAAACGCTGCGCTTGCTGAGCAATCTTGAAACCAGTACACACAAGCTACTGCATATTTTGCTGGTGGGTCAGCCCGAACTACTGGATATTCTCGCGCAGACCGAGTTGCGCCAGTTAAATCAGCGAGTGGTTTCGCGGTTTCATCTTTCGCCGCTGGATAAAAATGACCTCTCCAACTATATCAACCATCGATTGCATCGTGCCGGCGCAAAACGGCCGATTTTTGATCCGGCCTGTATTCCCGTTCTGTTCCGGCTGACCGGAGGTGTCCCTCGACTGATCAATCTGGTCTGTCACCAGTCGCTGGTTGCGGCCTATTCCATTGGCTCGGCAACAGTTTCCGCCAAGCTGGTTAAGCAGGCCGCCAAAGAAATTCTCAGTGACGAGAAAAAGTCTCCCGGAAAACCATGGCTACTGGGCATGATCGCGGCACTTGTTCTTATTGCCGTCGTTACGCTGATCAATCCGCCAGCGCTACTGACTCAGGCGCTTCACTCTTCACCACTGGCCGTCTCCGCTCAGGTGGAGCAAACGAATGAGACCGATACCCTTTCCATGACCGGTTCAATCGCAGCGGTTCCAGTGGTCAAAGAGGCTGTTGAAGAGGCATCCGTACAAGCTGAACAGACAAAACACATTCCGGCAGAATTGATGCTGACAGAAAAGCAGATGTCAGTTGGCATCGGCAACCCCTTTATCAACCTGCTCGCAAGGTGGGGCGCTGAGGCGTCAGAGGTTTACAGTGAAGAGGAGTTCGCAGCGGTAGCCTCCGAGTACAGTTTGCGTGCTGAAAAGATTACCCTCGCTGATCTCAAGGTGCTTGAGCAGATTAATCGCCCGGGTATAGTCTGGTTGCGTAACACCGGCGGTGGTCACCAAGGGACGTATCTTCAATCCGCTGTGCTCGCTCGTCTCGATTCAGACAGTGCTGAGCTGCTGAGCCGTGAAGGCACTGCTCAGATTAGCCGGGATGCTTTTCAGCAGGCATGGAACGGCAGCTTTCTCTACCTTTGGCGGCCACCCGAGGGCTTCAGTGAGCCATTGAGTGCAAGCGCTGCTATCACGAGTAATCCAGAGGTTGTCGACTGGTTACAGGCCCAATTGGCAGTGATCGACAACAACAGCGAAGTGATTATTAGCGGCGGCCATTATACCGAGGCGATAGCTCTGCAGGTTTTACGTTTCCAGCGACAGCAGAAGTTGGTTGCAGACGGCATTCTCGGCCGTGAAACACTGCTGCGATTGAACCAGCTGAGCGAGAGCGACATTCCCCGATTGAGTGAGGATTTCTGATGTCTTATATCCTCAACGCATTGAAAAAAGCTGAGCGCGATAGGCTTCGTGAAGAACCTCAGGATCTGGATGATTTTGTCAGCTCTGGCTGGGACCCTTACCAGGCAACTGAGCATGGCCCCTGGAGAAGTGCTGCGCGTTACGGGTTGCCTGTGGGGATTGTGCTGATTGCAGCGGGCCTATTTTATTGGTTTTTAATTCTCAACTCTGCACCTGCACCGCAGAGCGCGATAGCCGTCGAGTCATCTAAACTCTCGCCGGTTAGTCTGGATGAAATGGCGCAACCCCCAGCCAATCTCGTTAGTAATGCTTTTAACAGCCCTGAGCCAAAGAACAGCCCTGAGCAGTTAAGCAGCCCTGAGCCGCAAGCCAAAAACCTCCCCGCGTCAGCACCGCCACAGCCAATCATTGAACTGCCCACCGTTACCATCACCGGGCATATTTATATTCGCAGCGGCTCCCGCTTGAATCGGATTTTTGTCGGCGATAAAACGTATCACGCAGGTGATAATCTCGATCGCAACTGGGTGATTGAATCTATTAATAGCGACAGTTTAGTTCTGCGGGCAGGCACCAAGACTACACAGCTTCCACTGCGCTAGTTAGCCGGAGAAAACCTGCAGAACAGAGTCTTTGCCGCGGTCAAAGCGCCTGGCGCGACGATAGGGAAAGACATCGAGAACAAATCCACCGCGAATTTTTTCTTGCAGGTCCTGCCAAAATTCCACTTGATATAAATCGCTATGCATCTCCTCAAACATCTTCCGCGCTTTATTATTGCCGGAAAAGAACAGGCGAAACTCCTCGGGGAAGACATCATCGGGGGCAACTGTGTACCAGGTACCTGACTGCATCTCTTCCTCTTCGGTGCGCGCCTGAGGAATCTTGCGGAAATTACAATCGGTCAGTGTAGCGATCTCATCATAATCGTAGAACACCACACGGCCATGTCGGGTCACACCAAAATTCTTCAGTGGCATATCGCCGGGAAAAATATTTGCCGCAGCTAGCTGTTTGATACAGTTGCCATACTCTTCCATGGCATTGCGAATCTCATCGTCATTGGCGCTTTCCAGATAAATATTGAGCGGCGTCATATAACGTTCGGTGTAAAGGTGTTTGATGACTAACCTGTCACCGCGAATTTCAATGGATGACGGCGCCACTTTTTGCAGTTCTTCAATCAATTGATCGGAGAATCGATTCAGAGGAAACACCAGATTATCAAATTCCTGAGTATCAGCCATTCGCCCAATACGATCGTGGCGTGAAACCAATCGGTACTTTTCACGCACCGTCTGATGGGTCACTTCTTTGGGCGGGGCGAATTTATCTTTAATAATTTTGAACACAATATTGTATGAAGGCAGTGTAAAAACCGTCATCACCATACCTTTAATGCCTGGCGCAACAATAAACTGGTCGCTGGAATTATCCAGTTGGTGCACCAGCTGTCGATAGAATTCGGTCTTGGCATGTTTGGGAAAGCCAAGAGAATTGTAGATCTCATAGTCCAGTTTGAGCGGCATCAGTGTCTTGAGAAAATGCGCATACTGATAGGGTAGTGGCGCATCGACCATAAAATGGTTACGAGTAAAACTGAAAATCACACTCAGCTCATCTGAATTAAAGATTGCTGTATCAACATAGAGCTGGCCCTGTTCAGTATTTAAAATCACCAACGCCATAGGGAAAATCTGCTCGCCATCAAGCACACGGCCAACCATATAGGCGGCTTTGCCGCGATAAAAAGTCGACTCCAACAGGTCAAATTTAAGTTCGGCTGCCGGGCCAGTCAGTTGTGGAATAACTTCCTGATTGAATACGTCTAAAATGCAATCCAGATCCAGTTCGATGTCTTCACCGGGCAGGGAAAACTCGGACTCTTTGAGAATGCGCCTAAAAGTATCGCGCAGATCAGCGCCGTCATAGCGCACAAAAATACTGTATTCGGCGGCGGGTGCTTCAATCAGCTGAGACGACAAAACATAGATAATGTCGTCGCTAATTTTGTCGTGGTCATGCAAGTCGGCGAACACAGAATTGAAAAACGTCTCAGCGATCTCAAAATTGGGGAAGTTAAATACCAACTGTGTGTAGGCTTTTTTAGCTTCCGTCCAGAGATCCAGATTGGCGATATCCTTATTGGTGACCATCTCCAGATACATAACGGTTTGCGCGACTTTGGCTTTATACAGTTCAAGTCGGTCGACATTGGCCTGTTGGACACCGTGCCAGTCAGCTTTTTCAAAGCGTGCTTTGGCACTCAGGGTAGAGTTGAGGTAGTCAGCAAAATAGCTGCGAAAGCCGTTGAGGATGGTTTTCGCCATACGCCGGGCGGTTGAGTTGTGGATCAACGGAGTCATCGGCATTAGATGTGGTCTCGTGAGTTTTCTTGCGCGCTAGTTGAACATCTTCTTGAGAGAATCCAGTTCACTCAAAGCCTGTTTTTTACTCGCCGGTTTCAGTGATGTCTCTGGCAATGCTTCTGGCGGCTCAATCTGAAATTCTTCTCCGGCCAGCACCCGATCACAGTACTGCTGATAGATTTCGGTGAACGGGGTAAACGCCTTATTCTCACTGGTATTGGCGAGAAAGTGCCAGCCGCAGTCGCGGCCAGCGGCATAGACAGCCGGGTGGGACCACTGTTGTGCGGCCTTGGGGCTGGCCTTATTACAGACTTCCAGGTAGGCATTGCGCGGAGAGGGCAGGCCAGCAGGCATTCCCGCTGCACGACAGGCATTAAGCATTTTATGCAAGGTTGGCAAGTATTCACTGTCAGCGATAATTTTTTCCGCTGCTTTGAGGATCGTCTCCGGGGCAAAGTCACCGATTTTATTCAGCCAGAGTTTTTTTGCCAGGTTTTCCGACTTGGTGTTGTCACCAAAGGCCGCGTAATACTGATTGTGGTAGTTAACCTGGAACAGCGCAAAAATCTGATTGATTGCATCAATCAGTTCGGGGCTGGCCGGGGTTGGTTTAGCTTGCCCAGCTGCGGTCTGAGAGAGCGTCGATGATGCTGCGATCCCGGATGCGACCGTTTGGATTAGATCCTTGCTGTTTGCCATCTGCGGTACCCGTTGACGGTGGTTGAATATGGCGCGCCCACTGACGCTTTACGTATTGGAGAAACTTGGTACTCCAGGAGCACTGTGGCGTGCCGTTTTCCTGCCAATAGAGAATAAATTCAGGCAGTAACTGGTCGGCGAACTGACGGCTGATGTTCGCCATCTGCAGTACATCGTAGACTGACTCCTTTGGTCGCCACTGAATTTCGATCGCCCGCGGCATACTGTCCTGCTCCATCATGCCAGTGTAAAACTGCCATTGACGACGAATATGCTGGATAAATTTTGAGTCCCAGGTGCTGGAAACGTCACCGCGGTCGCGCCAGTAGAGAATAAACTCTGGAATCGCATCCTCAACAAAGTTGCTGTTAATGCCGCCCTGGCCGATCAAAATCTGCAACGCATCTCGCGACGGTCGCCAGTCTCCAGTAAGTGCCACTTCCTGACGGCGGCGGTAAGAAGTTGCCTCGGCTTGCTGCCACTGGCGCCAGACCTCTTTGATAAATTTTGATTCCCAGCTATGGCGTGGCACATTGCGATCGCGCCAGTAGGCAACAAACTGTGGAATCTGCTGCTCGGCAAACGCTTGGGTGACCCCTAACTGGCTCAGTTGACGCATCGCATCCTGACTGGGTTGCCAACTGTTGCCAATGGTTTTGGCTGATGCTGGAACGGCTGTTGTTGCGACTGACCGGGTTGCCGTTTGGGTTTGAGCGGGTCCGCAGTTAGCACTTGAGGCGACCGCATCATTAAAGGCAAAACGGAACTCGCGCTGACCAGAAAATGGTGCGCCGCCAATCAACAGTAAACCCTTCTCATGTAGCCCGGTGGAGAGGCGGACGATATCCTCTTCGCGCCAAAAGGGTGCCAGGTTGAGCAGCCTCTCACCGTCCACGGTAACCCAGTTCAAACCCTGACTCTGCTCGGGGTTGCTATGGCTGATACATTCCTGCAAAAGTTGCAGCAACACGGTCTCTTCCAGCCCGATAGTGGCGGCCAGAGTAGGTGAGATAGTGATGGTTTTTTCGGGTATCAGCGACATCGGAATACTGTATCAGAAAGCTACCCTGTGAACGAGGTTAAGATTTTAAACTGCGCACTTTTAACTGGCGCCTTCATGCAGTTGCGGCGAGGTTGGTCAGCGCAGCACCGGTGAGACGATTAACCGTCCAGCCGTCCATAGGCTCTGCTCCCAATGCGCGATAAAAATCGATTGCCGGTTGGTTCCAGTCGAGAACAGACCATTCCAGGCGGCCGCAGTTGCGCTCGACCGCCAGCTTTGCCAGATGAGTTAGGAGCGCTTTTCCAAAGCCTTTTCCGCGCATGGTGATATCCACAAACAGGTCTTCAAGATAGATTCCGGGTTGGGCGAGAAAGGTGGAATAGTTAGTGAAATAAAGCGCAAAACCAACTGGCTTAGTGTCGTATTCGGCAATCACCACCTCGGCGCTAGGGTTATCTCCGAATAGTGTTGCTGCCAATTTCTTTTCATCGGCGACCACCTCATGGGCCAGCTTCTCGTATTCTGCAAGTTGGGTGATAAAGCGCAGAATTGTCGCGCAGTCCAGCTCAGTTGCCTGGCGTATTTTAAAATCGGAGTGTTCCGAGCTCGGTTGCATAGTATTCTCTGGGCAATTTTTGTGGCTGGCTATCTTAGCTGCCACGCTGCAACTTGAGAATAGCCATATTACTGTACATAACAACAGTAATAAGATTAAATGGACCTCAGTTGTAAGGAGAGATTACGTGGTGACAAAAACCAAATCAGCCTATGTCTGCAATGACTGCGGGGCCGACTATCGCAAATGGCAAGGTCAGTGCACTGAGTGCAATGCCTGGAACACTCTGTCTGAAATCCGCCTCAGTGCACCCGCGCGCGGTGGCAAAGTACTGCGTCCCGGTTTTGCCGGCGCGGTTGACGGTGCGGTCAAGACTCTCGCTGATATCGCTCTGGATGAAATTCCACGTATCAGTACCGGCACCGGTGAGCTCGACCTGGTGCTCGGTGGTGGGTTGGTCCCCGGCTCCTGTGTACTGCTTGGCGGTGAGCCAGGCGCCGGTAAAAGTACCGTATTGTTGCAGACACTTTGTCAGCTGGCTGAAAATCATTCGTCACTCTATGTCACCGGTGAGGAGTCACCACAACAGATAGCCATGCGCGCCAATCGCCTCGGCCTGCCCACCGACAAATTAGAAATTATGGCAGAGACCTCCGTCGAAACAGTCTGCGCCATTGCCGAACAGAAGCGACCAAAAGTTCTGGTGGTCGATTCGATTCAGGTTATGCATATCGAAGAAGTCGCCTCGGCGCCGGGCAGCGTTTCCCAGGTACGCGAAAGTGCTGCCATGCTGGTGCGTTTTGCCAAGCAGACCGGCACAGTGTTAATACTGGTCGGCCATGTCACCAAAGACGGCTCTCTGGCGGGACCTAAAGTACTTGAGCATATGATCGACTGCTCGCTGATGCTTGAAGGCTCCAGCGACAACCATTTTCGTACTCTTCGCAGCCATAAAAATCGTTTTGGCGCGGTTAATGAGCTGGGCGTATTTGCTATGACCGACAAAGGTCTGCGTGAAGTCCCCAACCCCTCGGCAATTTTTCTTCAGCGCGGTGAAGAGGTCTCATCTGGCAGTGTGGTAATGATTGTCTGGGAGGGCACTCGACCGCTGCTGGTGGAATTGCAAGCGCTGGTGGACGACAGCCACCTCGGTAATCCACGGCGGGTTACAGTGGGTCTTGATCACAATCGCCTGTCAATGTTACTGGCAGTTTTACACCGTCACGGTGGCATTGCGGTTGGCGACCAGGATGTTTTTGTCAATGTGGTTGGCGGCGTCAAGGTGCTCGAAACCAGTGCCGATCTGGCGTTGATTCTGGCGGTCATTTCCAGCTTTCGAGATCAGCCACTGCCCCAGGATCTGGTGGTCTTTGGTGAAGTGGGCTTGGCTGGTGAAATTCGCCCGGTGGCCAATGGTCAGGAGCGACTGCGCGAGGCGGCCAAACATGGCTTTAGTCGCGCCATTGTGCCGGCGGGCAATGTGCCGAAGCAGCCTATCAAAGGGATGCAAGTCATTGGCGTGCGAAAAGTCACCGAGGCGCTGGAGGCTCTGTAAGGCCGGTTGCCAGGCAGGTCTTATGCAGTGGTTAAAATCGTTACCGTTTCCGGTTCTCGTAACAGTGGTTGAATTTGTACCAGTGCCGCTTTGCGCTCGGCAGAATTCTGCCAGGCCCGCCAGTCGGCGAGAGTTTCCATCTGGATCAGCGTGTAACGCATGCCCGAGTCATTAATATCCTTGAAAGCCTTGCTGGAGATAAAACCCTTGGCCGGCACCGCCGCCTGAATAATTTTTCGTGAAAACTCTTCATAGGTACTCTCCATTCCGGGAGCCAGATGCCGTTTAATCATCACTGCTAGCATGGTTGTACGATCCTGTGTTTTTGAACTTAAAGGTTAGCATGCGAAAGCTGCTTGAATAAATACCATGATCGATCAATTGCGTTTGACTTGAGTGATTTATGAGATTAGATTGCCGACTCTTGCTTCTGCAATAGGTTCTCTTTTTGACCAGCACTGAATGGGGTCATAAGGGTGAAACGGGAAGTTGGTGCGCCCCGCCAGGAATTGGCAATAGAGGCTATCCCAACACTGCCCCCGCAACGGTAAATAAGAAAATTTGGCATTAAGCCACTGTGCATCTGCATGGGAAGGCGCCAAATGGAGTCGCTTTAAAAGCGTCTCGCTTATGAGTCCGGAGACCGGCCTATCGCAACGCAGACAAACCGCGGGGTGCGGTCTTGTGCTGATTGACAGTCTCTGTCGGTTTTTTTGCACGCCCCCGTAAACTTTATTTTTCACTCGGGTGTGAGTGCAAGAGGATCGTCAACATGAAAGTTCAAACAATTTACCCCGCAGCATTTGCTGTATCACTGGCCTTATCAGCGGCCATATTGCCCAAGGCTGCGCAAGCAGACGAAATCGAAGAAGTACTGGTTAGTGCGTCGCTGCTGCCTATTGCAGCTGCACAGTCGGCCAATGCGATTAGCGTAATTGACCGTGAGCAACTCGCCAACCGCGCCGCTCTCAGTGTCAGCGATCTGCTGCGCGATATTCCCGGTCTTGCCGTCAGTCGAAGCGGCGTGCAGGGATCCGCAACACAAGTACGTGTTCGCGGCGCCGAAGCTAATCATCTGCTGGTTTTAATTGATGGTGTTGAGGCCAATGATCCATCGCAGAGCGATGAAGTTAACTGGGGTACCCTGAGTGCCGACGAAATTGAGCGTATCGAAGTCATTCGTGGGCCCCAGAGTGCGATGCGCGGCAGTGATGCGGTCTCCGGTGTCATTAATATTGTCACGCGCAGCGCTGATCAGCCGCTGACTGCCAGCGCGTTCACGGAAGCGGGAAACTTCGCTACCTATCACAGTGGGGTCAGCATTGGATCGAGACAGGGTGATTTTGATATTCGCTTCGGAGTAACCCATCTGGAAACCGATGGCGCCAATATTTCACGTAGCGGAACTGAAAAAGATGGTTATCAGAATACCAGCGCCAATCTCAAAGCCGGTTGGGACGCTGGTGATGAGCTGCGTCTTTCCTTCGCTGCGCGTCAGTCTGAGGGCATGAATGAGTTTGATACCGACAATGATTTTGATGGCTTTATTGAAGACCAGGATCTGGTATCGGAATTCCGTAATACCACTATGCGTGTTCAAGCCGACTATCAGCCTGTCGACAGCAATATTCAGCACAAACTGCTAATCGCCCAGTCAAAACATGACAATGAAAACTTTGCCGCGTCTCTACTTGGCGTATCAACCGCCTCAAGTAAAGATCAATTTCAGTATATCGGTTCGCTGTTTTGGGGCGATTCCAGTCAGCGTGTTTCGTTGCTGATCGAGCGCGAAGAGGAAGATTTTCAGCAGCGCGGTCCGATTGAAGATTACGGCTTTGGCGCGATCTATGACCCCAATCAGGATCGCGAGCGCAATACCGACAGCGTTGCCCTTGAGTACCGTACCGAACTCAGCGATAGCCTGAGTCTGGCGGCCAGTGGACGCTATGATGACAACTCGGAGTTCGACAGCGCGACCACTTATAGGGTCGAGGCCGTATATCAGTTAGCCGACGCGACACGACTGCGTGGGGCCTATGGCACAGCGATAAAAAATCCAACATTCGCCGAGCGCTTTGGCTACTACACCAACTTTATTGGCAACGCTGACTTGCAGCCAGAAGAGTCGACCAGCTGGGAGCTGGGTATTGATCAGCAGTTGCTCGACGGTGATCTGACCCTGTCAGCGACGCTATTTGATGCCGATCTGGAAAATGAAATAGATGGCTTTGTGCTCGATCCGGTTACCTGGGGTTACACCTCAGGCAACAAACAGGGTGTCAGCAAGCGTCAGGGAGTTGAGGTCTCGGTTATCGGAGAGCTAAGCGACACCCTGTCGCTGAATGCCGCCTACACCTACAGTGATTCAGTGGAGTCTGACGGCGCTGGTGGTCTCCTCGATGAGATCCGTCGTCCACGTCACACAGGCAGTATTAATCTTGCCTGGCAGGCGGTTGATACGTTGCAAGTAAATGCCAATGTGCAGTACAGCGGCTCGCAGACCGACACCTTTTTTCCGCCCTGGCCAACACCGGCGCAGACCGTCACGCTGAATGATTACACCTTGTTGAATATCAATTTTAATTATCAGGCAACTGATAAGCTCGACGTCTATCTACGTTTGGATAACCTTCTCGACGAAGACTATGAAGAAGTATACGGTTACCGGACGCTAGGTTTTGGGGCCAACATAGGTCTGCGTTTAAGTCTTTAAAGTTCGCGTAGCAAATCTATCAACTGAGTAAATTAGCATGAGTGATAAACAGGATAAAAAACAGCAGTCGCATCAGAAGAAGATGGAAAAGCTCAAGGAAAATATTGATGCCTCCATCGCTGCGGCCAGCACTGAGCGCGGTGTCTCGATACTGCTGACCGGCAATGGAAAAGGTAAGTCCAGTTCTGCCTTTGGTATGGTGATGCGAGCGCTCGGCTACGGTTACAAAGTCGGGGTAGTGCAGTTTATTAAGGGAGAGCAGCTCTCTGGTGAAGAGCTCTATGTGCGAGATCAATGTCCTCAGGTGACGTTTCAGCAGATGGGCACTGGCTTTACCTGGGATACTCAGGACCGTTCCGGTGATATTGCAGCCGCTGAAACAAGCTGGGCGGTGGCGACAGAAATGCTTGCTGATGAGAGCTACCATCTGGTGGTTTTGGACGAGCTGACCTATATGCTAAGTTTTAAATATCTCGACGAAGAGAAGGTCATGACTGCGCTGAAAAATCGACCTCACAATCAGTCAGTAGTGGTGACTGGTCGCGGTGGTGGCAATGGATTGGTGGAGTGGGCGGATACAGTCTCTGAAATTAAAGAGATCAAGCATGCCTACAACGAAGGAATCATGGCGCGCAAAGGAGTGGACTTCTAGTTTGCGCCGGATTCGTTCGCCATGGTTGCTCGCGATATTGGCGCTGCTGTTACCAGCGGTTGCACTGTTCTCGATGACCGTGGGCACAGTTTCAATTTCGTTTGTCGATGCCTGGCATGCCATGGCAGTCAGTCTATCGGCCGATTCTCAAGCTGTGACCAGTCAAACCCAGGTTATTCTGTTTGACATCCGGCTGCCGCGAGTTTTGCTGGCGATGTTTGTCGGGTCCGTTCTAGCCAGCACCGGGGCCGTTATGCAGGGGCTGTTTCGCAACCCTCTGGCAGACCCCTCATTGATTGGGGTCTCCGGTGGTGCGTCAGTCGGTGCCAGTTTGGTCATTGTTTTCGCCACCGGTCTATTTGGCAGTAGTGTGGTAGAAAGTGGCGTGCTGATGGGGCTTTCGCTGGTCGCTGCGGGCGCCTTTCTCGGCGGCTTTGTGGCTACTATTCTTGTCTATCGTTTGGCAACCTCAGGTATAGGTACGTCAGTCACCACCATGCTATTGGCCGGTATCGCCATCGGCGCCCTGGCCGGGGCTTTAAACAGTCTGCTGAGTTATTTTGCCGACAATGATATGTTGCGTCAGATCAGTCTCTGGCAAATGGGCAATCTAAGTGCTGCCAGTTGGTCCAAGGTGTTTATTATGGCGCTGGTCAGCCTGATTTTATTGCTCAGGTTTCCTGCGGACAGTGCCGCACTCAATGCACTGCTGTTGGGGGAATCGGAAGCGCGTCATCTGGGTATCGACGTTCAGCAGGTCAAGCGTCGGCTGATTGTGTTGACGGCACTGGGTGTTGGTGTGTCAGTGGCGCTGGCTGGTATGGTTGGTTTTGTCGGTCTGGTGATTCCCCATGTCGTGCGACTGCTGATTGGTCCCGATCATCGTTGGTTGATTCCCTGTTCTGCCTTGGCCGGTGCCATCTTGTTGGTGATTGCCGACAGCCTTGCCCGGGTGGTGGTGCTGCCTGCAGAACTGCCCACGGGAATTCTCACTGCACTGCTCGGTGCGCCGTTCTTTATTGTGCTGCTCTTACAGCAGCGTCGCGAGGTCTAGGCAATGACACTGGCGGCACATAATATCTCTCTGCACCTGTCCGGTTTTGACCTGCTGCGCAATGTCAGCATGCAAGTCCAGCCGGGTGCCGTAACCGCTATTGTCGGGCCCAATGGAGCGGGCAAGTCCAGTCTGCTTCGGGTTTTAACTGGTGAGATGGCGCCCACCGCAGGTGAAGTGATATTTAATCAGCGGCCTCTCAGTGACTGGCCGGTGCAATTAAAAGCGCAGATGCTGGCAGTATTACCTCAGCACTCGCTGTTGAATTTTCCCTTTACGGCAAACGAAGTGGTGGGCCTGGGTCGCATACCCCACCAGACCGGCACCAATCGAGATGCCGAGATTATTGCCGACGCATTAAAACTGGTCGATGCACAATATCTGCAAAGACGTTTTTATACGCAGATGTCAGGGGGAGAAAAGCAGCGCGTACAATTAGCTCGGGTATTGGCGCAGATCTGGCTGCCCTGTGAACATGGCGAACAGTTTTTGGTGCTGGATGAGCCGACATCCGCTTTTGATCTGGCGCATCAGCAATTGACGCTGGATATTGTCCGGCAGTTGGCGAGTAGAGGTGTGGGAGTGGTGATGGTTGTTCACGATCTTAATCTGGCAGCACGCTGTGCCGATAATCTGGTGGTATTTAATGGTGGTGAGGTGGCCGCACAGGGATCCCCTGAACAAGTTCTAACTGAACAATTAATCGACCAGGTATTTGGTGTCAAAGTCACCATTGCTCGCCATCCGGCCACTAATAAACCACTGGTAATCAGCTGATGAAGCGCTTTACGGCCGCTGTCAGCACACTGTTGTTTGGTCTCGGTTTTTCCCTCGAACCACTTGCCGAGATCAGTGTGCGTGACGATCTCGGTAACAACTTGGTGCTTGAGCAGCCCGCGCGACGAATTATCAGCCTCGCCCCAAATATTACTGAAGTGCTGTTTTATATTGGTGCCGGCGAGCAAATTGTCGGCGCTGATGAGTACAGTAATTATCCCGCAGCGGCGCAGCAAATCCCCCGAGTCAATAACCACGCAGCGGCTAACTATGAACTGATACTGTCACTGCAGCCGGATGTGGTGATCGCCTGGCAATCCGGCAATGGTGAGAAAATCATTAAGCGCATTCGTCAACTGGGGATTCCCGTCTTTGTTGTCGAAACTCGAACCATGGAGGATATCCCCAGACTTTTTTCGCGTTTTGGGGCCCTCACTGGCCACGCTGACTTCGCCCAAAGTCGGGCCGCGGATTTCACTCGGCGTCTGAATGCATTACGGGAAGAATACAGCGCCAAGCCCAAGATTCGTACCTTTTATCAGATATGGGATGAACCGCTGATCACCTTAAATGGCGAGCATATTGTCAGTGATGTGATTGAACTTTGTGGCGGCAGTAATATTTTCGCCGATGCTGTTCCACTGGTGCCGTACGTTAATATCGAGTCGATCGTTGCCGCCGATCCACAGGTGATCATTGCCGGCGGCAGCAAAGAGGAAAAACCACACTGGTTCGATAACTGGAGCAGATGGAGCCAGATATCGGCTGTCGAAAATGACCATGTCTATCTGATCCACGCAGATCTGATGCAGCGACATTCAGGAAGGATACTCGACGGCGCAGCGATGATGTGTGATTTCCTGAACCGCGCTCGTCAATCACTTCCTCGCGAGGTTATCGACGGGCAATAAAAAGCCGCTGATAAATACCAGCGGCTCAACGCCCCTTTAGTTCACCCCGCTAATGCTTTGAGCCTTGGTTCGGCGGATGGTGTTCGGACTCTCGTTATGTGTTTTCAGCCTTCCTGAATGTTACAGATCATATCCTCTCTCATCGTGATCGGCGAGATCCAGACCCTGTGTTTCATCTTCCAGATCGACACGTAATCCTATTATGGCGTCAATCAGCTTTAACAGAATCCAGGTCACAATTGCGGTGTAGACGAAGGTTGAGACAATCCCCACGATTTGCACATGTACCTGAGAGGCCATGGTCATGCCGTCATTATACCCTTGGCCACTGAACACCCCGAGGGCGTCCGATGCAAAGATGCCGGCAAACAGGGTGCCGAGAATACCGCCAACACCGTGCACCGGAAAAACATCCAGAGAGTCATCGATTTTAAAGCGCTGTTTGATCGCCTGGGTAGCGTAGTAACAGATAATACCGGCGCTAATGCCAATTACCAGCGCGCCGCCGGGGCCAACAAAGCCGGATGCCGGAGTGATAGTACCGAGTCCGGCGACCATACCGGTGACAATACCCAATACCGAAGGTTTGCCATATTTGATCCATTCCATGGTCATCCAGGCCAGTGAGCCTGCGGCAGCCGAGATATGTGTTACCAGCATTGCCATGCCAGCATCGCCGTTGGCGGCTAGCGCAGAACCGGCGTTAAAGCCGAACCAGCCAACCCAGAGCATGCCGGCACCGGTAACGGTCATAGTCAGATTGTGTGGAGGCATAGCCTGCGTGGGGAAACCTTTACGAGGGCCGATAACCAGCGCGGCCACCAGCGCGGCGACACCTGCGGTAATATGGACAACCGTTCCGCCGGCAAAATCGAGCAGACCCATCTCGCCAAGCCAGCCGCCGCCCCACACCCAGTGAGTGACCGGAACATAGACAACAAGCAACCACAGAGCGCTAAACAACAGCATGGCACTGAACCGAATACGCTCGGCAA
Organism: Porticoccaceae bacterium; assembly: GCA_024644595.1. Taxonomy (GTDB): domain Bacteria; phylum Pseudomonadota; class Gammaproteobacteria; order Pseudomonadales; family Porticoccaceae; genus HTCC2207. The sequence continues at coordinate 446,823 of JAHEHL010000009.1, read as the reverse complement.
ACGCACCGACAATCAGCGCCGGAGTAATGATGGCAAAAGTCATTTGGAACATCGCGAATACCGACTCGGGAATATCCCCGAACATAGATCCCTCGAGCACATTGGCGAGCAAAATATTGTCAAAGCCGCCGATGAAAGCGTTGGCGGATCCACCGTCGCCAAAGGCGAGACTGTAGCCGACGGTAAACCAGAGCAGTGATGCTACACAGGTAATCGCGAAACATTGCATCAGTACTGAGAGAATATTTTTCGAGCGAACCAGACCGCCGTAAAAAAGAGACAGTCCGGGAATGGTCATAAACAGTACCAGAGCTGTGGCGGTCAGAATCCAGGCAGTATTTGCAGCATTCAGTTCATCGGCAAAGACCTGGTTTGAAAACAGGGTCGCCAGAAGTACAAGAGCTACTCCTGTCAGTGGTCGGTATCGAGTTGGCATAGGATGTCCCTTGTTGGTAAAGCACTAATTTAGTGCGTTTATTCATCTAAAGAGTAAGTTTTGCACTATGTGTGTGCGCTTTTTGTCCTTGCAAGGTGTTAATTGCACCTCTTTAAGCAGTCTAAGCAATTTTTATGCCACGGATTCCCCATGGCGCACTAAACTGATGCACTGTTTAAAGCCGCATTTTTGCTGAGCCGTGCATCTCCGTGTCTATAATCAAAAGACAGTTGCGGTTTTAGCCATATTCCATAGCCGTTTCGTCAAAGCACCTTTAAATATGGCCACATCGCGAACGACAAGCAAAGGATGAAGTGATGCATAACAGAACGAAAAACGGTGACCAGAGTGAGTTGAAGGTGCGATTGAGGGAGTTGCACGATCATCTCGCCAGCACGTCGTCTATCAGCGCAGAAGATAAAGCACTTTTGAGTAGTATGGTGAATGGCATCTTGCAGCTCACAGAGGATCAGCAGCTCACTCCGGAGGCTGCCGATGAGCACAATCTGCGAGAACTCTTCGAGCAAAAAAGTCTGATCTACGAAGCGCAACACCCAAAGTTGGCGTTCACATTGCATGAGGTTCTAGACATCCTCGCACGAATGGGGATTTAATAGCCTTCCAGTGCCGGAGCGGCTCGCCCGGCGACAATAAGAATAAGTCATCAGATCAGTCTATGCCGAAATCAACACTGCTCAGCCAGCGCTTGCCCGCACTCACTGTCGCGACACTTTTCGCTGTTTCGGGGTGCTCGTCGCTTAACTCTGAGTTAGCTGGAGAAGCCAATGCGGTTTCTATCGGTTGGTATTGCCAAGCTGAAGGTGATTCGAGCGCCAATTGGGATTGCAGTCAGCGGCGCCTTCGCGGCGGCACTCCGGTTGAATCAGAACGGACGTCAATGAAAAACCATGAAGTGTTTCAGGGAACGGCTGCCGTGCCGTCAATGCGAACGCCAGAGCCACAACCCGCCAGCGATAATATTGGCGATCAAGAGACCCCGCTGCAAGCTGGCAATGAGCCCGCGGCATTTGATATCAGCGCAAGGGGGTTTACAGTGCAGCTGGGCGCCTACCTGAGTCAGACGGCAGCCGGGCAAGTGGCAGAGCGCATTGTCCTACCCGCCGGTAGCGTGATAATTCAAAATATTATGGTCAACAACCAGCATCTATTTGCTTTGGTCTGGGGTCAGTATGAGTCGCGGCAGCAAGCACAGCAGAATGTAAAACAAATAGTCGAGTTAAATCCCGAGTTACAATACTGGGTGCGTTCAATTGCATCCATGCGTAACAGTGAGTGAGACGCAGGGCTTCAGAGAGGTAGCAACAATGAATTACACACTACTGGCCGAGCAGCTACAGGGCCTTATTGAAGGTGAAAATGACCGCATCGCCAATCTGGCGAACTGCTCGGCACTGCTGTGGATGGAAATGACCGATATCAACTGGGTTGGTTTTTACCTGCTCAAGCGCAACAAACTAGTCCTGGGACCGTTTCAGGGCAAACCCGCATGTACCCGAATTGCACTGGACGCTGGAGTTTGCGGCGCTGCTGCAACGACCAGAAGAACCATGGTGGTGGCCGATGTACATCAGTTCCCTGGGCATATTGCTTGCGATGCAGCCTCCAACTCCGAAATTGTGGTGCCGATTTTTGTTGCCGGCAAGCTGATCGGCGTGCTCGATATCGATAGTCCAGAAACGGATCGCTTTGATCATCACGATCAACAGGGCCTTGAATCACTCGTCCATCTGCTGGCAGAAAAACTATGAGCAGCGATAGCTATTCCTCCGCGCCATTCATTTTTCGGCTGTTTAAATACAGCGTTTACGCAGTCCTGATATTCAATGTTTATCTGTTTTTTCAGGAAGAGTGGCTGGCTACCGAGCAGACCTTTAGTCAGGGTATTGTGTTTGGAGATCTGATTTCGGGGTTTGCTGCCACCATCGACACCGCAGCCTGGGTGTTATTGCTACTGTTGTTTGAGCTGGAAACCTCAGCGATTCCAGACCCTGTGTTGCGGTTGCCAAAAGTAAAATACAGCTTTATGGCTGTTCGCACTTTTTCCTATGGCTTTATTCTCTACGCCTTTTATGGCTATTTCGACAAAATGTTGTTGACCTACAATATCAGTCCCTTTGTCGTCGACGATCTCTGTGCCTTGATCGGGCAGGGCTATTCTACGATTGTCACCATTGATGAATATCCATTGCTTGATCAGCATAGCTGCGCCGCGCTGATCGATCAGCTGGCCTCTAACCAAGCACTGTTTAAACTCAACGGCCAGATGGTGCTCGGCACGCAAACTGATTGGCAGGCAGTGCAGTGGCTGGCTTGGGTTGATGTGATCAACTCGTTCACTTGGATTGCTGTGGTGGTGATTTTAGAAGTTGATGTGTGGTTGCAGATCCAGGGCCGCTTTCACGGTCGAGTGGTTACCGCCAGCACCGTGATCAAAGCACTGCTCTACGCGATTTTGTTTGCCGCCGCAGCCTACTGGGGAATGTTAGGCGATTTCCTCGACTTCTGGGACGCCTTTATGTGGCTGGTGGCATTTGTCTTTATAGAGATGAACCTGTTCCGATGGCAGGCAGAGACCCAATAGATTAGGAGCAGGCGCCGTGGCTGCTCCAGTGAGTGGTTACTAGGCGGGAATAATCGCCAGTATCAGCTTGGCCAGACAGGTCAGTTTGCCACGATCATCATGCAGGCGGATCTCCCACACATGAGAACGGCGACCTAAGTGAACAGGGCGTGCGATGCCAGTCACCAGACCGCTGGAAACCGGGCGCAGGTGGGTAGCGCTGACTTCCTGGCCGAGACATTTACTGGTGGCCAAATCAATCACATGGGCTCCGGCTACACTGCCCAGAGTCTCCGCCAACACCACATTGGCACCACCGTGAACCACCTTATAGGGTTGGAAGGTCCGCGCATCTGCAGGCATGGTTGCAACCAGATAATCGTCACCGACCTCAGTCATCTTAATGCCGATATGTTCTACAATCGTGCCCTGATTTAACTCGCCATTCATCTTTTCGAGATCAGGCCGAGTGTACCAAATGCTGCTCATAGAAAGTCCTTTACGCTCTTAGGCGCTTGTATTTAACTCTTGTGGGTTGCGCATCGCCGCCTTTGCGGCGAATAAAGTCTTCGTGATATTCGCTGTAACCCCCTTCGAAGAACTGCACATCGCTATCACCCTCATAAGCCAAGATATGGGTGGCAATTCGGTCGAGGAACCAGCGATCGTGAGAAATCACCATCACACAGCCAGGGAAGGAGAGGATCGCTTCTTCCAGCGCGCGCAGCGTTTCGATATCGAGATCGTTGGACGGCTCATCAAGTAACAACACGTTGGCGCCCTGTTTCAAGGTATTGGCCAGATGTAATCGTCCACGCTCACCGCCAGAAAGTTCGCCGACCCTTTTTTGCTGGTCGGAGCCGCGGAAATTAAAGCGCCCGGCATAGGCTCGGGAAGAGACTTCATAGTTGCCAATCTTAAGCATGTCATGGCCACCGGAGATCGCTTCCCAGACATTGTGATTGTCATCAAGCGAGTCTCGGCTCTGTTCAACATAGGCCACCTTGACGGTTTCGCCGAGCGTGACAGTGCCGCTGTCCGGTTTTTCTGTGCCGGCAATCATTCTGAACAGTGTCGATTTACCGGCCCCGTTGCCGCCGATAATGCCGACCACTGCGCCCTTGGGAATCGACAGATTGAGATTATCGATCAGCAGCTGATCACCAAAGCCTTTGCATACATCTTCCAGCACAATAACTTTGTCGCCCAAACGTTCGCCGGGAGCAATATAGATCTCATTGGTCTCGTTGCGGGCTTGGAATTCCTGTGAATTCAGCTCATCAAAACGCTGCAGTCGAGCTTTGTTTTTTGCCTGACGGCCCTTGGGGTTCTGCCGGACCCATTCGAGCTCCTGCTTCAACGCACGCTGACGCGAAGCTTCTTGTTTGGATTCGGTTCTCAGACGACGCTCTTTACCTTCCAGCCAGGTTGAGTAGTTGCCTTCATAGGGAATTCCGTGGCCGCGGTCGAGCTCGAGAATCCAGCCGGCGACATTGTCGAGGAAATACCGGTCGTGGGTTACCGCAACCACGGTGCCGGAAAACTCCTCAAGAAATTTTTCCAGCCAGAACACAGACTCGGCATCCAGGTGGTTGGTCGGCTCATCCAGCAACAACATATCCGGGCGCGACAGCAGCAGGCGGCAGAGCGCTACGCGGCGTCTTTCACCGCCGGATAGTGATGTGACGTCGGCATCCCAGGGTGGCAGGCGCAACGCATCGGCGGCCACGTCCAGAGCGTGGTCAAGATTGTGTGCATCCCAGGCTTCAATAATTTCTTCCAGCTGACCCTGGCGCTTGGCCAGTGCATCAAAATCGGCATCCGGATCGGCATAGTCAGCATAGATTTGATCCAGCTCTTTCAGAGCATCCACGGCTTCACGAACACCATCTTCTACGTTGCCGCGCACGTCCTTCTCAGGGTCTAGCCAAGGCTCCTGCGCCAGATAGCCGACATTGAGGTCGGGCATAGGCCGCGCCTCGCCCTGAATTTCCTTGTCCAGCCCAGCCATAATTTTCAGGAGGGTGGATTTACCTGAGCCATTTAAACCAAGCACTCCAATTTTGGCGCCAGGGAAAAAAGAGAGGGAGATATCTTTAAGAATTTCGCGTTTCGGGGGAACAATTTTGCTCACCCGGTTCATTGTGTATACGTATTGTGCCATGGATAAATAAGTCGACTGTGTGCAATTGAAAGAACACGCAGTGTAGCGGAATAGCCGCCGCGAGAGAATTGCCAATCAGCAATTAGCGATAGCTATTAAAGCCGACGCAAATAACAAAAGGAAACATTCCTCTACCCGAGGGAAGTTGGGTAGAGGACGGGGCAGGAAAAACGGTATTACATTGGGTTGATGCGCAACCAGGGCTTCATCAGGAAGCCGAGCGGGTTGGTGAGCTTGATTGGCGCCGACAGGGCAGAGAGACAGATGCACTCGCCATTTTGAGCGCCCATTGGCTGATGCACATCACCGGGCTTGCGGACCAAGAAGTCACCTTCGCGGTAGACGGCGCTCTCATCCGAGAAGCTGCCCTTCAATACGACGGTATACTCGAGACCCTTGTGATCATGCTTGGGTGTTTTACCGCCGGCACAAATTTTGTGCAGGGCGACTTCAAACTCTTCCTGTCCGGTTTTAAATCGTGCTATATCTACAGAGCCCGACAGTCTCTTCCAGGTCTTCGAAACCAAATTATTTTTCACCAACTTACTTACTGCGTAGGGAAAACCAAGTAAATTTTCGCTGCTTTCCGTTTTTGCGCAGGCGCTGCGGCCAGGGCTCGAATCCAGGCTATCGCTGTCAATCTTTTCCATCATCGCATCGAATGCACCATCATCCAGATCAATTGGGTTCGCCTCACACATTAATTGTGAGCCGACCTGGTCAAGACGCATAAGTTTGGCTTTGCACTGGCTGCAGAAGTGCAGGTGTGCTGAGACACAAATCGATGGGGCAGTCGCCAGAGTTCCGGCGGAGAAATCCACCAGCATGGTTTCGTCGGGGTGAAAGTTAGTTTGTGATTTAAAGTTATTAGACATCTTGCGCCTCTGCAGACACGATTATTTGCATTTTCTGTAAAGCCAGGCGTACCCGTGATTTGACGGTGCCCAGCGGTAATCCAAGTTCTGCGGAGGCCTCAGCATGAGATTTTCCCTCGAGGTAGACTTTGCGCAGAATCTCATCCTGTTCTTTCGGCAGTTGTGCCAGGGATTCTTGAACCCGGTCCTCTGATCGTTTCTGTTGCAGAAGAGAGATCGGTGTGTCGTTATCCTCCTCGTGCCAGAAATCCTCGTTTTCCAACGGCAGGTGCTGTGTATTGCTTTTGCGTCGCAACATATCGATCCTACAGTTTCGAGCTACAGTGTAGATCCACGTGGTTGCGGAGGCTTTTTCGGCATTAAAACCGGACGCCTTGTTCCAGACCTTGATCATCACTTCTTGCACCAGGTCGTCGCCCAGACCGGGAAACCAACCTTCATTGCGGGTGGCATGGGCGAAGCCCTTCAGAAGTGGACCGAAATGACGAAATAGCTGAGCAAACGCCTGGCGATCACGATTTTCGCCTACAGAAATAAGCAGCTGACTCCATTGGTCAGAACGCTTTTCTGAGGATTTCAAAACGGCCACGCGGTCACCACTAGATATTTGATTCGACGACGAATTTTTAGTTGTTGTAAGCATGCTCTGTATAGCTCCGGATAACCATAACACTTTTACGGTAAATTCAGGCAATTGGATTGCCGGTCCAGTAAATGTTTTTAGTCGTATAAACTGTTGAATTGCCAGCACGCTGGAACTCAGAAACTCTTCATATGTAATGTAGTAGAACCCTGAGGCCAGTCTCTGGTATTCTTCGCAAAAATTGTCTATCAGGACCATCATGTATAAAAAACTGCTTTTGCCGATTGGCGTGCTTGCCACGGCCGCAATTATTTCGATTGTCATCACAGCGGCGCGTCCCGCGCCGCTTAAGCTTGAGTCTCCCGATACAGCATTGGCGGTAAAAACCCTGGTGTTGAATGCGAGTAGCGCTCAACTGCATGTTGAGTCTCAGGGGACGGTACTGCCGCGAACGCGTACCAAATTGATTTCAGAGGTCTCTGGCGCGGTTTTGAGCGTTTCCTCGGAGTTTGTTGTCGGTGGCACGTTTGAGAAAGGGGATATCTTGCTGCAGCTTGATCCAACCGATTACGAAGTCGCCCTGCAGCGGGCGGAAGCACGCTTGATCAGCATGAACGCTCAATATACTTTTGAGTTGGCGAGAGCCGCCCAAGCAGAAAAAGAATGGGCTATGACCGGTCGTCCGGCGGAGGAAGCTCCGCTGTTGGCACTGCGAAAACCCTATCTGGCTGAAGCGCGAGCTAATGTGTTGCAGGCTGAGGCCGAGGTTAAACAAGCTAAGCTCAAGCTCGCCCGCACCACCATTCGCGCACCTTACCTCGGAATGGTGGCGGCCAAGACAGTGGATATAGGGCAATATGTAACCGTCGCAGCGCCATTGGGTGAAATTTTCGCGATCGACTTTGCGGAGATTCGCCTGCCATTGACCGAGAAAGATCTGGCGCGATTAGATCTGATATCACACCTGGATGACAGCGCACTGCCCGACGTGAGTCTTAACGCCACGGTTGCCTCAATGCCAGCGAGCTGGACAGCTAAAATTGTCCGCTCGGAAGGTGTCGTCGATCAGTTGAACAGAGCCCATTATCTGGTTGCGCGCGTCGCAGATCCATACGGCATCAATCAGCCTCAGAAACCCACGACGCCCAACCTGCTGATGGGCACCTTTGTCGGTGCAGATATCAAAGGCAAAACTCTCGACAATATCTTTGCCGTGCCACGTCATGTGCTGCTGGAAAACGACCGTGTGCCAGTAGTTGACAGCGATAAACGCCTGCGATTGACGCCGGTAGAAGTTAGCTTCAGCGACCGAGATTATTATTACATCAGCAGTGGATTGGAGGAGGGTGTCGAGATTGTTGTCAGTGCCATGGGCCCTGCAATTGAAGGTATGCTGCTCAAGCCTATGGGAAGTGCCGGATGATGCGGAATAGTTCTGGTTTGATGGCCTGGTTCACCAAAAATCCTGTGGCGGCAAACCTGCTGATGGTGTTTATCCTGTTTGCCGGCATTCTCAGTGTGGGCAACCTGAGCAAAGAAATGTTTCCGCGCGGCGACAACGACTCGATTGAGATAACGGCTATTTACAACGGTGCTGCACCTATTGAAGTTGAGAAAGCGGTGATTTTGCCTATGGAGGCAGCACTGCAGGGTATTAAGGGCATCAAAGAAATTAATGCCAATGCGAGTCGCAATGTGGCCTATGTGCGTCTGGAAATAGAGCCTGGTGAGAATATCAACGAGCTGATGGCTGTGGTTGAGAACCGTATCGACAGTATTGTTAATCTTCCGGATAACCTGGAAAAACCTACCGTCAAGCGCATGGACAATTATGGCTGGGCACTGGGTATCGCCATTTCTGGCCAGATGGACGAGCGCACGCGCAAAGAGATGGGGCAGCAATTATACGATGAGGTTATTGAGTTGCCTGAGGTCAAGCGCGCCCAACTCTGGGGTGTAGATGACTACGAAATTTCGATTGAAGTGAAAGAGGAGCGTCTCCGGGAACTCAACCTGACTCTGGCTGAAGTGGCTCAGGTGTTGCGAAGTTCATCTCTGGACCTGCCCGCGGGAATGATTAAAGCAAGCAACGGCAATGTTCTGGTGCGTACTCAGGGCAAGGCTTACACCGGTGAGGATTTTGCTGGGCTAGTAATGCGCAGCCGCGACGATGGCAGTCAATTGTTACTCTCGGATATTGCGACGATTAAAGATGGTTTTACCGAGTCTCCTAGCCTACTGCATTTCGATCGGGCCAAGGCTTTTTCAGTGGGCGTTTTTACGCTCCCCGACCAGGACATCATTACCATTAGCGAAGCGGTTCAGAAGTACGTTGAGGTTAAGCGTCAGAGCCTGCCCGAAGGGTTAAGTATCAATACTTATAATGATGATTCGTTCTATCTGCGCGGGCGACTCGACATGATGTTGAGTAATTTGGCGGCAGGTGCGATTTTGGTTGCAGTGGTATTGGGACTATTTCTTAACCTGCGTGTTGCTGGCTGGGTTGTGCTTGGTATTCCGGTCAGTTTTCTCGGCGCAATCTGGCTGATGCCGATCAACCCGTTTCCGGTCACGATCAATGTGTTGAGCCTGTTTGCCTTTATTCTGGTGCTCGGGATCGTTGTCGATGATGCCATTGTGATTGGTGAGAGTGTCTATACCGAGGTCAAGGATGAGGCTGACAGGGTGCTGGCCGAATCAGACGACAAGAACATGATCTACAGTGCGCCCGTCGAGACCGTGATTGCCGGCGCCAAACGAGTTGCCGTGCCGTCTACCATAGGCGTGTTGACCACTGTAGCCGCTTTTGCGCCACTCTTGTTTGTCGGTGGCGGGCTGGCGGCAATGAATGAAGCGCTGGCAGTCGTGGTGATTCTCTGTCTGTTGTTTTCACTGGTTGAATCAAAGTTAATTTTGCCTTCGCACCTGGTTGGGCTGAAGTTTGGTGGCCCCGAGAAGTCGCGCAATGTTATCGATGCCACCATCAAACGTTGGCAAGAGGCGATAAATGCCGGCTTGATACGCTTTGTCGAAAATGTGTATCAGCCCTTCTTGAAGCGCTGTATGGAGTACCGCTACGCCACGCTGGCAACCTTTATTGGCGTGTTAATGATCGCCATTTCGACCCTTACGGGTGGTATAGCGCGCTTTGAATTTTTCCCTGATGTGCCCGGAGATGGTATCTACTCTGTGATCACCATGCAGGATGGTAGCTCTACTGAGAGTTTTGAAGAGGCGCTATTAGCCAATGAAGAAGCGATCTATGCCGTTGATCGCGACTACCAGGCGGAGACGGGAAACCCAAGTTTGTTGGAGCATGTTTTTTTCTGGTCTTCATCGGATGTCTCGGCTAGCTTCCGCGTCCAGTTAACCCACGGTGAAGACCGTCCGCTGGAGGCAACTGAAATCGAAAAGTTGTGGCGCGAAAAGGTTGGCACTCTGCCCAATGTGCGTAAGCAGGATTACTACTCCAGCACCAGTGCCGGGGGTGGTGCCAAGATCAGTCTGGCGCTCTATGGCCCCGATCCCGACGAGCTCACCGCCGCGGGGGTCGCACTGCAAAATAAACTTGGCGAATACGACGGTGTGTTTGATATCTACAACTCCCAGGGTGTGGGCGGCCGTGAAATTCTGATCAGTCTCAAGCCCTACGCCAGCCAACTTGGTATCTCTCTCGCTGATGTCGCGCGTCAGGTGCGCCAGGCATTTTATGGCGAAGAAGTGCAGCGTTTGCAGCGCGGACCCCATAGTTTAAAGGTTATGGTTCGCTATCCCCGTGAGGAGCGCAGCTCAATAGCTACCTTGGAAGATATGCATATTCGTACCGCCAGCGGCCAGGCGGTGGCGATCAGTGAAGTTGCTGATATTCGACTCGGCCTTGGGCTGGCTAAAATTTCTCGCACCGACCGCAAGCGTGCGGTGGTTATCACTGCTGACGCCGACCCCTCAAAAGTTCAGAGCAACGCAGTTATTGCCGACATTCGGGAAAACTTTATTCCGCAGTTACTCAAGGATCACCCAACGGTTGAATTTGGTGTTTCCGGGTCAAGTCAGGATGAAGCCGAACTGATTAAGCGTTTGATTGTTGCCGGCATTGCTTCGCTGTTCTTGATCTACGGCCTGCTTGCCGTGCCGCTGCGCTCGTACATACAGCCGCTGGTGATTATGTCAGTTATCCCGTTTGGTTTTATCGGCGCAGTGATTGGCCATATTGTTTTCGATATGGCGATCAGCTCACTGTCGATTGCTGGTTTGATTGCGCTATCCGGGGTGGTCGTAAACGACAGCCTGATATTGGTCGAGTTTGCCAACCGAGCACGGGAAACGGAAGACTCCGACGAAAAGGCCCTGCTTGCTGCAGGCAAGCGACGATTCAGAGCGATCCTGCTGACGACGCTAACAACCTTTGTCGGTCTGCTACCGATGTTATTTGAAACCAGTATGCAGGCGCAGTTCGTGATTCCGATGGCTCTGTCATTGAGCTTTGGTATCTTAACCGCTACCGCAATCACGCTGATTTTGATTCCCTGTCTCTACCTGATTGTTCACGACTTCAAGCCTGCAGCTAAACAGCCGTTATCAACATTTGACGCCGAGGCCGCAGCAGTCCGAGAGTGATATTTTGTATCCTTGCGCAAAGGTTACAGCAGAGGAAGCAGGGCTTCAGAGACTAACTTGATGCCAATCAAACCGAGCAGCAAATAGGAGAGCCAGTAGAAAAGCTCTTCGTTGACCCGGTGGTGCAGATAGACACCGAGTTGAACGCCAATCGGCGCAAGTGGCAGCAGCACCAGCGAGGTCATCAGGTGTTCGCTGCCAAGCTGACCGAGCCAGGCGTAAGGGATCAACTTAGCGATATTTATAATCGTAAAAAACACCACCGAGGTACCCACCAAAACGCTTTTATCCAGCCGCAGTGGCAGGAGATAAATTGAAAGTGGTGGTCCGCCGGCATGAGCCACAAAGCTGGTAAAACCGCTTATGCAACCCCACAGTCGACCTTTTACCGGCGATAGAACAGGCTGCTGTGACGGGTCGTGCTTGAACCAGCGCTTGTAAAAATATTGCCCGACAATATACAGCGACAATACGCCGATAATCAGGCGAATAAACTGCGCACTCATTAAATGAAAACTCAATGTGCCAACAATAATGCCGATAATCGCGCTCGGCACCAGAGTCATTAAGATGGCTTGGTTGCAGTATTTCCGGTAGGTGGCGAGACTAACAAAATCCATACATACCAGAATTGGCAGCATAATTGCCGCAGCCACTCGCGGATCAACTGCCAGCGTTAGCAGCGGCACAGCGAGGGTTCCCAGGCCACCGGCAAAGCCGCCTTTCGACATGCCGGTGAGCAGGACTACGGTTGCGGCCAAAAGATAGAATGCGGGTTCAAAAACGATCAGAGATGAAAACATGGCGCGGACTTTACGCGAAAAAAACTACACTCGCTATGCAAAATAAGGTGGGTTATAAAGACGTTTGTTCGTCACAGTTGTGCCAGCTGAACAGGCTTAAAAATTAACCTCAAAATATGAGTAAAAAAGATGACCGATCACGCTAACTTGTATGCTCAACATGTGAGCGAAAAAATGCGCAGGTTCCAGGCGATTCTAGCCGCGACCGGATTCGATGAAATCGTTATTGCCGCGGGTGATAGCAAAATACAGTTTGCCGATGATTCAGCCTATCCATTTATTCCCAACCCCTATTTTCGCGAATGGGTGCCGTTGGGTAAACGCACCGGATCCTATCTGCAGATCTCGGCCAACTCTGACACCCCACGTCTGTTTTTACTCTGCGTGGAAGATATTTGGCACACCGCCCCTCAGGGCTTGCCGCCAGGTTTTGAACGTGGTCTGGAGGTTGTTGAATACGCTTCGATACCAGAGCTAAAAAAACAGCTTGGCAGCCGCGAGGGCGGCACTGCATTGATCAGTGAAGTAAACAGCCTTGGCATCAGCAATGACGTTTGGAATCCTAAATCGGTCACCGACCAGATTGATTATCAACGCCTTGGTAAAACTGCCTATGAACAGGAATGTGTCCGCGAAGCTAATCGTCTCGCTGTACCCGCACACCTTGCAGCACGTGATGCATTTATGGCGGGTGCTTCTGAGCTGGAAATTGCCGCCGCCTATCTGCGCGCCTGCAACTGCAGTGAGAATGAAATGCCCTACGGCATTATTGCCGGGGTCAATGAACATGCCGCGGTATTACATCACCACAATCTCGATAAACAGCCAAGGTCGCCACGGAGCTTCTTGATTGATGCCGGCGTTGCCGTGCACGGCTACGCGTCCGATATTACCCGCACCTACGCCTATGACTCCGGCTCTGATTTTGCCGCAATGATTAAAGCCATGGATGTCAGGCAGCTTGAGCTGGTCGCCGGTGGTGGCATCGGTAAAAGCCCTGTTGACCTGCACGTGTTGTCGCACCACAAGGCCGCAGAAGTACTGCGCCTGTTTGATATTATCAGTGTCTCTGCAGAGGAAGCCTTTGCCTGTGATATTACCGCAACGTTTTATCCCCATGGTCTCGGCCATCAGCTCGGCTGCAACGTGCACGACAAGGGTGGCAACCTCGCCAATGCCCAAGGCGATCTGCTGCCACCTCCGGCAAAATATCCCAAGCTGCGCAACGCCGCGCCGATGGTCGCCAACCAGATCCATACCGTTGAGCCGGGGCTGTATTTTATTCCTGCGCTGCTGAACAAGCTTCGCCAGAGTGAGCATGCCACCAAAATCAACTGGACACGTGTGGATGAATTTATTCCCTTTGGTGGCATTCGGATCGAAGACAATATTGTTGTGCATGCCGATGGTTCGTTGGAAAACCTGACCCGCGACGCGTTTCGCGGGAGCAAATAAATATGTTTCTGCAAATCTTCACCACCGGTGGCACCATCGACAAGCTCTACTTTGATGCCCTAAGCGAATTCCAGATTGGCGACCCGGTGGTGGGACCGGTTTTACAGAGTATGAATGTTGGCTTTGAGTTCAGTGTCGAGGAGTTGATGCGCCTCGACAGTCTGGATATGGCCGATCAACACCGGCGGATTATTCAGCACAGCGTGCGTGCCTGTACCGCTGAGCATATCCTGATTATTCACGGCACCGACGGCATGGTAGAAACCGCCGGCTGGTTGACAGACTATGGCGATAAAAAGATTGTCCTCACCGGCGCTCTGCAACCTGCAGCGTTTACCCAGACTGATGCAGTGTTCAATATCGGTTGCGCAGTTGGCGCCATTCAAGTGCTCGATGCCGGCGTGTATGTGGTTATGAATGGTCGGGTTTTTGCCGCCGATCAGGTAGTGAAAAATCGCGATGCTCACCGCTTCGAGGCACGATGATAGGCTATTTATAGCGTATAGCTAGGGCCCGGGTCTGGCTGGCAAGATAGTGGCATCGCGAGTGGAGTGGGGCGATGACTTTATTTGAGGGGAAGAAGAAAGGCTTTAGCCCGCCGCCAAACTCAGCATCTCCGACGCATGGGAAAGAGTCTGCTCGGTAACCTTGGCGCCACCCAACATGCGCGCCAACTCTTCGATACGCTGCTGCTGATTGAGTGGGGTCATCGCAGACTCAGCGCCAACTGTGTCGACAATTTTACTGGCGCGATAATGATGATGCGCATGCGCCGCAACCTGAGGTTGGTGGGTCACACTAATAACCTGGCCACGCTCGCCGAGCTGTTTCAGCAGCTGCCCGACAACATCCGCTGTGCTGCCGCCGATACCCACATCCACCTCATCAAACACCAGCGTTGGAATCTCCGAATGCGCGGCTGCCACCACCTGTATCGCCAGACTGACTCGGGATAATTCACCGCCGGAAGCGATTTTCTGCAGTGCTTTGGCGGGCTGTCCGGGATTAGTGGAAATCAGAAATTCTATGTCTTCACCACCGCTGGCACGCAGCTCTCCGTCGGCCGCTGGAGTCAGCGACACCACCAGCTCGGCACCCTGCATCGACAGCAGCTGGAGCTGTTGATTGATTTCAGCGGCCATGGTCACGGCTGCTTTACTGCGCAGAGCGGTTAACTGAGCCGACTGTTGACTGTAAAGTGCGGCCAGCCGGTCTTGTTCTTGCTGCAGGCTGTCGATACTCTCGCCGCCGTCATCCAGTTCCTTTAATTCGGCATCAAGTGATTCGAGAGTCTCCACTAGCTGGTCAGCATTCACCCTATGCTTGCGTGATAATTCAAAGATCGCCGAGAGGCGTTCTTCAACCTGCTGCAGGCGCTGGGGATCCGCTTCAAAGCGGTCAATGTGGTTGTCGATTTCATGAATTGCTTCCTCCACCTGAATCATTGCGCTCTGCAGCATCTCCTCGGCGTTGAGCAACGCATCGGGTTTATGTTTGAGGCCTGAGAGAATAGACAGAGCACGGTTAAGGCCATCGCGGATATTGAAGCCTTCGCTTTGATCGCAAATTGCCAGCAGATTGTGGCTGTCTTCCAGGATCTGGCCGGCATTAGCAAGGGTTTGTTGCTCTTTTTCCAGATTGCTTAGCTCATTGTTGTCCAGTCCCAGCTGCTGTAATTCTTTGACTTGAAAAGCAAGCAGCTCGCGGCGTGCAGCAAGTTCATCGGCGCGCTCGATTAAATCATTGAGGTGTTTATTAACCTGTTTCCAGCGTCTGAAAACCTTTGATACCTCGTCGGCCAGCTCTGTGGTATTGGCATATTCATCGAGTAGACGGCGATGGGTTTCACGGCGCAACAGCGACTGGTGTTCGTGCTGACTGTGAATATCGGTGAGCATTTCGCCGAGCAGTTGCAGTTGTTGCATGGTGCAGGGCTGACCATTGATGTAGCCGCGCGAACGACCCTCAGTGGTATACAGTCGACGCAAAATACATTGCCCATCAGCCTCATCAAAGTCATTTTTTTGCAGCCATTGGTGAGCGGCATTAATTTTTCTGATATCAAAGGTGGCAGTAATTTCGGCGCGGGATTTGCCGTGTCGAATAGTGTCGCTATCGGCGCGGTCACCCAGTGCCATGCCCAGCGCATCCAATACCAGCGACTTGCCGGCACCGGTTTCGCCGGTGATTGCGGTGGTGCCACGGGCGAACTCGATCTCGAGGGATTCGACCAGAGTGTAGTTGTTGATGTGGATAGATAGCAGCACGGTTTCATACCTGAGAGCGATGTTCGTTTTATACAGAACAGAATGCCTTTAGGCAATCGCTTGAAACTGAATAGTTTGTCCCCATATTGGGAATAAGCCAAAAAATTATGGCCAATATAACCAACGATATGAGGAATTGGCGTGTCGCACGAAACAGAAGCTGATCAATCCAAGAACAATGATGCCGTCGAGGCTGATGACAATAATGTTGACCAGGCCGGGCCGGTGAGCAACGAAGAGATCGAGCAGGAACTGCTGCAGGAACAGGAGCAGAATTCCTCATCCGAGCAATTACAGCAGCAGCTCGCTGATGCCAATGATCAGGTCTTGAGAATTCAGGCCGAGATGCAGAATGTGCGTCGTCGCACAGAGCGCGATATCGAGAATGCACACAAGTATGCGCTGGATAAATTTTCTGCTGATCTACTCCCTGTTGTCGACAATCTGGAGCGCGCACTGAGTGCTATTGCCGTTGATGACGAGAGTCAGAAGGCGGTGGCCGAGGGCATTGAATTAACACTCAAGAGTTTTATTGATGTACTGGCTCGGTTCAAGATTGAGCCGATTGATCCGGCCGGCCAGCCATTTGACGCCGACCTGCATCAGGCAGTGTCAATGGTTCCCAACCCAGACCTCGAGCCAAACACAGTGATGAATGTGTTCCAGAAGGGCTACACCCTCAATGGACGATTAATCCGGCCGGCCATGGTGGTGGTGTCGCAGGCTTCCTGATGGCGATTTGAGGGGCGGGGTTTAAATCAGACATTAATTAATTCCACAGCCCTTGAATTTGTCCAGCCTGCACCCACATAACAAAACAAGAAGTTGTACAAACATCAACTAACAAATGACAAACCCTGGAAACAGGATTTTAGCAAAGTAATGGAGATTTAACTGATGGGCAAAATTATCGGAATCGACCTTGGAACGACCAACTCATGTGTTGCCGTTCTGGAAGGAGATAAACCCAAAGTAATAGAAAATTCGGAAGGTGCGCGCACCACACCATCGGTTGTCGCCTACACCGACGAAGGTGAGATTCTGGTTGGTCAGTCGGCGAAGCGCCAGGCAGTGACCAATCCGCACAACACTGTGTACGCAGTAAAACGTCTGATCGGACGTCGTTTTGAAGATGATGTAGTTCAAAAAGACATCAAAATGGTGCCTTATAAGATCGTCAAAGCTGACAACGGCGATGCCTGGGTAGAAGTGAAGGGCGACAGCAAAGCGGCCCCGCAGATCTCTGCCGAAGTGCTTAAGAAAATGAAAAAGACCGCAGAAGATTACCTTGGTGAGAAAGTCACTGAAGCCGTTATCACTGTACCTGCTTACTTCAACGACTCACAGCGTCAGGCAACTAAAGATGCTGGCCGTATTGCTGGTCTCGATGTCAAACGTATTATCAACGAGCCCACTGCAGCGGCGCTGGCCTATGGTATTGATAAAACAGCTGGTGATCGGGTGGTTGCGGTTTACGATCTCGGTGGTGGTACCTTCGATATTTCAATTATCGAGATTGCCGATGTCGACGGTGAAAAGCAATTTGAAGTATTGGCAACCAACGGTGACACGTTCCTTGGCGGTGAAGACTTTGATATGCGCCTGATCGAATATTTATCAGCTGAATTCAAGCGTGAAAGTTCCATTGATATCCACGGTGATCCGCTGGCGATGCAGCGACTTAAAGAAGCTGCAGAGAAGGCCAAGATTGAGCTCTCTTCGAGCCAGCAGACCGAAGTAAACCTGCCGTATATTACTGCTGATGCGACTGGTCCGAAGCACCTGGTGGTCAAGTTGACTCGCGCCAAGCTTGAATCGCTGGTTGAAGATCTGGTTGAGCGATCATTGACGCCAATGAAGATTGCATTGAAAGATGCTGGTAAGTCCGTTGGCGAAATCGACGAGATTATTCTTGTCGGTGGTCAGACGCGTATGCCCAAAGTGCAGGAAAAAGTAACTGCATTCTTTGGCAAAGAGCCACGCAAAGATGTTAACCCTGATGAAGCCGTTGCCGTAGGTGCTGCTCTGCAGGGTGCGGTGTTGGCTGGTGATGTAACCGATGTGCTGTTACTCGATGTGACCCCGCTGAGCCTGGGTATTGAAACCATGGGTGGCGTGGCGACACCGGTGATTGAGAAAAACACGACGATTCCAACCAAGAAATCGCAGATCTTCTCTACTGCGGATGACAACCAGACTGCTGTGACTATTCACGTGGTTCAGGGTGAGCGCAAGCAAGCGACACAGAACAAGTCACTAGGCCGCTTTGATCTGGCTGATATTCCACCTGCACCGCGTGGTATGCCGCAAATTGAAGTGACCTTCGATATTGATGCCAACGGTATTTTGAATGTGGGCGCTAAAGACAAGGCCACAGGCAAAGAGCAGTCGATCATCATTAAAGCCTCTTCGGGTTTGTCTGATGAAGAGATCGACGCAATGGTCAAGGATGCTGAAGCCAACGCTGCCGAAGATCAGAAGTTTGCTGATCTGGTGCAGACCCGGAACACGGCAGACGGCCTCGCTCACGCGGCCAAGAAGACCCTTGAAGAAGCTGGTGACAAGGCTTCTGATGAAGAGAAGTCTGCTATCGAGGCGGCTATTAAAGGTGTCGAAGAAGCTGTTCAGGGCGATGATAAAGATGCCATTGACGCGGCGACCAAGGTGCTTTCCGAGGCCTCTTCATCTCTGGCGCAAAAGATGTATGCCGAGCAGGCCGAGGCCGGACAGGCTGGTGGCGAACAGGCTGCCGGAGACGATGCGATGGATGCTGAGTTCGAAGAAGTTCAAGAGGAAGCAGCGGAAGACAAAGACGACAAGAAGTAAGTCTGTCATTGTTTTTCTACTATTAGGCGCGGACACAGATCCGCGCCTAATCATATTGGTGAAAATCGAGAATAAAGAAACAGTTTATGGCCAAGCGCGATTATTACGATGTACTGGGCGTGGGAAAAGGCGCCTCCGATGCTGACATCAAGAAGGCATTTCGTCGTATAGCGATGAAATACCATCCGGACCGGAATCCGGACGGTGCTGATGCAGAAGACAAATTCAAGGAAGCTCAAGAAGCCTACGAAATCCTCGGTGACGAGGAAAAAAAAGCAGCTTATGATCGTTTCGGTCATGCCGGCGTTGACGGTCAAAGCGGCGGTGGCGGCGGTTTTGGCGGCGGCAACTTCAGTGACGTCTTTGGTGACGTGTTTGGCGATATCTTTGGCGGCGGGGGTCGTGGACGCGGCGGTCCGGCGCGTGGATCTGATCTGCGCTACGACCTGCAGTTAGATCTTGAAGACGCTGTGCGTGGCAAGACCGTTCAGATCGATGTACCGACTATGTCCAGCTGTGATACTTGTGACGGGTCGGGCGCGCGCAAAGGTTCTTCGCCGGTTACCTGTAGCACCTGTAATGGTGCTGGCCAGGTGCGTATGTCTCAGGGCTTTTTCTCGGTTCAGCAGGCCTGCCCCCAGTGTCGTGGTCGTGGTCAGATGATTTCTGACCCCTGTGGTGACTGTCACGGTCAAGGCGTCAAAGAAGAGCGCAAAACACTGTCGGTTAAAATTCCTGCGGGAGTTGATACAGGTGATCGCATTCGCCTCGGTGGTAAAGGTGAAGCTGGCCCTCAGGGTGGTCCGCCAGGCGATCTCTATGTGCAAATGGTGGTGCGCGATCATCCGATTTTTGTTCGTGATGACAGTAATTTGCACTGCGAAGTACCCATTAGTTTCGCTCAGGCCGCTCTCGGTGGCGAGATTGAAGTGCCGACTCTCTCCGGCAAAGTTAAGTTAAAAATTCCGGCCGAGACTCAGAGCGGCAAGTTATTCCGTCTGCGCGGCAAGGGCGTTGCGCCTGTTCGTGGCGGTGGCGTGGGTGACCTGCTCTGTAGAGTGGTGCTGGAAACCCCGATCAACCTCAGCGCGGAGCAGCGCAAACTGTTGGAACAGTTTGAGCAGAGTCTGAATGGCAACAGCAAGCACTCGCCGCGCAGCAGCAGCTGGTTTGATGGTGTAAAAAAATTCTTCGATAATTTGACCGGCTAAAATTGACCTGCGTAAACTGCCCGATTAGATAGACTTTTTAAAGGACAAAACAATGAGCAGAATAGCGATTACCGGTGCCGGCGGGCGTATGGGCAAGGCCTTAATTGATGCTATCTCATTAACTGAGGGCGCACAGTTAGCTGCAGCGCTGGAGCATCCGCAGAGTTCATTGCTTGGGGTCGATTCAGGTGAACTGGCCGGGATGGGTAAAAACGCTATTTTGGTGGCCGGTTCGGTTGATCAAGTCGCCGATCAGTTTGATGTGTTGATCGACTTTAGTGTGCCTGAAGCTACTGTTGCCAATGCAGCCTTCTGTGCCGCGCAACACAAAAAAATGGTTATCGGCACCACTGGGCTGACGCCTGGGCAGTTGAGTCAGGTGGCCAAGGCGGCTGAGAAAACGGCTATCTGTATGGCGTCCAATTTTTCCACTGGCGTCAATCTCTGTTTTAAGCTCGCCGAGTTGGCGGCAAAGGTGCTCGGCGACGAAGCCGACATCGAAATTATCGAAGCGCATCATCGACACAAGGTTGATGCCCCGTCGGGCACCGCATTGTCGCTGGGCCAGTCTGTTGCCGACGCGCTTGGTCGCGACCTGCAGCAGGTTGCTGTCTATGGCCGTGAAGGTCACACCGGCGCGCGCGCTTCCGATACGATTGGCTTCGCCACTGTTAGAGGTGGCGATATTGTCGGCGATCACACAGTGCTGTTTGCCGGAGAGGGTGAGCGGGTAGAGATTAGCCACAAAGCCTCAAGTCGACTTTCCTTTGCTCGCGGCGCGGTGCGAGCAGCGCTTTGGCTGGGCAGTAAAGAGACAGGTCAATATGACATGCAAGATGTCTTGGGGCTTAAATAGCAGGTACCGTTTGAGACGCTTGCGAGCGCCGAAATAGTTGTAACAGTGATGGACAAAATCGGCACTGTTCAATACAATACTCTCCTAACACCGCACCCTTAATGCGGTCTCATTCCGAGAGGTTAGAGCACAGCAGAATATTTTATTTAGCGAGATGAGACGCGGAGTTTCATCTCGCTTTTTTACAAATATTCACAGTCGACTGATGCCGTTATCGGAGTTGCCTGAGTTCAGGTCCACGCTTTATGTTAACTAATTAGGAGGTTGTGTGAATTCCCAGACTCACCGGGAAGCCGTACTTGCGCTAGCAGACGGAACAATTTTCAGAGGAACTGCCATTGGTTCGGATGGATGTTCTGTTGGTGAAGTAGTCTTCAATACAGCCCTTACCGGGTATCAGGAAATTCTTACTGACCCCTCATATGCCCAACAAATTATTACCCTGACTTATCCCCATATCGGCAATGTCGGCGTCAATGATGAAGATGCCGAATCAGATCGGATCTGGGCGTCGGGTTTGGTTATCCGGGACCTGCCGTTATTGGTTTCCAACTTCCGCAGCCAGCAGTCGCTGGATGAATATCTGAAAGAAAAAAATATCCTTGGCATCGCCGATATCGATACCCGCAAGTTGACGCGCATCTTGCGTGAGAGTGGTGCGCAAAATGGCTGCATTATGGCTGGCGAAATTGATGACGAAACCGCCCTGGCAGCGGCGCGTGGTTTTGCCGGTTTAAAAGGGATGGATCTGGCCAAGGAGGTCACAGTAGAAAGTGCCTATCAATGGACAGAGCACAGCTGGGAACTCGGCGTTGGTCATCGTCAGCAGGATCCTCAGAGCACTAAGTACAAAGTGGTTGCCTACGACTTCGGCGTCAAACGCAATATCCTGCGTATGCTGGTTGATCGCGCGTGTGAGCTGATCGTTGTGCCGGCCAAAACACCGGCCAGTGACGTGCTGGCGATGCAGCCAGATGGTGTCTTTCTCTCGAACGGCCCCGGTGATCCGGAACCCTGCGATTACGCCATTGAGGCGATTCGAGAAATTCTTGAAACCGATATACCCGTATTTGGTATCTGTCTTGGTCACCAGTTGTTGGCGCTAGCTTCGGGTGCTAAAACAATAAAAATGAAATTTGGCCACCACGGCGCTAACCATCCGGTTGAAGATGTCGAGAACAATGTGGTCATGATCACCAGTCAAAACCACGGTTTTGCAGTAGATGAAGATAATTTGCCTGCTAATCTGGTGGCGACTCATCGCTCGCTGTTTGATGGAAGCCTGCAAGGCATTCGCCGCACCGATAAGCCCGCGTTCAGCTTTCAGGGTCACCCTGAAGCGAGCCCCGGCCCCCACGATGCCGCATCCCTGTTTGATCAATTTATTCAGTTAATGGAAGCGCGACGCTAGCCGCTTTCGGAGAAGACATGCCAAAAAGAACTGACATTCAAAGCATCCTTATACTTGGCGCTGGCCCGATCATCATTGGTCAGGCCTGCGAGTTTGACTACTCTGGCGCTCAGGCCTGTAAAGCGCTGCGCGAAGAGGGCTACCGGGTGATTCTGGTGAACTCCAACCCGGCGACGATTATGACTGACCCGGCGATGGCCGACGCCACCTATATCGAACCGGTTGAATGGCGCACTGTTGAACGCATTATTGAGCAGGAAAAGCCCGACGCACTGCTCCCGACCATGGGTGGGCAGACCGCACTAAACTGTGCGCTGGATCTGGCCAAACATGGAGTGTTGGAAAAGCATGGTGTGCAAATGATTGGCGCCAATGCTGATGCCATCGATAAAGCAGAAGATCGGGAGCGCTTTGACAAGGCGATGAAAGCCATTGGCCTCGACACGCCCAATTCGGGTATTGCCCACAGTATGGAAGAGGCCGCTCAGGTCGCTGATCGCTTTGGATTTCCCTGTATTATTCGGCCCTCATTTACCATGGGTGGCTCCGGTGGCGGCATTGCCTACAATCGTGAAGAATTCGAAGAGATCTGCCGACGTGGGCTGGATCTCTCGCCCACCAATGAACTGCTTATCGATGAGTCGTTGATTGGTTGGAAAGAGTTTGAAATGGAGGTGGTTCGAGACCGCAAAGATAATTGCATTATTATCTGCTCGATTGAAAATCTCGACCCGATGGGCATCCACACAGGTGACTCGATTACTGTCGCTCCGGCGCAGACTCTGACCGACAAAGAGTACCAAATTATGCGCAATGCCTCGATCAAGGTGTTGCGAGAGATCGGTGTTGAGACCGGCGGCTCCAATGTGCAGTTTGCGGTCAACCCGGAAGATGGGCGTCTGATCGTTATCGAGATGAACCCCAGGGTATCACGCTCCTCTGCGCTGGCCTCTAAAGCGACCGGTTTCCCGATTGCAAAGGTCGCGGCCAAACTGGCGGTTGGCTACACCCTTGATGAACTGCAGAATGAAATTACCGGTGGTGCCACCCCGGCATCCTTCGAACCAAGCATTGATTACGTCGTCACAAAAATTCCGCGCTTTGCCTTTGAAAAATTTGAGCAGGCCGATTCTGCTTTGACCACACAGATGAAGTCGGTCGGTGAGGTGATGGCGATTGGTCGAACGTTCCAGGAGTCGCTGCAAAAAGCATTGCGTGGGCTGGAAGTGGATTCTGCCGGTTTTGAACCCAAAATCACGGCGGATACCGAGAATGCGACAGCGCTGTTAAATGGTGAGTTGGCTGTCGCCGGACCGGAGCGCATCTGGTACCTGGCTGATGCATTCAGGCAGGGTATGAGCCGTGAAGAAATATTTGCCTTGACCAAGGTTGACCCCTGGTTTCTGGTGCAGATCGAAGATTTAATCAAAGATGAGATGGCACTCAGCCAGCGTAACCTTGCTGATCTCGATAAGCGTAGCCTCTATGCTCTCAAGCGCAAGGGTTTTTCAGATCGCCGAATTGGTGATGTGCTCGGCTGTGGTGAAACTGCCGTGCGCGAATTGCGTTACCAGTTCGATATGCATCCGGTCTACAAGCGCGTCGACACCTGTGCTGCGGAGTTTTCCACCGATACCGCTTATATGTATTCCACCTACGAAGAAGAGTGTGAGGCTCGTCCCAGCGGACGCGACAAAATTCTCGTCCTCGGGGGCGGCCCCAACCGCATCGGTCAAGGCATCGAGTTTGATTATTGCTGTGTACACGCCGCACTGGCGATGCGTGAAGATGGTTATGAAACGATCATGGTTAACTGCAATCCTGAAACCGTCTCAACCGATTACGACACGTCCGACCGGCTATTTTTTGAGCCAGTCACTCTGGAAGATGTGTTGGAAATTGTTCGCATCGAAAAGCCCAAAGGTGTAATTGTGCAGTTTGGTGGCCAGACGCCACTGAAGCTTGCCCGTGCACTTGAAGCAGCCGGCGTGCCGATTATCGGAACCGAGCCCGACGCGATTGATCGCGCTGAAGACCGCGAGCGTTTCCAGCAGATGATCCAAAAACTGGGGCTTTTACAACCGCAAAACGCCACTGCGCGTAGCGCCGATGAAGCGGTTGAACTGGCCAAAGAAATTGGCTATCCACTGGTTGTGAGACCGTCCTATGTGCTCGGTGGACGGGCCATGGAAATTGTCTACAAGGAAGACGAACTGCGTCACTATATGAAGACAGCGGTTAAAGTGTCTGACGATTCACCGGTATTGCTAGACTTCTTCCTGCCCAACGCTATTGAGATGGACGTTGACGCTGTCAGCGACGGCGAGCAGGTGGTGATCGGCGCGATCATGCAGCATATTGAGCAGGCCGGCATTCACTCCGGTGACTCGGCTTGTTCTCTGCCGCCATACAGCCTGGCCGAAGATATTCAGGATGAAATGCGTGAAGTGTGTAAAAAAATGGCCCTTGAATTGGGTGTGCGCGGCCTGATGAATGTACAGTTGGCACTTCAGGACGGCAAAATTTATGTGATTGAGGTCAACCCCAGAGCATCACGCACGGTGCCGTTTGTCTCCAAGTGCATTGGTGTCTCGCTGGCGAAAATCGCCGCGCGCTGTATGGTGGGTCAAACTCTCGAATCACAGAATTTCACTAAAGAAATTATTCCGCCTTACTTCAGTGTTAAAGAAGCGGTGTTCCCGTTTAACAAATTCCCCGGCATTGACCCGATCCTTGGGCCAGAGATGAAATCTACCGGTGAAGTGATGGGTGTGGGCGCTACCTTTGCCGAAGCCTATGGCAAAGCCGAACTTGGCGCCAGTGATGAAATTCCTTCCAAGGGCACCGCTTTTGTCAGTGTTCGTGAACGCGATAAGGATCAGGTTCCGGCTCTGGCTCGTGAGCTCTCAGATCTCGGTTTTAAACTGGTAGCCACCAAAGGAACGGCGAAAGCTATAGAACAAGCTGGTCTGCCGGTGACGCTGGTCAACAAAGTCAAGGAAGGTCGTCCGCATATTGTGGATATGATCAAGAGTGATAAGATCGACCTGATCATCAATACAACAGAAGGGCGTCAGGCGATTTCAGATTCCTCTGCCATTCGTTCCAGCGCCGAACAACATCGTGTCTATTACACGACTACTATGGCGGGCGGCAATGCAGTGTGTGAAGCACTGAAATTTAATGGTGAACCCACGGTGCGATGCATCCAGACATTGCATCAGGAGATAGTGTAATGCAGAAGAGTCCAATGACGGTTGAAGGTGAGATCGCCCTGCGAAAAGAACTTGAGCATCTGCTCAAGGTGGTTCGCCCGCGCATAATCGAAGCCATTGCCACGGCCCGTGAACACGGCGACCTGAAAGAGAATGCCGAATATCATGCCGCGCGTGAACAGCAGAGTTTTGCTGAAGGACGGATTCAGGAGATCGAAGGGAAACTGTCAAACATTCAGGTTATTGATATCGCTAAAGTTCCCCATGGTGATCGGGTTATTTTTGGCTCAACAGTGACCATTATCAATCTCGATCTGGATAAAACGGTCACCTATAAAATTGTCGGCGATGATGAAGCGGATGTGAAATTACAAAAAATTTCTTATCAGTCGCCAATCGCGCGAGCACTTATGGGCAAAGAGATCGGCGAAGTTGTGGTGGTCAAAGCCCCCAGTGGCGACGTTGAATATGAAATCGACAACGTCGAGTTTATCTAGCGATTTCCCTCAGGGCAGCCGGTCAGGCTGCCTTGCTTGCCTCAAGTAAAAATACCATCAGCGCCTTCTGCGCGTGCAGACGGTTTTCCGCTTCATCCCAGACCACCGAGATAGATTCATCTTCCAGTAAGGCCGCTGAGACTTCTTCTTCTCTGTGCGCGGGCAGGCAGTGCATAAACAACACATCCTTAGCGGCATGACTGATCAGATCATGGTTGACCTGATAATTGGCGAAGTGGGCGAGGCGCTGTTGTTGTTCATCTTCCTGACCCATAGAGGCAAACACGTCTGTGGTAACCAGATTGGCGCCGCTTACAGCGACGACTGGATCATCGGTGAGTGTGACACGCGCACCGGCCCGGGCAAGCAACTCGGCGCTGGGTTCATAACCTGCAGGACAGGCAATATTGAGATTAAAGTCGAGCAGCATCGCCGCATTAATCCACGATTGACACATATTGTTGCCATCACCAATCCAGGCAACGGTTTTGCCAGTGATCGCGCCGCGGTGTTCAACAAAGGTTTGAATATCTGCCAGCAACTGACAGGGGTGAAAGTCATCGGAAAGCGCATTGATAACCGGCACCTTCGAGTATTTGGCAAAGGTCTCAATCTTGTTATGACCAAAGGTTCTGATCATCACCAGATCCACCATGCGTGAAATCACGCGGGCGGAATCTTCAATAGGTTCGCCACGCCCAAGTTGGGTGTCGTTGGGTGATAAGAACAGTGCATCGCCCCCCAGTTGGGCCATGCCCGCCTCGAATGACACTCTGGTACGAGTCGACGACTTTTCAAAAATCATCCCCAGAACCTTGCCGGCAAATATTGGTCGCTGAGTGCCGCTGCGGTGAGCAGCCTTCATTTCGATGGCGAGATTGATCACCTGATTGAGTTCATCAGCGCTAAGATCATGAAGGGTAAGAAAATGTCTGATAGCCATACGCAGTCTCGCTCTAGTCGGCGGCAAAATGTTTAATCAACGGTGCTAGTATCGCCACCACTTGATCTGCTTCACTGTCGCTCATAATCAGAGGCGGCAGCAAACGCACTACAGAGTCTGCGGTGACATTGATAATCAAACCTTTGGCCATTGCTGCGGCGAAAAGTGATTTACAGGGTCGGTTCAGCTCAACGCCAATCATGCAGCCCTTGCCGCGAATCGCAACGACCTGCTCGACGCCCTCAAGTTCTGCTCTTAGTCCATCCATAATTCTGTCGCCGATATGGCTGGCACGCTGCATCAGGCCGCCGTTTTCGATGCTGGTAATGGTTGCCAGTGCAGCGGCGCAGGCGAGGGGATTACCGCCAAATGTGGAGCCATGGTTGCCTGGTTGCATCAGTTGAGCTGCTTCACCCTGTGCCAGGCATGCGCCTATCGGCACGCCGTTACCCAGTCCTTTTGAGGTGGTCACTACATCGGGCAGGATGCCACTGTGTTGATAACAGAAGTACTTACCTGTGCGGCCATTACCTGTCTGTACTTCGTCGAGCATCAGCAGCCAGCCCTTGGCGTCGCAGAGTGCGCGTAACTGTTGTAGATAGTTGTCGCTGGCAACACGAACGCCGCCTTCGCCCTGTATCGGCTCCACCAGCACGGCACAGATCTCGGCATTGTTGTCAGCGATGGTTTCCAGCGCTTCGATGTTGTCGAAGGGTGAGCGAACAAACCCTCGGATAAGCGGTTCAAAACCGGCCTGCACCTTGCGGCTGCCCGACGCGGTCAGCGTTGCCAGTGTGCGGCCATGAAAGGCATTGTCCATTACCAGAACGGTTGGCAGCTTGATGCCCTTCTTATGGCCGTGCAGGCGGGCGATTTTTATTGCCGCTTCATTGGCTTCGGCACCGGAATTGCCAAAGAAAACGTTTTCCATTCCCGAGGCGTTGCAGAGTTTTTCGGCGAGTTGCTCTTGGTTGGGGATGGAAAAGAAATTAGAGCAATGGGTGAGCGTTGCAGCCTGTTCAGAAACCGCCTTCGCCACCGCCGGATGCGAGTGCCCCAACCCGCAGACGGCTATTCCTGAGAGCGCGTCGAGATATTTGTTGCCATTGGCGTCCCACAGCCATGCGCCCTCACCCTTTTCCAAGGTTGCCGCTCTGGTACCGTAAGTGTTCATCAGTGCGTTGCTGGTCATTGTCTGATATGCATCCTTTGCCTGTGTAAAAATAACGTTTTCGGATTAACAAAAAAAGGCAGCTGTGCTGCCCTGATCATTAGATTAACGGTTGATAAGTAAATAGTAGCGCGCTTTATTTATGCTGGCAACGACCGATTGCCCTGCACAAGGGTCTTGGCTAGCGCCGATTTATCCAGGCGATAAGGCCGGTAATGGAAAGGATACAGATCAGAATACCAATCAGATCGATAAACAACACACCAAACTGGCCAAAAAAGCGGCCGCTATGCAAGTCAAGAATAACAGTTTCCAGAGAGATGCTTGGCCCTGACTGGTGCTGTTCAAGTTGCTGTGCGAGTGCTTGAGGCAGAGTAGCCATAGCTTGCTGCGAGCGGGCCAGCTTATCCACCGCCATCGGAGCTGGGCTGATTGACCAGCGCTCGGGGTCGAACTCAGCTGCGATTGACTCGTTGATCAAATAAAGCCGATTATCGACCACAGCGAGCCCCTGCAATGCGGTGGGCAGACCATCGATAGCTGAAAATTGTTCGACAAACTGACCCTGCGGGGTAAGCATAACCAAGCTATCGGCACAGAGTGCAAACAGCCCATTGTCATTTGCCGCTGCGGATAACAGCGGTGCCCGGCAGGGTGCGGCTTCTGTGCCATCGACAAACAGCTCGGCATCACCATTGTGGTAGAGCCATTGGCCGTCGACTTGAAATCCTTTTGCGGGGGCTTTTTCAAGGCCGTACCACGATAGCAGCCAGTTATTAGAAAGGGCGATTTGATTGAGCTTTAGCGCCGGTGAGTGATTGAGAGCAAACCCACTGATTGCGAGAAAAATAAGCAGCAAAAAAACCGACAGCCCAAGGCGGCGGTGCCAGAGAATATTGGTGCGAGCAGAATGGGAGAATGTCGGAGAGGTTTTATTGGTCATGGCAATAGTTTAACGGTTAGCGAGATTGCTGCGGTAACGTTATCGATTTTTTTCTGCTCTGGGTATCTCTAGGTTTCAGTTCTATAAACATCACTTTGTTAAGCGTCAGTGCGTTGCTGTGTCACGACGCCATCAAAATAGAGCGCCAATGCAGCGACTTTATTGACTGCCCAGACCGACAGTGTCGCTCCGGTAATGCCGTCGATAGATTGACTAAGACTGAGATCAGGCTTGAGTGATGCGCCCTGGTATTGCCGCGTGTAGGCAGGGTAGCGTACTTCGCCGCCACGGCTTTCCCGATAGGCGAGAATCTTCACTTGCTGGATAGTGTGATTGTCGACCATCACGCCAATCGTAATGGGCATTTCTTTACCAATCTCTTCAAGAATCCAGGCCGTCTTACTGCCATTCTGATGGTAGCGTACGCGCAGACCGGCTATCGGGTGACCGAGTATTTTACTCACCTGTTGGCGAAGCTCATCGGTTAGCCAGAGGGTTTTCTTTTCAGAGGGTTGAGACGCGAAACACTCGGCAATAAAATCCGGCCCGGACTGAAAAACGCCCCTGGCGGCCGTGGTTGCGGCCGCCAGTGAGGTCATGCTGAGAGTCAGACCTATGATCAGGCTGAGAAAGGCCGCTGCCGGGTAGCGGTCAGCGGCTGCGGATGTTTGTCTGCGCATTTACATCGATACCATAGTTGTGGCCGCCTTTAGAAAGAGTAGCCTACGCCGAGATTTATACCGTCATAGCCCGTCTCGCCGGGAGCATCCTGATTCTGGTAATCCATTTTGAAAACGACATTGGGATGCAGCCAATAGTTCAGGCCGAGATCAAATTGCTCAACTGCGGTGTCGTTGGAGTTGCCAGCAAGATTGTCGTATTCGCTGTAGCGTGCAAACAGGCCAAGTTTCTCGTTAACGCGATAAGAGGGTTCAATATAGAAGCCGGTCTGATCATCCGCTCCAGCGGCAATGCTATTGATAGCGTTGTCGAAATCCCACTGTGCATAGAGTGCGCGCAGCTGGAAGGCATCGCGCTGCCAGGCAATATGTGTTTCGAATAATGTGCCACCGATTTCATCGCCTACACCCTGGTGCATGTCTGACTGAACTTGGACTGAGGCGGCAAGTTCAAGACCTGGAATAGCGGTGTATTTCAGGCGCCCGGTGAAGGCCATATCGTCAGCTCTAGCCTTACCGACTTTTTGGCGGCCATCGCGAGGCTTGTACTCGCCACTATCTAAAAACAGACCGGAATGGAGCGCTAGATCATAGAAAAGTCCTTCACTGATCTCGCCACTGATTGCCGCACCACCTTCCCACCAGGTCGCGGGAATAATATTTTTTTCGACATTGTTGCGCTCAGTACCGTAGAACGTTTCAGGTTCATGGGTCTCATTGATAATACCAATCGGCAGTAAAAAGAGGCCTGCTTTAGCCCGCTGCTGGCCGGCAAAGTCCCATTCGATATAGGCTTGCTCGAGCTCGATTTCGCCAACCTGGCCATCACCGGCAATGCTGTGTTCCACTTCGAGTTCGGAGAAAAAGCGCACATCATCTGAGAACTGGTGGCCGGTAAACATCACGAAACGATGAAAATCGATTTCATCTTTAGACGCAGATGCGTTGTCGCGCTCAAGGCTGTTGTAGTGCAGCTCGCCGTAACCGCCAAAAGTTGTCTTGCTGAGCGCGACAGGTGAGAGAGTGAACTGTTCAACTGCGCTGATGGTTGCTTCAGCGGCAACTTCAGTCTCTGTGATACGCGCATCGTTATTGTTGAGCTGCTGTTTAAGTTCTGCGATTTCGCTTTGCTGCTGCTGAATAAGTTGCCACATTTCTTCCATAGTTGGGGTGGCTGCCTGCGCCGCTGCAGTCATGTTCAAGCCGATAAAGGTGGCGAGAAGGTGCTTCTTCATATGCTGATTTCCTTAAAATAGTGTGATCGAAATTGACCTGCTTTTCCGTAAGACGTGTGTCAGGTTTGGAGCGGTCTTTAAATGCTTGCTAACTATAGAATCATCTAAACGCAAATGCAAATCATTCTCATTTGCATTTTAAGGTGAATGTGAGCCGCCGCGGGGTTGGCATTCGATGGTTTATTAAAATTGTCGTGTAATTGCGGTAATTAAAGGTCTTTGACGGTGTTGTCAGCGACATGAAACAGGTAAAATACGCCGCTTCTCAAAGCAACTGCATGTTGATCAACTTATTATTTTTAGAGGATATGTCTCTATGGACATTATGGAAACCATTCGCGAACAGGTAGAGAGCAACTCAATTATTCTCTATATGAAGGGCTCGCCCAACCAGCCTCAGTGCGGCTTCTCCTCACGCACCGTTCAGGCTTTGATGGCTTGTGGTCAGCGCTTTGCCTATGTTGACGTGCTCTCCAATCCTGAAATTCGCGCCAACCTGCCAACCTACGGCAACTGGCCAACCTTTCCGCAGCTTTGGGTTAATGGTGAGCTGGTCGGTGGTTGCGATATTATTTGTGATATGCATGAAAAGGGTGAATTGAAGCCCCTGATCGATGAGGCTGCTCCAACCGAAGAATAAAGGTGCCTCGTACCATCTTATTTGCCGCCGCAGACTAAACTTTGCGGCGGCTCTTTTTTTGATTCTATTTTTAGTCTCGGTTTACTGCTTTCTCTGACCTGATGTTCAATCTTAACCATGGATATTTTTGTGCCTTGGTCGAGATTTTCCGATTTCGCAAGGGACTACAATCGGCGGCGTTTTCGGCCAATTAAATACCACTGGCTGCACTGCTAAACTCAATGAATAAGGACTTTCCATTATGGCTTTCTCTCTTTCTTCACCTCTGCACTCCGGGCTTTTTACCGCCTTAACCGTCACAGCATTAACGATCACGCCGGTCTTCGCCAGCGCCGATATCGTTGGCTTCACCGCCGGCATTGGCACCTGGCAATCAAGTCCCTCCGGTAATGTTGGCAGCACCGATATCAGTCTCGACAATACTCTTAATCTCTCTGAAGAAAATGCCAACTATGGGTTTATCGCACTGGAACACCCAATTCCTCTATTACCTAATCTTCGTCTTGCTCGCATTGATCTGCAGTGGGCCGGGCAGGGTGTGGTGCCAGCCGGTACCCGACTTGATGAAGTAACTTTTCCGATCGACCAGGCTGTCGATGTGGATCTCGATCTCAGTCACACCGATGTAACCTTTTACTATGAAGTGCTCGACAACCTTGTAGATCTGGATCTGGGGATAAGTGCGCGCATATTTGATGGTCAGGCCAGTCTGGTTGGCTCCACTGAACAGGAGCAGGTTGATCTCGATGCCACTATTCCACTGATCTATGGTCGCGCTGGGATTGACTTGACGTTTAGTGGATTGTCAGCGTCAGTCAGCGGTAACTGGATTAATGTTAACGACTTTAATCTGATCGATTGGAGTGCTGAAATAAACTATGACTTCAGCATTGCGCCAACCCTCGAAGCAGGCTTGAGTATTGGTTATCGTTCCATGTTGATCGAAATTGACGATCGCGACGAGTTGCGAGCTGATGCCGAATTTGACGGTTTGTTTGTCGGTCTACGATTAGTCTTCTAGCCTCTGGGGCTTTTCCAGGGGCGGCGAATCTCATCATGACGAACAATATATTCGCCGTCCCGACGATCGTTGAAGAAATTATATAACGCCAGTTCAACCACCGGGAAAGCCAGCTCCCCCCATGGAATATCTGCCTCATCAAACAACGCTACCTCTGAGGATTCAAAGGTAGCGTTAAATGTAGGCTGTTCTAGCCGGGCACGATAAAAAACATAGACCTGATTAATTTGTGGAATATCAAACAGTGCGTAAAGGCTGGGTTCGACAACCTCGGCATTGGCCTCCTCCACGCATTCGCGCAGCGCACCCGTCAGAGACGATTCACCATTCTCGAGAAACCCGGCCGGCAGAGTCCAGAAGCCGTGGCGCGGTTCAATTGCGCGACGGCACAACAACACCTGATCACCATAGACAGGCAGTACTCCGGCAATTACCCGAGGATTCTGGTAGTGAATGGTAGTGCAGTGCTCGCAGACATGACGCTCGCGATTGTCCCCATGTGGGATTTTTTTTATAACGGGCTGCCCGCAGCTGGAACAAAAATTCATGAAAGTCTCAGAAATCGAAGAGAGATGAGTATAATGCAAGAATGCTAGAAACCATTAAACATCGTCTAAAAAACTTTCCGCTCGAACGATATCAGCCTGACCCGCAAGAACGAGGCTCGTCGGCTGCGGTTTTGGTCGCTCTCCATGGCGATGTTTCTGACCCCCATGTGATACTAACCCAGCGCGCCTTACATCTAAATAATCATGCTGGCGAAGTCGCCTTTCCCGGAGGTATGTGGGACAGCGGTGACAGCGACTTGCTGGAGACGGCTCTTCGAGAAGCTCATGAAGAGATCGGGCTATTGCCACATCTGGTTGAGCCCATCGCAACGCTTCCGATTGCTACCCCCAGACGTCGCGATCTCAATGTTACTCCGTTTGTCGGATTGGTCGATATGCCACTGCAGCTGACCGCTGATCCGAGCGAAATTGGCGCACTGTTCGATGTGCCACTGAAAATGTTTATGGATACCAGTCGCTACGACTACTTCGAGATGGATACAGGCTACGGTGGGCTGCGCTTCCCGTTTTTAGCGTACAAGCACTATAAAATTTGGGGCTTCACGTTAAAGGTGTTGACCGATATGCTGAATGCCACCCTGGATGCCGATATAGACCTCGATTACCCAAGCGATGAACGTATCGCGGAGTTACGAGAAAAAGCGGCCGCAAACAACAGCACACTTTAAAGAGAAAATAATGATTTACCGGATTGGCGAAAAGACCCCCGACATACACCCCAGTGTTTTTGTTGCGCAGAGCGCCGACATTATGGGGGAGGTTGTTCTCAAGGAAAACGCCAGTGTCTGGTTTAATGCCGTGATTCGCGGTGATTGTGATTTGATTGAGGTGGGCGCCCGCAGCAATATTCAGGATGGCGCCGTACTGCACTGTGATCCAGGCCAACCGCTCATCATTGGTGAGGACGTCACCGTCGGCCACAATGCCATGATCCACTGCCTGGAAGTCGGTGATCGAACTCTGGTGGGTATCAACGCAGTGATTCTTGACGGTGCCAAAGTTGGCAGTGATTGTATTATTGGCGCCAACACTCTGATCAAGGCAAACAGTGTTATTCCCGACGGCTCACTGGTGGTTGGTTCCCCAGGCAAGGTTGTGCGTCAGCTTGATGAGCAGGCTCGAACCATGCTGCTTGGATCTGCGGCAGGCTATGTGCATAAGGGTCAGGCGATGCTGACTGATCTGGTCGAGGTGGAGCGTTGAGAGCTGATAAACCGGTGGCATCACCCTGTACTTCGGTGTGTATGCTAAACGATGAGGATATCTGTGTCGGTTGTTACAGAACGGCCGATGAGATTCGACTTTGGTCGATGCTGGATAACGATCAGCGCCGCGATGTAATCATTGCCTGCGGCGAGCGAAATCAGAAGGTCAATCCGTTCTACTAGAGCCCACCAATCGAGCGCACTCAGGTGCTCACTTCCAATCAGTCTGCGTCAGTTTCGACGACCTTCTTTTTCATCAGTTTGACACGGATCTTCTTGATCATCGTGCCGTTGATTTCTTCTGTTTCAAAGCGATAGGCCCCAACGACAAAGCTGACATTGCCGTCGGGGATACTCTCGAGCTGCTCCAGCGCGACACCGTTGAGCGTCTTGGGTCCGTCAGTGGGCAGGCTCCAATCGGTGGCTTTGTTAATTTCACGAATGGTTGCGGCGCCATCTATCAGGTAGCTGCCATCGCCGCGGTCGATAATCTCATCGGCTTCATCTGCGGTGTTGGTGGTGAAATCGCCAACAATCTCCTCAAGAATATCTTCCAGTGTCACCAACCCCTTCACATCGCCGTATTCGTCGACCACCATGGCGAAGCGGTTGCGTGTGGTTTTGAAGTTCAGCAGCTGATTGATCAGCGTGGTGCTCTCTGGAATAAAGTAGGGCTCTTCGGAAAAGCGTTTGATCGCACTATGTGTGGCCTGTTCGGTGCGGGCCAGATGATTGGCTTTGCGCATATGGAAGATACCAACAATATTATTGATATCACCCTCATAGATAGGCAGACGGGTATACTCAGATTTGAATAGCTTGGCCAGCACCACCTCGATATCGTCTTCGATATCCAGGCCATTGATCTCACTCCGAGGAATCATAATATCCTCAACCGTAACCGTCTCCAGATCGAGAATGCCCTTGAGCATACCCTGGTGGCTGTCGGATATCTTGTGCCCGGACACATCCACAACCGAGCGCAACTCTTCCGTATCAAGACCATCGTCGCG
Source organism: Porticoccaceae bacterium (assembly GCA_024644595.1). Classification (GTDB taxonomy): domain Bacteria; phylum Pseudomonadota; class Gammaproteobacteria; order Pseudomonadales; family Porticoccaceae; genus HTCC2207. Next base: position 411,606 of record JAHEHL010000009.1, on the reverse strand, counting down.
CGCTGCGTTGGGATCAAAGCCAAGCAGCTTGATCAGACCATTTGTTAGCTTGTTGATCGCCCATACCAGTGGCCAGAAAAGCGTCAGCAGCGGCTTCAGCACATGGCTCGCTTTAAAGGCGAACCATTCAGGATGTTGTGCCGCAATGGTCTTAGGCGTTACTTCTGAGAATACCAGCACCAGTATGGTCAGGGTTGCGGTGGCAACCCAGGGTGCCGCCGCCTCGCCGACATAGAGTATAGCCAGAGCATTGGCGATAATTGCGGCAAGAATATTAACCGCGTTGTTGCCGATCAAAATTAACCCAATGAGGCGATCGGGCATGGCCAGGAGTTTGGCTGCGCGCCGTGCGCCCGCGCTTTTTTTGCGCTGATGCCTCAATCTGTAGCGATTGAGCGACATCATGCCGGTTTCAGAGCCAGAGAAAAATGCAGATAACAATAGCAGGATTAGAAGAGCTAACCACAGCATCGACGATTCGGAAACGTCCAAGAATTACAAGCCTTTAAGAACAGGGAAGGATATGTTGAAGCAGTTCTTTGCTTTTGGCAATACTGCTGAACGCCTAAGAACGACCAAGAGGGTTTTACAGTCAGGCGAGTAAAAATTCGAGAACGAACTTGCTGCCGACATAGCCGAGCAAAATTGCAATAAAGCCTGCCCAGGTCCAGCGTATCGCGGTCTTGCCCCGCCAGCCCTTGGTCAGTCGACCCCACAACAGCGCCCCAAAGAACGCCCAGGCCATGACGCTAAACACCACTTTGTGCAGCAGGTGCTGAGCGAAGAAGTCCTCATAGAAAAGAAAGCCACTGATCAGTGCCAAGCTGAGCATAATCTCGCCTGCCCAGATTAACTCGAACAGCAGCGCCTCCATGCTTTCTAGTGCGGGAAAGGCCCGCATCAACAGATTCTGATGCTTGTGTTTGAGCTGCCAGTTCTGATAGCCGATCAGCGCGGCTTGCAGGGCCGCGATGGCCAACAAACTGTAGGCGAGAATCGAAATCAGCACATGCAGTTGAATGCTCGGTTGAAGAATTACCGCAGCTTTGGTGCTGGGGCTGAGCAGTGCTGCGGCAATCGACGCGGCCGAAAGTGGGAATAAAATCAAATTGAGGCTGTGGATAGGCTTTTTAAGGCCACTGAAAAATACCACCACATTAACAATCAGGGCAATCAGGGCAAAAATTTTCAGCAGACTGAGGTCGAGCCCATCGCTGTGGAACAGCAAATCAGCAACCGCCAGACTGTGCAGCACAATCGCCACCGGCGCAATCAACTGCAACAGCATGCTGGGTGTATGGATCTGCTTGCGCAGTTGCACCACCTGATAGCTAAAAGACACAAGGTATAGAGCGATTGCTGCGCTGGCGAATAGGCTGGTCATTGCTGAACTGGACATTGCTGTGAAGTCGCTAACTATTTCAACAGAGTGTGTCATATTCAAGGGGCCGGGTGAAGAGTTGGTAAAAAATATTGCTATAATGCTGCGCATCAGTAAATAGTCGGAAAAAATACCCATGGCAATGTTTGAAAACCTCAGTGACCGCCTCTCTGACAGCCTGAAAAAAATATCGGGCAAAGCCAGTCTTAGCGAAGCCAATATTCAAGACACCTTGCGTGAAGTGCGAATGGCATTGCTTGAAGCAGATGTTGCGCTGCCAGTGGTCAAAGATTTTATCGAACAGGTCAAACAGCGTGCCCTGGGGCAAGAGGTCAATCGCAGCCTCAATCCCGGCCAGCAGTTCCTGAAAATTGTTCAGGCCGAACTGGAAAGCGTGATGGGGGAGAAAAACGAAACCCTCAATCTCGCGGCACAACCTCCAGCGATTATTTTGATGGCCGGTCTTCAGGGTGCGGGTAAAACTACATCGGTCGCCAAGCTGTCGCGCTATCTGAGCGAGCGGGAAAAGAAAAAGGTTATGGTTGTCTCTGCGGACGTCTATCGCCCTGCCGCAATCGAGCAGCTCAAGACCCTCGCCGCAGAAGTGGGCGCCGATTTTTTCCCCAGTGATATCAGCCAAAAGCCGGTCGCCATCGTTGAGGGTGCCATCGCGGCGGCAAAAAAGAAATTTGTCGATGTTCTGATAGTTGATACCGCCGGTCGTCTCCATGTTGACAACGAGATGATGAGTGAGATCAAACAGGTACACGCCGCCGCCAACCCCGTCGAAACCCTGTTTGTTATAGATGCCATGATTGGTCAGGATGCGGTTAATACCGCCAAGGCCTTTAATGAGGCGCTGCCCTTGACCGGTGTGATTCTGACCAAGGTTGATGGCGACGCCCGCGGCGGTGCCGCGCTATCAGTGCGGCATATCACCGGCAAGCCGATTAAATTCCTCGGTGTTGGTGAAAAGGTTGATGCACTTGAGCCGTTCCACCCTGAGCGAATTGCCTCGCGCATTCTCGGCATGGGTGATGTGCTGTCATTGATTGAAGATGTCGAGCGCAAGGTTGACAAAAAGAAGGCCGAAAAGCTCGCCCAGAAAATGGCCAAGGGAAAAGGTTTTGATCTGGAAGATCTGCGCGATCAGCTAGAACAAATGAACAATATGGGTGGCATGGCCGGACTGATGGATAAGCTGCCAGGCATGGGCAATATGTCACAGATGATGCAGCAGCAGAATGTCACCAGCCAGTTTGGCAAAATGACCGTTATTATCGACTCGATGACCCCGAAAGAGCGCCGCAATCCGGATATTCTCAACGGCTCACGCAAGCGCCGTATTACGGTCGGCTCTGGAACCACCATTCAGGATCTTAATCGCCTGCTCAAACAGCACAAGCAGATGGGCAAAATGATGAAAAAAATGAAAGGTAAGGGCATGCAAAATATGATGCGTGGCTTAGGTGGCATGGGCGGCGGCTCCGGCGGCGCTATGGGCGGAGCAATGCCACCGCTGGGCGGATTGCCTCCAGGCGGGTTCCCGCGTCGCTGAACGACTGCTCTTCAGCGCCGTTTTGGGCTAAAAAAGACGCTTTTGGTGGCTGTTTGATTGCCGCTTAAAGGTGTTTCCTTTTAATCTCTTTTAACGTAAGATACCGCGCCTTTCGGGGGAGCTGCGCCTTTTTCTGCGCGGAACTTTAAAAGCATCAAGTCTGGCGATAATGCCAGTTTGAACACAGGATTTTTGTAAATGGTAACAATTAGATTGGCACGTGGTGGCGCTAAGAAACGCCCATTTTACCACATCACAGTTTCCGACTCACGCAATGCACGTGATGCACGCTATATCGAGCGTATCGGCTTTTTTAACCCGGTAGCTCGCGGCGCTGAAGAGCGTCTGCGCATGGATCTTGACCGCGTAACGTACTGGCAGGGCCAGGGTGCGCAGATCAGTGATCGCGTTAAAGCGCTGATCAAAGAGGCTGCCAAAGTCGCAGCCTGATCTATCCGCAGCTGCCGCTAAGTGCATCTGGAGATCATGAATCGATGGAAACTCTGGTTGTTGGTCGCATAACGACTGTATTTGGCGTGCGTGGCTGGGTGAAGGTTTATTCCTTTACTGAGCAGGTGGAAACGCTCTGCTCCTTTCAACCCTGGTGGGTTGAAACAGAGTCTGGCTTGAAACAGCTGATGGTTGACGAGTGGCGCAGACACGGTGAAAACCTGGTGGCGCATATCGTTGGGATAGATGATCGCGATTTAGCTCAGACCTGGTGTGGTAAAGACATCCTGGTCGAAAAAGAAAAACTTCCCGAGCTGAAAAATGATGACTTCTACTGGTATCAGCTCGAAGGGCTGACAGTGATTACCCATCATCAGGGAGATCAGATCAGGCTTGGCAGGGTTAAGTCACTTCTCGAAACCGGCGCCAACGACGTACTGGTTGTTAAGGGCGATGCCGAGAGTATTGATCGAGAAGAGAGATTAATTCCCTACGTTGATCAGTTTGTCACCAGTGTGAGTCTGGTGGACAAGAGAATCGACGTGATCTGGGATCCTGATTTCTAAAATCAGCAACCGGCTTCAGAGGTACAGGTAAATGAAAATTGCACTGATTACCCTGTTCCCGGAGATGTTTAGTGCGCTGACCGAGTATGGGATCAGCGGGCGCGCAGTAAAGAATGGCCTGGTTGAGTGCAAAAACTTCAACCCGCGAGACTTTACGCAAGACCGTCACCAGACAGTCGACGATCGCCCCTACGGAGGCGGCCCCGGAATGGTGATGATGGTCGAGCCATTGCGCATGGCGATAGCCGCTGCCAAAGAGTGGGCAGGAGAACAGACCAAAGTGGTCTACCTCTCACCTCAGGGACAAGTCCTTGAGCAGGGCGCGGTAAACAGATTTGCAACACAGCAGTCATTGATATTGATTGCTGGTCGTTACGAAGGGATCGACGAGCGGCTGATAGCGCTGGAAGTAGATGAGGAGTGGTCAATTGGTGACTACGTTCTCAGCGGTGGCGAACTCCCTGCCATGGTATTGATGGATGCGTTAATTCGCCAGATACCAGGTGCTCTGGGACACCGAGACTCAGCTGATCAGGACTCGTTTGCCGATGGCCTGTTGGACTGTCCGCACTTTACGCGGCCAGAAGATTATCAGGGGCTGGCCGTACCAGAGGTGCTGCTGTCAGGTAACCACGAAAAAATTAGACGTTGGCGTCTGCAGCAATCATTGCTGCGAACGCAACTCAGAAGACCGGATTTACTGGACCGCCTTGAGCTCACGACCGAGCAAAAGGCTCTACTCAAGGAAATGAGTGCTGCGCTGGCAGATGATGGCAAGGGATAGTGTCCATCCTCTCTGTACAGAGCTCTAAAACAGGTGGCATGCCACCAACCAATGAAAATTGAGGAGCAAGACATGACTAACAAAACAGCAATTATCGCTGCCCTTGAGAAAGAGCAGATGAACAAAGAAATCCCAGACTTCAGCCCCGGTGATACCGTGGTTGTTCAGGTTAAAGTAAAAGAGGGTGCTCGCGAGCGTCTGCAGGCCTTTGAAGGCGTGGTACTGGCCAAGCGCAACCGTCAGCTCAACTCTTCGTTCACCGTGCGCAAAATCTCTAACGGTATCGGTGTTGAACGTACCTTCCAGACTTACAGCCCACTGGTAGACAGCATTGAAGTTAAGCGTCGCGGTGCGGTTCGTCGCGCCAAGCTCTACTACTTGCGTGAGCGTTCAGGTCGATCTGCGCGTATTAAAGAAAAGCTGGGTTAATAACTGGTTTAACCATCAGTTATCAGCAAAAGGCGGCTCCGAAAGGGCCGCCTTTTTTAATGCCAGCAGAAAGCCCATTTACCCTGTATGTCATTCATGGTTGGGACGTGGAATTTCGGCGCTGCTAGCTTGACAGCGCATTGCTATGGTCTATCTTTTAACTTACCTGTAGGAGAATGTGAAGTGCTTCACATTTATGGTGGGAACTGGTTCATAGGCTGGATCTGCGAACCGCATTGAAAGGCAGTACAGCATTCAACAGCAATGTAAGAGTACTGCAGGGATGGCGACATGGAAATGAAACTCGGAACGAAAGGGAAAACCAAACAGTTATTTTTTACAACATTATGCGCAATTGGGTTGCTGGTACTTCCTGTTGCCCAGGCCGATACGGTCGATTTGCTCGAGATATGGGGCCCGGATGGAGTTGATCAGGGCGGTGATAACAACGGCGTCACCGATCAGTTATTTTGCTCCACGTCTTGCGGTGGTGTGATTTCTGCAGGCGATATATCTGATATTAATGCCAATCAATTTTATGGCGCCAATGGCAATGTTGCCACGGCTCAGGATCACCCCAATCCCGATATGGTCAATATGCTGGCCTTTGAAGGCGTTGTGGTTCCGGGCTTAACGGGCAACAAAATTGAAACTGGCTTCAGCGGCAAGACCATTACCACCAGCACTGATTTTGTTGGCTATGTAACCATCAAAGCTGCAAGCCTGGTATGGCTGTTCCTGATCGAAGACGATGGGATTCAAGGTAACACAGTGCAAGTTGCCATCACTGGACAAAATGATGTCTCACACTACACCGAGTGGGCCGTCTCTGAGGTGCCGCTCCCCGCAGCTGCATGGCTGTTCTTTTCCGGATTGATTGGATTGGCAGGGCTAAGGAAATCATCGAAGCGATAACCCGTTCTCTCTTGAAAAGCGAACTGAATCACATTTTCAATGTTACGCAATCGATATAAAAAATCGGTTGCGTAAACTCGTTTTCAGGAACTAATCGCTTAGAGTCAGTCTTGTCTTATGGTCGATCAAAAATCAAGGATGGTGCGTCCTCACGACGCCAAGATTAATGCTTTTTCCCGTCTTATCGACGCCGGAATCATTGGTTGCACACTGGTGGCGCTGGTTTCTGTGCTCAAGCTCAGCTGGGTACCTCTCTACAACTGGCTGTTGTTAATTTCAATCGTATTGTTCAGCTTCCTCTCCGAATCCAGCTCCAACTATAAATCTTGGCGCGGCATCAGCATCAGAGCAGAAGTCACTGCGGTGGGCAGCAACTGGCTGGCCGTGGTGTTAGTGTTAATTCTGGTCGACATGGTATTCCATCCTTCAGATCTCTATAACCGCGAGATGGTGTTTTACTGGTTTGTCCTCACTCCGATTGAGCTGATTTCCTGGCACTCGATATTTCGCATGATGCTGCGTCTGTTCCGTGACAACGGTATGCGTGTACAGTCAGTGGCAATTTATGGCGCCACTGAATTAGGTGCCAGCCTCGAGGCCCGTATCACGTCAATGCCCTGGTCTGGCTACAACTTCATCGGCTACTTTGACGACCGCAAAACCAATGGCACGAGACGCTATATCTCTGACTCGGATCGCATCAAAGGCGATTCAAAAGAGCTGATCAAACAGGCCAAGGAAGGTTCCATCGATACTATTTTCATCACCTTGCCATTGGCCGCTGAAAAGCGCATCAAACAACTGCTCAATGAGCTGGCTGACACCACCGTATCGGCGTACATGATGCTCGATCTATTTAGTTTTGATCTACTCAGCGCCAGTTGGCTGGACATTCAAGGTATGCCCGCCATCAGTGTGTTTGAATCACCGCATACGGGCCTGGACAAGTTTGCCAAGCGCACACTCGATCTGGTTGTCGGCAGCCTCATTCTGCTACTCATTGCGATTCCCATGATAGTGATTGCGCTCGCTATCAAACTTACTTCAAAGGGCCTGGTGATATTTCGGCAGCAACGCTACGGCATGGGCGGGGAACCGACATCAGGGTGTCGGTTTAAGTCGGTTGGGTCGTCAGGATGAAGCGAAAAAGGCATTGCTGAGGGCCCGAGACATGGCGCCACAGGATGACTCGCTGCAACAGGCAATATCCTCCGCGCTGACCGAATTGTAGCGGCTAATTTAGAGCAGGGCCTATGATGAACAAATAGGCGATGAATGAATTACATATCCATTTATGGATAGTTTGAGTTGTTTGTCTAATGATTAGGCATTATATTTAGGCGAGGCTATGAAATAGCTGAAGTCAATTACGCAGGGACGTGAAGACAAGGAATGAAAACATGCACGTTCTCATAGTTGATGATCACGCTTTTGTCTGTGTTGGGCTCAAGGCCACACTGCTTGAAGAGTACAAAGGTATCGATGTCACCACGACAGATCATGGCGATACGGCGCTCACCATTCTCGCCAAGGAAAGTATCGATCTGGTTATTGTCGATCTCTTTATGCCGGGCGCTGGCGGTGGTTTTAATTTTATCGCCATGCTTTGCGAAAGCTATCCGAACCTTCCCGTTATTGTTCTCTCCGCATCTGAAAACCCGGCGCATATCCGAAAATGTATGGATTTTGGCGCTACCGGATTCGTCACAAAATCGGCTCCCAAAGATGCATTGTTTGAAGCTATGTCCCGCGCCCTGAAAGGCCAGCACTACACCCCTGATTCGCTGCGTGAGTCGATGCCAGGTATGGCAACCGTGATTGACGAGGTTGATTCCGGAGCGGATATCGATGTGGTGGCAGATCAGATGACCAAGCGCCAGCTTGAGATTTTGCGTTGCATTACCCAGGGTCGGTCTAACAAACAGATCGCAAGGGAACTGGACCTTTCAGAAAACACAGTCAAAGTGCATGTCAGCGCCATGCTGAGAGCGCTTGGACTGACCAATCGTACCCAGGCGGGTATTTTGGGCCAGAAGCTTGGTCTCGACGAAGATCTAACCGCCGACAACTAAAAAAATTAATATTCAGGGGTTAAATATGCCTTTTACTTCGGTAATTAAAAGAGTACGCGCAAGTTCATATTTGCTGCACGCCACAATGTTTTTGGGTGCGAGTATGTTTGCCTGTGGGGCTCTATTCGCTAGTGATGACTATGTGCTCACAGAAGAGGATTTCCTTGTCGAGATCCCGCTGGTCAGTGGTCCCACTCATATGGACCAGACGCTGGCGCAGACACCGGCCTCGGTAACTATTATCGATCGTCAGACTATTCAGGCCTCAACAGCGGTGGGTCTGATTGACCTGTTCCGTCTGGTGCCGGGTTTCCAGACCTATTTCGTTGATGGCAGTCGCATGGGTACTACTTACCACGCGCTGGGTGACGAGTATCCCAGACGCCTGGAAGTCAAAGTTGATGGGCGCTCGGTTTACGAGTCATTGTTTTCAGCCGTGGAGTGGTCGTCGCTTGGTGTGACATTAGATGAGATTGAATATATTGAGGTTGTACGAGGCGCTAATGCCGCGGCCGATGGCAGCAATGCGTTTCTTGCCTCGATCAATATTGTCACGCGATCCCCATTACTCGACAGTGGGTGGGTGGTGAACTCACAGCTTGGTACTGGCGCGACTCGCGATGCCAGTGTTGCTTACACGGGCAAACTGGGCTCGGCACACCATCGCACGACAGTGAGTTTTCGCAGAAATGACGGCTTTGATGACTCGTCTTTTAAAGAGACACCAATCATCGTCAACGATAGCTCAGAGAATATCACTGCCAATTTTCGTGGGCTGTGGACGCCAACAGCCAGTGACAGTGTTGAGTTTCAGGCAGGTGTCAGCGACAGTGATTTGGGCATTGGAGAGCGCGAGTACTTTAATCGCAATATTTTCTATCGCTATCAATATGTTAACTGGACTCGTTTGACCCGTGGCGGCAATAAAATCAAGCTTGCGCTGTATCACAATGATCTCGATATCACTGATGAGACCACACCACTGACATTATCCGAAGCGATTGGCGTGCCCGATACGTCTCCCTACTGGCCGCTGCCAGGCCTGCCGGACAAGCTGGTTATTGACGACAGCAATCACTCTGAGTCTGAGCGCTGGGATCTGGAGTTGAGATCGACATTCAATCCGCTGGACAATCTGCGTGCCGTGACAGGCGTGGCGTTACGCTATGACCGGGTTGCCGGACAGGAGCTGTTTGATAGTTCTGACGATATGACCAGAACCTCGCACCGCGCCTATAGCAATCTAGAGTGGACAGCCACCGACAAACTGGTGTTTAACGCCGGTCTGATTTATGAAGATAATACTAGCGCCGACAGCTATCATTCCTATCGTGTCGCCCTCAACTATCAGCTCAACCAAAATCATATTTTTCGCATCGCTCATAACCGCAGCTTCAGATCACCCACGCTGCTGGAAAATATGCAAAAGCAGGTTGTTCGCTATAACGAAAATATTATCCTTGATGCCAGCGTGATTTCGGACTCGGATATCGATAATGAGCAGCTGCGCAGCATTGAATTTGGTTACGTAGGCTACCTGTTTGACCAACGTCTGAATCTGGATATGCGTATCTATCATGAGCAGCTCACGGATGTGATCAATGAGCGTCGCTCGGGATATCCCGACCTGGATAACTTCGTCAATATTCGCGATAACACCGATACTTTGGACGTTGACGGCTTCGAGATACAGATTCAGTACAAACCCGACGAGCGATTTATGCTGCGTGGCTATTACAGCTTTTCGGATATTGATGGCTGGACACTCTATACCTCACCGCCAGCAATTGAGATCCGTGATCTCGGCGAATACAGCCTCAAGCACGGCGCCGGCTTGATGGCCAGTTATCGCTATGACAGTGGCATCACCATCAGCTCCACCGCAAACTACAACGCGGCGACCAAGCACTTTCGTGGTCAACCTGTGGAAAGCCACACGAGAGTAGATCTCAAAGCAGCCAAACGTGTGACAGCGGGCCGATCTAAAATTGACTTGTCATTTACCGTGCAAAACGTCGGCGACCCCTATAGTGAGTTCTACCAGTACCACAATTTTGAAACCCAATATATCCTCGGTGTGAGGCTTTCCATGCCTTAGCAAGCATTGCTCGCACGATATCAGCCCGTTTTTAGTTTTAATATCAAAGTCGGTGAATCATTGAATTGGACATGAGTATTTGGTCACATTGCACAGCACGTCGTAGAGGTCAGCCGGGCAAAACTCGGCTTGTTTCTGTGGTGGTTGCGCTATTATTGATGACCTTGAGTCTTAAGGTTAATGCCGACCCACTCAGACTTTTATTCCTAATCAGTAAACCGTCGGCGGACTATGTTGCCGTTATGGATACGGTCAGGCGGGGGTTGGAAAAGACGCTGCCAGGTCAATTCAAGGTGTCGGTAGAGTTTGTCTCAAGGCAAAATGATAGTGATCTCCAGCCTGAATCCAATGACTTAATTGTCACCATCGGCACTGCCGCCGCCGATACTGCCTATCGACAGATAGCCAATTCTCAGGATCTCAGCCTGCCGATTCTCAGCGTTTTGATCACCGAGAGCTCATTTTCCGCGCTGGCCAAGCGATACTTCGGCTCGGATGAGGGAGCGTTTGTCAGGCATATCTCCTCGGTCTTCATCGACCAACCTGTAGATCGCAGTATTCGTCTTGCAAAGCTACTCTTACCCGCGGCTAAAAAGACCAGTGTAATGCTCGGTCCCTCTTCAGCTGGTCAGCAGGCCAGGATTGCTAAGATCATCGATAAGACTGGCATGGAGTCTGAGTTTGTCAGTATTGGTGCCAGCGATAACCCGATCCACAAAATAGAGCCAGCATTAAGCCGCAGTGACGTGTTTATCCCGGTGCCCGACAGCCGGCTGATCAATCTGGCAACGGCAAAATGGATATTACATCTGAGTTACAGGCACAAAGTGCCGGTTATTGCCTTTTCGCGCACGTATCTCAGAGCCGGAGCGCTGGCGGCTGTCTTCTCGTCACCGGATAATGTGGCCAAGCAAACTCTTGAGCTGGTTAGTCAGATAATACTGTCGCCCGAGCACCAGGGGCGAGCTTATGAGCCAGAATATTATTCAATACACTTTAATTATTCGGTTGCCGCTAGCCTCAAAGTGCCTCTGAGAGAAGAGCAATTTTACCGCCAGCGCCTGGACGGGGAGTAGAGACGTGACAGCCAATAAAAAGAAGATCTCGAGAATTCACTCGCGGCTATTAATTACATCACTGCTGCCACTCGCCTTGCTGTGTGTTGTTCTCGCCAGCTATATGATTTCCAGTCAGCGCAGCGTGCTGTTAGCCAATCTCCACAACACTGGATCTGTTGCCGCGCAGCAAATTTCATCCAATGCCGAATTTGCTCTCTATTCGAATAATCAACAGATGCTAAAGGAGCTCGGTGAGTCAGTGCTCGATATTCCCTCGGTTAATGGGCTACTTTTTTATAATGCCGCCCAACAGACCAGTGTGGCCATTGGCGAGCTGAATCCGGCGGTTGTTGATATGCCTGGTACCTATGAGTTTGGCAAGCCCCGATTTATCGACCACAACTGGTACTTTTACGCCCGCGTGACGCTGACGACACCTGCCCTGGAAGACTACGATGAAGGCCAGACGCCGGATCCAGAAGTGCTCGGTTGGGTTGTCGTGTCCCTGACCGACAAAATACTTGAGCAACAATATCGTGAGGGAATATTTGCGATTCTGCTGGTCTCGACTCTTGGGCTGCTGGTGGCCGCGTGGTTGGCCATGCGCATTGGGCGCAGCATCTCGCGGCCGGTTGAGTCGCTCACTGAAGTAGTGGAGTCGATGGAGGCCGGTAATCTGAGTAACCTGGCGGTGGAAGACGGCCCTTTGGAAGTGCGAAAACTGGCCTCAGGTATCAACCAGTTGGCCACCAGCGTGCGCCAATCCAATGTTCGTATGCAGAGCGAAGTGGCTCGCGCGACAGCGCAGCTGCAAATTACCCTGATTGAGCTTGAGGAGGCAATGGAAGCGCAAGATCAGTTTCTTGCCAGAATGAGTCATGAGTTGCGCACACCGCTGACTGCGGTGATTGGGTTTTCCAAGCTGCTCTCGATCGAAACCGACGCTGCAAAGCGAGAAGAAAATCTGCGAATTATTGGTATGTCGTCGAGCATGTTGCTGACGATGATCGACGATATCCTTGAGTTCTCCAAAGCGAGAGTCGGCGGCTTTACTCTGGAAAAAATTTCTTTCTATATTCAGTCATGGATTGCCGATCTAATGGCGATACATCGACAGCGCGCCGAGGTCAAAGGTCTGACGTTGAGTTATCACATCGCTGACAATGTTCCCCGGGCGCTGGTTGGTGATCCAGTGCGCTTTACGCAGGTCATTAGTAATCTGTTGAGCAATGCGATCAAGTTTACCGACTCGGGTAGTGTTAGTGTTGATATTCGCTGTCTCGGTAACGAAGCCGGTAAGGTGATATTGGAATGTTCGGTTGCCGATACCGGGAAGGGTATCGAAGAGTCGAAAATACCAACGTTGTTTGACCCGTTCTCTCAGGAAGATACATCGATCAATCGTCGCTTCGGCGGCACGGGACTCGGCCTTTCAATCTGCAAGAACCTCATCCATGTGATGGGCGGTGAAATCACTGTTAGCAGCCAGGTTGATCACGGTGCGGTATTTTCATTTACCTGTGAGCTGGAGGAAAACGCCGCGCCCAATAGCGAGAGCCTGGTTGGTTCGCCAAACCACAGCGCCTCTGCAGATGAAGTACTCGCCGGCGTGACTATTCTGGTCGCCGAGGACAATGCTTTTAATCAGAAGCTGCTGGTGCGTCTGCTGAAGGGCTATGGCGCCAGTTGTTTGACCGCAAACAACGGTCAGGAGGCCATCGAAATTGCCAGCAAGCTGCATGTCGACGCCATAATTATGGATATTCATATGCCAATCATCGATGGTGTGACGGCCAGCGAAACGATTATTCAGCAGTCTGGTGAAAGCCCGCCGATTATCGCCATAACGGCCGATGTCACCATGGTCGAGCGTGAGCGCATTAGTAAAGCCGGCGCCGCAATGGTGCTGTTAAAGCCGGTCAACGAAAATGAACTGATTGATGCACTGACAAAAGTTGTCGCCCGCTACACCGATGCACCGGCTCCCAGAGGGGCGGGGTTGCTCTCCACCGTAGTGCCGGTGGATGAGTTAAAAAAGGCGCTCTATGACAGCCTTGATAAGCTCGACGATCAGTTGAGGAATAATGAAAACGCCAGCGTACGAGAGATTATTCATGATCTGATGGGGCTGTCTGGACTTTACGGGATGACCGAACTGCGTGAGATGGTAACGGCATTCAGGGCTGATTACGGCTCTCTGGACGCCCAAAAGAACCTCATTCGCGTCAAGCAGATCCGAGAACACATCGAAGATTTTCTGGTTTCCTGATTGCGAAACTAATCCTTTAGTATTAATCCGTCAGTGTAATGTTTTTTTGTGAATCACATGCCTATTATGGAACCCTGTATTGACTCCCTAGCATGATGCGTTCAAAGGGATGGTAGTGGTGAAATAAATAACAGTCCTACACTGCTGTTTATACAGACGGCGCTGATAAGCAAGACGCTAGAGGCATGACTGACAGGGAGTTGGTCAGCAGGGAAGCAAAGCCGTATCAGCGCACGTCATACCACCGCCTTTTTGTATGAATACATGGCGACTAGGAGGTCGTGCACCAAGGATGGTGCGAGTCAATATTAATCGATACAATATTAATCGATACAATATTAATCGATACACTGCTGCAATATTCACACGGGTAGACCCCATTAAAAGTTGAATGTAACTGAAGCCCGGACGGACAAGACTCCCGGTCCGGGATTTTTTTACGTGGCGAATTCCTTTTACTCTGTTGCCCATAACACATAGACTGACAACGTCTCTCTCGGGTCTATTCTAACAGACCTACTTCAACAGACTTCGCCACGCGGAATGGGTCTCGCAAACCTCGCAGACAAATCGCAGCGATAGCACCAGGACAGATCAACCCTTATGGCTCGACAACAAAAACCTACCGATCCCCATGCCAGCCGTGAAGCGGAGCGCTACCAGCGTCCGGTTCCCAGCCGTGAGTTTGTGCTCGACTATCTGCATGAGAGTGTCGGCCCACTAACTCATGCGGAAATCTGTGCGGGTCTGCAGCTGGTCGATGACGATCAGATCGAAGCGATGCGCCGACGGCTGCGGGCCATGGAGCGCGATGGCCAAATTGCTCGCAACCGAGTTGATGCCTACGGCACACTGGATAAACTGAACCTGATAAAAGGTCGTGTTATCGGTCATCCTGAAGGTTATGGCTTTGTCAGCCCACTGCAGGGTGGAGAGCAGGATATCTATCTTTCCAGCCGCCAGATGCGCCGCGTTTTTGACGGCGATATTGTGCTGCTGAGAATTGCCGGCTGGGATCGCCGGGGACGTCCAGAGGGAACTCTGGTCGATGTGGTCGAGCGCCAGACCAAACAGCTGGTCGGGCGCTATTTTTGCGAGAGTGGTATTCACTTTGTGCGTCCCGACAACCCGCGTATCAGCCAGGATATTTTAATTCCCGCGGATCAGCTCTGCGCTGCAGAGCCCGGTCAAATAGTGCTGGTCGATATCACCGAGGCGCCATCACGCAACAGTCCGCCCAGTGGTCATATCAGTGAGGTGCTGGGTGATCATCTCGACCCCGGTCTGGAGATCGAGGTGGCAATTCGCAATTACGGTATCCCTCACGGCTGGAGCGATGAGGTGCAGGCTGAGACCGATGCCATACCGGACCATGTTACGGATAAAGACTTCCGCGTCGATCTGCGCGCGCTGCCTCTGGTTACTATCGATGGTGAAGATGCTCGTGATTTTGATGATGCGGTTTATTGTGAACCGAAATCTCGCGGTGGCTGGAAATTAATTGTCGCAATCGCCGACGTGTCACATTATGTCAAACCCGGCAGTGCGCTGGATCGCCAAGCTTTCGAGCGCGGTAACTCGGTCTACTTTCCCAACCATGTGGTGCCGATGCTGCCGGAGAAATTGTCCAACGGCCTGTGTTCACTCAATCCCCGTGAAGATCGTTTGTGCATGGTCTGCGAGATGCAGGTTAGCCGTGAGGGAGATGTCACAAAGTATCAATTTTACGAAGGGGTAATGTATTCCCACGCGCGGCTCACCTATACCCAGGTGGCGCAGATAATCGAAGAGAAAAAATCTGCCGACAGTGACAACCTGCGCAATCAATTTACTACCATTCTCCCGCAGATCGATTCGTTGCATGATCTCTACACTGTACTGCACAAGCGTCGCAATCAGCGCGGCGCAATCGACTTCGATACACAAGAAACCCGTATTCTTTTCGACGCCCAACGCAAGATCAGTCAGATCATTCCGGTTAAACGAACCGAGGCGCATCGCTTAATTGAAGAGTGTATGTTGGCGGCTAACGTGTGCACTGCGCATTTTCTGGAGAAAGCCAAGTTGCCGGCGCTCTATCGTGTTCATGAAGGCCCCAGCGAAGAGCGTCTCTCCTCTCTGCGGGACTTTCTCGGCGAACTGGGTATAGGCCTTGGCGGGGGTGACGATCCGCAGCCAGAGGACTATCAGCGTGTATTAAGAGCGGTCAAACACCGAGATGATGCGTCGGTTATTCAATCCGTTATGCTGCGTTCCATGAGTCAGGCGGTGTACCAGGCGGAAAATAATGGTCATTTTGGTCTCGCATTTGATGCCTACACCCATTTCACCTCACCGATTCGCCGCTACGCCGACCTGTTGGTTCATCGCGCTATCCGCAGTCTGATTCGCAGCGGGAAAAAGGTTGCAAACATCGTCCGAGTCGACGGTGCACCCGAGTTGGCCAAAGCCGACATCTACCCTTACGAACTGCCGCGTCTCGATGAAACTGGATCGCATCTTTCTGTCACCGAGAGGCGTGCCGATGAGGCCACTCGGGATGTGGTCAATTGGCTGAAATGTGAATATCTGGTCGACCGGGTTGGCGAAGAGTACAGCGGCGTGGTCAGTGCGGTCACTGGTTTTGGGTTGTTTGTAATGCTCGATGACCTCTATGTTGAGGGCTTGATTCATGTCACTGGATTACCCAAGGATTACTACTACCATGAGGCCTCTCAGCATCGCATGGTCGGAGAGCGAACCGGGCGCATTTTCCGGTTAGGTGACAAATTGGCAGTCCGGGTTGTGCGAGTTAACCTAGACGAACGTAAAATCGATTTTGAATTGGTCGAACAGGGAGGCGCGGCCCCCCAGAAAGGTAAAAAGCCACATAAGGTTTCGGCCCGGGCATCGGATATGGCCCGTGAACATGATGCTAAGCGTAAACAAAAGGGTAACAAGAAACGGACAGCGGGGCCGCGTTCGGCCTCCTCGGGTACGGACTCTGCACGATCTTCCAAGCGTCGCCGCAATGCAGCAAAGAGTACCGTTGGTAAAAAATCGACCGGTGCCGCAGGCAAAAAACCGTCGCGACGCCAATAACTTGCGGTTTTGTTAAATCAGTGCTTTTAGATGACCAGGCATCAGCCGATTGAGAATTTCGGCGATATAGCTGAGAAATAGCGTCCCCATACTGCTCTTGTAGAAGTTGGGGTCGCTGTTGCCAACCGCGAGAATACCGTAGAGGCTATCGTAGCGTAGTGGCACAGCAGCCACTGATCCAACTTGTCGGCCACGCTCGCCAAACAGAAACACCATTTCCTCTTCGCGGAGAATGCCGCATACCGCGCGATTGGCGCCGAGCAGCGTGCCAACAGATTCATTGGCTTTTTCTATACTGGCAATCCGAGCCATGGTGCGCGGGAGTTTTTTATCATTGCCAAGTAGTGTCAAGCTGTAGTATTCAATACCGAAGTCTTTGCCCAGACTGTCATAAACCGCTTCCACAATTGATGCGAGCGTCTTTGCTTCGAGCAGGTTGAGCACCACTCGTTTGGTTTTTTCGAACAGCAGGTCGTTGTCATGGGCGGTCTGCAGCATATTGTCTAGCCGCGTGCGCATCTCTTTATTGCGGTCGCGCAGGACACCTACTTGACGCTCGACAAGCGATACTGCCTTGCCGCTGTTGTGCGGTAGCACCAGCGTTTCGAGAATATCGGTATTCTTATCGAGGAAGTCAGGGTTGTCGCGGAGAAACTCGCGAACGATTTTTTCTGCGGGATCAACTTCTGGCTGCTTACTCATATTCGTATACGTCCGTGAAAAACTGTGGTGGCCGGTCCGGTCATTATCAGGGGATGACCTTCACCTTTCCAGTCTATTTTCAGAAAGCCTCGAGTCAGCTTGACGGTTACTGAGTCGTCAACCAGCTGTTGCTGGATCGCGGCGACTGCCGCGGCGCAGGCGCCGGTACCGCAGGCTTCAGTTTCCCCGACACCGCGTTCGAACACCCTGAGCTTGATTTCACTGCGGTCAACAATCTGCATAAAACCTACATTGACGCGATTGGCAAAACGCGGGTGCGACTCAAGCGCCGCGCCCAATTGTGCAACTGGCGCGGAGGCGATATCGTCAACCGTTAGCACTGCATGAGGATTGCCCATCGAGACAGCGAAAATTTTCTCGTTGTTGCCGGCAACCTCTATGTCGTAGAGCATGGCCTTTTCACGGGCATCGAAGGGAAGTGCAGCCGGATTGAGGTTGGGAATACCCATATCCACTTCTACCTGATTTTTGCCGATCAAATTTAGGCTGAGCACGCGGTTACAGGTCTTTACCTTGATTGAGGTTTTGCCGGTCAGCTGGCGGTCGTGAACAAAGCGCGCCAGACAGCGTGCACCGTTGCCGCACTGTTCTACCTCAGCGCCATCGCAGTTAAAGATACGATAATTGAAATCGATTTGTGGATCCGATGGTGGTTCAACAACCAATACCTGATCACATCCTATGCCGGTTTTACGGTCGGCAAGGCGGCGTGCCATCGAGCCGGTCATGCGCACATTTTGTGTAACCGCATCAATCACGACAAAGTCATTACCGAGACCGTGCATTTTAGTGAATTTCATTAACATGATGGCTAACCGGCCTTTGATGGCAGCAGTTGCTCGCCACTAAACAAATCTTCGATAGTCTCGCGTTGGCGAATAACATGTACCTGGTCATCATCCACCATCAACTCAGCAGCCCGTGGGCGGCTGTTGTAGTTTGAACTCATCACAAAACCGTAGGCACCTGCCGAAAACAGACAGAGAGTAGCCCCGGTGCTTATCGACAGTGATCGCTCTTTGGCGAGGAAGTCACCAGTCTCGCAGACCGGGCCGACCACATCGTAGACGGCAGCTGGCACATCGCTTCTGACAACCGGTTGAATATCCATCCACGCCTGGTACAGCGCCGGGCGGATCATGTCGTTCATCGCCGCATCGACAATGGCAAAGTTTTTCTCGCCATTGCTTTTCAGATACTGCACCTGGGTCAACATTACCCCTGCATTGGCGACAATCGAGCGGCCCGGTTCCAGCACCAGCATTTCACTGCGGCCTTGCAACAGCGGCAAAACGGCCGCCATATAGTTCTCTGGAGTCGGTGGCTGTTCGTTGTTGTAACACACGCCGAGACCACCGCCGATATCGATGTGATCGAGAGTGATACCCAGTTCGCCGAGCCTGTCGACTAGCGCCAGTAAACGTTCCAGGGCGGCGACAAACGGAGCTGTGTCGACCAGTTGTGAGCCAATATGGCAATCAACACCAACCACCTTAATGTGGCTCATCTGCGCGGCGCGCTGATAGACCTGCGGTGCGCGATCGATATCAATACCAAATTTGTTCTCTTTAAGCCCGGTAGAAATATAGGGATGTGTCTGTGCATCGACATCCGGGTTCACACGCAGCGATACCGCAGCCACCCGCGCACAGTTGGCTGCCGTATTGTTAAGCAGTTCCAGCTCGGCTTCGGACTCGACATTAAAACAGTGAATACCCAATTCCAGTGCACGCTGCATTTCGCTGGCGGATTTTGCTACACCGGAAAAAACCACCTTCGACGGATCGCCACCGGCGCGGAGTACGCGCTCGAGTTCACCGATCGAGACAATATCAAAACCGGCTCCCAGCTCAGCTAAAGTCTGCAATACGGCAATATTGGAGTTAGCTTTGACGGCGTAACAGATCAAATGCGCTTTGTCGGCCAGTGCGCTCTGATAGGCGAGGAAATTATGACTGATAGCCGCTTTGCTATAGACATAGCAGGGCGTGCCAAATTGATTGGCAATATCGTTGAGTGGTACGCGCTCCATCTGCAGGTTTCCCTGGTCAGAGCTGACGGCTGTAAACGAACTAACGGCATCGTGCATGGGGACTCAGTCTTGATCCTGTTGAGATTCTGTTGGTGTATATCGCGTTTTCTGGAAAGTGGCGTTGGCATCATCGGGAACATAGAGATCACCTTTATTGCCACAGCCCGAAGTCGCCATGATTAGCGCGATGGTGGCGCCAAACAGCAGGGGTCGTGAGCTCATTGTCGGTGGCTTTGGTTCACCGGAGATTTTTACTTTCAGGTTTTTGCCTGATGGTGAAAATAAATAGTGATTCATGGTTTATAATTCCGGCCCTGGATGCAACTGCAACGTAGCGGGTGAGTATAGCGGCAGTGGTAGACCACACTCAAACAATTATACGGCGTGAGGCCAATCGCTCACCCCCAGTGGACACGATAGACAATGAATGAAGCAGAGTACAACCAGTTGGTCGATGAGCTGATGTTTTCCATCGAGGAGAGCATTGATGACAGCGGTGCCGATATCGACTATGAAAACAGTGCCGGTATGCTGACGATTACCTGCGAGAACAACGGATCGCAAATTATTCTCTCTCGACAGCCCGCTACCGGTGAGATTTGGCTGGCAGCAAAATCCGGAGGTTTTCACTTCAAGCTTGAGCAGGGCGAGTGGCGCAACACGGTTAACAATGAGTTGCTTGGCACTATGCTCAGTGAAGCCTGCGCCGCCCAGTCAGGAGAAACAGTGAGCTTTAATTTTTAACCTTCTCTAGCGCTGCTTACCGCTCGTCAATAAGCGCCGCTGCGCGCTTTGCCGCAGCCCGAACCTGTGACGGGGCTGTGCCGCCGAGATGATCTCGCGCCGCGACCGAACCCTCCAGGGTCAGCACCTCAAATACATCCTCCCCAATTTCGCTGGAAAACTGTTGCAGTTCCTGCAGCGTCATCTCGGAAAGATCTTTGTTCTCGGCCAGACCATAGGCCACTGACTTGCCAACAATTTCGTGGGAGTCGCGGAAAGCAATGCCTTTACGGACCAGATAATCCGCCAAGTCAGTCGCCGTTGAAAAGCCGCGTCGCGCCGCTTCAAGCATCATGTCTTTGCGCGATTCGATAGCCGGAATCATATCGGCAAAGGCCCGCAGGCAGTCGCGCACGGTGTCTACGGTATCGAACAACGGTTCTTTATCTTCTTGATTGTCCTTGTTGTAGGCCAGTGGCTGACTCTTCATTAGCGTCAACAGGGCGATCAGGTGACCGTTAACGCGGCCAGTTTTGCCGCGCACCAGCTCGGGTACATCAGGATTTTTCTTCTGCGGCATAATCGATGAGCCAGTGCAGAAGCGATCCGGCAGATTGATAAACTGAAACTGAGCCGAGGTCCATAGCACCAGCTCCTCGGACATGCGTGACAGGTGGGTCATCAGCATGCTGGCGAATGCGCAGAACTCGATGGCAAAGTCGCGATCACTCACCGAGTCGAGCGAGTTCTCTGTGGGTTTGTCAAAAGCCAGCGCCTGAGCAGTGAAGTGGCGGTCGATTGGGTAAGTGGTTCCGGCCAGTGCTGCGGCGCCGAGGGGGCACTGGTTGAGGCGTTTGCGACAGTCCTGCAGGCGACTGTAGTCACGCTCTAGCATCTCGTTCCAGGCCAGCAGATGGTGGCCAAAGGTCACCGGCTGTGCAGTTTGCAGATGGGTAAAGCCGGGCATAATGGTCGCCGACTCGCGCTCGGCAAGTTCAATCAGACCACTTTGCAGGCGAGTTAAAACAGGCGTAATTTCGTCGATTTGATCACGCAGCCAGAGGCGAATATCGGTCGCCACCTGATCGTTGCGCGAGCGGCCAGTATGCAGTTTTTTGCCGACAATACCGATCTTGTCGGTGAGTGCGGCCTCGATATTCATATGCACATCTTCCAGCGCCACCGACCAGGCAAATTCACCGGATTCAATCTGCGCAGCAATATCAGCAAGGCCGGCGATAATTTGATCGCGTTCATCAGCGGTCAGAACAGACGCTTCACAGAGCATTCTGGCATGGGCGATGGAGCCCTGAATATCCTGACGATAGAGGCGTTGATCAAAATTGACAGAGGCGGTAAAGCGGGCGACGAACTCATCCACCGCTTCACTAAATCGCCCGCCCCACGCTTGATTGGTCAGCTGATCGGGTTGTTGGTTCGGCGTTGGTTTATTGCTGCTGTTCTCGAGTTTACTCATCGACTTGTTTGCTCAGTAGTTATATCGCGGCTAGGATTATAGCTAATCACAGGGATGAGCAATAACTCGAATGAGTGATTCAGGAGAAAAACACGCTCAAAAAAGCGATTATTTTATTCCCAACCTCTGTCATGGTCAGGGTTTGCTGGGTCTATTTGTAATGGCTGCGCTTCTCGCGTTGCTGCTGACGCTGGTTCACAGCGGTGTTGCCGACTTTGATTTTGTCTGGCTCGGTAAAGCCGGTCTGCTGATATTCTGGACTGCGCTGCTCAGTGCGCTGATGTTATGTCGCGTGCGCGACTATCTGGCCAATCAGCCCTTGTCGCTTGTGGCGCTGATCAACTATCTATTGGTGTTACTTGCTGCGGCACTCTGTGCAGTGGTTGCCGATCTGTGGCAGCACTATTCGTCTCTGGGAGTGTGGCGTGCAAATCTTTTCTCTATTCTCAATACGGTATTGATCGCTGCAATTCCCGCCGGCGTTATTCTGCGACTCTATTATTTGCAGCAGCGTCTGCACCAGCAGCGGAGTGCTGCGCTTGAAGCGCGGCTGCAGTCGCTGCAGGCCAAAATTAGACCTCATTTTTTGTTCAACAGTATGAACAGTCTCGCGACCCTGATTCGCCTGGACGCCGACCGGGCCGAGAAGACCGTGGAAAATCTCTCGGATCTATTTCGCTATGCGTTGCAAAACAGGACGGATGTCAGCCTGCATGAAGAAGTCGAAGCCTGTCAGCGTTATCTTGAAATTGAGAAAATGCGGCTCGGCAACCGCCTTGAATACAGCTGGGATAGCAGTGTCGATCTCAAACCAATTCGTGTGCCGGCACTTATCTTGCAGCCGTTGATTGAAAATGCGGTGTTTCATGGTATCCAGCCCTGCGCTCGCGGAGGTGCGTTGTATCTGGTGATCGATCGCGAAAAAGGGACGTCGAGAAAAGGCTGGGTAACGATCGATTTGGTTAACACACTGCCCGAGAGTCTGCAGGCCAAGAGCCTTTCCCTGACTTCGGGTCATAAGATGGCGCTGGATAATTTGCGCTCTCGACTCGACACTTTCTTTTATGGTTTCGCTGAGTTGGACGAGGCGATAATTTATAACCACTACCACACGAGGATTCGATTCAAACCACTGGAGGGTTAATAATGATCAAGGTACTGATCGCGGATGATGAATCACTGGCGCGTCTTCGCCTGCAGCGTATTCTCGAGAAGAGAACCGATGTGCAGGTAATAGGGGAAGCCAAAAATGGTGTTGAAGCGGTGCAGATGGCTCACCGCTCGCTACCGGACGTTGTGTTGATGGATGTCTGTATGCCGGAGATGGATGGCCTTGAGGCGACTGAAAAAATTGCCCGGATGGTGCCGCCACCGGTGGTAATTTTTTGCACCGCCTATGACGATTTTGCTCTGCGAGCCTTTGATGTTCGCGCCTTTGCCTATCTGCTTAAGCCGATCAAGGAAGAGGAGCTGGATATTGCCCTGCGGCGGGCGACCCAGCCAACTCGTGCGCAACTGAGCGATCCGGGAGTCACTAACCGACGTTATCTGTGCAGCAAAACACATCGCGGCTATAAGTTAGTGCCGGTAGAGCAGATTCGGCTGCTTCAGGCTGAGCAGAAATATGTTGTCGCCCACACTCCCGAGGGTCAGTCGGTGCTCGCCACTACATTGAAAGAAATTGAAAAGGAGTTCTCTCATCTGTTCGTGCGTATTCATCGCGGCGCACTGGTTGCCCGCGATGCCATCGCAGGGGTCGGCTATTACGAGGGTCACCTATCGGTGAAACTGCGCGATATTGATGAGGAGCCGCTGGTTAGTCGTCGCCTCGAGCCCAGGCTACGGCGTCTGCTGCCAAAGCTTTAGCGCTAATTTCCGGTGATTAGAACTGCCCAAGCGCGGCCAAATCGTCGATAATGGCAGCCTTATTTATTAACGCAATGGAAAAGACGTGTCTCAAACGATCCGAATTGCAACGCGCAAGAGCCCGCTAGCACTCTGGCAAGCCGAATTTGTTAAAGCCCGATTATTGGAAAATCATCCGCAACTCGATGTGCAGTTGGTCGCTATGACAACCCGCGGCGATATCTTGCTGGATACCCCACTGGCTAAAGTGGGGGGCAAAGGTCTGTTCGTCAAGGAACTCGAATTAGCGATGCTAGAGGATCGCGCCGATATCGCCGTGCACTCGATGAAAGATGTGCCGATGGAATTTCCCCCAGGGTTGGGCCTGACGGTTATCTGTGAACGTGAAGACCCCCTCGATGCGTTTGTCTCTAACCGCTACACCGAGCTCTCACAGCTGCCGGTCGGCGCGGTAGTGGGAACCTCCAGCTTGCGTCGCCAGTGCCAGATTCGAGCCCGCTATCCACAATTACAAATCCGCGATCTGCGCGGTAATGTCAATACTCGCCTGGCCAAGCTTGATGCGGGTGAGTACGACGCGATCGTGTTGGCCAGTGCAGGATTGATCAGACTTGAAATGGAACAGCGAATCGCCTCGCGGCTGCCTGCAGAGCTCTGTCTGCCCGCTGGCGGTCAGGGTGCGGTGGGCATTGAATGTCGCGTCGACGACCAGGCTACCATTGATCTGCTAAAACCTTTGGAACACAGCCAGACAGGTATCTGCGTTACCGCCGAAAGAGCCCTTAACAGGCGGTTGCAGGGTGGCTGTCAGGTGCCGATTGCCTGTTTCGCAGAACTGAGCGAGGATGAAGGTTCCGTGTCACTGCGAGGGTTGGTGGGCAGTATTGATGGTTCACGGATTCTGCAAGATCAGTTGTCAGCGCCGGCGCGTCAGGCAGAGCAGTTGGGGATTGAGCTGGCCGAACGCCTGCTGGCAGCCGGAGCCGGTGAGATTCTCGCCGAGGTATACGGGGCCGACTAATGGTGCAGTCCCACGACTCAGATGCTCAGCGCAGCCCTTTAACGGCAAAGCGGGTTCTCGTGGTGAGACCCGAGCGCGAGGCTGATCGGTTTATTGCCCTGCTTGAAAAAAATGGAGCCAAGGTCACTCACACACCAGTTATGGCGATTGAGCCAATTAGTGACAATAAAGCCGCTGAAAGCCAGGCGATTAGAAATCTGATCCTCGAGTTGGATAATTTCCATAAGGCTATTGTGGTCAGCGGCAATGCTGCCGAGCTAGCCTTGGAATGGTTTGATCGCTATTGGCCGATGCTTCCGGTGGGCGTGGAATTTTTTGCCATTGGCCAACACAGCGCTGAGATTCTGGCGGCGGAAAATATTGTCGCGCGTGCGCCGAATGGACGACAAAATAGTGAGGCATT
The DNA here is from genome assembly GCA_024644595.1 of Porticoccaceae bacterium. Classification (GTDB taxonomy): domain Bacteria; phylum Pseudomonadota; class Gammaproteobacteria; order Pseudomonadales; family Porticoccaceae; genus HTCC2207. Next base: position 386,700 of record JAHEHL010000009.1, on the reverse strand, counting down.
ATTGGCGCTGCCGCAGCTTGAAGATCTCAGTGATCAGCGAGTGATTATTTTTCGTGGCTGCGGGGGACGTGAAATTCTCGGTCAGACGTTAAGCGAGCGCGGCGCAAGAGTCGATTACTGCGAACTTTACCGCCGCGAGATTATTCAGCAGCAGGTGTTGAAAGCGCGTCATCAGTTGTTGCAAAGTGACTGTCTGGTTGCCCATAGCGGAGAGTTGCTGCAGGCAATGGGCCCATTGCCTGTTGAGCTCGCTGTAGCTGTCGCGCTGGTAGTGCCCAGCGAGCGAGTGGCGGCGATTGCCCGTGACCTGGGTTATCAGAATATTGTCAGCGCTGAAAATGCCCTGCCTGAATCGATGCTGGCTGCGGTGGAAAAGGCTATTTAGGCCGTCGCGGCAAACATCATTCGCGGGCGACCCTCTGGGTTACATTGCGCCTATAGTAAACATTGCTCCATATTTTAAGAGTCAGGTGAAAGAGGAAGAATGGTGACGGATAAAAAAACACAGCTGCCAAAAAAACAGGTTAAATCCAATTCATCAACAGCTGTTGAGGGCGACGGCGCGGAGCAAGTAACAGCCTCGACGCGCCAGCCGCCTGCGTCGCAAAAAGCCGCTGCTGACAGCGCGAAAAAACCATCACCAAAAACTGATGCATCGTCTGCCGGGAAGCCCATGGCAAAGTCTTCGAGCTTATTGTTAAAGGTTTTTATGGTGCTGCTGTTGGCAGCACTGGCGGGTGCCTGCTGGTTGGCCTGGACGCAGTGGCAGCAGCGTGAGGGATTAAATCAAACCTTTCAAGCCAGCCTCGGTGACCTTAATGCTGAGCTGGCGCAACAGCAGCAGCTGAACCTTCGTAGTGCCCAACAGCAGCTGCAGATTATCAATGACCTGCAGGACCAGCTCTATTCACTGCGTCTGATGACCAATCGTCAAGCACAGCAGATACAAACTCTGGGCAGCGCCAATCAGGGAGACTGGTTGCTAAATGAGGCACTGTATCTTGTGCGCCTTGCCAGCCAGCGTTTGCAAGTTGAGCGCAGTAGCGAAATTCCTCTGGCGATTCTGCAAAATGTCGACGCCATCTTTGTGCAGCTCAACGATCCAGATCTGGCTGCTGTACGAAATGCGCTGGCGGTGGACATCGCTGCTCTGCGTATGGCCAAAAAAGTTGATCGCGAGGGAATCTATCTTGAGTTACAGGCGATTTCTTCGACGCTTGAAACGCTTACAGTGTTAGAGCCGCGCGTCGAACAAGAGGCCGCTACAGACGCAAGTAAAGAGGTGAATTCGTTCGAGCCAAAGGTGGCATGGATAACTCAAACCCTGGCCCGTTTAAGCGAGAAGCTCGCCAATCTTGTTGTTGTGCAGAAGCGCCAGCAGCCGATTGAGCCGCTGCTGACCGGCGCGGAGCAGGCCATAGTGCGACAAAACATCAGTCTGTTGCTACAACAGGCGCAGAGTGCATTACTGAGTGAACAGCAGTCGATCTATCGCAGCAGTTTGCAGCAGGCCGCGAAACTTGTGCACAGCTATTTCCCGTTAAATAGCGAGTCCGAGGTGCTATTGTCGCGCCTGCAGACTCTGAGTGACGTGATGATCAGTCAGCAATTGCCGGATCTTTCCGCTTCGTATAATGCTATTCAGGATGCGATTCAGGCCGGTGGCGCTGATGAGGAGCCGGCGAAGTGAGAAAACCGCTATTGTTATTCGTGTTGGCGCTGCTGGCCGGTGCCGCCATGGTGTGGATTTTGCAGTTTGGAAGTGGCTATATTCTCATTAGCGCTGCCGACACAACCATTGAGATGAGCGCCTGGACCGGGCTCTTGCTGTATATTTTGGCCACCGCGCTGCTATTTTGGCTATTGCTGAGCTGGCGCTGGATTGTTGGGGCTGGCGGGTTCATCGCCTGGTGGAATAATCGGCGTAACACACGCAGGACCAATCAGACTGCCGCAGGACTGTTGCTGTTTGCCAGTGATGAGTGGCAGGAGGCGACAAAACGGTTGTTGCAATCCGCTGATAGATCGACGATGCCTGTGGTCAATTTGGTCTTTGCGGCCAGAGCCGCTGCCGATAACGAGCAGTTTGACCAGGCGCGGCAGATTCTTGAGCGCTTGAAACTCAGCTATCCGAACAGCAGTTTTATTGCCGACAAGGCGCTTGCGGAACTCTGTCTGCTTGAAGAGAAACCTGCTGACGCAGTGCAAATTCTGCAATCCATCTATGCCACAAATCCTCGCGACGGCGCGCTATTGAGACTGTTGGCCGACGCCTATTATCTGGCGGAGGACTGGGCGACTCTGCAAAAGTTACTTCGCGATCTGAAGCACTACAAGGCGATCAGTGAGCAGGATATGGCCAGTCTGGAGCAGGATGTCTACTGCAATTTGTTCGACCAGTTTACCGCCTGTCCCGAGAGTTTAATTAACCAGCGAAGGGCAGATCTGGAGAACGTCTGGCATCAGATGCCGAAAAGACTGCATCGTGATCCCGAGATTATTGCCGGCTATGGTGCAGCTCTGGGCAGATTGAAGTTGTTTGATCGACAGCAGATGCTGTTGATCAAAACTCTGAATAAACAGTGGCACCGACAGTTGGTGGAACAGTTTGGTGAGCTTGAATCAACCAGCCCAGAAAAACAGTTGATGGTTGCCGAGAAGTGGCTGCTGCGACATCGCGATGATGTTGACCTGTTGCTGACCCTCGGAAGAATCTGTCAGCGCTTACAGTTCTGGGGCAAAGCCAAAGATTATCTGAGCGCCGCGATTGCGCTGCGTCCCTCGGCACAGGGCTATTCTCGCCTGGCTGCGGTGCTGGAGCACATGGGCGATCAACGCGCCAGCGCAGAGGCTTACCGCTTGGGGCTTTCTATCCTGCTGGCGGAGTAGCTTCAGCGCGGCTCGCTGACAGGGCTGATGGGCGCGATCAGCTTGAGGCTGCGGTCTGAAAGCTGCGTAATAAATCGATTTCATCGGCCCAGATTGAGGGGTCGATGGTTTCCAGAACCAGTGGAATGCCGTCAAAGCGTGAGTCTTGCATAATAAACTGAAACACATTCATGCCCAGATGTCCCAACCCCAAGCTGTGGTGGCGGTCAACGCGGCTGGAGTACTCCGAACGTGAATCGTTCAGATGCATTCCACAGAGATAATCAAAGCCAACAATACGCTGAAAATCATCGAAGACTTTTTCGCAGCCATCTGTGCTGCGCATATCATAGCCAGCGGCAAAGGCATGACAGGTGTCGTAGCAGACGCCGACACGGCTTTTATCTTCAACACCATCTATCATCGCCGCCAGCTGTTCAAAGCGAAAGCCGAGATTACTGCCCTGACCAGCGGTATTTTCAATCACTGCGGTAACGCCGCAGGTAGCATCCAGAGCGATATTGATTGATTCAGCAATGCTTGCGATACAGGCCTCTTCAGAGATTTTTCGCAGATGACTGCCGGGGTGAAAGTTCAGGTATTTTAATCCCAGCTGCTCGCAGCGCTGCATTTCATCGATAAACGCTGCGCGGGATTTTTCCAGACCCTCATGCTCGGGGTGGCCGAGGTTAATCAGGTAGCTGTCATGGGGCAGTATCTGATCTGGCGAAAAATTATACCGTTCACAGTTTTGCTTAAACTTTTCGATACTCTCATCGCTCAGCGGTTTGGCCTGCCATTGGCGCTGGTTTTTGGTAAAAAAGGCAAACGCGGTGGCGCCGATTTGGTGCGCATTGATCGGTGCATTTTCGATGCCGCCAGCCGCGCTGACATGAGCTCCAATATATTTCATGATTCTGTTTTCTCAACAAGTGGTCTTGTATCTACGACTGACTCTGGGTCAGGGATGATAAGTCACCTGCAACTCATGTCCAGTACAGTGTTACCTTGGCCTATGCCGACGACTTAGATACGATTTCTTTTAAGATCCCGAATTAAAAAGCGCACCGGGTGCATGGCCTGACACAGGACCGGTTCTAGAGGTGGAGCCTGGTTGTCAATCTGGCAAGCTAACAGCTCTGCGGTTAACGGCGCATAGCTCAGCCCGCGGGAACCCATGCCACAGTTCACAAACAGGTTGGGCAGATAGCGGCCGGGAGTCTCGATGACGGTTTTAGCGTCGCGACGCAGTGCTGCATAGTCCTCCAGCATCGCGGGGATATCCGGTACGGGACCCGAAATAGGCAGATAGTCTGATGTCGTGCAACGGAAGTTGGCACGACCGGTTAACTGTTGCAGATCCGGTTCGCCGAGTGCCGCCGCAAGTCCCGAATCAGTTGCCGCCATCTGTGCAATGTTGGCGCGGTGATCTTGTTCGCGTAGTTCAGTGGTAAACAGATCTTTGTTATAGGTGGCGCCACAGCTATGGCTGCCATTGGTTGCAGGTGTAATGTAGCCCTCGCCGCAGATCACCTTTTTGATCTTACTGCTCTGTGCTGTTGCGGGTAACTGGGTAATCTGGCCACGTAGTTTGCGTAGCGGCAGATAGCGCGTCTGAATAAACTGTTTGCAGTCAAAGGCATTGGCAATCACCAACGTCTCGCTGATGGCAACCGTCTGCTGCTGATCATCCAGCAGTTGCCAACTATTTTCCGACTCGCGGTATTGGAGTTCGGCAACATCGGCTTGCAACAGTGGAATCTGATTGTCTAGCAGCAGTTGCTGGCAAACTTGTGCCGGGGGCAGCCAACCCAACGACGGGAAATGCAGCGCAATCTCCGCGTGTAATGGGATGCCCGACAACGCTTCAAGATGCTCTCTTGTAATCGCTTCGACCAGTCCCGGTTGGTCGACAAAGCGCTCGCCGATCAGGATGCAGTCATCCCTGATCTTTTGATTTTCAGGCACCACCACCACGCCGCACTGGCTGCCGAGACCGCTATTCCAAAAAGATTGGTAATAGTGACTGGCAAAATGAATAGCGGCGAGATTAATCCGTGGTAATAGGTCGTCGCGGTGGGATAGTTTCGGGTAGACAATGCCCTGAGCATTGCCTGAAGCTTCCTGGCCTGCTGTGGCATGACGGTCGATCACTGTCACGTTGTAGCCGCGTTTTTTCAGGGCGGCTGCTAAAGTGCAACCGGCAATTCCGGCGCCGATAATGGTGACTGTTTTAGCGATGCGCGCAACAGGATTGGCGATTTGAAACCAGGCCGGTGATGGTTGGCTCATTACTCGAGGCCGAATTCGGCGCAAATCTGCTGACACCAGCGTTCAATGTAGTCGTTGGTCAGATCGAGCTGATTTTCATCGTCGAGCGCCAGTCCGACAAACTGACTCTGATCCTCGCTGAGTGCTTTCGACTCATCAAAGGTATAGCCCTCGTTAGGCCAGGCGCCGACCATTGTGGCGCCCTGATTTTTTACTTTGGCCCAGAGATAGCCCAGTGCATCCTGAAACCATTCCGGATAACCGACCTGGTCGCCGAGCCCATAAACTGCGACCTGCTTGCCGGTGAAATCGATCCGATCTAACTCGTCCCAGTGGGTTTCCCAGTCTTCTTGCAGTTCGCCGTAATCCCAGGTTGGAATACCTAAAATTAAAAAGTCGTATTGGACCATCAGGCTGAGAGGTTGGTCGGCAATATTGTGCAGGCTGACGCAGCCGGCGTAACGGTTATTGATCCATTCGCCAATCTTTTCGCCAGCCATCTCTGTGTAGCAGGTCGAGCTGCCGTAAAACAAGCCGATGGATACGCTCATGGGTTCTGGTTCTCAAACTGTGGGTAGACGGGTTCCGGGTGCGTAATGATACCTGCTCGGCCTGCGACACGGAATGGCCTTTTAGCGACCGCCGACAAAGTCCAGCTGTCGCCAAGCCTCATAGACAATGATTGAGACAGTATTAGAAAGATTGAGGCTGCGGCTCTGCTCTTGCATAGGTAGTCGCAGAACATGGTCTGTGCCGACACTGTTGCGAACATCGTCGGGCAGGCCTCGCGTCTCGGGGCCAAATAAAAGCGCATCTCCTGGTTGAAAGCTGGCCGCCGCATAACAGACGCTGCCTTTGGTGCTGAGTGCGTAAATCGTATTGGGCTGGCAGCTCTGGCGGTAGGCGTCGAGGCTGGGATGTACTGTTAAAGATTGAAATTCCTGATAGTCGAGTCCTGCACGGCGCAGTTTCTTATCGTCGAGATCAAATCCGAGTGGCTCAATCAGGTGCAGACGAAAACCGGTGTTGGCGCAGAGACGAATAATATTGCCTGTATTGGGTGGAATTTCTGGCTGGTAAAGAACAATATCGAGCATATTGCACTCCTCTGCTGATCGACGGGTTATGTGCCCGCGATTATGGCACTATTATGCAAGCCATATAACTTTGAAACTGATTGAGACGCCACCGACGTGATAGAAATTCCGGCCGAGATGTTAACTGCAGAAATCCTCAACGCGATTATCGAAGAATTTATTTTGCGCGAGGGAACTGACTATGGCTCCCATGAGGCGAGTCTGGAGAGTAAAATTGTCCAGGTTCAACGGCAGTTGGCGCGGGGTGAGGTAGTGATCACTTTCGATCCAGCTACTGAAAACTGTAATCTTCTCACCCGCCATCAGCTGCAGAAATATCAGGCTCAAGAGGATGAGCAACATGATCAGAGCGAATATCCGTAATGTCTGAGCGGACCTCGCAATCAGCGGCCTTATCAGCCAGTGTTGTGTTTGCCGACTGGCTGCCAGAACTCGAGGCTACAGAACAAATTCTGGTTGGCTTTAGTGGTGGCCTGGATTCCACTGTCTTACTCCGCTTGCTTGTGGAGGTAGTGCCTGCCGAACGGATCATGGCATTACATATCAACCACGGCCTCTCGACTAACGCGGCTGGCTGGCAGCACCATGCAGCGCAGGTTTGTCTGGATCTCGGCATTCAGTTTGAGGCTCAATCGGTGAGCGTTACTGAAAGCGGTGATGGAATTGAATCGGCTGCTCGTGATGCCCGCTATGCGGTATTTGAGAGGCAGTTGATTAAGGGTGGGCGATTGTTGTTGGGTCACCATGCCGATGATCAGGTTGAAACGGTGCTCTATCGTTTGTTGCGTGGATCGGGTCCGCGCGGGCTGTCCGGTATACCTGTGACTCGCGCAGTGGGCCGGGGTCGATTAATCAGACCGTTATTGGAATACCCAAAAGCCGCGCTGGAGGATTATGCTCACGCGCAAAAGCTCTCATGGATCGAGGATGAGAGTAATCAGGACAACAAATTTGATCGCAACTATCTGCGCAACAGGGTTGTTCCCGCGCTCGTTGAACGCTGGCCAGATTATATTCAGGGTGTAACACATTCTGCCGAGCTGAGCCGTCAAGCTGATCAGTTGGCCGATGCGGTGGCACGTGCTGATCTCGACGCGCTTGAGCCGCGAATCGAGCGCGCGGGGTGGTCTCTGGCGCTGTCCGGATTTGACCAACTGGAGCCATTGAGGCAGAAAAATTTGCTGCGTTACTGGCCTCAAATGTATGGCCTGCCGTTGCTGAATCCGACTCTGATCGATGAAACCTTGAACTCTTTATTGCCGGCGCGAGGGGACAGTGAACCCAGGATTGCACGTCGTGACCTGCAGCTCTGCCGCTATCGCCAACGACTCTATCTGCTGCAGCGGCGATCGCCGCTCAGTGGGCGAGCGCAGGTCGATCAGGATCTCTGTTTATTCTGGAATGGTGATGAGCCTCTGCTGCTGCCCGATGGCAATCTGTTAACCGCCGAACCGGTGTTGGGCGCAGGCTTGCGGGTTGAGGATCCGGAGTCGCTGACTGTCCGCTTTCGTCGCGGCGGCGAACGCTGCCAGCCGGCAGGTCGCGGACACTCCAACAGCCTGAAAAAGCTGCTTCAGGAACATGCGCTTGAGCCTTGGTGGCGAGAGCGAATTCCGCTGTTTTATATCGATGAGCAACTAGTGGCTGTGGGTGATCTTTGGGTCTGTGAAGAGTGGCAGGCTGAGGCTGATAATAAAGGCTTAAAAATCATTTGGCAGACAAACTCTCTGTAGAAACCTTTATGCCTTTCTGTTAGTCTATTCCCCCATCTTTGGTAGGGTGGGTCTCGGTCAATTTCGCGACCAAACAAGCCTTTCTTGATTATAATTTTAAAGATTCAGCTCTTGCCGGATTTGTGCCGGTGGGGCGATGGGGTCGTTTTTTACGGGGTCGATATGACACGTTTTATTTTTGTTACCGGTGGTGTTGTTTCATCCTTGGGTAAAGGTATATCAGCCGCTTCGCTGGCCGCTATTCTCGAGTCTCGAGGGCTCAACGTCACAATCCTTAAGCTCGATCCGTATCTCAATGTCGACCCCGGAACTATGAGCCCTTATCAGCACGGTGAAGTCTACGTGACCGAAGACGGCGCTGAGACCGATCTGGATTTGGGCCACTACGAGCGTTTCCTGCGCTCAAAGATGACCAAAAACAATAATTTCACCAGTGGGCAGATCTACGAAACTATCCTGCGTCGCGAGCGTCGCGGCGACTACCTGGGTGGTACTGTGCAGGTTATCCCGCACCTGACCGACGAAATTAAACGTCGTGTCTATGCTGGTGCCGGAGATGCCGATATCGCTGTGGTCGAGATTGGCGGAACGGTTGGTGATATTGAATCGCAACCTTTCCTTGAGGCAGTGCGCCAGCTGAAAGTTGAGTTGGGCCATCAGCGCGCGCTGTTGTTACATCTGACTCTGGTTCCCTATATTGCTTCGGCCGGTGAGACCAAGACCAAGCCAACTCAGCACTCTGTGAAAGAGATGCGTTCCATCGGCTTGCAGCCAGATGTTCTGCTGTGTCGCTCGGAGGTTGAAATTGAAGAGAGTCAGCGACAAAAGATTTCGCTGTTTACCAACGTCGAACAGCGCGCGGTAATTCCGGTGACTGATGCGGCAAGCATTTACCAAATTCCTCGCATGCTTCACGAACGTGGTCTCGATCAGTTTGTTGTTGAACGCTTCGGTCTTGATGTGCCGGTCGCTGATCTCAGTGAGTGGGATGCCGTGGTTGAGAGCCAGTTGCACGCCGATGGCCTAGTGACCATCGCTATGGTCGGCAAATATATGGAACTGCTCGACGCCTACAAGTCTCTGACTGAGGCATTGGTTCACGCCGGCATCCGCAACAAGAGCAAGGTTAAAATTCGCTATATCGACTCCGAGCAGCTGGAACAGGATCCCTCCATGCTGGACGGTGTCGACGCTATTCTTGTGCCCGGTGGTTTTGGTACCAGAGGAACCGAGGGCAAGGTTTACGCAGTGAAAACGGCGCGCGAAAAGAATATCCCCTATCTCGGTATCTGTCTGGGTATGCAGATTGCGATTATTGAATACGCGCGCAATGTCTGTGGCCTCAAAGATGCCAACAGTACTGAATTTGATGACAAGACCGCCAACCCAGTGGTCGGCCTGATCGCCGAGTGGATTGATGCTGAAGGCAAAAAAGAGCTGCGCAGCGAAGACTCCGACCTCGGCGGCACCATGCGTCTCGGTTCGCAGGTCTGTCACCTGGTGCCCGGGTCCATGGCGCATAAACTTTACGGCAGTGAACAGATCGAAGAGCGTCACCGTCACCGTTTTGAAGTCAACAATAATTATCTGCCGGCTCTAAAAGAGGCTGGTCTGGTTATTGGTGGCCTGTCTCATGACAAAACTCTGGTGGAAACGATTGAGCTGCCCGGGCATCGATGGTTCTTTGCCAGTCAGTTCCACCCGGAATTTAATTCCACTCCCCGCGATGGACACCCTTTGTTTGAAGGCTTTGTTGCCGCAGCGCTGGAATATCAGGTGTCGCCGGAAAAACAGGAAAATCCATAATGACTGCAGTCACCATTCAGGTAGCCAATATTGGCGTGAGTAACGAGGCGCCGATGGCGCTGTTTGGCGGTATGAATGTTCTTGAGTCGCGCGATATGGCGATGCAGGTAGCAGAAGCCTATGTCAGGGTCACGGAGAAGCTTGGTATTCCGTATATTTTTAAAGCCTCTTTTGATAAAGCCAATCGCTCTTCAATTCACTCTTTTCGAGGCCCCGGTCTCGATGAAGGATTGAAAATTTTTCAGGAAATTAAATCGACCTTTAATGTTCCACTGATTACCGATGTTCATGAAATCGAGCAGGCGAAACCGGTTGCCGAAGTCTGCGATGTGATCCAATTGCCGGCTTTTCTCGCTCGTCAGACCGATCTGGTCAAGGCGATGGCAGAGACTGGTGCGGTGATCAATGTCAAAAAACCACAGTTTTTAAGCCCGGGTCAGATGGGCAATATTGTCGATAAGTTTCGCGAGTGTGGTAACGATAAAGTGATGCTCTGCGAACGCGGCAGCTGCATGGGTTACGACAATCTGGTTGTCGATATGCTTGGCTTTCGAACCATGAAAGATGTCAGCGGTGGTCTGCCGCTGATTTTTGATGTCACCCATGCATTGCAATGTCGCGATCCGCTTGGCGCTGCTTCCGGTGGACGCCGTCATCAGGTGGCTGAACTGGGCCGCGCCGGTATTGCTGTCGGTATTGCAGGGTTGTTTCTCGAAGCGCACCCCAATCCTGAGCAGGCGCGCTGTGATGGCCCGAGTGCTCTGCCACTGGATAAGCTCGAACCGTTTTTGGCGCAGATGAAGGCTTTTGATGACCTGATTAAATCGCAGGATGATCTTGATATCCGCTAGCGCGCATTTTCCACTTTGCGGTCGATACCTTTTTACACTAACACCTATGGAGCAAGCAGTAGATGAGTAATATTGTTGATATTCAAGCGTTTGAGATTCTCGATTCTCGCGGCAATCCCACCGTACAGGCAGACGTCATTCTACAAAATGGCATTGTCGGAACTGCCAATGCGCCATCTGGTGCATCGACCGGATCTCGTGAAGCGCTTGAGTTGCGAGATGGTGACAGCAGTCGCTATCTGGGCAAAGGCGTACTCACTGCAGTGAATAATATCAACACAACCATCAAACAGCTATTGGTGGGCCAGGATGTGGCTGATCAGCGTCTGCTGGACAAGTTGATGATCGATGCCGACGGCACTGAAAACAAAGCTCAGCTGGGTGCCAATGCAATTCTTGCCGTGTCTCTTGCTGCAGCCAAGGCAGCCGCTGCCGAGCAGGGCATTCCATTGTATGCTCATATCGCTAATATCAATGGCACGCCGGGTCAGTACAGCATGCCGGTGCCGATGATGAACATTCTTAACGGTGGCGAACACGCCGATAACAATGTCGATATTCAGGAATTCATGGTGCAGCCCGTCGCGGCAAAAAGCTTTGCTGAGGCGTTGCAGGTTGGTGCAGAAATTTTCCATCAGCTTAAAAAAGTATTGAGCGCCAAAGGCTTGAGTACAGCGGTGGGCGACGAGGGTGGCTTTGCCCCGAATTTGGCATCCAATGCGGAAGCGCTGGCTGTGATCAAGCAGGCCACCGAAGCGGCCGGCTATAAGCTCGGCGAAGATGTGACACTGGCGCTGGACTGTGCGGCCTCTGAATTTTACAAAGAGGGTTATTACAACCTTTCTGGAGAAGGTGTGGTGTTCAGCTCAGAGGGATTCAGTGACTATCTGGCTGAGCTATGTGATCAGTACCCGATTATCTCGATTGAAGATGGCCTCGATGAGTCCGACTGGGACGGCTGGAAATACCAGACGGAAAAACTCGGTGAGCGAGTTCAGCTAGTAGGAGACGATCTGTTCGTTACCAACACCAGCATTCTCAGCCGTGGTATTGAAATGGGTGTGGCCAACTCGATCCTGATTAAATTTAACCAGATCGGCACCTTGTCCGAGACGCTGGATGCCATCGCCATGGCTAAAGAAGCCGGCTATACCGCCGTGATTTCTCACCGCTCCGGCGAGACTGAAGATACCACCATTGCGGATCTGGCTGTGGCCACCGCCGCCGGTCAGATTAAAACCGGTTCGCTGTGCCGCTCTGACCGCGTCGCCAAGTACAATCGACTGCTGCGCATTGAGGCTGAGCTTGGCGCTTCAGCCGCGTACCGTGGTCTTGCTGAATTTAAAGCGCAGTCGTAAAACACTGAGTAATCTGCGGCCACTCTGTGTGGCCCGCAGCGGTTAATGTGCAAACGCACTAAAAGCGAATAGAATGCTCCCATGCGCTGGTTAACCCTTATATTGCTTGTTCTTCTCGCTGGCTTGCAGTTTCGACTGTGGGTTGGCGAGGGCAGTCTGGCTCATCGCGCCGAGTTAAACCGCCAACTTCAACAGCAGGAAGAAGAAAATCAGGCGCTGCGGGATCGCAATCAACGCATAGCGACCGATGTTGAGAGTCTGAAAACTAACCTCGATTCAATTGAAGAGAAAGCTCGCGCCGATCTCGGCATGATTAAACAGGGCGAAACCTTTTACCTGGTGATTGATAAAGATAATCAGCGTTCAAATACCGCAGAGCGCAAGCAATGACTGTGCTTAACTATTGGGCAATTGTTCCGGCAGCCGGCAGCGGCAGACGTTTTGGGGGTGAACGCCCCAAGCAGTTTTGTCGTCTAGGTGACCAATTGGTTGCACAGCACAGCCTCGCTCGTTTGCTGGCGATTACGTCGATTAAAAAAATTATTGTGCCCTGCGATCTCGACGCCCCTGCATGGCGGGAAGTTAGCGCTGCCAGCTATCCACGGGTGGAGCGGGTCGCCGGCGGCGTGGAGCGGGTGCATTCGGTTGTACGGGGTCTGCAGGCGATCGAAGGGCAAGCTGATCCTAACGACTGGGTATTAGTGCACGATATTGCGCGCCCCTGTATCACGCCATCTGACATACTCAAGTTGATTGAGCAGCTTCATGATAATGCCGTGGGCGGGATTCTCGCTACGCCGGTCAGTGATACGCTCAAGCAGATGACGAGTGACAATATGGTCGCCTGTACTCCGGATCGCAGTCTCTTCCGGGCCGCGCAAACTCCGCAAATGTTTCGTTATGGTTTGTTGCTGCAGGCGTTGCAGGCCATGTTGGCCGATGGGCAGATGCCCACCGATGAAGCGTCGGCGATTGAGTACGCTGGTCAACCAGTCAGCGTTGTCGAGGGCCGTCGCGACAATATAAAAATCACCCATCGCGAAGACCTGGTGATTGCTGAAGCGATTATGAACTGTCAGGAGATTGAGCAATGCGAATAGGACATGGTTACGATGTTCACCGGTTTGGTCCTGGCGATAAATTGATGCTCGGTGGTGTTGAGATTCCCTTTGAGCAGAGTTTTGTTGCCCACTCTGATGGCGATGTACTGATTCACGCTCTGATTGACAGCTTGCTTGGAGCGGCGGCACTTGGTGATATTGGTCAGCATTTTCCCGACACTGATAGTCGGTGGCGCGGCGCCGATAGCCGAGGGCTATTGCGGTCGGTCGTGCAGATGATTACCGACAGCGGCTATCGGTTAGGCAATGCAGATATCACTATTGTTGCTGAAAAGCCCAAAATGCTGCCGCATCTCGATAAGATGCGCCTCAACCTGTCAGCCGATATCAGCTGCAGTATCAGCCAAATAAATATTAAGGCCACTACTACCGAAACACTCGGCTTTACCGGGCGCAAAGAAGGTATTGCCTGCCATGCTGTGGTGTTGATCGAGCCGCTATAAAGGCAGATCTTTTGCGCCCACTGCACGTGGGTTAACTTAAACGTTACCCGGACTAATCACGATTACCTCTCCTGCCTCTCCAGATTTCGATTTCCAGCGTTTGCCGCATTTGTTTCCTGACTCTTTTGGTCGCGCAGTCTATCGCAGCCAACCTGAGGACTTTCAGGTTGACGAAATTCTCGGTTTTGAACCCAGTGCTGAGGGCGAACATGTGTTTTTGCATATCCGCAAGCGCGATCAGAATACTCAATGGGTGGCGGGACTCTTGGCGCAGCTTGCCGGCATCAAACGCAATGATGTGAGTTTTTGTGGATTAAAAGATCGTTTCGCTGTGACCACGCAATGGTTCAGCCTATATATGCCGGGCAGGGATATCGCGCTCGAACAGCTTCAGCACAGTGATTTCACGGTTCTCAGTATGACCCGTCACACTAAAAAACTGCGCCGTGGTATGCATGCGGGCAATCGATTCTGTCTGATCTTGAGAGAGTTTGCCGCGCTGGACGACCATTTTTCTGAAATCGATGCGCGGCTTTCTGCGATTGCCGCCAGTGGTGTTCCCAACTATTTTGGTGAGCAACGCTTCGGGCACGATGATGGCAACCTCGTTAAAGCCCAGAGTTTGATCGAACGCGATCAGCTTAAAGGCAACCGTCACGGCACTGGAATGTTTCTCTCGGCGGCGCGTTCGTGGCTGTTTAATCTGGTACTTGCCGAACGCCTGCATGGCCAAACCTGGTCAATAGCCTTGCCCGGCGAGCGCGAACCTAGCGGGCCTCTTTGGGGGCGCGGCCGCTCAGCGGCCAGTGGTGACCTTCAGCAGCTTGAGCAGACCGTTCTCGCCGACTGGCAGTCCTGGTGTTATGCCCTGGAGCACGCCGGACTGAAACAGGAGCGCCGAGCGTTGATACTGCAACCTCAGGCAATGGCCTGGCAGCGTCTTGATAGAGATCAGTTGCAGCTGACCTTTGAGCTCTCTGGCGGTTGTTTTGCAACGGTGATTCTGCGCGAGATCGCAGAATTATTCCGCCCGAAAATAGAGGTGCTGTGATATATTTGCACAGTATTTTTTTAACGGTTATCCGGCTACGTCTCGCTAAAAATTCTACTGCGTAGTTGGCAACAACGAATAATTAGAGCTGTAAATCGAATCCGGTTTTTTCCGGTGATACAGAAATAGAGGATTTTGTGTGAACTCGATTGAATTGTCTGGTATTGGCATGACCTCTCAGCGAACGCGAGAGCGGCTGATTCAGCGCCTGAAAGACCAGGGTATCACCAATCAACGTCTCCTCGATGTTTTTCGTATTACTCCGCGACATATTTTCCTCGATGAAGCACTGGCGCATCGCGCCTATGAAGATACAGCATTGCCGATAGGCTTTTCGCAGACACTTTCGCAGCCCTATATTGTTGCGCGTATGACTGAGATACTGCTCGCTGCGGGGCCACTTAAAAAGGTTCTTGAAATCGGCACTGGTTCAGGTTTTCAGGCAACGATTTTGGCGCAGTTGGTGGAGCATGTTTGCTCGGTGGAGCGAATAGAACCACTGCTGATAAAGGCGAAAGAGCGGTTCCGCAAACTCGGCCTGCGAAATATCACCGCCGAGCTTTCGGATGGCAGCTTTGGTTGGCAGAAGCATGCTCCATACGATGGCATTATCACCACTGCCGCGCCTCATGCGATTCCCGACGAGCTGCTACATCAGCTAGCCCCGAATGGCATTTTGGTTATACCGGTGGGTGCGGGTGATGTGCAAGATCTGCGAGTGCTGCGTCGTGTTGGCAGCTCTTCCGAGTTTGAAGAAGAGGTTGTTGAGCAGGTCAAATTTGTGCCGCTGTTGGGTGGCCTGTCGCGTTAGACTGAACCGGAGTCACCGTAGAGTGACGGATTTGTAGACCCAATTTGGAGTACCTATGCGCAGTTTTAGCCAACACCTGTTACTTTTTGCCAAGGGCTTGGCGATGGGCGCTGCCGATGTGGTTCCTGGCGTCTCGGGCGGCACCATCGCGTTTGTTAGCGGTATTTACATCGAGTTAATCGAGACGATTAAATCATTGAACCTGCAGGCGCTCAGGGTGCTGAAAAAGCAGGGCTTTGGCGCTGCCTGGAAATATATTAATGGCAATTTTCTAGTCGTCTTGCTGAGCGGCATTTTTACTAGCCTGTTTTCACTGGCAGTGGTTATGCAATATTTGCTGGCTGAACACCCTTTGCCGCTGTGGTCATTCTTTGTGGGCCTGATTGTCGGCTCCGTGATCTATCTGTTGCGTCAATACCGTTTTTCTCGCTGGCAGGAACTAGTGTTGTTTGTAGGCGGCGTCGTGATTGCCTGGGGTATATCCATCGCTCCGTCCGTGCAGCTTGAGGGCTCGTTGATAACGATGTTTTTCGCGGGTTGTATCGCACTCTGTGCGATGATTTTACCGGGTATATCAGGTTCGTTTATTTTGATGTTGCTGGGACTCTACCCGATTTTTATCGGTGCTATTGCCGAGCTCAAGTTGGATATTCTGTTGGTCTTTGGTCTCGGTGGCATTATTGGTCTATCGATGTTTAGTCGTCTGCTGTCGTGGATGCTGTCGCGCTACGAGAGGCTGGTTATCGCGACGATGTGCGGTTTCCTGGTTGGCAGCCTGAAGATTATCTGGCCATGGAAACAGGTGTTGGAGTCTGTGGTTAGTCACTCTGGCAAAACCATTGTCTTGTCGGCGCAGAACCTCTGGCCCAGTCAATATACCCAGCTGGTTGGGGCCGACGCCCAAACATTACTGAGTGTCTCGGCCATGCTGTTTGGCCTGATTTTGGTTCTCGGCCTGGAATATGCAGGGTCGAAATATCAGAATAACCCGGTATGATAAAGCGCAGCTGACTTCAATCTTTTGCAGGCCGTCTATTTTGATATCCAGACCGACTCCAATAGTCTCTGCGATTTTACTGACAATCCTTGTCGGGCTGGCCGGCTGTAGTGTTAATTCGGCACCGGTCAGCAGTCGGTCCGGCCCTCCGAGCAACCGCATTATGGTGCATCAGGTAGAGGCCGGCGAAACACTCTATTCGATTGCCTGGCGTTATGATCTCGACTTTCGCAAATTGGCTCGAGCAAATGGCATCAGAGAACCGTTTGTTATCAACCGTGGCCAATTGTTGTCACTGGATGTCAGCAAGATATCCAGAGCAGCGGCAACAACTGTCAGTAAAGCGGTTGAAAAACCTGTTAGCAAAGTGGCAAAAACCAACTCTTCCGTGACCACAGTTGGGCAAAAAGTAACAAATACTCCTGTAACCAAGCCTAAATCGACCCCCAAATCGGTAGTTTATTCAACTGATTGGAAGTGGCAGTGGCCGGTTAAAGGCAAGGTTATCAAGGCCTACAGCCCATCCGATCTGCACAAAGGAATTCAGATAAAGTCTGTTAGTCGGTCGGCCGTGCGCGCTTCAGCTCCGGGCCTGGTTGTCTACGCAGGAGAGGGTTTACGCGGGTATGGTAAGCTGGTTATTATTAAACACAGTGAAATCTTATTGAGTGCCTATGCCCACAACGATCAAATCATGGTCAAAGAGGGTCAAACCGTAAAGCAGATGGAGATTATCTCGCGGCTCGGATCAAATGGTACGATGTATTTCGAAATACGTAGAGACGGGAATCCAGTTAACCCGGAGACGTATTTGAAATAAGGTGTGGCGCAGCCGCGCGCATCGCTAAGTAGTAGAAGTGTTGGAAAGACTAGAACGAGTAAAACCACCAGAAAGTAAGGTGGTAACCGTTGTAACGGTAGGACTGTTGCAACAATGGAAGTGGTATTGTTCCGGAACGGTCGCTGGGTTGGTGACTGGGAACATGGAGTAACATGAAAAGGGATTAATACGTTATGGAATCAACGTTTATAGATCAGCAAGAACAAGAAGTAGCCGACGGTCAGGGAAGTTCATCGGAAGTCAGTCATCAGGTTATTGATGCCACCAGTCTCTATCTCAAGGAGATTGGGTATGCGCCGTTACTCACGGCGGCCGAAGAAGTCTTCTATGCTCGAAAATTCCCCCAGGGCGATGAATCAGCACGCAAGAGAATGATTGAAAGCAACCTGCGATTGGTGGTTAAAATTTCGCGTCGCTATGTAAATCGTGGTCTTGAACTGCTCGATTTAATCGAGGAGGGCAATATTGGTTTGATGCGAGCTGTAGAAAAGTTTGACCCCGAACTTGGCTATCGTTTTTCGACCTACGCGACCTGGTGGATTCGTCAGACTATCGAACGAGCGCCGATGAATCAGACGCGGACCATCAGACTGCCGGTACATATAGTCAAGGAACTCAACGTCTATGTGCGGGCGTCCCGGAAGTTGGCACAGCGTCTCGATCACACGCCCACGCCAGAAGAGATCGCCGAGGAGGTTGATAAACCCGTCGCTGATGTACTCAAAATTTTTAGCCTTAGCGAGCGTATAGCGTCTATTGATATTCCGGTGGCCGACAATGAAAAGAGTCTGGTTGAGACTATTTCTGCCGAGGGAGCATTTAGTCCGGAACGTCAGGTTGAGGATGAAAACCTTATGGAAACGCTTAATGAGTGGCTCTGCCAACTTCCCGACAAGCAGAGAGAGGTGCTGGTCAGGCGTTTTGGATTGTTGCACCATCAGGAGGAGACTCTGGAACAGGTTGGGTTAGAGATTGGCTTGACCCGTGAACGCGTGCGCCAAATTCAGGTCGATGCCTTGAGACGATTGCGAGATGTGCTACGCAAGCATGGCCTCAGTGGCGACGTGCTGTTTGAAGAGCTGGACGGGGATTAATTCTCATCTCAATTATTGCCAACAAAAAACCCGACGACCCTTTTTGGACCAGGGACGTCGGGTTTTAGTTTTGCCGCAGTAAAGGTGCGGATTATTCGGCTAGATAGCGCTCGCGAGATGCCATTACTTCAGCGCGCGCGGCTTCGGCATTGTCCCAGCCATCTACTTTTACCCACTTGCCGGGCTCTAGTGCCTTATAGTTCTCGAAGTAGTGAACGATCTGTTTGATCAGCAGGTCTGGCAGGTCACCGTACTCTTCAACATGATCGTAGAGCTTGGTCAACTTACTGTGTGGGACTGCTAGCAGTTTAGCGTCGACACCGGACTCATCGCTCATATTCAAAACACCGACTACACGGCTGCGGATAACCGATCCGGGCATTACCGGATAGGGTGATACAACCAATACATCCAGCGGGTCGCCATCTTCAGACAGTGTCTGGGGAACATAGCCATAATTTGCCGGATAGAACATAGGCGTTGCGACAAAACGGTCAACAAAAATCGCATCGCTATCTTTGTCTACTTCGTATTTGATCGGGTCGTGATTGGCAGGAATTTCAATAATGACATTTATATCATTAGGCAGGTCCTTGCCTGCTGGTATGTCGTTGTAGCTCATGGTGGTATATCCGTTGTAGTGCAGTGGCAGGTGAGTGAGAAATTATCAGGTGCGGATTATAGCGACTTGCTGGAAAATTGGCCAGCTACGGCGGGGACTCCAGCAACGCAAATAAATACGCTGCTGGCCTCTGTGGTGCGCTGTGCTGTTGTTGGATAATCCAGTCGGATGGCTCAGGGCTTTCAAATCGCTCAGGGCTTTCAAATCGCTCAGGGCTGTTACTTGAGCTGGAAAGTGATGGGAACGCCGAGGTCAAAGTAACGGGCATTGATCGCCTCAGGCATTGGCGGGAACGGCGCTGCCCGCTGTATTGCCCTGATTGCTGCTTTATCCAGAATGGCGTAACCACTGCTCTGAGTCACGGAAATTTTGCTAACCGCCCCGGATCGATCAACCAGCACGGACGCGCGCACAGTTCCCTCCCAGTTTCGAACAATTGCCCGTCCTGGGTAAGTGATTTCCTTGAATATCTTCTGCACCAAAATCGGCGTGTAATCACGCATTGCCAGAGCTTCTGCAACGCTGAAGTCGACATTTTCCTCGTCGGAAGTTTTGTTTATTGTTGGGCTCTTCAGTTGACTGGAGTTGTGAGATTCCTCGTTGGTCGTCACGGTCTCAGCGGCGCTATCAGGCGAAGCGCCTTTGGTGCTTGCGGCGACTGTCAACTGCTCTGGCACTGGTTCCTGTTGCGGCTGTGGTGACGATGTCTCAGAACTAGTGTTGGACGCTGCGACCGCAGTCTCGACGTCTAATGGGGCGGATTTGGAGTCAGTCTCTGCGTCGCCTGTGGTGGCAAGTGTCGCTTGTTCAGACTCAGCTACTTTTGACGGCGGCGGGGTTGTCGATTTGGCATTGGTAACCGACTTTGGTGCTGTTTCCGGATTGGAGACAGCACGCGGTTTTGGAGGTAACAGCCATGATGCTGCCAGTGCGATACGCTGTGGATCTGTTGTAACAGTCTCCTGCAGCTCGAGGGCTTGACGGTTTGGTTGTTTGCCGAGTATTTCATTTTTAAAGTTTGCCGTCGGGGGAATCGCGCCAATCCAAGTATGAAGTAACAAATCAAATACTTCGGCAGGCAATCCGCTGAGTAACTCGGTGCCATTAAACTTTAAAGAGGTGCCTTCCCCTGGGGTCAATATATATTCCACCAAATCGCCTGTTTGCGGCGCTGATTTTATAGATTGCATTAGCTCAACGAGCTCTTGGGCTGAGTCGGAAAAGCTTTCGCGACTGTTATTGATGGAAATACTTTGCATCCACAGGTTAAACCAGCGGCGTTTGGAGAAATTATTCAAGACTCTGATCTCCATGCGCTTTTTCCCCTGCATGGACTGGATCGCCTGTGGGTTTCTGTTCTTGGTATCAAGATAGAGGGCGGCGACAAATTGGTTTTTGCCGAGATCAGAGTAGATGCTGCTGCCGTTGAGGATCTGATCTGCAGATGCGCTATCTGTTCCGAGAGCGAGTGAGGCCGGAATCATGAGAGTGATTAAGAGCCGTTTGAGTTGCCAGATCAGCCGCGCGGCAGGTGCTGCAGGCGCCCCAAATTGGCAGTGAAAATATGGGCCAACATGCCCGTAAAGATAGACTTTTACTAATTTAAACTGTTGGTTACACATTATTCCAAATCCTTTGGCAGTGCCTCACCGGCTTACTCAAATGCGAATAGTTTTTTAAAGTTTTATTGAAGGCAAGACCCAATTCAACCTGGCGAGCAAAAAATGCTAACCGTGACACCTTTAACAATAGCAACTTGAGGGCGATATCGCAGTTTAAATGCGAAAATATCGAATAATCCCCGAGATTAGCTCGACTGTTTCAGGTGAAGAGCTTGACCTCACGCACTACCATTTAGCTGACTGAAGCATTTGCTATCAGATGTTTGAGGCAGGTTTTGCCTTACATCGCAGTGCAATTAAAAGTAAACTGACGTCCGTTTTATGACGTAAAAGCCTATCGACACTCACTGATCAGATTGGATGGTTACCCTTGAATAATAATGTCCGCGTTTCACTCGTTATCTCCCTTGCTATAGGGTTTTGGTTTATCAGCGGATTATTTGTCTCGCCGGCAACGGAAAGCAATTCCTCAGCGGCAGCACCTAAACTGACCGCCGTCGAGGCGGCCTGGTCAGATGTTCAGGATTACTCGCCACAAATGGTGCTGCGTGCGCGCACCGAAGCTAACCGGTCGGTTGATGTCAAAGCTCAGATCGCTGGACGTATAGTGGATGTGCCAGGGGGTGAAGGGGAAATCATCAAGGCTGATCAGACGATCTGTCAGATCGATGCCGAGGATCGACAGCGTCGCTTGCAACATGCCCGAGCGGCACTTAATCAAGCCGATATCGAATATAGAGGCGTCCAGAAACTCAAACAGGGCGGTTATCAGTCCGAGTTGGCGATAGCGCAGGCCCGAACGCGGCTTGAGTCGGCACGCGCGGTAGTCGAGCGCAGCAGTCTGGATATCGCCAATCTCTCAGTCAAGGCGCCTTTTGATGGTGTAGTTGAGCGACGGCCGGTGGAAGTGGGCGACTTTGTGCAGCCCGGGCAGCTTTGTGCTCAGGTCGTGGAACTCAATCCTTTAAAAATTAGCGCCGTGGTGACCGAGCGTGATATCGGCAAGCTTGCTCTTGATCGCGAGGTGCGAGTGGTATTGGTAGATGGTAATTCGCTCAATGGTGAAATCAGCTATTTGTCGCGACAGGCTGATCCGGTGACACGCAGTTTTCGCTTGGAGGCCACTGTTGCTAATCCACAGTTACGCTTGCTTGCTGGCATGTCTGCAAGTTTGGAGATTACTAGTCAACCGGTCCGGGCACACCTGATACCGGCCAGCCTTGTGCTACTGGATGATGCCGGTCACCTTGCGGTACGCACGGTCGATGAAGATGGCGTAGTCAGTTCCGTGTCTGTCACTAACGTGGGTGAGGATGAAAATGGGGTCTGGGTAGCGGGATTGCCGGACAGCATAGCGCTTATAACCGTCGGGCAGAACTACGTAACCGATGGTGAGCGTGTGACTGTTGCTTACAGAGCGGACAGCGCCGAGGACGCCGTTGCTGACAACGGTGTCTTGAATTAATCGCACTGGCATTCTAATTAATCCCTCTGGCATCCTGGCCATTGTGGCAGTGAGTAAAACGGACCTTAAAAAAATATGAAGTTTCTCAACCTGATCGTTGATCATTCCAGGGCAACGTTGTCGATTATGTTGCTGGTACTCTTCGCTGGCACCATGGCGCGCGTCGCCATGCCTGTTGAAGTCAATCCCAATGTCACCCTACCGCTGGTGATGATTATGATCAGGCATGACGGAATTTCACCGGAGGATGGCGCGCGGCTATTGATCAGACCGGTTGAGAAAGAGCTCAAGACGCTGGATGGCTTGGAAGAGTTGCGCGCATCGGCCCGTGAGGGGGCGGTGTATATCACCGCCGAATTCGATATCAGTGAAAATATTGATCAGGTTGTCTCGGAAGTGCGGGAGGCAGTTGACCGGGCCAAGGCTGAGTTTCCCCAGGAGACCAAAGAGCCACTGGTCAACGAATTGAGTCCAAGCCCTGAGCCGACTGTGGTGGTTACCTTTTCTGGTGATACTGCCTCAGAGCGAGAGCTCTATAAAACCGCAAAATTTTTCCAGCGCCAGCTTGAGATGCTACCGGATGTATTGAAAGCGGATATGTCGGGTCATCGCGATGAAGTGGTCGAGGCGGTTCTCGACCCTTATCGTCTGGAGCAGTACCAGGTGACGGCAGATGAAATGTTTCGCGCAGTCCGAGCCAATAATCTGTTGATTCCGGCGGGTGAAATGGATGCGGCTCAGGGACGTTTTGGTATCAAGGTTCCGGCGCTCATTGAAACTACAGCGGATATACGCAACTTGCCTGTTCGCTTTACCGCGGACGGTGTGATTACACTGGGCGATATCGCCGATGTGCGTCGTACCTTTAAGGATGCCACCGGTTTTAGCACTATCAATGGCGAGAAAACCATCGCTATCGATGTGCGTAAACGGCTCAATGCCAATGCTATCGAAACGGTTGCAGCCGTGCGTGAGGTGATTGCCAGGGAAAAAGGTCAATTCTCACAGAGTATTAAAGTCGACTTTATTTTTGATAGTTCGGAATATGCGCAGTCGATGGTCAGCGAACTACAGGGCAATATTCTCACCGCCATGTGTCTGGTGCTGGTGCTGGTTGTAGCGACTCTGGGTGTCCGGTCCGGGCTGCTGGTGGGCTTTGGTATTCCATTCTGTCTTCTCGGCGCGATGATTGTCGTTAACCTGCTCGGCTTCAGTTTTAACTTTATGGTCATGTTTGGCCTGCTACTGTCACTGGGAATGTTGATCGATGGCGCAATTGTGGTGGTTGAATTTGCCAACACCCGCGCTGCTGAAGGACTCTCTAGTCGCGAAGCCTATCTGATTGCGGTGCAGCGTATGGCGATTCCGGTTATCGCCTCAACGGGTACCACGTTGGCCGCGTTTTTGCCGTTGCTATTTTGGCCCGGCGTTGCAGGTGAGTTTATGTCTTATCTGCCGATTACGGTTTTTGCTGTGCTCGGTTGGTCATTGACCTATGCGCTGATTTTTGCGCCGACGCTGGGTATCGTGATATCCCGTCGTCGCGGCAAGGCGAAGAAACTTCCCGAGGACCATGGCACTGAAGAATCGGCGAAAAACCTGTTTCAGCCACTGTTGAATCTCTACCTAAAGCTGCTTAAGCCAATTATTAATCGGCCGGGAACCTCGTCGATTGCTGCCATTATTTTTCTTCTGGCAATCTTTGTCAGCTATGGCAAGTTTGGTGCGGGTCAGGATTTTTTTGCCCATATTGAGAATCGCTATGGCATTGTCAATGTTCGTGCACAGGGCAATTTGTCCGTGGACGAGCGCAGGGAGATCACCAAAGGTGTGGAGCAGGTGATAGCCGCTGTCGATGGCGTTCAAATGCTGTACGGTTTTAGTGACGGCAACTCATTGACCTTTGATCGTGATGCTAGTCGGGACCAGATAAGCTCATTTCTAGTCGAGCTCTATCCTCCGGCTGAGCGCGACCGCGGCAGTCTGGAGATTTTTGCCGAGATCCGTCAGCGCGCAGCGAAACTTCCCGGCATTTATGTCACGGGTAAAGAAATTGAGGCCGGTCCGCCAGTGGGCAAGGAAATACAGATTCAGATTTCGTCGGAAAACCGTGAGTTGATGTATCAAACCACCGCTGAGATTCGGGACTGGATTAAAAACAATGTCGTCGGTGTCCGCGATGTAGAGGATACGCTGCCACTCGCTGGTATTCAGTGGGAAATGATAGTTGATCGGCCTAAGGCGGCGATGTTGGGCGTCAATGTTGGTAATATTGGCCAGATGGTGCAGATGGTCACCAATGGCGTGATGATTGGTGAGTTCCGCCCCAGTGATGCCGATGATGAGGTTGAGATCCGCCTACGTTATCCGGAACAGAACCGTCAGTTAGCTGCACTCGATGAACTGCGGGTTAACACTCGTTCTGGTTCTGTGCCTGTTGCCAGCTTTACTGAAAGAGTTGCCAGGCCCAGGGTGGACACTATTCAACGCTTTGATATGGTCGAGACGGTGTTTATTTCTGCCAATACCGAAGACGGTTATCTGGCGGATAATCAAACCACTGAGATCGCCGCGTGGTTGGCGACGCAGGATATTGACCCGTCGATTAACGTTAAATTCCGTGGTTCAAATGAAGAGCAGGCTGATTCTGCGGCGTTTCTAAAAGTCGCATTCTCCCTGGCTATGTCTCTGATGCTGATTATGCTGGTAATGCAATTCAACAGTTTCTATCAGGCGTTTCTGATTCTCTTTTCGGTGGTGATGTCGACCGCAGGTGTGTTGCTTGGCTTGATTATTTCACAGGCTGTTTTTAGCACCATTCTGACCGGTGTCGGTATTGTGGCGCTGGCCGGTATTGTGGTGAATAACAATATTGTACTGATCGACAGTTACAATTATTTGCGCCGAACCGACAGTCAAATGTCTCCGGTTGACGCTGTCTACAAGGCGGCTAAATCGCGCTTTAGACCCGTAATGTTGACCACAGTCACGACCGTAGTTGGACTACTTCCTCTGGCGAATGGCCTCAGTATCGACCTGATCAATCGCACCTGGGAAGTGGGCGGTATGGTTTCGTCCTGGTGGCAGCCTTTGGCCAGCGCGATTGTTAACGGTCTGGTTGTTTCCACTGTTCTGACGTTGTTACTGACCCCAGCCATGTTGCTGTTGCCCGAGATGATCTCCAGGCGTATTGGTGTCAGGGTTGCCAGTTATCAGTTTGAAGACGATAGTGCTGCTTAAACTATTTGCGAGTGTGATACCGAGAACCTGTGTCTGAAGACAAAAGCGGGCTGCGAAAAATTATTCATTGTGATTGCGACTGCTTTTATGCCGCGGTCGAGATGCGTGATGATCCCTCGCTAAGTCAGTTCCCCATCGCCATTGGCGGCAAATCAGACCGTCGTGGCGTGGTTGCTACCTGCAACTACAAGGCTCGCAAATACGGTGTCCGGTCGGCCATGCCGACCGGACAGGCACTTAAATTGTGCCCCGATCTGGTGGTAATTCCTGCCACCATGGCGAAGTACCGCGAGGCTTCATTAAAAATCCGCCAGATATTTTATCGCTATACAGACAAGGTAGAGCCCCTGTCTCTGGATGAGGCATTCCTTGATGTCAGCGACTGTACTCAGTGCAGTGGCAGCGCAACCTTGATAGCCGAAGAAATTCGTCGCGCCATCGCCAGTGAGGTGGGGGTGACTGCATCTGCAGGTGTAGCGCCAAACAAATTTCTTGCCAAGGTTGCCAGTGATCTAAACAAGCCCGATGGTCAGTACGTGATTACGCCGCAAAATATTGATGCATTTGTGGAGCAGCTCGAGGTCAAGCGTATCTATGGAGTCGGCAAAGTCACTAATGAAAAGTTGCTGCGTATGGGAGTCAAAACCTGCGGTGATTTGCAGCGTTTTGAATTGCTCGATCTGGTAGATAAATTCGGTGTATTCGGCAAGCGTTTATATGACCTCTGTCGAGGCATCGATACGCGTCCGGTCAATGCAAACAGCAGGCGCAAGTCACTCAGTGTCGAACGCACCTATTCAGGAGATCTCTCGGATCAGAGCGCCTGCCTGGCTAAGTTGCCTGAGTTGTTGATTGAGTTACGCAGTCGTCTGCGCCGGGTAGACAGTGACTATATTGTGACGAAGCAGTTTATCAAGGTGAAATTTGATGACTTTACGACCACCACAGTGGAACGCGTTTTGAGTGACGGGCTGACACAAGAAGGCTTCGTCGCACTGTTTGATGATGCCTGGCAGCGCGGCGCTCGCCCAGTGCGATTGATTGGACTTGGGGTGCGCTTTATTGACGCAGGAGAGCCTGGGCGCGCACTGCAATTGGATCTGTTTGATTGATTTTGTGCGCAACTCGTTGTGTGAATGCCAGGGCGAGACTGTTAGACTAGGGGTCAGTTTTAAACAGGCTTTTTCCCGTGGTAGAACGCGTCAGCAAAAACAGACTTCGTGGTGATATCCAACGTAAAACCGAGGAATTTCTCTCGCGTGGCGGGCAGATCAAAACCCACGAGCGTGGTGAGACGGCCGAACCTGCAGATAAGCCTCGCGCCAAACCAGTATTTGTCAGTAGTGAACCACGACAGACGCGAACCTATATCAATGATGTTGTTTTCGCCCTCGATAGCCGCAAGAAAAAAAGCACCCGCGCTGCGCCCAAGTCCGCGAGTAAATCACCAAAGCGGGCGCGCAAAAAAATTATTTATGATGACTTCGGTGAGCCACTGCGTGAGGTGTGGACAGACGGAGAATCAGAGTAGCTGTCCAACCGCAGCTGAACCCGACTTAACTGATCTCTTCACCGCGGGCCTGCTTGTCAGCATGGTAGCTTGAGCGCACCAGTGGACCACAGGCAGCCTGTTTGAAACCGATGCTTTCAGCGTACTCAGTGTATTCAGCAAATTCGTCTGGGTGAACAAATCGATCGACCGGCAAATGGCTGCTTGAGGGCTGCAGATACTGGCCAACGGTCAACATATCTACATCATGAGCACGCAGGTCGTCGAGTGCGCGCAACAGCTCATCCTTGCTTTCCCCGAGACCCACCATCAGGCCCGACTTGGTTGGAACAGACGGCTTCAGGGCTTTGTACTCTTTCAGAAGTTTCAGTGACCATTCGTAGTTAGCGCCGGGCCGTGCCTCGCGGTAGAGACGCGGGATAGTCTCCATATTGTGATTAAACACGTCCGGCGGCGTTGCGCTGAGAATCTCCAGCGCCGGCGCCATTCGGCCACGAAAATCAGGCACTAACACTTCCACTTTCAGGCCGGGTGACAGCAGTCGCGCTTCACGAATACAGTCGGCAAAATGCTGGGCGCCACCATCGCGCAGATCATCGCGATCCACCGACGTAATTACCACATAGCTGAGGCCCATCTCATGAATTGCTCGGGCCAGGTTTTGCGGTTCCTCGGTGTCCAGTGGGTTGGGCTTGCCGTGGCCGACATCGCAGAACGGGCAGCGTCTGGTGCAGATCTCACCCATGATCATAAATGTCGCCGTGCCATTACTAAAGCATTCGTGCAGATTGGGGCAGGCGGCTTCTTCACAGACGGTTGCCATTTTGTGGCTGCGCAGAATATTCTTGATGGCCTGAACCTTTGGTGAAGAGGAGAGGCGCACGCGCATCCATTCAGGTTTGCGCTGAATTGTCGTTGTGGGGATCACCTTTACCGGAATTCGCTCGACTTTATCGGCACTGCGCAACTTCTCGCCCTGTTGCAGTCTGCGGGTACGCTGTGGCGGGATAACGGGTTCTCTGCTCATAACAATCCTTTACGTCACTTAAAGTCGTTCAGCACCGCATCAGCGGCGCCAATTTGGTAGTTATTGTAACCAAGCCCTGCGCTTAAACAGTCTGTTAACTTGGTCATTACATCGGCAAGAGAGGGCGGTGTATCAACTAGATCGGCGAGCTGAGTCATTGCCACGCCCAAACCACAGGGATTAATTCTCTGCCACGGCGAGAGATCCATCGCAACATTAAAATTAAGGCCGTGATAGCTGCAGCCTTTGCGGATCCGCAGGCCCAGAGAGGCAATTTTTTTACCGCTTTCGACGTAAACGCCGGGTGCGTCAGCACGTGGTGCGGCGCTGATACCCCAGTGTTCCAGTGTCTGCACTAGCGCCTTTTCAATGAGAGTGACCAGATCGCGAACACCAATATTTAGCCGCTTGAGGTCAACCAGAATATAGGCGGTGATCTGCCCTGGGCCGTGATAGGTAACATGCCCTCCGCGATCGCTTTTGACCACAGGGATATCCCCTGGCAATAGAATATATTCCTCTTTCCCTGCCTGGCCTTGGGTGAAGACCGGGTGATGTTCCAGCAGCCAGATTTCATCTGCCGTGCTGGCATTGCGCCCTTCATTAAACGCTTTCATAACATTAAATATGGCGCTGTAGTCTTGCAGGCCTAGGTGGCGAACCACTAATGGTAGGTCGCTGGTTCGAGTTTTGACGGTCATAGTCAGAGTACCATCTTGACTCGGGCACTGGTTTTTAGATCGGCAAAAATGGCATCCAGCTGAGGCTTGCCTGTGGCGGTGATCACCACAGTAATTGACTGCCACTTGCCCTTGCTGCTGTCACGAACAGTAATTTTTTTACGATCAAAGCCAGGCGCATGGGTGTCCATAACCTGCAGTACATGCTGATGCAATTCACTATCTGCCGAGCCCAGAACTTTAATCGGGTAGTCGCAGGGGAATTCGAGAAGTGGGGCTTGTGGCTCGCTCATAGCGGAAACTCAGGACATCAGGCGGGTAATAAACAGCACAATCCAGTCGACAAAGCGGGCAAAAAATCCAGACTCAGTGACATCCTGCTCGGCGACCAGAGGTGTATCAATCATTAGCTGGTCATTGAGTGAGACCTGCAGGCGGCCAAGTTCCTGGCCAGCTGAAATCGGCGCTTTGATCTGCTCATCGATAAGGATATTGGCGCTGAGTTGCTTTTCGGTACCGCGTGGTAACGTCAGTGTGACATCGTCGCGTATCGTCAGGTTGAGAAATTCCTGCTCGCCATACCATACCTTGGCATTCTCTTTAATGGTGTCGCCGGCCGAGTAAATGGTTTTGGTGTCGTAATGACGAAAACCATAGGAGAGTAGCTTCTGCGTTTCCCGAGCTCTGGCGGCGTCGCTGTCTGTTCCCAGTATCACCGAAATCAGTCGCATACCGCGACGCTTGGCAGAGGCAACCAAGCAATAGCCTGCGGCGTCAGTGTGTCCGGTTTTAAGACCGTCGACGCTGCTATCGCGCCACAGAAGCCGATTTCTGTTGGGCTGATTAATATTGTTGTGTTTAAAATATTTTTCCGAGTAGATGCTGTAGTGCTCGGGATAATCGCGAATAATTGCTCGCGCCAGAAGCGACAGATCTCGCGCGGTCGAGACCATGCCGTCATAGGGCAGACCGGTGGCATTAAAGTACAGGGTGTCATTCATACCCAGCAGGCTGGCCTGATGATTCATTTCATCGGCAAAAGCGCTCTCACCGCCGCTGATATGTTCGGCCAGTGCAATAGAGGCATCATTACCGGACTGGATAATCACCCCGCGCATCAAATCACTGACCGATACCTTACTGCGCGGACTGAGAAACATGGTTGAGCCGTCTGTCTTGGCGCCGCCTTTTTCCCATGCATTGTCACTGATCAGGACCAGATCATCTTTCTTGAGACGGCCCGCGGCAATTTCACCAGAGGCAATATAGGTGGTCATCATCTTTGCCAGGCTCGCGGGGGGCAGGGGTAAATCAGCTTGGTTTTCAACCAGAACAGTGCCGGTGGTGGCGTCAATCAGAATCCAGGCCTTGGCCGCCAGCTCCGGTGGCGCTGGAACCAGTTGTTGTGCATACACAGATGACAAGCTCTGCAGACTCAGGATAACGGTGGCAAATGTGACAAGGTATTTCTTCAGCATAGTAGAACCAAGGTGTCAGAACGTATAAACAGGTAGTTTAACACCTCAGTGGCAGGTGTGCTGCCTTGAGATGGAATTGTATTGGTTTATAAGCAGCAGATTTAACCGTTGCAAGTGATTTATGGTGAGACTGAAAAGGCAGTGAGATTAATGGTCTTTTTTAGCATCGCCTTAATGGTCAACAGCTCAATGTTGTCAGCGATGGGACCAATCCACAATTTGAATAGATTATCCTGTTTGTGCACGACCAGCGTCTGCGAGGTCAGACTGCCGATTTTGCCTTTTAGCTCTTCGACCAGTGACATATCACTAAAGGCGCCAACTTGTAGATAATTGCCCGGGGTGGTTTCGGTGGTTACTTTAGGTTGGGCTGCAGGCTTTGCTGCAGTCTGTGCAATGAGGGGCGGATTGGCCTTGGTCTGTGGGTGTTCCTCGGTATCTATGGCTTCAACAAGTACTTTTGCTGTGCCTTTGTCGGCATAGCCCAGTTTCATGGCGGCCACATAGGACAGATCGATTACGCGCGAGTCATGGAAAGGGCCGCGGTCGTTGATCCTCACCACCACAGAACGGCCATTTTCTATGTTGGTGACTTTGGCGTAGGAGGGAATCGGCAGGCTTTTGTGCGCAGCGGTCATACCATACATGTTATAGACCTCTCCATTAGAGGTCAGGCGGCCATGAAATTTGGTGCCATACCAGGATGCAATCCCGGTCTCGTTGTAACCTCTACTGGTGGGAAGTACCCAGTAGGTTTTGCCGAATACCTCATAGGGGCTTTTGTTGCCCGCATTGGTGATGGGCTCCGATTTGGGTATTGCATTGGGGATAATGCTGGCATCAACCCGTTTGCCAGCGCCGTCTTTCTGCACCATAAGAGGCGACGAGCTGCAACCAGCCAGTGAGACCAGCAGCAGCGCGATGATGAGTCGGGCGACGACTGGAGCCACTTCAGGAAGCCGGGCAGTCATTGCTTTGAACACATTTGCGTTGACGAATCAGTTCACTCAATTGATACACAGCCATGGCGTATTTGGTGCGTGGATTATAGCGGCTGATCACATAAAAATTATGCATGCCAAGCCAGTACTCGTTGCCATATTTGGCGCTAAAACGCATAGGCAGAGCCTTGGTGTCGGGCGCCATCGGTTGCATGATTTTATAGCCCTGCTCCTCGAGCTCGGCTAAGGTCTGCTTTGGCCGGATCAGTTTGTTAACCGTCTCTTCCGCCGGGTCTTGATTGATATTGGCGCGCACGGCAACTGCCTCACCCTGCCTCCATCCGTGCTCGGCAAAATAGTTGGCGACGCTGGCAATTGCATCGGTCGGATTGCGCCAGATATCGGCGAACTGGTCCTGGTCGTAATCGACAGCATAGTGACGGTAGCTGCTCGGCATAAACTGGCCGAGTCCCATAGCGCCGGCGTAGGATCCTTTGAGTTCGACAGGATCTTGATGTTGTTCTCGCGCCAGTAAGAGCAGGTTTTCCAGTTCCGAGGTAAAGAAGCGTTTGCGCGATTCGCGTTTGTCTGTGTAGGTGTAGTAATCGAACGCCAGCGTCGACAGTGCGTCGATTACCTTATAGCTGCCGGTATTACTGCCGTAATTGGTTTCGACACCGATAATGCTGACGATAATGGCCTGATCAACACCAAAGTCACGCTCGGCATTGGCCAATGTCTCGCGGTTTTGTTCCCAAAAGGCGACACCGCCATTAATTCTGCGCTCTGAAATAAAGTGCTTGCGGTATTCGTGCCAGGGTTTGACCTTTTCTGCGGGGCGACTCATCGCTTTGACGATCGATTCCTGATGCTCCGCAGCACTCAGCCAGCTGACAATATCCTCGCGGGCAAACTGATGTTTGGTCACCATGGTGTCGATAAATTCTTGAGCTTCAGGGTGCGTTGAATAGTCGGCGTGACTGGCAATCGCAACATTGAAAAGTACGCTGGCTAGAATAAGTTTGGGGTAGTTTTTCAAATGGCTGTCCTACATTGGTTAAGGGCTTTTTACGAAGGCTTTCTACTTGAGCTAATGGCTCTCTACTTGAGCTAATGGCTTTCTACTTGAGCTAATGGCTTTCCTAAATTCGTTTCGGTTCAGTGCTAATGGCCATCAGAATACCAAATCCAATAAACAGAGTCACAATTGCTGAGCCGCCATAACTGATAAATGGTAACGGTGCGCCAACCACCGGCAGAATGCCCGAGACCATACCCATATTGACAAAAATATAGACAAAGAAAGTCAGGCCAATAGTGCCCGCAACGAGCCGACTAAACATGGTTTGAGCATTGATTGCTATAAACATACAGCGTGCAATCACAAGCAGGTAGACCAGCATCAGGGTCATTACCCCCATCAGACCAAACTCCTCGGCGAGTACTGCGATAATAAAGTCAGTGTGGCTTTCCGGAAGGAAATTGAGCTGCGACTGCGAGCCCTCGGTCCATCCTTTGCCATTCCAACCGCCGGAGCCTATAGCGGTCGTCGATTGAATGATGTTCCAGCCGGCTCCGAGTTTATCCTGTTCGGGTGACAGCAGGGTCAAAACTCGTTGCTTTTGATAGTCCAGCAGAACATAAAACCAGAGTATGGGAATGGCAGCAATCACCAATAATCCGGTAGATATAAGATAACGTTTCCCGAGACCGGCGAGAAAAATCGCAAAAAATCCTGACGAAAAAATAATTACTGAGGTGCCCAAGTCGGGCTGATGGGCAACCAGAAAAACAGGCAACATTGTTGCTAGAGTGGCTGCCAGAATATGTTTAAAACTGGGCGGCAGATAGCGATTACTGAGGTAGGCCGACACCATTAAGGGCACTGCGAGCTTCATGAGTTCGGAGGGTTGAAACCGGGTAACACCAAAATCCAGCCAACGCTGTGCGCCTTTGGCGCCCACCCCAAAGAACAGTACCAAAACTAACGAAAGCAGACCGGCGGTATAAATAAATAGAGACCAGCGCTCCCAGAATCGAGGTTTAAGCTGAGCGAATGCAATCATTACAATCAGCCCGAAAAGCATAAAAGTCGCCTGGCGTTTGACATAAAAAATACTTTCACCGCTGGCGCTGTAAAGCACCGTCAGGCCGATACCGCAGAGGGCGAGTAACAACAGTAGCAAAGGGGTATCGACATGCATCGCCCTCGATCTTTTTCGATCACCTCCGGGGCTGTTTAACTGACGAACAAAATCATATCTATGCATCGATCATCACCTGCTGACAACGGTTGGTTGAGCGCGGGATTGCATGTAGGCATCGAACACCGCTCGTGCAATGGGTGCTGCAGACAGGCCACCATGCTCGCCATTTTCAACAATTAGACCGATAGCAATTTTGGGGTTTTCGGCTGGCGCATAGGCAACAAATAGTGCGTGATCCCACTGCCGTTTTTCCAGTTTACTGCTGTCGTATTTGTCATCTGTATCAATGCTGATTACTTGGGCAGTGCCGGTTTTACCGGCGATTCGATAATCCAGCCCAGTGTTTATACTGCGCGCAGTTCCGCGTCCACTGTGAACCACATCTTCCATTGCCTTGTGCACATAATCCCAGTACCGGTCGTCAATTTCGATTTTGCCTATCTCGCTGTCGGGTCCGATATCGATCCCATTGATTGCTTTGACGATGCGCGGCGTGCGCACATCGCCGCGGCTGGCGATCCGGGCGGTCATCACGGCCAGCTGTAACGGGGTGGTGAGCATAAACCCCTGACCAATGCTTGTATTAATGGTATCGCCGTTAAACCAGCTTTGACCTCGAGCACCCCTTTTCCAGGCACGGCTGGGCATGATTCCGGGACGCTCCCCGGGAAGATCAATTCCAGTAGTATGACCGAGCCCAAATTCGACAGCGTAGTTGGCGAGCTTATCGATGCCAGTGCGCACGCCGAGTTCATAAAAATAGACATCACAGGATTCGATAATCGCTTTCGCCAGTCCGACTCCAGCGCCGTGCCCGCCTGTGGCAGAGTTGTGATCACGCCAGGGTCTTTCGATTCCCGGGAAATAGAAAAACCCATCGTCTTGGATTGTGAAGTTGGTACTAATCGCTTTGCTTGCCAGCGCGGTCAGACCGAACAGCGGTTTAATGGTTGATCCTGGTGGATACTGACCACGAATAGCGCGGTCGAAAAGTGGTCGGTCTTTGGAGTAGAGCAGGCCGTCATAATTTTTTTGACTAATGCCATTTACAAATAGGTTGGGGTCATAGCTCGGCGCACTGACCAAAGCGAGAATGCCACCAGTCTCAATTTCTATTGCCACCAGTGCACCACGCTCGCCGGCAAAGGCCTCATAGCCTACACGCTGCAGGTTGCTGTCGAGATGCAATGTCAGATTGTCGCCGGCTATGGAGGGTGTTTTTTCCAGTACTCGCATCACTCGCCCGCGCGCATTGGTTTCTACCTGCTCACTGCCTACGGTTCCAAGCAGTTGCGATTCATAGAATTTTTCAAGACCAACCTTGCCTATCGAAACCGTACCACTGTATTTGAGAGCGTCAATGGTTCGACTTTCACGCTCATTAATGCGGCCCATATAACCCACAGAATGCGCAAACAGTTCCCGAAAAGGGTATGAGCGAATGAGTCGCGCCGAAACTTCAGCACCAGCCAACCGATGACTGTTGACCGCCAAAATGGCGCGCTCGGTTTCACTTAGGTTGGTACGCAATATCGTCTGCTCAAATGGACGTCTGCGTTTTAGCTTTTGTTTAAAACGTTGAATATCAGACTCAGAGACGGAGATTAAGTTGTCTAGCGCACCGATTAAACTGTCGATATTTTCACTGCGCTCGGGGACT
This sequence comes from Porticoccaceae bacterium, assembly GCA_024644595.1. Lineage (GTDB taxonomy): Bacteria > Pseudomonadota > Gammaproteobacteria > Pseudomonadales > Porticoccaceae > HTCC2207. The sequence goes on along the minus strand of JAHEHL010000009.1, from coordinate 351,906 downwards.
ATCGTGAGGTCATAGCTGGGACGATTGTCGGCCAGAAGCAGGCCGTTGCGATCATAGATCAGACCGCGCGGTGGTGCGACGGGTCGGACTAGAACGCGATTTTTGTTAGATTGGGTTGCAAAGTCTTCATGACGGGAAACTTGCAGGTCGAAGTATCTTAGCAACAGCACAATAGTCAGAATCAGTATCGCCAGACTGCCGATAAACAGTCTGCCAACGAAAATCATCCGTTCGCGCTGAGGATCTGAAAAAGCTGCATCATCCCGCATACTGTTTGGTCACCATGGATCCGTTGTCGCTAACTGCGATGATAAGGGTGATTGGCGTTTATCGTCCATGCCCGATAGAGCTGTTCCATTAATACAATTCTCACCAGAGGGTGTGGCAGTGTTAACTCTGACAATGACCAACGCATATTGGCGCGGGCAAGGCATTGGTCGGATAGCCCATCCGGACCGCCAATAAGCAGACAGATATCGCGGCCATTCATCTGCCAGTCTGCCAGCTTGACGGCTAGTTGCTCGGTGCTCATGGGGCGGCCGAGCACATCCAGCGCAACGACAAAATCCTGTTCGCCAATCGCTTTCATCAGGGACTGACTCTCTTTCTCAATTGCTTTGTTGGCGGGCTGATTTTTGCCACGGCTGCCAAGTGCGATTTCAATGGTTTCAATACGCAGCTCCGGCGGCATGCGTTTGCTGTACTCGGCGCAGCCAGCGTCCACCCAGCCAGGCATACGAGTTCCCACTGCCACCAGCTTCAATTTCATCTTTTACGGCTGGCCTAGCTCAGGTCGCCAAGTATAGGCTGTTCGTTTTCGCCGTCTTCTGCGGCATCGCCAGGACGCATCGACCAAAGTCGCTCAAGATCATAAAACGCACGGGTTGCCGGCAGCATGACATGCACAATCACATCACCGAAATCGACCAGAATCCACTCTGCAGTATCATCGCCCTCGACACCAATAATACTGTGCCCAGCCTTTTTCCCCTCTACGGCAACATTGTTAGCCAGAGATTTGACCTGACGGTTGGAATTACCGCTGGCGACAATCATGGTATCCATCACACCGGTCAGTTCGCGGACGTCCAGTGCGATAATATTTTGCGCTTTAACTTCTTCCAGCGCGGCGATAACAACTTCTTTTAGTGATTGCGTCATAGTAAAAACATTACTCGTATAAATAGTTTTGTTGGATATAGTTGACCACGGCAGCCGGTGTTAAATAGTCGATCGCATCGCCGCGACTTACTTTGTCACGGATCTGGGTCGATGAAATGGCTAGCATACTGGTTTCACAGAAGTACAGTTTACCAGCGCTGGAGCTTTTTAGTTGCTGTAAATCGTCACAGCGGCGCTGGCTGACCCACTCCGCCAAGGCGCCCTGTTGGGGCATGTTGTGGTCGGGCCTTGCCGAAATCACTAGATGGCAGTAGTCGGTAAGCTGCTGCCACTGATGCCAGCTGTCGATGGTGGCCAGCACATCCATGCCAAGGCAGAGATAAAGCGGTGTGTCAGAGGTGATTTCCGCTCTGACCTGACGCAGAGTATCAATGGTGTAACTGGGCCCCTGGCGCTGCAGTTCAATTTCGTCGGCGACTAGACGGGGTTGATTTTCAATCGCGGCCTTAAGCATTTGCAGGCGCTGTTCAGCGGAAACGGTCAATGCTTCGCGGTGCGGTGGCAATGCACAGGGAATCATGCGCAGAGATTCGACATCAAGCTGTTCGGCGAGCTCGACCGCAATCCGCAAGTGGCCATTGTGAATGGGATTAAAGGTGCCGCCAAACAGAGCCACAGACATATTATTGACGGATCTGTCCATCGCCATAGACCACCCACTTCTGGCTGGTTAGCCCCTCGAGACCCACAGGCCCGCGGGCGTGGATCTTGTCGGTGGAGATCCCGATTTCGGCACCGAGGCCGTATTCGAAGCCATCGGCAAAGCGCGTTGATGCGTTGACCATCACCGAGCTGGAGTCGACCTGGCGCATAAAACGTGCCGCACGTTCACTGTCTTCAGTGATAATCGCATCGGTATGGTGCGAGCTATAGTGATTAATATGGGCTATCGCCTCATCCAGCCCTGCGACAATTTTGATTGATAACACCGGCGCCAGATATTCTTCTGCCCAGTCCTGTTCGGTGGCCGGAATTGCGGTATCGATCAACGCACAGGTTTTTTCGCAACCGCGCAACTCCACATCTTTGTCTGCATAGGCCGCAGCTAGTTCAGGCAAAACCTGATCGGCAATGGACTCTGCGACTAACAGCGACTCCATGGCATTGCACACCCCGTAGCGATGGGTTTTGGCGTTGATGGCGATTGCCAGGGCTTTTTGCTTGTCGGCCTGGTCATCAATGTAGACATGACAGTTGCCATCCAGATGTTTGATCACTGGCACACGGGCTTCGCTGCTGATACGTTCAATCAGGCTTTTACCGCCGCGTGGAACAATCACATCAACATAGTCGGTCATGGTAATCAGCTCGCCAACCGCAGCGCGATCGGTGGTGTTGACCACCTGCACCACGGTTTCAGGCAGGCCTACAGCGGCCAGCCCACGGCTGATGCAGGCAGCAATTGCCTGATTTGAGTGAATCGCTTCACTGCCACCGCGCAGAATGGTTGCATTGCCCGACTTCAGGCACAGGCTGGCGGCATCCACTGTCACATTTGGCCGCGACTCGTAAATAATGCCCACCACACCCAGTGGTACGCGCATCTTGCCAAGTTTGATGCCGCTTGGGCGATCTTGCAGTTCGGTGATATCGCCGACAGGGTCAGGCAGGTCGGCGACCTGATGCAGGCCTTCGATCATTGCGGCGATGCGCTCAGGGTTGAGCTCAAGACGATCGAGCAGCGCCGCTTCGAGCCCGTTGTTACGACCATTTTGCATGTCCATGGCATTGGCTCGCAGAAGCTCATCGAGGTTGCTGTTCAGTGCCTTGGCGATGGCCAGCAGTGCGCTGTTTTTTAATGCTGTATCGGCAGCCGCAATCACCCGAGACGCATCCCGAGCCTGACTGCCCACCGTTTGCATGTAGTGTTTTATATCCATAGAGTTTGGTCTGGAGCTTCAATCTAATCTAAAGCCGCTATTATACGTATTGCTTACTAAAAAACCTGACTTTCACAGACTACCGAAGCCACTTAATTTATAGGGTTTACCATTGCAAACTGTTATCTCATTGCTCACTGCTCAAATTGGCTGGTTAGCGCTCACTGGCGCCGGCGTCAGCGCCGAATCTGGCGTACCGACCTATCGCAATCAGCGTGGTGAGTGGCAACGTAAACCACCGGTCACACATCAGGAGTTTGTTGGTAATCATCAAGCAAGACAGAGATTCTGGGCGCGCAATATGGTGGGCTGGCGATTTATGAGCGATGCGCAGCCGAACGCCGCCCATCTGGCCCTGGTTCGCTTAGCGTCGTTGAACAGGGTGTCCCATCTGGTGACGCAAAATGTTGATGGCCTGCATCAACGAGCCGGCAGTCGTGATGTCATCGATCTGCATGGTCGAGTAGACAGTGTGTCCTGTCTGAGTTGCAGGCTTCGATTGCCAAGAGCACCACTGCAGGTTTGGCTAGAGAGGCATAACCCCGGTTTCGCGCGGCTCGCGGGAGTAATTGCCCCAGATGGCGATGCGGATGTCGATGACCTTGATCACTCGACTATGCGGGTCCCAGATTGCGAGCATTGCGGTGGTATTCTCAAGCCTGATGCAGTGTTTTATGGGGACTCAATCCCGACTGTTCGCGCCGAACAGGCGGAGACAGCCATGCAGGCTGCAACAGGGCTGTTAGTTGTCGGCTCATCGCTTATGACTTACTCAGGCTATCGGTTCTGTCTCTGGGCGCAGGCGCAAGACAAGCCGATAGTTATCATAAATAATGGCAAAACCCGAGGAGATGAGCTGGCCACAGCCAAAGTAGGTGGCTCTTGTTCTGAGGTGCTGGAACAGTGGTTAGCCCATGTTGAACCAGATCGTTTTACAGATGTCGGCTAGCAATCTCCGCCAGCGCTTCAATATGTGCCTGGTTATCATTTAAGCAGGGGATGTAGTGGAAGGTTTCACCACCTGCTTCAATAAAGAGTTCGCGAGCTTCCATATTGATCTCTTCGATAGTCTCGAGGCAGTCTGATGAAAAGCCCGGACAGATGACTGCGACATGTTTCACGCCTTCCTCAGGCAGCGCTTCCATGGTTTTGTCGGTGTAGGGTTGCAACCAGGGCTCGCGACCGAAGCGCGATTGGAAGGTGGTCATGATTTTATTTTCATCGAGCCCCATGCGCTCGCGGACCAGCCTGGTGGTCTGGTGGCAGAAACAGTGATACGGGTCGCCTTTGTTGAGGTAGCTTTGCGGTGTGCCGTGATAGGAAAACACCAGCTTGTCCGGCTCGCCATGTTCGGCAAACTGCTGGCGAATCGTCTCACACAGAGCATCTATATAGGCCTCCGACTGCTGATAGCCGCCAATAAAATGTAGCTCTGGCACCCAGCGGGTTTTACTAAACGTCTGTGCTACCGCATCGAAGGTTGAGCCGGTAGTGGCACCGGAATATTGGGGATAGAGCGGCAGCACGGTAATATTGCGCACATTCTGTGCGGTCAGTTCTGCGATCGCTGACGCCATTGACGGATTGCCGTAACGCATGCCGAGCGCAACCGGCACATCATCGTTAAACTTTTCATCAAGAATCTTTTTCACCCCAGCAGCCTGCGCCTTGCAGTGCACCATGAGTGGCGAACCCCCCTCAGACCAGACGCTGGCGTAGAGTTTCGCCGATCGTCTTGGGCGAATGCGCAAAATAATCAGATTGAGAATCAACCACCAAAGCAAACGTGGCACCTCGACAACCCGCGGATCGCTTAAAAACTCTTTCAGGTAACGGCGCAACTCGGCAGTCTTTGGCGCATCCGGCGTACCCAGATTACACAGCAACACACCACTGCGTGGTGAAGGCCCTTTGTGATCGTAGTCGGTCTGGCCCTGATATTTCATTGAATGCTCCTGAAAGTGGTGGTTGCGCGAAAGCTGAGACGATACTGCAACCGTCGCAGATGAACAAATACTATCCGACTGATACGGTCTATGGATGTTAGTGCGACTAGTTACGGTAGAGTCGGGCCAGAGGATTTGCTGCAGTGATTTAGAAACGCTATTTTGCATGGTTGATATTAGCTGAAACGCGCTTTTTGCACGTATAATGCGCGCCTTTTACTGGCCACTAAATAAATCCAATGACCGATTCATCAGTTCAGCGCCGCACCTTTGCAATTATTTCGCACCCAGATGCGGGCAAGACCACGATCACCGAAAAACTGCTGCTGCTCGGCAACCTGATTCAGGTGGCGGGTACCGTAAAGGGTCGCAAGAGTGATCGCCATGCCACCTCAGACTGGATGGCGATGGAGAAGGAACGCGGTATTTCGGTGACTTCCTCGGTTATGCAGTTTCCCTATCACGACTGCATGGTCAATCTGCTCGACACGCCAGGACACGAGGACTTTTCTGAAGACACTTATCGCACCCTCACTGCGGTGGACTCGTCGCTGATGGTGATCGATGGTGCCAAGGGTGTGGAAGACCGCACCATTAAATTGATGGATGTCTGTCGTCTGCGGGACACGCCCATTTTTGCCTTCGTCAACAAGATGGATCGTGAGATTCGCGACCCGATTGAGCTGCTTGACGAGATCGAGAGCGTGTTAAAGATTAAGACCGCGCCGATTAACTGGCCAATCGGCATGGGTCGAGGGTTTCGCGGCGTCTACAATCTTTACACCGACACGATCCATGTCTATGTCCAGGGCAAGGGCCATACCCTTATGGATGATATTCAGATTAAAGGGCTCGACTCTGCCGAAGCCCGCGAGGCACTCGGCGATTATGCTGATGATGTGCTCGACGAGCTGGAACTGGTCAAGGGTGCGACCACATTGTTTGATAAGGAAGAATTTTTGGCCGGTCGCATGGCGCCGGTCTTTTTTGGCACCGCGCTTGGAAACTTTGGTGTCCGTGAAATGCTCGACGACTTTGTGCGCTGGGCGCCGTCACCTCAGCCACGGGCAAGCGACAAACGTGAAGTGGTCGCCGAAGAAAAAGCCTTTAGCGGCTTTGTGTTTAAGATTCAGGCCAATATGGACCCCAAGCATCGCGACCGCATAGCCTTCTTGCGGATCTGCTCGGGCAAGTACACCAAGGGCATGAAGATGAAACATGTGCGCACGGGCAAGTCGGTGCGGATTGCCGACGCATTCAGTTTCAAGGCGGGCGAGCGCGTCTCGCTGGAGGAAGCTCAGGCCGGCGATATTATTGGCTTGCACAACCACGGCTCGATTCAGATTGGCGATGCCTTTACCGAGGGTGAAGACCTGAAGTTCAGTGGCATTCCTCACTTTGCACCGGAACTGTTTAAACGTATTCGTTTGAAAGACCCTCTTAGGGCCAAACAGCTGCAAAACGGTATTCGTCAGTTGTCGGAAGAGGGCAGCACCCAAGTATTTTTTCCGTTCCGCAACAACGATATTATTGTCGGTGCAGTGGGCCAGTTACAGTTTGATGTTGTAGCGTACAGGTTGCGCGAAGAATATGGCGTTGAAGCGGTCTATGAATCAGTTAATGTGCACTCGGCACGCTGGACCGATAGCAGTGACAGCAAAAAGTTGGAATCATTTAAAAATAAAGCGATGGATAATCTGGCTCTAGATGGCGGTAACCATTTAACCTATCTGGCACCAACCCGCGTGAATTTGTCGTTGACTGAAGAGCGTCATCCGGAAATTGAGTTCCGAGCAACGCGAGAACACTAATTAATATCAGCGCGAATTAATCCGCGCTTGAGTGTAATAACCTGCATTTTAACAACCGTAAAAAATAGAATATTCAGAGAAGGGTGGCCATGAACAGTAAAACAGTAATTGCCAGTGAAGAGATGACACCTGTGCATCTGCGCGCCAAACGCTCGGTTTTGGCGCAAAAATTTGGTCGCACTATTTTACGGATTATGGGCTGGCGTGTGGTAGGCGAGATTCCCAGTCATGAGCGGATCCTGATTATCGGCGCACCGCATACCTCTAACTGGGATTTTGTTCTCGCCATGGCGGCAATTTTGGCACTTAATCTAAAGCTCCGCTGGCTTGGCAAGCACACGATTTTCAAACCAGGCGTGCGCTGGTTTATGGACTGGCTTGGCGGTATCCCGGTTAACCGCGGCCAGCCAGAATCTATTGTCGACAATGTTGCGCGACTGGTCGAGCAGGACAAAGGTATTGTTATCGGCCTCGCACCAGAAGGCACACGTAAAAAGGTCGAGAAGTGGAAAACCGGGTTTTTGCGTATCGCCGAGGCGATTGACTGCAAAATCTTTCTGGTTGGCCTGGACTTCCCCGGCAAGCGTATTGTGCTAGATCAATTGTTTCAGCCGACCGGCGACTATGATGCCGACATCGCCACTCTGCAGGCGTTTTATCGCCGTTATCAAGGCAAGTATCCGGATCAGTTTTAAGCGATCCAGGGGGTTGTCAAGGCAGGCTATTTGTATAAGCTGAAAGCATGAATTTTTTGATTACCCTGTCACTGACCTTTGTGCTGATAATGCTTGCGTTAATGGTCTTTCGCTATGTAGGTCTGCCGGTCTATCGCGTCGAAGCGGTTAATGTGCAGACCCTTCTTGAATTGGTTTTGGCCGGGCAGGCAACTGAGAGTGACTGGGATGTCTTTATTGGCATGCCAATTCGCCATAATCCCGCGTTAGATGATATTCGCCAGCAATGTGCTATGTTAGCCGAGCGCGAAATGACCTCGTCCGATGGACTGGTCTGTTTCTCAAGTACAGGGCGCGCAGAGTTAAGCCTGTTATTGCAGCGTCTCGACAATGAATTATCGCACCAACAGGAGCACCACCATGATTGAGAAAACGTCCCCCATTGCCCGTTTTTTAGTGGTTGCTGCGGCTTTTGTGATTGTCGTAACCGGCCTGAAAATGGCAGGCGAACTTCTGGTTCCATTCCTGTTGGCAGTATTTATTGCCATGATCGTATCGCCGTTGCTGGGTTGGTTAAAGGATCGCGGCATTCCCGGTGGTGTCGCGATCCTGATGATCGTGATGCTGATTCTACTGGTTGGATTGATGCTCTCCGCTGTGATTGGTTCGTCGGTAGACGATTTCCGTAAAGATATTCCCGAGTACTCGGTCAAATTATCGGCAATGAGCCAAAATTTTCAGGCATGGTTGAGCGCGCGCGGTATCGATATCGACCCAAAGCAGTGGCAGAGTAGTTTTGATCCCGGTGTGGCGATGTCTTTTGCCGGCAGCACATTGGCATCCTTTGGCAGCGTAATGACCAATGCGGTGATGATTCTGCTGACGGTTATATTTATCCTCGCAGAGAATATTGGTTTTGGCGAAAAGCTCCGGCAAGCGCGGGGCAAAGAGGTGTCTGAAGAGTGGTTGGCTAAATTCTCGGATAGCGTGCACAGTTACCTCGCGATTAAAACCGCGATCAGCCTGCTTACTGGCCTGTTAATCTTTATCTGGCTAACCATACTCGGTGTCGATTATGCCGTGCTCTGGGGGTTGGTCGCTTTTTTACTTAACTACGTCCCGACTGTGGGTTCGTTTATTGCGGCCGTCCCAGCTGTTTTATTGGCCACAGTGCAACTGGGCGTATTTCCTGCTGGCCTCACCCTCGCAGGGTTTGTCGTCGTTAATCTGGTGATGGGCAATGCGGTCGAGCCGCGCTGGATGGGCAAGGGTTTGAATTTGTCTCCTCTGGTAGTCTTCGTCTCATTAGTACTGTGGGGCTGGGTGTTGGGCCCGGTCGGCATGCTGCTGTCAATACCGCTGACGATTATGATCAAAATTGCGCTTGAAACGCAGGACGAAACGCGCTGGATTGGTGTTCTACTCGGGTCGGGTACGGCAGTTGATTCAGGGATAAACCATAATCCAGACGGGCAGGAGTGAGACCAGCCAACACGATTGGATCATTAATCACCGTCTCCATTTTCGTCAACTTGCTGTAAAATGCTGCCAAATGAGTCGCCGTTTGTGGCATCCATAAAGAGGAAATTCCTTCGTGAACAAACTAACACACCTGTTTGAAAGAAATATTCAGTGGGCTGATGAGATCAAAGAGAAAAATCCTGGGTTTTTCACCGAGCTCTCGAAACAGCAAGCGCCGGAATATCTCTGGATTGGCTGCTCAGACAGTAGGGTTCCGGCCAATCAGATTGTCGCGCTTCCGCCTGGCGAAGTGTTTGTTCACCGTAATATTGCCAATGTGGTCGTTCACACGGACCTTAACTGCCTCTCTGTTATTCAGTTCGCGGTGGACTATTTGAAAGTTAAGCATATTGTTGTCTGCGGACACTATGGCTGCGGCGGAGTGAAGGCCTCCATGGAAGAAGAGGATCATGGGTTGATCGATAACTGGTTGCGCCATATTAAAGACGTCGGCCGTTTTCACGCCGCAGAACTTGAACAGTTGGATGAACACGCGCGGCTAGACCGACTCTGTGAGCTAAATGTTCTCGAACAAGCGGCCAATGTCTGTAATTCCAGCGTGGTGCAAAATGCCTGGAACAGCGGTGCGGATCTCTCCGTGCATGCCTGGATATACAGTATTGATAATGGCTTGCTGAAAGATCTCAATCTTTCCGTTTCATCAATCAAGCAGATGGAACAGCTAAACAATTAGGGTCTTGGTATTGTGCCCAGCTCGGCACAGGGAGCTCTTTACTCCGGCCTCGCTTGGTGAAGAGAGCACATTAGTGCGAACCAATCTAACCGTTCGATGACTGTCTTATAAAAACCAAAAAGCCCCAGCTTGCGCTGAGGCTTTTAGATTATGGTACCGCTAGGGCATAAATGCCCGGTCTCGGACAACGACGCGCAGCGTCTTTGGGCGCCTTCGCTGGCGAAGGCGGGGTGCAACCCTGAGCACGTTAGTGCGAACCAATCTAACCGTTCGATGATTGTCTTATAAAAACCAAAAAGCCCCAGCTTGCGCTGAGGCTTTTAGATTATGGTGCCCGGTCTCGGAATCGAACCAAGGACACGAGGATTTTCAATCCTCTGCTCTACCAACTGAGCTAACCGGGCGTCGCAATGTAGACTGACTCATATCGCGAGAGGCGCGTATTAAAGCGTCTGAGTTGCAGTTCGTCAAGGGATTATTCGGCAGGAGGCACGTATCCTTCAGCCTGATCGACTTCCTCGCCGGCAAAGAATTTTTCACGCTGTTCCGAGAGGTATGTACGAGCGGTCAGATCCATCATATTAAGTCGCATTTCATTTATCAGGGTGGTTTGATGAGCCATCCACTCTGCCCATGCCTGCTTGGAAACATGGTTAAAAATATCTTCGCCGGCCGGGCCCGGGAAAGGTGGTTGCTCCAGTCCGGGAAGTTCTTGTTGGAGCTTGCGGCAAAATACAGTGCGGGGCATAAAAGACCTCTAGATGATATTTGAAAGCAGCGCTTTGATTGGCGCAGGCAACCCCAATGATAGTGGTTTCTGTGGGTTATACCAGACTTGATTTGAGCCCTCGGCAATTTGGTTGGGTGATAGCCCTGTGCCGGACGTATGTGCCTGCACCGGTCGGTAGTCGAGATGGAAATGACTAAAAGTATGCCGTTGTGGGGCCATGATTATTTGGCTGTGAACGTCTGCACCGAGTTTCAGACACAACTCATCTAGCTGTTCTTCGGTTTCGCAACGCGGCGGAACCCAGAGTCCGCCCCAGAGTCCCGTGGGTGGGTTTTGCTCCAGTAGTAACTCACCCCGGCTATTTTTCAGCATCAAGAAAAAAGCGCTTTTGACTGGAAGCTTTTTCTTCGGTTTTTTGCCCGGATAATCCCGCGGATTTCCCTGCTGGAAGGCGATGCAGTCTGATGCCAGCGGACACTGTTCGCAGTTGGGTGATGAGCGTGTGCAGAGCGTCGCACCGAGATCCATCATTGCCTGAGTGTAATCGGCAATGCGTTGATGCGGGGTGTAGGTTTCAGCGATCAACCAGAGTTTTTCAACCACGTCTCGTTTTCCCGGCCAGCCTTCGGTGGCACTGAAGCGGGCCAACACGCGCTTGACGTTGCCATCGAGAATGGTGGCCTGATTTTTAAATGCGATAGAGCTGATGGCTCCGGCAGTCGAGCGGCCGATGCCGGGGAGCTCGCTAAGGAGTGCCACGCTTTTGGGGAAATGACCGCCATATTGCTCCACCACGAGCTGCGCAGTTTTGTGCAGATTGCGCGCGCGAGCGTAATAGCCCAGTCCCGTCCAGTGATGGAGCACATCATCCAACGCTGCTCGCGCAAGGTCATCCACAGTCGGGAAGCTTTGCATAAAGTGTTCAAAGTAGGGGATCACTGTGTTCACTTGAGTCTGCTGCAGCATGATTTCCGAGACCCACACTGGGTAGGCGTCTATATTCTGCTGCCAGGGCAGGTTGGTGCGGCCGAACTGGTCGAACCAGTCGAGTACGGCTTTTTGAAACTGCGCCGGATGCATAGATTAAAAGCCTGTTATTTTATTTCAGGTTTTTGTTGAGAATGCCTTTAAACAGACTTTTTAATGGGTCGCTGTTTGTTTGGCCATCGTCAGTGGTTACGGGTGTCTTAAATATTTTCTCGCCGAGCTTTTCATAAACACTGTTCTTGAGCATATCCTTGATCAGATTATCATCCGGTTTGCAGTTGGTTTTGCCATTCTCTGCAAAGCTGCCACTGCAGATAAAGGGCAGGCTTCGATTTTGCAGGCGCTTGTTAACCGAACAACCAGATGCACTGGTGCTGCTGCCGTTTACTCGGGCATTGGCGTTGATGGCAAAACGCTGTTCGGCCAGCCGCACGGTTCCCTGTGATGTGATAGCGATATTGCCGGCTGCGGTTTTCAGATCTTGAATCAATAATTTGCCATCATCAAAACTGAAGCGCCCGCTGAGGGTGTCAAATTGTGTTCCTTCAGCCCAGTCGCTTTTTTTGCCGTCACTGCCAAACAGGGCTGCAGTATCACAGAATAATTGCTCAGCATTGATAGCGTTGTATTGAGGGCTGGCAATAGATAGCTGGCCCCCGCCTCTGAGCGCGTCCATGATTTCTGCACCGTTATTGCCGGCGCCCTCGATGGTCATCTCCAGATTTAGCTGGCCACTGATATCGTCGCTTTCGGCCAGCGTGCTAAGCGCACTCTGAAGCGCTATATTCGATACGGAAGTTTGCAGTTTAAAGGTTGGTGTTTTGGGCCGCATATCCAAGCGTCCGGTGGCGTTGACCTGACCATCAAAAATATCGGCATTAAAAGAGCTCATCTGAAGAACGCTCTGGTTGCCAAACAAGTTGATATAGAGATGGTCGACATCAAAATCGGGCAAGACCAGTTTATCCAGCGATAGCTCCATCTGACTTTGTCCTAGCCAAAGTGCGAAGGGCAGTGCCAGCGGTGCAAACAGGGCGCCATTCTGCTGAGTACTGCTTTCGGCAGACATATAGTTGCTCAGATCGAACTGTTTGCCATCAACACGCAACATTAGATTGTTGATGCTGTGGTCAATTTTACTTGTAACAGTGAGCGGCTGATTGTCGATATTTAGTTGTGTGTTGATTACCGAAAAGCCGCTGCTGTTGGCATTAAAATCGCTCTTCCAACTGATATCGGTTAGTGCCTGGTTGCCAACCATTTTCGATAGCTGTATTTCAGGGAACGTCTTGCCCACTTTGTTGAGCAATTGTTTGAGATCAAAATGATTGCTCTGAAGTTTTCCCTGAGCGGTGGCGAAGTTGTTTTGCGCGCTAAATTGTCCTGTTACCTGCAGATTATCAACTGAGCTGTATAGATCGCTGACAACCATTTTGTTAATTATCGGCTGCGTCGAACCTGTATCCACGTCGATCTCGACCTTGGCATCGATGGCGACAGCAATGTCATTAAATATCTCAGCGGACGCACTCAGTGGAAAACGGCGTCCGTTGGTTGAGAGGTTTTTGATCGAGGCATTGACCTTTTTGAGTTGAATTGGAGGGGTATTGGGAGCCAGCTCGGCAAGCTGCAGCGTAGCATTGTTGATCTCAATTGAACCCACTGGCAGGCGGTTGGATGAAAGGTCGATATCAAACAGTTCACTCCAGCTCACGGACAGTCCTAATTGACCAATTTTGCCTGATGCTACAGGGCTGTAGATGAACTCAACCTGGGTTACAACAATGCCGATCTGAGGGAAAAACTGCCAGCCGATATCGCCATCAAGTGACAGCTCGACCCCCTGGCTGGCAGCTGCCGATTTGATCTCCGGTTTAAAATCATTAGGGTTTACAGTCATGGTCAGGTAAACGATACCCAGCACAAACAATGTCAGTACTGAAACCACCAGTGTCAGAAATCCTTTTATTACGTTGTTCACAGTCACCTCTTCTAACCTATGCCTGACGAGGCGGGCACAGGAGTGGTATTACTCAAAATTGATATCTTACCGCAAGGGTCAAGTTGCGTCCCGCCTCGGGTGCAATATCACGCAGGAACGAGGTGGCATTGCGAATTGTTTGGTCGAACAAATTCTGGCCCTTGAGAATTACCGACACGCTATCCAGCTGATAGGACAGCGACGCATCCACTCTATTATAGCCTGCGGTTTGCTGCTGGTTTTCGCCTGCTCGAGTCTGTGCCATGGCGTGGGTTAAGTTGATATCGCCACGCCAGACGTCACTTTCATAGATCCAGCTGAGCCGCAATCTGGCGGGTGGCAGTCGTGGGATATCTCTGTCACTGCCGCTGTTAAAACGCCCGCGCACCAGATCGCCCTGTAGTTCGAGGCGCTGAGTGTCGGACAGGCTCCAGCCACTTTCAAACTCAATGCCGGTGAAGCTGGCATCGCGCTGCTGATAGCTAAAGCAGCTTACCGCTTCGGCCAAATTCTCTGCGCTGTTATCAAAATCGACTAGATCGGCTGAGCAGCTTGCGAGCCCCTGTAAACCGGTGGTGGCCAATTTTACGCTGTAGGAGAGATTGTTATCCTGCTCATAGATATAGCGATTAAATCGGTTGTAGTAACCACTCACTCGCGCATTAAATCGACTGTTATCCTGAAAAACCCAGCTGACTTCGACACTGTTGGCGGTCTCGGTTTGCAGCGTGGGGTCACCAATCTCATAACTGTTTGTGGCAATGTGCTCACCGTCAGTAAGCAGTTCCTCTGCTGCCGGGGCCCGCTCGCTATGGGAGAGAATTAGGCTGATACGTTGGCCGGTGTTGAGATCAACCATCCAGCTGCCACCGATATTGAGGCTGTCATGCCCAATGGAATTGGTTGTCGTGGAAATTGTCTGTTGATCGTATCGTGCGCCCAGTTCCAGTGTGCCCAAAGGCAGTGCCGTCTCTTCGAGCCAATAAAAACCTCGGCGTTGAGTGGATGAAGGCGGGATATAGACCTCGTCACCACTGGAGCCGAAATCTCTATTGCTGGCCTGAAACCCCCATGCTCCACGCCAGCCTGCATAGTCACCATGGGTCAGTTCTGCGCGCAGGTCATGGCTGACGGACTCAATTAGCGAGCCGATATCGACGCTGCCCGTCTGTAGCTCCAGTTCACTGTGTTGGTAGTCGGTGTAGCCGAGATCGATATCCAGCTGCTCAAAGATACTGCCGAGATTGGTGAACAGCAGTTTTGCTTGATGGCTGTTTTGCTGCATATCAATGCGCACAAACGTTTCTGATTCCGGCTCTTCGCTGTGTCCTTCAAGGTCGTGATCGTGATCGTGGCTCTCTGGTGGCAAGCCGTAGTTATTGTTTAGCTGGCTGAAACTGTAGCCGATCACCCAGTCGTCCCCAATCCATGACAGGCCCGTTGAAAATGACTCCGCCTCAGCATTACTGTTTTCGAGAATGTGCTCGCTGCCTGCGTCGGGCTCGTCAGCATGGGCTGCGCCGGGAATTGAGATAACATTGTTGTCGCGACGGACTGCGTCGGCATGCAGGTTAAACTTGTTGAAACCGGCGTCCAGGCGACCGACAACTGCGGTGGCGTCACCATTACTGGAATAACGCGTCTCGAGTGCTCCAGCTATGCCTTCAAAAGGGGTGCTGTGGATTCGGTTGTCGATCACATTGACGACACCGCCAATGGCGCCTGGACCAAAGCGCAAAGTCGCCGGTCCACGCAATATTTCAATGCGCTCCGCCAGTAGTGCTTCACTTGCTACCGCGTGATCAGGGCTGATATCTGAGGCATCACCCACTGAACTGCTATTCTGCAAAATCTCAACACGCTTACCGCTGAGACCCCGAATTACCGGATTGCCAACGCCGGTGCCAAACGAACTGGATGATATTCCCACCTGATTTTGCAGCGTATCGCCAAGAGTGGCGGCTGCTTCGCGCTGCAGTTCTTCATCTGCAATTAAATTGAATGAGCCTGCGATCTCTTGAGCGGATTTCTGATGTGGAGAGGCAGTAACGACTACCTCTTCAAGCTCGTTGTGGTCATTGGCCAGAACCGCGGACGTTAGGATCGCCGAAACGGCAATCACAATAGACTGTTGAATCTTCATTATTTCACCTGTAAGAAATTAGATTGTCGAAGTTGTTTGCGACTATTTACAGGTAAGTGGGGGGTGCTCTGGCTGACTGATTTGAAAAGACTAACGAGCGGGGAGCCTCGATATGGCTCAATAAGTTAGTAACAGTTTTGGGAACAACCGTGACAATGCTGTTATCAGTGGAGGCAGTCAGGGCTGTGGGTTGCAGCAGGCAAATACTGCAAAGGCTACTCGGGTGCTCGACATGGCTGTGTGCCGATGCGATAACCGAACCCAGCGCAAAGGTGACCGCCAGAACGATTGCCAACAGCCACTTGTAGTTTTTTATAGACCCTTTCATGGGGAAGAGTTTAACAGGTAATTGTTTCGAAAATACATTTGGTTTGCGGTTATAATGGCGCCCTGAAAATGGCTGATGCTGGAGAAAATCATGGCTGATCGTACCGCGACAGTGACACGTAACACCCTGGAGTCTCAGATTACCGTCAGCGTTAATCTGGATGGAACGGGTGTTGCAAACCTTAATACGCCGGTCCCTTTCCTGAATCACATGCTCGATCAGATCGCGCGCCATGGCTTGGTCGATCTGGATATTCAGGCCACGGGCGATACTGAGATCGATGATCACCACACGGTCGAAGATATCGGTATTACGCTGGGTATGGCAATTGCCGAAGCGATTGGCGATAAAAAAGGTCTCACGCGCTATGGTCATGCCTATGTGCCACTGGATGAGGCATTGTCCCGCGTGGTGATGGATTTTTCAGGGCGTCCGGGACTGATTATGAAAGCGGATTTTGTGCGTAGTCATGTTGGCAGTTTTGATGTAGATCTCACCCGTGAGTTCTTTCAGGGTTTCGTCAATCACGCGCTGGTCAGTCTGCATATCGATAACCTGCGCGGTGCAAATGCCCACCACCAGGTTGAAACCATATTCAAGGCCTTTGGTCGTGCTCTGCGTATGGCGGCCTCTGCCGATGAACGTATGGCCGGAGTTATGCCTTCTACTAAGGGTACGTTGTAGACGTACCCTCTCTTTTGATTGTTACTAAATTTAGTCGTTAGCTTATGAGTGATTTTCGCAGCCACATCGCCGTGATTGACTACGGAATGGGCAATTTGCATTCTGTGGCCAAAGCGCTCGAGCACGTCTGCCCGGGCGCAAAAGTCTCGATTACCGCCGATTCTAATGTGGTTGAGGACGCTGACCGCGTCGTGTTTCCCGGGGTTGGCGCTATCCGGGACTGCATGGGCGAAATTAACCGCCTCAATGTTGGCGATGTAGTCAATCAGGCAATGAAAACCAAACCGGTACTGGCGATTTGTGTCGGCATGCAGGCGTTGCTTGAACACAGTGAAGAGAACGGCGGCGTTGACTGTCTTGGTCTGGTGCCGGGTCAGGTGAAATTTTTTGGTGATCAGCTGCTCGACGATCAGGGTGTTAAGCTTAAAGTTCCGCATATGGGCTGGAACAATGTTGAGCAAACGATCGACCACCCTCTGTGGCAGGGCATCGAGCAGAACAGCCGGTTTTATTTTGTGCACAGCTATTATGTCGAGCCCACTGAGGCTGACGTCGTTGCCGGACGTTGTGATTACGGCCACCGCTTTGCTGCCGCGCTCAGTCATAACAATTTATTTGCCGTGCAATTCCATCCGGAAAAAAGCGCCGACGCCGGGCTGCAGTTGTTGCGTAATTTTTGTCACTGGATGGGTTGACCCAACTTCAGGCTATGGACTCAATGGCTACTGACCAACAAGAGCTGATCTCTCGGCTAAACTCTGAAACGGCAAAAATTGGCTGGCATGAGCTGCAAAAACATTATGCGTCGGGCAATGTGTTGAAGGTGGTGTCAGGGCGCGATCTGATTGCTGTTGCTATAGCGTTACACCGCGATGAGGCTAGTCAGGTTAAAGCGTGGATATCTGATGGCAGCTTATCACCCGTCAGCGATCAGCAAGCCCTCGATTGGTATGCAAAAAATCAACTACTTTGGGCGCTGGTTATTCCCCCCTTTGTGTTAGTCCAAGAATTAAAATAGAAAAACTAATGAGGTGAATTGTGGAGTTAAGTAATAAAGTTGCCGTGGTAACAGGTGCAGCATCGGGCCTAGGTCGCGCGGCGGCAGAGAAGCTGGTCAATGGTGGCGCTAAAGTAGTGATTGTGGATATGAACGCCGAGGCAGGCGCCAAAGCGGTGGAAGAGCTGGGTGCAGCCAACGCAAGCTTTGTGCAGCTCGATGTCTCTAGTGGTTCTGATGTCGAGGCAGCGTTTGAAAAGATTTTAGCGGATTTAGGTCGTGTCGATATCTGTGTGAATTGTGCAGGAATTGGTATTGCAGCCAAAACCCTTGATCGCGATGGCAACCCCCACGATCTTGATCTCTATCGCAAGGTGATCGAAGTTAACCTTATCGGTACCTTTAATGTTTCCCGCTGTGCTGCAGCTGCGATGGCACGCAACGAGCCGGATCAGAAAGCCGAGCGCGGGGTGATTATTAACACTGCGTCCATTGCTGCCTTCGATGGCCAGATGGGTCAGGTTGCCTACTCTGCTACCAAGGGTGGCATTGTCGGGATGACTCTGCCGATGGCGCGGGATTTATCGAGCGTCGGTATCCGTTGTAACACAATTGCTCCGGGGGTAATGGCAACGCCATTGTTGCTCAGTGCGCCTCAGCAGGTACAGGACGGTATTGTGTCTGGCATTCCCTTTCCCAAGCGCCTTGGTGAGCCCTCAGAGTTTGGTCAGTTGGTTGTGCATATGGTGGAAAATAGCTATCTCAATGGTGAGACCGTGCGACTCGATGGCGCGGTGAGAATGCAGCCTCGTTAATGTCTATACGCCAAGCTGACGAAAGCGACTTTGCTGCTATCTGGCCGATTTTCGAACAGATAGCAGCAGCCGGCGATACCTATGCTTACAGTCAGACCATTAGTCGGCAGGATGCATATCAGGTATGGATGACAGCCCCCGCCAGGACTTATGTTATCGAGCAGCAGGGCCAAATTCTCGGCACCTATTACATCAAAACCAACCATGCGGGCCCCGGTGCCCACGTCTGTAACTGTGGGTATATGGTGAGTCATGCGGCCCGTGGACGTGGTTTGGCGGCTGCAATGTGTGAGCACTCTCAGCAGGTTGCAGTGGAGTTAGGTTATCAGGCGATGCAGTTTAATTTCGTCGCATCCAGCAATGAGGGCGCCGTGCGACTGTGGCAGAAACTGGGATTTGATATCGTCGGTCGACTACCGAAGGCTTTCAATCATCCCGAGCAAGGTTATGTCGATGCGTTAGTTTTGTACAAGTGGCTGGCTTGAGTTTTTAATGCCAGCAATTAACTGTGTTGAAGCCACTCTATCACCGCGTCTCGCGACCCCCTAAATACCACTCGGTCTTTTTTCTTTTCCAATTGATAGCAGTACATCGGATCGTAATAGTCTCGGGTAATAACCGATAACCAGTGACGATGACTGGCGAAATTGTCTGAATGTTGCACGGCAATAGCATTATCCATAGAGGCCAGCAGCTCTTTGGTGCGTTGACCGCCAAGACGCTTCTGAATGCGCAGTAAGCTGTCACGAAGATAACAGGCAAACTCGTGTTCACCGTCAGCACCAAAAAACGCCATGGTTTTTAAATAGCGCTCCACCACATACTCCTGCCAGAGCCGTTCCAGACGCTCCTCAAAATCCATTTCGATGACAGCAAACTGACCCAGAGCCATTTGATCGGCAAAATAGTGTGGCAGATGGCGCGCGCCGATATTGCGACTTTCATCTTCCAGAACCACTGCAGTATCTGGATGTTGGTCAGATACTTTGAGAAGGTCAATCGCGATACGGTTTTCAAAATCTATCTGTACCGGTTGTTCATCAAGAGGGCGGCCAAAACTCGAGCCTTTGTGATTGGCGGCACCCTCCAGATCGACGCCGTTTGGCAGCTGGTGAATAATCTCGGTTTTGCCCGTTCCGGTCATGCCGGACAAGATCGTGAAGCGGTTGTTGGCGCAATAATCGATTAGATACTGGAGCAAAAATCCGCGCAGAGACTTATAGCCACCCTCAATCCTGGGGCACTCAGCGCCAGCCTCAGCCAACCATTCCTGACTCAGTTGCGAGCGCAATCCGCCTCGGGCGCAATACATTACAGCACCGGCATTGGCTGACATAAAATCACACCAGCGTTGAACGCGCTGCGTTTTTGTTTCGCCGCTAACCAGTCGATGGCCAAGCTCGATGGCGGATTGCTGGCCGTTATTTTTATAGCGCAGGCCGACTTGGTGTCGTTCGTCGTTATTCATCAGCGGCAGGTTTACTGCACTGGGTAGTGAACCGCCGGCAAACTCTACCGGTGCCCGAACGTCGATCATGGGTGTATCGCTCAGCAGCAGCTGGCGATAGTCATTTGTCAGTGGCAGGTTCAACGGATCACTCGGATGGCCGACTCAGCGTGGCTCTTGACCAATTCGCCAATCGGTTGTGCGTAACAGTTGGCTCGCTCCAATAGTTCGCGTACCTGATCGGAAACTTGTGGCTCAACGGCAACCAGCAAACCACCGCTGGTTTGCGGGTCACAGAGTAGCGCCTGGCTCTGGGGATCGGTTCCCGACACATTTTGCTGGATGCTGTCCCAGTTGCGCTTGCTGCCTCCGGGAACGCAGCCCTGAGCCAGATAATCGAGCACAGCACTATTGAGTAACGGAACCTCGTCGAATTGTAAAACTGCCGATAGATTACTGCCCTGACAGATTTCCAGCAGATGGCCGAGTAAACCAAAGCCAGTCACATCGGTGATGGCCGTAACGCCTTCAAGTTTGGCCAATTCGGCGCCAATGGTATTGAGCTTCATCATGCTCTCAACCGCTAATCGGGCATGCTCCGGCTGTAATTTTCCCTGTTTTTCCGCAGTCGTCAGAATGCCCACTCCAATCGGCTTGGTCAGAAACAGCTGATTGCCGGCTTTGGCTGTGCTGTTCTGTTTAAGATGTTCAAGCGCTACTCGTCCGGTGACCGCAAGCCCAAAAATTGGCTCTGGCGAATCGATTGAATGTCCGCCGGCGAGATGAATGCCGGCCTCGCCACAGGCATGGCGACCACCATCGATAACGTGCCTTGCCACCTCTGCGGGAAGGGTGTTGATCGGCCAGCCGAGAATCGCAATCGCCATCATCGGCGTGCCGCCCATGGCATAGATATCACTGATCGCATTAGCGGCAGCGACGCGTCCGAACTCAAACGGGTCGTCGACAATCGGCATAAAGAAATCAGTCGTGCTAATTATCCCCGTGCCATCACCGAGGTCATAGACCGCGGCGTCGTCTTTGGTGCTATTGCCGACCAGCAAGCGTGCATCTTGCGGTGCGACAAAATCGGTTTGCAGAAAGGTTTCCAGTACATTCGGCGCAATTTTGCAGCCGCAACCGGCACCGTGGCTGTATTGGGTTAAGCGGACGGGTTCGCTGGTCTTGGGTTCTTTTGGCATAGGGTTTTGAGTCACAAAAACGTTAATGCGCTAGGGTACTTGGTTTGTTATCTGAGGTCATGAGTTTGTTTGTGCAGATCTCGGGTCACCACGCACTTTGGCGCCCTGTTCTTCTCTCAATAAACTGCTTACTGCAATTCCTCATTGCTGGTCTTGTCGACGGTAAAATAAATTGCACCATCGGCAACCTGGCTCTTCAGGCTGTCTCCCGGAGTGACACCGGCAATCGTTTTGATCACACCGCCCTGACTATCGCGAATAATCGAGTAGCCTCGGCCGAGGGTTTTCAGCGGGCTGACAGTGTCGAGCAGATGCATGGCTTGTGCTGTTTGACTCTGTTTGATTTGGAGTTGCTGCTTAACGCTGCGTGACATTTGTTTGATGTAACGATCAAGCAGCTGATGGTAGCTGTCGATTGCTTTGCCGGGATGCACGCGGGCCAGTTTACTGTGCAGTGCATCTATTTTTTGGCGCTGGGTTTGCAGTTGGCTGTTAAGCGCGCGGCGCAAGCGAATATCCAGGTGGTCGAGATGTTGCGCCTGTTCCTGTAGCTTGTGGCCCGGATGACGCAGGCGCTTTTTAAGGCTGTCAACGCGCTGGGACAGTTCTGTGGTTTTGCGTTTTAAGGCGTCGGCGAGCAGTATTTCAAAGCCCATAAACTGGCTCTGCATCTCTTCACCATCCGGACTGATCAGTTCCGCTGCGGCTGAGGGAGTGGGTGCACGCAGATCGGCGACAAAGTCGGCGATGGTGAAGTCCACCTCGTGGCCCACTGCGCTGATCACCGGAATGCGGCTGGCATGGATTGCTCTGGCGACGCGCTCTTCGTTGAACGGCCAGAGATCTTCCAGAGAACCGCCGCCGCGGCCGACAATCATGGCATCGCATTGCGATAACTGATTAACGCTTTCAATGGCGCTGGCAATTTGCCCGGCGGCCTGCTCACCCTGCACGGCGGTGGGGAATATGCTCACTTTTATCGACGGGAAGCGGCGTTTTAGTACCGACAGGATATCTTTGATAGCCGCGCCGGTGGGAGAGGTGACGACGGCGAGATGCTTGACTGCAGTCGGCATTGGCTGCTTGTGCTCCGGCGCAAACAGGCCTTCGTTGGCAAGTTGCTGCTTGAGCATTTCAAATTGACGCTGCAGAGCGCCAAATCCAGCTTCCTCCATATGTTCAATAATTAGCTGGTAGTCACCGCGGCCCTCATAGAGCCCGACCCGGCAACGCACCAAGACCTGGGTGCCATTGGCGGGTTTGAAGTTGACGCGCATATTACTGTTGCGAAACATCGCACAGCGCACCTGGGCCTGACTGTCTTTCAACGTCAGGTACCAGTGGCCGGAGGCGGGGCGGGCAAAATTGGATATCTCACCCTCTACCCAGAGTAGGGGAAGGTGGGTTTCCAGCAGTTGTCGAACGGTTCTGTTAAGTTCGCTAATACTGAAGATCTGTCGCTCGCTGCTGTCGTGCTGCATGGTGTTGCCCTATGTCGCGGGATGCCGGTTGTTGGCTCTGTACTATGCTGTCTACAATCGTGTGCACTGTGGCCTGCGCTGAGGTCTGCACTGTTGCGTCCACCATTGTAGAGAAAAGCGCAGAAAATAATCATAAAAAATCTTTTCGAATTTCCATTTCCCCAGGTTTTACGCGGATTTGAGACGATAAATAGTTGTTTACCTGATCATAGGCGCTGACCTATAATGCGTCGCTTACTTTTTTTAAACCCTCTTTGAGGTAAGCGCCTACATGTTACGCATTTCTCACGAAGCTTTAACCTTTGACGACGTTCTGCTGGTGCCCGGTTACTCCGAGGTGACAGCCAAAGACGTATCGACGAAATCGCAATTAACGCGCGCTATAACCATGAATATCCCACTGGTCTCAGCGGCCATGGACACTGTTACGGAAGCTCGCCTGGCAATTGCCATCGCCCAGGAAGGTGGTATCGGTATTGTCCACAAGAGTATGACCATCGAACAGCAAGTGAGAGAAGTCTGGGCGGTGAAAAAATATGAAAGTGGCGTGGTGAAAAACCCGTTTACTATTCAGTCTTCGGCAACTCTGGCCGAACTTCACAGGCTCACGGTAGCCAATAACATTTCCGGCGTTCCGATTCTTGAAAACGGCAACTTGGTCGGCATTGTCACCCGCCGCGATGTGCGCTTTGCTACCGATATGGATGCTCTGGTCACCTCAGTGATGACACCCAAAGATCAACTCGTCACAGTGAAGGAAGGTGCAGATCCTGATGAAGTTCGCGCGCTGCTCCACAAGCACAGAATTGAAAAAGTCTTGGTAGTGAATGATAACTTTGAACTCAAGGGCTTGATCACTGTTACCGATATCGATAAAGCCGAGCAGTTCCCCAATGCCTGTAAAGATGATCAAGGCCGCCTGCGTGTGGGCGCATCGGTAGGTGTTGGCGAAGGTACTGACGATCGCATTCGCGCTCTAGTGGAAGTGGGTGTCGATGTGCTGGTGGTCGATACTGCGCATGGCCACTCAAAAAATGTTCTCAATCGCGTGCGCTGGATCAAGGATAACTATCCGGAAGTACAGGTTATCGGTGGCAATGTTGCCACTGGTGAAGGTGCAAAGGCCTTGGCAGATGCTGGTGCCGATGGCGTAAAAGTAGGTATTGGTCCGGGCTCGATTTGCACCACACGAATTGTCACCGGCATCGGTGTTCCTCAGATTACTGCTATTGCCAGTGCGGTCGAAGCTCTCAAGGGCACCGGCGTACCGGTAATTGCTGACGGTGGTATTCGCTACTCGGGCGATATGTCAAAAGCCATTGTTGCCGGCGCCAGTGCGGTGATGATGGGCTCAATGCTGGCCGGTACAGAAGAGGCACCTGGCGAGATTGAGATTTATCAGGGTCGTTCTTACAAGTCGTACCGCGGCATGGGTTCACTCGGTGCTATGTCACGTAATCAAGGCTCCAGTGACCGCTACTTCCAAGATGTGAATGATGGCGCAGAGAAACTGGTGCCAGAGGGAATCGAAGGGCGCGTACCCTACAAAGGCCCCGTATCAGCGATTATCCACCAGATGCTCGGAGGTCTGCGTTCAGCCATGGGTTATACCGGTTGCACGACTATTGAGCAGATGCGCACAGAGCCTGAGTTTGTGAGGGTGACATCGGCCGGCATGGGTGAGAGTCATGTGCACGATGTACAGATCACCAAAGAGGCACCCAACTACCCAGCTGGTGGACGTTAAGTTTTGTCTTCAGGTTGCTGGGGTAAGGCAATTTTTAATAAGGGCTGCGCTGGTAAAAGTGCGGCCCTTTGTAGTTTTAAACAGGGTTAAAGCATGGCAGATTTACACTCGCAAAAAATTCTTATTCTCGACTTCGGCTCGCAGTACACCCAGTTAATTGCACGGCGTATTCGTGAGATTGGTGTGTTCTCCGAAATTCGTGCTTGGGATATCAGTGAACAAGAAATCCGTGAATTTGATCCACGCGGCATTATTCTCTCTGGTGGACCAGAGTCGGTAACCGATGGTGATAAGGCTCCCCGTGCGCCTCAAGCGGTGTTTGATATGGGCCTGCCGGTGCTGGGTATTTGCTATGGCATGCAAACTATGGCCGGACAGTTAGCCGGTCGGGTTGAAACCTCCAATGTGCGTGAGTTCGGCTATGCACAGATCAAGGTCGAGTCGGAGAACAGTCTGCTGCTGGATATTAAAGACCATATTGGCAGCAGCGGTGAGTCGTTGTTGGATGTGTGGATGAGTCATGGCGATAAAGTGGTTGCCATGCCCGACGGATTTAAATTGATCGCATCGACCCCATCATGTCCGATTGCTGGTATGGCCAATGAAGAACGCAAACTTTATGGCATCCAGTTCCATCCTGAAGTGACGCACACACTTCAAGGCGAGCGTATTTTTAAACACTTTGCACTGGATATCTGTGACTGCCAGCCGCTGTGGACAGCCGCCGCGATTATCGAAGACCAGATACAGCGAGTTCGCGAGCAGGTCGGCGACAGTCATGTGCTGTTAGGCCTTTCAGGCGGTGTCGATTCTTCCGTAGTGGCCGCACTGTTGCACAAGGCAATTGGTGATCAGTTGACCTGTGTGTTTGTCGATAACGGTCTTTTGCGTAAGAACGAAGGCGATATGGTGATGGAAATGTTCGCCAAAAACATGGGCGTTAAAGTGATTCGTGCCAATGCCCAGGATAAGTTTTTGGGTGGACTGATCGGCGTGAGTGACCCCGAGGCCAAGCGCAAAGTGATCGGCAATACGTTTATCGAAGTGTTCGATGAAGAGTCGCAGAAAATCGACAATGTTAAGTTCCTTGCCCAGGGCACCATCTATCCGGATGTAATTGAATCCGCTGCTTCCAAAACCGGCAAAGCTCACGTGATCAAATCGCACCACAATGTTGGCGGTTTACCAGACGACATGGCGCTGGAACTGGTTGAACCCCTGCGTGAACTGTTTAAAGATGAAGTGCGCAAAATCGGTGTCGAGTTAGGCTTGCCCTACGACATGGTCTATCGACATCCCTTCCCGGGCCCTGGACTGGGTGTTCGCATTCTTGGTGAAGTGAAAAAAGAGTATGCCGATATACTCCGTGAAGCCGATGCCATCTTTATCGAAGAGCTGCACAACAGCGGCTGGTACCACAAAACCAGCCAGGCCTTTGCGGTATTTTTGCCCGTTAAATCGGTAGGTGTGGTCGGTGACGCGCGCCGTTACGAATGGGTGATAGCGCTGCGTGCCGTCGAGACCATCGATTTTATGACAGCGCGCTGGGCGCATTTGCCATACGAGCTTCTCGAGAAAGTCTCCAATCGCATCATCAATGAGATCACCGAAATTTCACGAGTGACTTATGATGTGTCGAGCAAGCCGCCGGCGACTATTGAGTGGGAATAATAAATAATAAAAAATCTATCAGTTAATGATTTAGCCGATATTAAAGATGTATTCCTTAACTGGTTTTATGAAAAAGCACCAATAACGTATCCAGAAATTAGTCAGATCTCAGATCATAGAGGAATCGTCACAACGATGGCTTAGTTCGATAGATTGCTGAGAATGTCGCCAATTTCAAGGCTCACACTAACGTTCTAACTTGTTGAATCCGCGCTCTTACTTTGACGGTATTTTAAGCATAAGGGCCAGAGGCATTGAGATAGCAATCACGGCTGAAAAAATCACAAAGCATAAGCCGTAGCTGCCTGACTGGTCAGAGAGATAACCGGCTAAGCTATAACCCGGTATCACGATCAAGACAATCAATGGCATCATTAGACCCATTACTCGGCCATAACTGACGGTGCCAAAAATAGCCGCCAGCAAAGCGCCCCAAACTGGCAGCATGCCGCCGGTAGACAAGCCGAGAATAGCTAGCGCTAACGTTATTACCCAATAAGATGGGCTTGCGGCGAGTATTAACAGACCGCCTATTACCGCCAGTTGTGTCACCGATAAGGCGAGTTTTAGGCTGACTTTATCGGCTGCATAGCCAAACGAAATTTTCCCCACCAACCCTGAAATGGCAATAATCATAATCGCTTGCGCGGCTATGGTCTTATCCAGACCTTGACCCAATAAGTAAGGTGTGAGGTTGGCAAGCAGCGCGCTGTAGGTGCTGAACA
Organism: Porticoccaceae bacterium; assembly: GCA_024644595.1. Taxonomy (GTDB): domain Bacteria; phylum Pseudomonadota; class Gammaproteobacteria; order Pseudomonadales; family Porticoccaceae; genus HTCC2207. The sequence continues at coordinate 325,260 of JAHEHL010000009.1, read as the reverse complement.
ACAAGGCCATGCTAATACCCACTATCCAGTAACTTGGGTTCTTGATGATTTGCTTTAAGGTGTAATCATTGTGCTCGTTGTTTTGTTTTGTAGGATCGTCTTCAATGGTTTGGTTAACCTGTTGGTCCTGATTAAAATCGCGCATAACAATCATGAGATAAGGCAGCAGGATAAACAGTACACCGTAAGAGAGATTTTGTAGGGCGCTGCGCCAATTACCGTCGTCTTCGAGCCAGTAAACAAATAGCGCGGGCAGGAATATGCCGCCCAGCGATGAGCCTGTCGCCGCAATACCTAAGGCTTTGCCTCTGCTGTCGGTAAACCAGCGCGATATCATTGCTGACCCACATAATGGGCCTAGTAACTGGTTGCTTAACCCCATCACAAGGCCAAACAATAAAGTAAATTGCAGCAGGGTTTGAGTCAGTGACAAGGCGAATAAGCCGGCGCCAAAAATAGCTGCACCTAACACCATCAGCCAGCGGATTGGATATTTGTCAGCCAAAACACCAATCGTAGGGGCCAGAAATAGCCCCAGCATCGCTGTGAAACTCATACTGTACATTACCTCTGTACGGGTGGCGTCGAAGCTGTTTTGTAAGGGGAGTACCAGGAGACTGAAGACATAAGAAAAGAACCCTACTATGGCGACTTGAGAAAGAAGTGCGCCGCTAACAACAAACCAACCGTAGTACATAGTTCACCTTCAGCTAATCAATAAATGGTATTTAATAACTCGTGTTGTATTACAACGGTCTAGTGTTTTTTTCAGTTAGAGCGTAAATACTCTTATATAGAAGAGTAACTCAATATTAACCCTCATCTATAGTAATTTCTGGGAACCATCTACGCCATAGTACAACTGTATTATTCCCAGTCCGGGTTAACCCCGTTAGACTCCGTTAGCAGTGATATTTTTTACCACGGGTGCCCCTGAGATCATGGCCTACGAGACGCTTCAAGATATTGAAAATTGCATGAACAACGGCTGGAGCGATGGGTTACCTGTTATCCCACCCTACGGTTCCCTGGTCGACGAAATGCTCTCTGCAATGGGCTGGCAAGCCAGTGACGTGATAGGCGAAATTCCTGATCAAAACATCATTATTCGGGCGGAGAAAGCAGCTGCGACGGCCGTTATGGCGGGTTGTAAAACTGAATATGGCCCGTTGCTGAAAAGCTTGTCACTGGCCTTGCTCGATCCAAAGTTTAATATCAGTGGTGTTGAAGTTACGACTGGTGGCGCTGCAGTCTTAGTCATTGTAAGTGGACCTATTGTTGAGCAGCTGGGGTTTGAGCATGGCGCCAATGCTCTGGGGGCTAACAACCGTGCCAATGCCACCGTCGGGCGATTTGCTCAGATGATGCGTTATTTTTGTGGCAGTGGCGGTGGCGTGCTGGTATCCCACGGTACAGTTGGCCATCCTGGTAGGCTCAGTTTTTGTATTGCTGAGCATCCGACAACGGAATGGGAGCCATACCATACCCAACATGGTTTACCAGCCACGGCCTCTGCAGTATCGATCATGTCGGCCGAGGGCCCCAATTCGTGCAACAACCACTACGGTGAAACCGGTGCGAGTATTCTCGATACCATCGGCGACTGCATGAACCACTATGGCCAGACAGCTTGGTATTACCGCTCCGGCGGTTTTGTGGTTGTCATTCCCCCCGATCATATGGCATTGGTCAAAGCGCAGTTTAGCCGTGAGCAGGCGGCGCAATATATTTATGCTCATGCGCGGCGTCAAACTGATGATTTGACCAACGTGGGTCGTATCGCCAAACAGCCCATTCCCTACGCAGAAGTTGAGGAGCACAGTATGCGGTCGCCATTAAAAAGCATCGATCAATTATCGTTTATTGAGTGCGGCGGTGAAGGCGGCCGTTTTTCCGCGGTGATACCGCGCTGGGTGGGCAGCCAGCAAGTCGTGTGTCGGCCGATAGAATAAGAAAAAGTAAACTAGCTTGATCATAAAGAGGTTAACTATGACGGATAAAACACCCACGTCAGGTGGATTAACATTGCCGAGCAAGCAGTTGATGAGCTGTGGCGATATCACCTGTGAGCTTTTGGTCGACCCCATTCCAAGGCCGGCACCTGAGCCCATTAAAGTGACGATCAAACCCAAGCTGTCGCGAGTGGTTTTGGTCGATCATTTAAAACCAAACTCTATGGCGATTCTTAAATTGACTCAAACCATCCTGCGCGAACGGGGAATTGAGGTTGATGATCAGATTCTGGTCAAGGAAGATGCCAGCCGACCTATGCCAGCGGCCATGCTTGACTCGCTCTCCCGGGAGGGAGGGCTGGTTCTCTGCGGAATATCCGACTGAGGCAGTTGTTCGTCGGGCAGTTCGCTTGACTCTATAGCACTACAGCGAATCGGCGTTGCCGGCTTCGCTATCTTGACTGAGCCCTTTGGGGGGCAGGTCGAACGGGCAATGGTTTATCAACCTTCGGATATCCCATTACCTGCAATTGTGATTAATCATCCCACTCAGATGGTTGATGACGATATTTTGTATCAGCGCGCTACACAAATCGCCGATGCTGCACAGCGTTTATTAAATAATGAGAGTCCCTAATGACACACTTTACTGAAACGAGATCCGGCCCTAGTGACCAGGCTAAAAACCAAGCCTTGTCTATTCTGGGTAGCGGTACTTACTTGCCGCCAGCGAGGCCAGTGCGGGAGGTTGTTGCTGAAGCCGGGAGTGCTGATACGAGTATTTATGAAGGTTGGAATAATGTCTGTCATGCGCTTGAAGATGATCATCCCAGCAGCATGGGAGGCAAGGCTCTGCAAGCGGCCCTAGTGGATGCTGGAGTTGACCCCAGTGAGGTCAAGCTGGTGATTTTTGCCGGTATGTCGCGCGATTATTTGCCGTCCTGGTCAGTGTCAGCTGAGTTGATAAAAAATGCCGGAATCAGTGGCACCTGCAATTGTGTTGATCTCACGGTTGGTTGTATGGGTGCGCTAACCGCTCTCGATATGGCGCAGGGATGGTTAGCTCTGCGTGGCGGCGGTGTCGCGGCGGTGGTCACCGCCGAGCGATGGTCCTATACCGTCGATCACAGCGCCAGCGAAAGTTATGGTTTGTGGGCCCATGCCGATGGCGGCGCAGCGACCGTGGTGGCGATGAACACCGAACACGTAGCCAAAGGGCTTTTTTATGGTGCCGAGTTTGTCAGCCAAAGTGATCTCAATGGCGCGGTGCTGGTTGAGTATGGCGGCACCCGCAAGCCGACAGCCCCCGACGGTGAAACGGCCTTTGAACGCAAATTTGTCGGTGTCGAAGGCGTCGATATGAGAGAGCGATATGCGCAGGGCTATCAAGCTAGCTATCAAGCTTTAAAAGAGCGCTTTAACGTTGTACCTGAGCGTGCGCTGTGTAATCAAACATCGAATCTTTTTATGTTGTTGATCGCCAGTGTTATTGAAATACCCATCGACAATTTTTTAATCACAGGGCACGATACTGGGCACGTCGGTTCGGCTGATATTTTAATTGTGCTGGATAAATTACTTAAATCGACCGGCTGTCATGAACCGTATTTAATGGCCGGTAGCACACCCTACGCATTTGGCTCAGGGTTGTTGATGCCCGCAGGCAAAAACGTGCCCAACGAAAGCATTCGTTAAGCGCCGAAGGGCGGTGGCGGGAAATCTATGAATCAAATTGAGGCCGTGAACAACCTGAAGCGACGCCTGCCCTCTGTCAATGCCGTTCTGCGAGAAATGGGAGATACAATTCGCTTGCGAGGGCACGCGGAAGTTAGCAAGGTTGTCAGCATAACCATCGATGAGCTTCGTCACCAGATTGGCCAGGGTATTAATCCGTTGATTAGTATCGACGGCATTAAAGCCGCCACCATTCAATACCTTGACGTAAAAAACCAACCGTCTCTTAAAGCTGTTATGAACCTCACGGGTACTGTTATCCATACCAACTTGGGCCGTGCCATATTGCCACAAGAGGCACTAGACGCTGTGTTAAAGGTGGCCGGAGCGCCCAGCAACCTTGAGTATGATTTGGTGCATGGCGGCCGCGGCGAGCGTGATAGCCATATAGAAAAGTTGATATGTGAACTGACCGGAGCCGAGGCGGCTACTGTTGTTAACAACAATGCTGCCGCGGTATTCCTGACGTTAAATACGCTGGCCAACCATCGAGAAGTACCCGTGTCACGAGGAGAACTAGTCGAGATTGGCGGCTCGTTCCGCATTCCTGAAGTGATGCAAGGCTCCGGTTGTCGGCTGGTGGAAATTGGTGCCACCAATCGGACCCACCTTAAAGATTATGCTGCAGCGATCGGTGAAAACACTGCGCTGTTATTAAAAGTGCACACCAGTAATTACAAGGTAGAAGGTTTTACCGATTCTGTGTCAGAGCATGATCTTGCCGAGTTAGCTCAGCTGCATCAGTTGCCACTGGTCGCGGATTTGGGCAGTGGTAGCCTGATTAATTTTGCAGCTTTGGGCTTGCCCCATGAGCCCACAGCAGCGGAGTCTATCGCCAATGGCGTAGATATCATTACCTTCAGTGGTGACAAACTATTAGGCGGTCCCCAGTGCGGCATTATTGCGGGCCGCAAAGACCTTGTAGAGAAAATGCGTAACAATCCACTCAAGCGCGCCTTGCGGCTGGACAAGATGACCATTGCCGCATTGGCTGAAGTATTGACGTTGTATCTCGATCCGAGCAGCTTAGTCAAAAAACTTCCCACCCTGAGATACCTGACACGCTCATTAACCGATATGCAGCAGCAAGCCGAGCGGCTCGTGCCGCTGGTACAGGCGGCCGTGCCAAACCGCTTTCACGTGGGTAGTAAGGCAAGTTACAGTCAGATCGGCAGTGGCGCACTGCCTGTCGACACACTCGACAGCATGGTGCTGTATCTTGCGCCATTAGAGCCGTGCGACAGCGCTGTACGCGAATTGTCTGCGGCGTTGAGGGCTTTACCTCATCCCATTATTGGCCGTATCCACAAGGGTGAATTGCTCCTCGATTTACGCTGTCTGGATGATGAGGATCGCTTTCTACAGCAGCTGCAACTGTTACCTCGCATCTAATATGATTGTTGCGACAGCCGGCCATGTGGATCATGGCAAGACATCACTGGTGAAACAGTTAACCGGTGTGGATACCGATCGGCTAGAAGAAGAAAAGCGCAGGGGGCTGTCGATTAATCTCGGCTTTGCTTATCGCAAAATTGATGACCACGTCAGCATCGGCTTTATTGATGTGCCGGGCCATAAAAGCTTTATCAACACCATGATCTCCGGGATCAGTGGTATCGATATCGCCATGCTGGTTGTTGCCGCCGACGATGGACTGATGCCACAGACCCTAGAACACCTGCAAATTATACGCCTGCTGGGTATTGAGCAGACAGTGGTCGTCATCAGTAAAATCGACTGTGTCGAGCGAGTGCGTGTTGAAGCGGTGCGAGATACTGTGTTTGAGCTGTTGCCCCAGAGCCAGATATTTGAAGTGTCCAACACCGCTAAAGGTAACAGCATTGGCATTAACGCTCTGCAAATGTTTCTCGATAAGCAGGCCAAGTGTCTACAGCCGCGAAACGCAGACGGCTTGTTCAGGATGTCAATCGATCGCGTCTTCACGCTAAAGGGAGTAGGGCTGGTGGTAACCGGTACGGTTGCTGCCGGAACCGTTGCTGTTGGCGATACTCTGCGCCTGCTATCAGGGTTATCGGGCTGTTCATCAACTGTACGAGTGCGCAGTCTCAATGCCGATAACCAATCAGCCAATGAAGGCATGGCGGGTCAGCGCTGTGCGTTTAATATTGTTGGCGACTTTGATAAACACTCAGTCAGGCGGGGTGATTATTTGTCGGCCATCAGTTGTATAGAACCCAGTGATCGATTTGATGCGCGCATACGGATAGCAGCTGATATTAACTTCCCCATCAAACATATGATGGCCGTCAAACTCTACCTCGGAGCACGGCGGGTAGTGGGGAAAATAGTTATTCCCAAAACAGAATCGATACCGGGGGATAATGGCGCGCGAAAACTGGTCGCAGCCGATAACGTTATTGTCCAAATTGCAGTAGAGCAAGCGCTGCTGGTTTGTCATGGTGATCGGTTTTTAGTTCGCGATAACAGCGAGAGCATTAACCTCGGTGGTGGCACAGTGTTGTTGCCGCAGGCATCACCATGGCGCAAGGGCGATTTACAGCGCCTGCAGTACTTGGCCGCTATGGAGCACGATGAGCCATTACAGGCACTGCACAATATTATTGTCGAGAGTCAGCAGCCGCTAGATTTATCCGCTTTTATGCGCGGCTGGAATATGACTGAAAAGCAGAGTCAGGTGCTTTTGCTCGACGCGCAATTACATCAGAGTACAGCGATCATTGAGCACGAAGGGTGCAAGTATTTAGTTGCCAAACACCGTTTGGGGGAAATGCAGCGAATGCTTTGTGAGAGTTTGCAGGCCATGCATCGTGATCGCCCAATGGAAGCGGGAGTGTTAACAGTTGATTTAACCGGCCAGTTCAAGAGCGATTCGGCTCTGCTTTGTAAGCTCGCACTGTCTGACTTATTAAAAGAGGCGAGGGTCTGCATCAATAATGGATATTTGAGCTTGGCTGGCCATCGACCCACCCTCTCATCTCAGGTTCAGCAGCACTGGTTTTTATTCAGTAATATATTGCGTAAAGGTGGATTTCAGGTTCCACTGCTGTCTGAGATCGAGAAAGAGAGCGGCTTGAGTAAAAAACAGTTATCGGCATTGATAATACCGGCACTAAAAAGTGGCGATCTAATTCAGTTGAGTCAAAAACGTTATATGCTCGCCGAAACCAGAGACGCTATTGCAGCAGCCATAATGCAACTGGCCAACGCCCATGCTTGTTTTACGGTTATTGATGCAAAGGCGCAGTTGGGGTTGGGCAGAGGACTGACAATTGAGATTTTAGAACACCTTGATTCGATTCACTTTACCCGAAGAAAAAATGAGGGACGGGAACTGTTTCTTTAAAGGGCTTTTTGGAAAAACTGCTTAAATTGATAAGTGTTTTTTCCTGATAATGGAAGGGCGACGTCCCCGGTGGGGCGCCTGGTTTTCAAAACCAATGAGACGCTGATAAGGTGTTTGGTGGGTTCGACTCCTACCCCTTCCGCCATCTTTTTTAGAGAGCGCCCTTAACCGATAACACGAGGTTTGTTGTGTCGATAAATGAACTGGTTCAGTCACATCCTCTCAGTGAGGCCATCTATGAGGGCGTTTTAGAGACACCGCCATGGCATAGTTTACTGAAGTTACTTGAAGACTATGTTTCAACAAAAAGTGCATCGCTAGTGATTAGGCGCCCGACAGAAGAGGGGCCCGGGTCGACAATAACACTCTTTGACAACCAAGATGCGCTGTTAGATTTTCAAACCAACAGTTATAAAGATTCACCCTTTGCTGAGTTGCCAGAGGGTCAGGTGTTTTGCTTGAGTGACCGAGTTACTCAGCGTGAATTGGAAGACCTTGACCATTATAAATATTTTCTAAAAGTCTATGATGTAACCGATATCATGGGCTTTGATATATGTGACAAAGACAATGATAACCATAGCCGGCTAAGGTTGCGGGTTGTTCGCATCGGCGATGAACCCAAATTTTCGGATGACGAAAAGCGACGCTTTGCCACTATTATTCCGTTGATGAAAAAGTCGTTGACCATCTACTCTCGAATGGAGATCGGCGGCATTAGCCAAGAGATCTATCAGCAGCTGCTGTCGTCAATGGGGATTGCTTCTTTTATTCTCGGGGCAAACTATGAGGTGATGGCGAAGAATTATTTAGCTGAACATGTGCTTAAAAATAAAGATGGTCTATCGATCATTGGCAAGAAATTAGTCTGTATTGATAAGGCGGATCAACTCACCCTGACGACTATGTGCGACACAATTCGTCAGAATATAGCTCAGGGCAATCGCCCACAGCTGGCCGATAACTTCACCATTAATCGCCCGCAAGCAGGTTCCACATGGGGTGTTTTGATTCGTCCGGTCGACAGCGGTGATTTCATGGGCGCCGAAAATAACCCTGAACTATTGCTGCTGTTGCGCGACTCCAATCGACGTCAATTACCAACACCCAGTTTATTGATTGATATCTTTGGTGTGACTCTGGCAGAGGCGAGACTGACCTTAAAACTGCTCGAGGGTTTGAGCTTGACCGCGGCGGCTGAAGCACTCGGAATCTCCCGCAATACTGCGCGCACACAATTAAGCTCGGTTTTTTCCAAGACCAACCTTAACAGCCAGACACAGTTGGTAAAGTTAGTCTCAGATGTCTTAAGCGATCATTGGCTATAGGCGCTGCAAAATATAAAACACGCCACCCAAAAGGGCGTTTTCACCTGCTCCTTTTCAACTCAATTCATATAGGCCTGACCGCCATCAAGGGCGATGCTTTGGCCGCTGATATAGGAGCTCTCTGGGCAGCAGAGTAGGGCGACAAAATTACCAATATCTTTTTCACAGTCGCCAACGCGACCCAGCGGAATGCTTTTCACAAACAGCTCAGCCTCTGCCGGTTGATATTTTATCCATTTTTCCAGCGCCGGAGATTTGGCATGGGGCAGGATATTGTTGGCGCGAATATTGTCTGACCCCCACTCAGAGGCTGCCGCCCGAGTAAGTGCGCGAATTGCATCTTTTTCCGCAGCATAGACACCGTAGTTACTCATGTCCCAGCGCTTGGCCGCGCTACTGGCCATGTTGATAATACTGCCGCCACGAACTTTGAGGTGGGGGTGGCAGAGTTGCATCAGTTTCAATGTTGCCATGGGGCCGGTTTGAAACGCCATTTGCACCTGTTGCATAGTTTGTGTGAGCAGCGGGCCGATGGAGGTGGCCACAGCATTGTTGACTAAAATATCGATGCGCCCAAAGCGCTCAATGGTTTTTTCAACCACGGTATCGAGAGTATCCAGCACGCTGATATCAGCTTGCAGGGCCATGGCATCGACCCCGGTTGCAGCTGCGATTGCGTCGCAGGTTGCCTGACACTTCTCCAGCGTACGGCCAACGGCCACTACGCGAGCCCCTTTTTTGGCCAGCGCTAGGGCGATGCCTTGGCCTATTCCTTGTCCGGCGCCGGTGATGATTGCAACATGATCTTTTAGAGCAGTTTGAGTCATGGGGTTACCTTTATCTAAATAGTTAGTGACAGGTAGTCAGGTCTATTTTGTATTCGCTGAGATGCCTGACAAGCAGGCTAGTCATATCAATAAAACGGCTGCTACTGTCTGTCAATTTGGCGATATGATCGGCAAGTTGATCTGGGTTTTCCGCGTTAAAGAAAATCTTGGCACTGGTTAAAGCACCGTCCGGAAAGTACTCTTCAACGAGCCCGTCGTAATGAGCACTATCTCTGGTCTTGGTGGCCTGAATAAGATGCTGCCTATAACCGAAGGTCGATTGAGTGGCGCAGGCAATTGCGCCATGCTCTTGGTGCCAATAATCCAGCGCATCGGCTTTTGCTCTATCTCCACGCAGACGAAAAAGGCACACTTGCAAGCTACCTGGGGTTCGTTGCTCAGCACGGGTTTGCTCGACAAGCGGAGGTGCCAGCACTACCTTTGAGTCGACGCTGTAGACGCCCAGGAGCGGCCATGATGGCACCAGTCCTTCAATCTCGCTGCCCTCCCCCTGAAGGTCCAAGCTAAGCAGCGCCTTTAATCTGTTCCCCTCGCGCGGCCGCTGCCAGCGGCTGCCATCGGCCACCAAACTGTCAGCAATGGCTAAATGCGCTGAGACAATCGATTGACCGGCGCCATGTCGCTTCCAGTGCTGCTTAAGAAGCGCTGCCAAGTCAGCGATATTATCGCTTGGCAGATGCTCAAACAGGCACTTGAGGGTGTAGGTCATCTTGATACTATCCACATTTTTTTAGTACCCGCACAGTGTGGCAAAGCGCTCGCGGTGAAAGCTGCTGTCTCCCAGTATTTGGTTACACACCCGCGATCGCTTGAGGAACAGGCCAATATCGACTTCGTCGGTAATACCCATGCCACCATGCATTTGCACCGCTTCATTGCTCATTTTTTGGTAGCAGTCGATAGCCAACACTTTTGCATGGCTAGCCAGTTTGGCGACATCTTGCTGGCCCTGGTCGATGGCCGACAGGCCTTTGTAGACAACACTTTGGGCAAGCTCCAATTGACAGAACAGCTGCGCGCAGCGGTGCTGCAGTGCTTGAAAGCTGCCAATCTTGACATCAAATTGTTCGCGATCATTGAGGTAGGCGAGGGTTCTTTCTAATAGTTCGCGGGCACCACCAAGCATTTCTGCAGCAAGTGCCAGTGTGGCGCGATCGAGAACCCCGGAAACAAAGTCCCAGGCGTGATCTGGTGCACCGACAAATTGTCGGTGATCAACGGCTACCTGATCAAACTTGACTCTGGCAAAGTTGTGGCCATCAACACTGTGAATGGTGTCAACCGTGACGCCGGTAGCATCGCGTGGAATGAGAATTAACGAGAGTCCATCGGTACCTTTGGTATCAGTCGCAGTGCGGGCAAGAACAAGAAAGTCTGTGGCACCTGAACCATTGAGGACAAAACTTTTTTCACCCTGCAGCACACCCTGATTCAATAATGTTGCGGTTGCTCCTGGGTTAAAGCGCAAACCCTCATCGCAGGCAAAGGCGAGGGTGCGGGTTCCGGCGACAATCTCTGGCAGGATCTCTGTGCTGTGGTGGTCATCGGCAGCTTCAATTAGCGCTGCGCCAATCACGACACTAGAGAATATTGGCGTAACGGCAAGGTGTCGACCGATCTCTTCCATAACGGCGCCGAGGCCCATCCAGCCAAAGCCAAACCCACCGTGCGCTTCGCTGAGGACAATGGACGACACGCCGAGATCAACCAGTTCGCGCCACAGGCTAGTATCAAAGCCCTGAGGCGTGGGGTTGTCGCGCAATTCGCGCAGAGCGGACACGGGCGCCCGTTGATTTAAAAAATCACGGATGCTGCTTTGGAGTAAGCGCTGTTCTTCATTTAAAACCATGGTTATGTTCCTTTTTCGCTCAGGCAGGTAGGCCGAGCGCGCGCTTGGCAATAATATTTAATTGAATTTCGGAGGTACCACCGGCAATGGTATGGGCTTTGTTATAGGCCCAATTTTGCACAATATTATGCTCTCGGGGAGTGTGACTTTGCTCTTGCCAGCTAAGGCCGTGATTGCCGAGAATCTGGAGTAAAAGCTCGTCTTTTTGTTGCATGGCGTTGGTGCCTAAATACTTTACCGTCAGGGGTAAGCCCGGATCCACCTGCTTGCTGCGGTGCTGAAAAAACAGACGTTCGTTAAGATACTCCAGCGCTTCGGCTGTCATCAGTTGATCCGTGATACGGGAGCGGATGCTGCTGTCATTGAGTTTGCCGCTTTCGTCCATGCCAATATATTGGGTGGCCAGTTCAACGAGACTTTCATCTTCGCGCTGAATAATTGACTCCATGGTGGCCATCAACTTGCGCTCGTGCTTGAGTAATTCCTTAGCCACTGCCCAGCCGTTATTGAGTCCTCCGACAATATTTTCTTTAGGGACTTTGACGTCATCAAAAAAGGTTTGGCAAAACTCCGATTCGCCACTGATTAGTTCGATCGGAGTGGTCGACACGCCGGCGGTACGCATGTCGATCAATATAAAGCTAATGCCCTCATGTTTCGTGCCGCTGGCATCAGTGCGCACCAGAGCAAAAATCCAGTCTGCCTTGTCCGCCTGCGTGGTCCATATTTTGGTGCCATTGACCAAAAAATGATCGCCCATATCCTCGGCGCGGGTTTTTAAGCTGGCGAGATCCGAACCGGCGGCGGGTTCAGAGTAGCCCTGTGCCCAGCGGATATCACCGCGCACGATTTTGCTAATATGTTCCTGTTTTTGCGCTTCATTGCCATGCACCAACAGAGCGGGCCCAAGCATCCATAAGCCGAGATCGTAGAGCGGTGGCCGGCAATGCAAACGGGCCATTTCCTGCTCCAGTACTTTTTCCTCATCACGGGATAATCCGCCACCGCCATATTCTGTCGGCCATGAGGGTGCGGTCCAGCCTTTGTCGCGCATGCGTTCAAACCACAGCTTTGCGTCCGGCGTGGCAAACACACGATCGCGGCCAGCCCAGATCTGTTCTTCTTTAACGACTGGACGACGTTGTGACGCCGGGCAATTTTCTTCCAACCAAGCACGGGTCTGCTGTCGGAACTCATCAATAGGGGACATAGTAACTCCTAGTTAGGTATTTCAATTCGGTTGCTTTGCTCGATCAGTTGCGTTCGCAGCAGACCTTTAAGGCTGGCCAGATGCTCCTGTTCAAAGGGCATTTTGGGTTCCAGTGTGCAGTCGACGGCAAAGCCGGCTAAAAATCGGTGAGCAAAGCGTATTGCCTGACTAATGGTTTGTTGGCTTTGTTCATCTTTGTGGAAAAACCCCTGCAACCATTCAAGACTCAACGCACTGGCTTCTGCGGGTCTGAAATCATGCAAGTCGAGGGCCATATCGGTGTCACGATGGGCCATCAAGATTTCCTGAAAGGCGAAATAGAGGTCACTTCTGTAGTGCCCCCAAATGATCTCAACGTAACAGTCAATGCGTGTCGCCAGATCACCTCGGTGAAGGGCCGGACTATTAATGCGCTCGAGATAGACCCTGTAGGCACGCTCTAAAATAGCCTGGAGTATTTCGTTTTTACCACCAAAATGATGCTGCACGGCACCCCAGGTAATTCCCGCTCGGGCGGTAATGGCGCTGGCGGAAGCGGCGCTGAGTCCCGACTCTCTGATAATGCTGACAACTGCTTGGATAATTCTGTCTCGCGTCGCTTTGGCTTTTTGCGCCTGTAGCGAGTTGCAGCGTTTCTCCAATGGCATGGAAATCGCTTCAGCAGTCTGCATTGGCAGCCTGGTGATCCATGAACTGTTGTTTAATCTGTCGCTTTAGGGGCTTCTTGGTAGCATTGCGCGGTAGTGTTTGAGCGCTGATATGAATATGCTGTGGCACCTTAAATGCGGCCAGATGCTTGCTGCAATAGGCCTGGATCTCTGCGACGGTAAGAGGTACTTCTGCACTGCAGACAACCGTTGCTGCGACTTCTTCACCGAGACGGTCGTTTGGTATTCCAAAAACAGCGGCCTCTTGGCAGCCGTCGAGAGACAGCAGGCAGTTTTCAATCTCGGCGGGATAAATATTTTCGCCGCCGCGAATAATCATATCTTTTACTCGATCACAGATGACCAGTATGCCCTCGGCATTGAGATAACCCACATCACCAGATTTAAACCATCCCTCGAAAAAGTCATCGCCGGAAAAGTCACCGCTTACGTAAGACTGAATACAGGTAGGCGACTTAATCCAAATCTCCCCTGGCTCGCCATCGGCTACCGGTTGACCGGTTTCGTCGCGAAAACTGCTTTCGATAATCGGGCTGAGAAAACCCGCCGTGCCTGGAAACTGGCTCATTAACGCGCCAGTGAAAGCTGCGCCGGTACCGCCAGTCTCTGTGAGACCCCAGCCAGCACCAGGCATTGATTTTGGAAGTTTGCTTTTATAGAGATCGGCAAGCGCGGAGGGGGTTGCGGCGCCACCGGCACTGATGTTGCTAATCCGACTCAGATCGAGTTTGTCTATATCCGGGTGCTGCAGCAAATCCAGCAACATGGTCGGTGCGCCCATCAGCACAGTAATGCCCTCATTTTCGATAAGGCGATAGGCTTCGTCGACATCCCATTTGTACATCAGGTAAACGGCACGGCCGTATTTCAGATTGACCAAAAACTGCGAGTACAGACCGCTGATATGGAATAGCGGCACACTGAGTAAGGTTTTTGCCGGAATACCAGCCGCTAGCTGCTCTGTCATTGCCTCGACATTGGTCATATAGGTTGCGGCACCAATAAACTCGATATTGAATAGCGCCTGGCAGGCGCTGTAGTGATCAAAAAGCACCCCTTTGGGACGTCCTGATGTGCCAGAGGTGAACAGCATGATCGCTGGGTCTTCGGGTTTCGATTCAACCTCGGGAGCACTGCCGTTGGTAGTTTTCTCCAATTGCCACAGACTGGCGCCCGACGCGCATTCACCTTCGGGGTCGACAACAATGGCGTTTATAGCGGGCAACTTGTGCTCAATAAACTGGTAGCGTGACCAATCACAGATCACCAGTTTGGCTTCACTGTCATCCAGACCCTGGCTAAGCTCTTCTTCGCGGCCCCAGCTATTGAGGGGCACGGCGACAGCGCCACAACCGAGAATGGCGACAAAAGCAATCATCCACTCCGGGCAGTTGCGCATGGCAATGGCAATTTTGTCGCCCTTTTGAATCTGCTGTTGATTGATCAATACAGTGCGCAAGCTGTCTACCTGGGCAAAGAAATCTGAAAAGCTGTGGGTCTGCCCCTGGTAGGTAACAAAGGGCGCATCACCAAACTGGCGACCCTGGCTGACGATCGCTAAGAGGCTCTGAGGCGCATTCTTATAGGCTTTCATGACAGCGCCATTGCGCACCGAGTCAATGATCTCAAAGGGGGCGCCGGCGGAGGTCAATTGACTTACGGCACTGTGGTAGGCGGCACTTGTCGCTGGCATAGTGGTGTTCCCTCGAGAGATTTTTTATTATTTTCCGGCGGTACAAGCAAAACATTGCACAGGCGGTTTATCTGTTTCAAAAGTATCCAGAAAAAAACATTTCAGGACAAATGTTTTTTCTGCTGCGGTATCGTCCAGATGCACTATGCCGCGAGATGGGGAAATACAGACGCGGTAAATGAATCGCGCAATAATAGGTCGCCTGAGACTAAAGGAAACGACCTATGCAAACACGTTTAACCGACATGCTCGGCTGCCGTTACCCGATTATCCAGACGGCAATGGGCTGGGTAGCGGATGCCAAATTGGTTGCGGCGACAACGAATGCCGGAGGTTTTGGATTCTTAGCCGGTGCAGTGATGACGGCGCAGGAGGTCGAGCAGGGGATTATTGAGATTAAATCTCTCACTGATGGCCCCTTTGGTGTTAACTTTCACATGTATATGGCACAGGCCCCGGAGATTGTTGATCTCTGTGTGAAATACGGCGTGCGCGCGGTGAGTTACAGTCGCTCGCCGGTACCTACCCTGATTGAAAAGTTAAAGGCGGCTGGGATTCTTTGCATACCCACCGTCGGCGCCACAAAACATGCTGTTAAAGCGGTTACTCTGGGTGCCGATGCGGTTGTTGTTCAAGGCAGTGAAGGTGGCGGACACACCGGCGCGGTGGCCTCTACAATACTGCTGCCGGATGTGCTGGACCAGGTTCAGGTTCCGGTCGTTGCTGCCGGAGGCTATCGCGACGGTCGCGGGCTGGTGGCGGCTCTGGCGATGGGTGCGGATGGCATTGCAATGGGAACGCGGTTTTTGATGACAGAAGAGTCACCCGTGCCTGAATTAACCAAAACCAACTACCTGCATGCCATGCCCGAGCAAATCCAAATCAGTACCAAGCTCGATGGACTTCCCCAGCGCATGATCAACAATCCGTGTCTCAATAAACTCAATCACACCTCGACTCTGGGCATGTGGCTGCTGGCGGTAAAAAATGGCTTAGCCTTTTCTAAGGGAGCTAACTCGTCATTGCTATCGAGCCTAAAGTCGGCCTGGGCAATTAGTCGAACCGGCGACTTGAGCTGGGCGCAGACGCTGATGGCGGCCAACGCGCCGATGATGATTCAAGAGGCGATGGTTAACGGGCATCCCGACCGCGGTATTTTGCCCAGCGGCCAGGTCGCCGGCATTATTTCTGACCAGCCGACGGTCGGCGCGCTAATAGCGGCGATTGTCATTGAAGCCGAGCATGCCATTGCCGGACTGACGGCATTGTCCTCTGGCACTCCCTCCACTCTCAACCCACCACAGGATTAAACTCATGGCTTTTTCGGTTGTTATTGAGGCTAATATTGCTGAAGTTATTTTTTCTAAACCACCAGTTAACGCGTTTGACAGCAATGAATGGGCTGCCATTGCCGAATCACTAGAAACATTGGGCCGCGATGATCAGGTTCATGTGATTGTCGTGCGTGCGGAGGGGCGTGGATTTTGCGCCGGTGTCGACATCAAGGAGCTGGCTGCAGACAGTCATAAGATTCTCAGTGTTAACAAAGGCAACTACGATACGTTTGCCGCTATTCACCGCAACCCCAAGCCGGTAATTGTTGCGCTTCACGGTTTTGTTCTCGGTGGTGGCATTGGCATTGCCGGGGCGGCGGATATTATTGTGGCGTCGGAATGCGCACGCTTTGGTGTGCCTGAAGTGGACCGCGGCGCGCTGGGTGGTGGTGCCCACTTGCAGCGCATGTTCCCCGTGCAAAAAGTTCGCTACATGTATTTTACCGGCGAGTTTATTGATGCACAGGAAGCCTACCGGCTGGGAGCGGTGGAGTCTGTGGTGCCGTTAGCTGATCTGCGAGATACAGCCATGGCCATCGCGGCGAAAATTGCCGAAAAATCTCCGGCCATGATTAAGTTGGCGAAAGAGGCTTTGAGCGGTATTGAAGACGGCAATCTTGAGGATAAATATCGCTGGGAGCAGGGCTTTACGCTCCAGGCCTACAAGGACAAGGACTCCCAGGAAGCCCGAGATGCCTTTGTTGAAAAGCGCGACGCCAAGTTTGACTAGTGTCTTTTAAAAGCCGTTTTTTAAGACATCTTCGCCAGCATCGATTCGCGCAGATTAATTTGATCACCGGTGATCGCAAACCCCTTTACAGAACCGCTGTCTTCACCGCCCTCAGCCACAAAGTATCCGGCATAGCCTGACGCTGAATTGACCTCGACGTGCCATTCACCCGGGCAGTCGCGGGGTGCCGGCACAACCATGACTGGATACAGGGTGGTCTTAATCGCCACCGGCATAATGTTGTAGTGCACGGCGGAGGGCTTACCATTCAGGGTTTTTGCCAATTGACGGGCACAGTTCATCAGTGGCGCCACATAGTAGAGCAGCTGGCCGTCAACTTCGGCGCAATCACCCAAGGCATAGATATCGGGATCACTGGTACGGCAGTAACTGTCGGTGCAAATGCCGCGATTGATCTCAAGCCCGGCGGCGGCCGCAAGTTCGGTGTTGGCGCGAACACCAATCGCCGACAACACAATATCCGCCTGTACTGTTTGGCCATTGTTTAACTGGGCAACCACGCCGCTGTCCTGACGATCTATTCGCTGCACCGTGGTGCCAAAGTGGAAGCGGGCACCGGCGTTCTCCAGGGCGGTTTGAACGCCTTTGGCGGCCTCTTCAGGCAGCAGAGTTCCGAGCACACCGGGCATTGGATCCACCGCTTCAATCTGCAAGCCGGCCTGCAGCAAGTCATTGCTATATTCAGAACCAATTAATCCAGCACCTATCACCAGAACCCGCTTTTTTCCGGCCACTGCGGCACGAAATTTGCCGTAATCATCGAGGTCATTGACGGTATAAACCAGATCGAGGCCGCTACCTTCCAGAGGCGCCTGTATGCACTGGGCGCCGAGAGCCAAAACCAATTCACCGTAGGCAATGGCTCGATCTGCCAACTGCACCAGTTTGGCGTCGCGGTCGATGGCTTCGACGCGACTGTTGTTGAGAAGCTGTAAATTGTAATCCCGGGCCATGGTTACGGCGTCGGCGGTGACCATGGCTTCGGCGGAGCGATTTTTGCTAAAGCCGGTGGAAATTTGTGGTTTCGAATAGAAGCTACCGTCGTCGGCGCAGATCAGCGTAATAGGGCGTGAAGGGTTGTGCTGCCTATAAGCTTTCACCAAATTGTAGGCGGCGAGTCCAGCGCCAATAATCACCAGGGACTGTTCTTCGCTGTCGGTTATCTCAGGGGATATGGGTTGTGCCACAGTGTTGGCAGCGCTGGCTTTTTTGATCTCAACCATCTCGAAGTCCTGCTTGCCCACGCCGCAATCGGGACACAGCCAGTCATCGGGAATATCGTCCCAGCGTGTGCCGGGAGCAATATTGTCCTCCGGCAGACCCAGTGACTCATCGTATTGCCATCCACAAACCAGGCATTCCCAGACGCTGTAATCGGCCATCACCGCTGCGGCTAATGCCGTTTGCTCTGCTGGTGCCACCGCATCATCTGCACTCTCAGCTGCGACCACTGTTGTGGCAGGCGAACCTGCGGCGGCTGTGGCCGCGGGCGCGGATTTTACTTCGGCCATCTCGAAGTCCTGCTTGCCCACGCCGCAGTCGGGACACAGCCAGTCGTCAGGAATATCGGCCCAGCGGGTGCCCGGTGCAATATTATCCTCGGGCATACCGATTGACTCATCATAGATAAAGCCGCAGATTAGGCATTCCCAAATTTGATAGCTGGTCATTGTTCGCTGTTCCTCGACAGGGTTAGGACTTTATTATGCCGTTGGTGGCGACGTGCCGCATCACCCAGATAGAGTAAGCTGTAAATCGTCCCGGCAAAAATATGAGTTAATCGACGGGCTTTTGGCAACAACAAAATATTATCAAGCTGTCGTCCATATGGACGATTACCCAGTGAAGCTGCCTAATATACTAGAAGCAAATTAATGTCGGAGTAAGCGCGCATGGCATCGTCAGTTGAATACAAGTTGGGACCGCACACTTTCCCTCGGGGATGGTTTGTTGTGGCCGAGAGCTGTGAGTTAGACAAGGGTCCGATGGCAGTGCGTTTCTGGGGTCGTGACTTGGCACTTTATCGCGGTGAGAGCGGTCGCCCGGTGATGCTGGATGCCTATTGCAAACATATGGGCACTCATCTTACCGCCAGTGACTCGGCAATGATCGTAGTCAATGGCCATCAGATCGAAGGTGATTCCATTCGTTGTCCGTATCATGGCTGGCGCTATAACGCTGCCGGTGATGTTGATGATATTCCCTACTTCGAAGGTCCTTGCCCAAAATCAGCATCGATTCGCTCTTACCCTGTGGTTGATAATATGGGCTGCATTATGGCCTGGTTTGATGAGGACGGCGCTGAGCCAGATTACGCTGTGCCCAGCCTGCCTGAGTGGAATGACCCACAGTGGATTCACTGGAAGCTCGATCACTTGGGTGAGTTGGATGTTCACCCGCAGGAAATTCTCGACAATATGAGCGATATTCGCCATTTGGGGCCAACCCATGGTGCACCGGCAGAATATTTTGAGAACCAAGCCAAAGATCATCTTTACATTCAGCGGCAGGGCGGCCCCATGCAGCTTTACGGTGGCGTGATGCTGTATACCAGCACTTGGTACACTGGCCCTGGTATTCTGCTTTCCAAACAGGTGTTTGGCGATGCCTTGCAGTATGAATTTATTGCTAACACGCCAGTGGATGACGGTGTCAGCAAGTGCTGGCATGGCTGTTTAGTCAAGGCGTCGTCGACTGAGATTACCGAAGAGGATCGCGAGATGGCACGGCAAAGTCAGGCCGGTGCGCTCGGCGCCTTTGCCACTGACTTTCAAATTTGGCGACACAAAAAGCCCGCATTGACCATTATGCAGTTAAAAACTGACGGGCCTTTCCGTATCGGTCGCAAATGGTATTCTCAGTTCTACGCTGCGCGCGAGAATGTCGCCGCGATCCAAGCCGAAGTCAATGGCAGTCATCTGGTGACAGGTGTTGCCAGTCCAGAGGAGGCCAATCATGCTATCGATGATGGGCTACCGTTTTAGCGGAGGGCATGAATGTGAGTACTGAACTGGATTCACAGCACGTCGAGGAGCAAAAAGCTGGGCTCGATAGTGCCTTGGCACAACGCCTGGTTGACGATTATATGCGTCTGTTGGTGGCCGCTGACGCCAACGGTATTGGTGCCCTCTATCATTCTCAAGCGCGCCTAGAAGACCCCGTGGGGTCGACGCCGTTAGTTGGGCGTGAGCCCATTGTCGAGTTTTACAGCAAAGGTTTGGGGAATATTGAGGCCGCTGAACTCAGCGGGCCTATTCGTGTTGCCGGTAATGAAGTGGCCTTTGCTTTTAATCTGCATATGAACATTCAAGGTCAATCCTTTGCTATGGATATTATTGATGTTTTTGTGATTGAGGCTGAGCAGATTGTCTCGATGCGTGCATTTTGGAGTCGCGAAAATATGCGCGCGGTGTAAACACAGTTGATTGAATTACTGCCAGCGCGGGTTTTCACCGCACTAAGAAAAAGTCACCAAACTTTTCAAAATCAAACTCACTAACATCGACTGTTGGCTGACCCCTGTTTTAGCAAAGATCGAACGCAGTTGTGCGCGCGCGGTGTTGCGTGCAATACCTAATTGCGCTGCGCTCTGGTCGAGGTTGGCGCCGTCTGCCAAATATTTCGCCAGCATCGCCTCTGCGCGTGTGAGCTTGTAGAGTGAGATCAAGATACGAATATCAATATCGGAGGTTTTGTCTGGGGCGTTGATAAAGACCATCATATGCGGCGTGTTGCTCGGCTCGACAGTTTTATCAATCATCATCGGTTTAATTAAGATTTCCAGATCGGGTTTGCCTGATGGCCGATCGACCGAGAGCGCGTTGACGGGTGGCGGCTGGTGGTTGCGCTGGGCCTCAATCACTTCATTGATATAGCCATTGAGTTTGGCTCTGCTAGCCGGGCTCTCCAAATGGATGTGCTGGTTAATAATATGAAGGCCGTCTTTTTCATGCAAAATTTCATCGGCAATGGCATTGCGCGTAATGACATTGCCCTTTTCATCTAATGTAATCACCCCAATTGCCTGTCGCGAGAGTGTCTTACTGTAAACCTTGCGCTCATTGTCGAGCTGGATTAGCTGCATGCCATTGGCAATGGCACGTTGGATATGAGTCGACAGCATGGAGAGAAAATCACGGCAGCTCGGTTCAAAATTTGCCGCTGATTTGGGACGGCAAAAGCGCACACTAAAGCGCTGACCATTAGCACTCCGCAGATCAACGCCGAGCATATGATAGATATCCAGCGGTTTCATACAAAAGTTGTAGAGGTCAGTATCTTCCAGTTTGGAATAGGGGTGGCACTCATCCAGTGAAATGACCTGCCCCCACGGTAAATTGGTCATCAAATTGGAGGTATAGTAGCGATCTGTATAGGGGTTTTCGTGATCGTTAATAAAGGTTTTTTGTAATTTTTCACAGGATACGAACAGCAGTCCGCCGTCATCACTGGCGGGTTCACGCATAGTGATTGAGGCAAAACTGGCATCAATTATGCTGCGCAAGCCCGTGAGAAACGTGCTGTAGGGGTCTTCCTCGATATGGCCATCATAGAGACTGGCCAACAGTGCGGAGAAGTCTTGAAGAGTCGGCTGTTTCATAATCGCACTTAGAACCTATTGAGACGCAGAGTAAACACCGAAACAGTTATTCAATCAATGTTCTTAAAACCCCAACCCTCTCAGCCCTTTTGCTGGCGAGCTAACTCAAGCGCGACATCATCGATTAAGTCTTCTTGTCCACCAACGGTTTTACGATTGGCCATCTCCAATAAAATCTTGTGGGCAGGCACGCCGTATTTGACCGAGGCGCGTTCGGCAAACAGCAGGAATGACGAGTAACAGCCGGCATAGCCGAGCACCAGGGCATCGCGACTCAAGCGGACTGGGTCATCCATCATTGGGGTAACCAATTCTTCGGCAACATCCATCAGCTTGAAAATATCTATCCCGGTAGGGATGTTCATGCGATCTAATACCGCAGCCATTACTTCTAAGGGCGTGTTGCCCGCACCAGCTCCGAGACCGGCAGCTGAGCCGTCGATGCGGCTGGCACCGGCCTCAATGGCGGCGAGAGAATTGCCGACACCCATAGCCATATTGTGGTGGCCGTGAAAGCCGATTTCTGTGTTTGGTGACAGCTCTTTACGCAATAGTCCAATACGCGCAGTGACATCCGGTGGCAGCATATAGCCCGCTGAATCGGTGCAATAAATGCAGTTGGCACCATAGGATTCCATCAGCAGTGCTTGCTCGAGTAACAGTTCTGGTTCGATCATATGCGCCATCATTAAAAAGCCAACGGTATCTAGGCCCATTTTTCGCGATTCGGCGATATGCTGCCGTGAGACATTAGCCTCTGTGCAGTGAGTAGCTACGCGAATAGTGCTGACACCGCAGTCCGCGGCCATTTTCAGGTGGTCTACGGTGCCGATCCCGGGAATCAGTAACGCTGAAATCTTTGCCTGCTTGACGGTACCGACAACGGCGTTGAGATAGTCTTCATCACTGTGTGCAGGAAATCCGTAGTTGACCGAGGCGCCGCCTAAGCCGTCACCATGGGTGACTTCAATAAGGGGCACGCCGGCGTCATCTAACCCCTTGGCAATACTAACCATTTGTTCAATGGAGATCTGGTGGCGCTTGGGGTGCATGCCGTCACGGAGACTCATATCGTGCAGCGTCACGTTGGCTGTTGGATTACTCATTGCGCGGTCTCCTCAGGAGCTTTGTACCAGTGTGCAGCCATCATTTCTGCGGTGCGTAGGCCAGCGGCAGTCATGATGTCGAGGTTGCCGGCATAGTTGGGAAGAAAATCACCTTTGCCTTCAACTTCGACCGACACAGTCACACGGTTGCCGTCAAATACCGGTGGGTTGGCCATGCGGTAACCGGGCACATAGGTTTGAACATCGGCAATCATGCTGTGGATCGAGGCGGTAATTTTTGCCTGATCGGGGCTGTCTTTGGTCAGGCAGTGAATCGTGTCGCGCATAATAATCGGTGGCTCGGCAGGGTTGATAATAATGATTGCCTTGCCCTCTTTGGCGCCACCAATGTCGACAATCGCCGAGGAGGTGGTGCGAGTAAATTCATCAATATTGTCTCTGGTGCCCATGCCCACAGAGGGCGAGGCCACGGTGGCAACAATTTCAGCATAGTCAACGGATTGCACACGGCTCACTGCATGGACTAAAGGAATAGTCGCTTGACCACCGCAGGTCACCATATTGACATTGTCGATGGGGCCATTCGCCATCAGGCTGCCAAGATTGACCGGAGGGATGCAGTAGGGACCAATCGCCGCCGGCGTTAGATCGATCATAACAATACCCAGGGCATTGAGTTTGCGTGAGTTTTCCGCATGTACGTAAGCTGAGGTGGCATCAAAGGCAAAATGCACTGTTTTATCTTCGGAAGCCTCGTTACCCAGCGCGTCAATCAGACCATCGACGCCACCAGTCGTTACCTGCAGGCCCCAATCGCGGGCGCGTTGAATGCCGGGTGACTCGTCAATGCCAACCATCCAAACCGGCTCAATAATGTCGCTTCGCAAGCACTTCATTAGCAGGTCTGTACCTATATTTCCCGGCCCTATAATAGCCGCTCTAAATTTTTTGCTCATGGCATTTTCTCGTTATACAAATTGGCAGCTGACCGAGGAACTGTTAAGACCTTCGCCTGTCAGGTTGAGCGACATTGTGTCACCGGCAACAACCGGTTCTAAGGGTACAACTGAACCGGACAAAATCACTTCTCCAGCCAGCAATGGAATATCAAAAGCGCCCAATGTATTGGCTAGCCATGCCACTGCGGTCAAAGGATTACCCTGAACGGCAGAACCCAAACCACGGCTGATTGGTTGACCATTCTTAAATACTTCAATTTCCAGTTCGGCGAGATTTAAGCCATTGGGATCGATGCGGTCATCGCCCAATACATAAACGCCACAGCTGGCGTTGTCGGCAATCGTGTCCTGAATTTTGATATTCCAGTTATGGATGCGCGAGTCAACCACTTCAAAGCAGGGAGTGATGGATTCGGTGGCGCGGAGCACGTCATCTTCGGTGATGTTAGTGCCGCGTAAATCCTGGCTTAGAATAAAGGCAATTTCACCTTCGGCACGCGGTTGAATTAAATTGCCTGCCACGGGAATATCGGCACCACTGGCGTAGGCCATGGTATTGGTCAAAAAGCCAAAATCTGGCTGAAATACACCGAGCATTTTTTGCACGACATGGGAGGTGACGCCAATTTTTTTACCCACCACAATTTCATGATGGTCGGCCATCCGGCAGGCCAACATGGCACGAGAAATATGGTAGCTATCTTCGATGTCGATAGAGCCATAGCGGTCACTCAGCGGGTCTAAAGTGGTGCCGGTGCGAAGCGCCCTATAAAGTGCTTCGCCTAGCTCTTGATGCTGGAGTTTAGTGAGCGCCATGTTAGGTGTTCTCCACAAACTCAAGACACTCACGGTTAAACATCTCGGGGTGTTCAACCATCACCCAGTGACCACATTGGCTGAGGGTAATTACTTTGACCTGCTGGCACTCGCTCTGGAGTGTCAGTGCGCCACTGACTGGACAAAACTTATCGTCTCTACCCCAAAAAGCCAGCACTGGACAGTTAATGTCTTTCAATCTGCTCTTTAGATTGGGTATCTGCATTGTGGCCAATACCTGTGCGTTCTGCTGTTGCAAAATATGCCAGCGCTGGCTGATCAACTGTTCGGTGACATGGCGTTTATCAAAAACCAGTTGTTCGAGCAGCGTGCCAAGTACTTCCCGGGTAAATGTCGGTGAGCCCATGGGGTAGGCCATCATCGCCTGAATGCCAGACATGGCAAAGTACACCTCGCGCTCTTCGACACCACCAGTTGCCATCAAAATAAGCTTTTCCACTCTGGAGGGGTGGGCCAAGCTCAGGCCCAGAGAGATCGCGCCACCGAGAGAGTTGCCGACCAGAATGGCCTGGTCGATCTTCAGGTAATCGAGCAAGTCGCGGAGATGATCAACGAAATAGTCGAGGGTATAAATCGCATCTGTGGGTTTGTCGGTCTCACCATAGCCCGGCAGATCATAAGCTATGACGCGATGGCCAGCGTCGGCAAAGGGTTGGATGTTGGCTTGAAAATTACTCCAGCCGCTGGCGCCGGGACCGCTACCGTGAACAAACACAACGGTCTTGGCGGCGGCATCGCTGCCGGGTATTTCGATAACATGAGTGCGCAGCCCACAGGCCAAATCAACAAATTGACCGCGGGCCAAAAAACTTTGATTGTCGACAATCATATAAACATATCCATATTATCGACGCCGAGCTGGGTGCTACCCAAACCGCGAGCGAAAGGTGTCGGATTGTTGGCAACATGACAGCGAGCAATATGAATATCGTGCCACAATTGCTGCAGCGGGTGGTTGTTAAACACCGAGCGACCGCCGGCAGCATCAAACAATAGATCGACACCGGCAATGCACTTTTCAATCACCAGACTGGCCTGATAGCGATATAAAATTCGCTGCTCGAGACTTGGCTTCCAATTGTTGCTCTGCATCTCATCAAAGTTGCGGAACAAAATCGATTCGAGCTCAGCGATAATATATTTCACCTTGGCAATTCGCTCTTGAATTTCCACATCGCCAGCCAGCTTGGTCATATCTGTGGTGGCACTGCCATTGCGGGTTTCAATAAACAGTTTCAGCGCTTTTTTCAGAGCGCCAATCGCCGGGGTGTTAACCACGCGAATAAAGGTCTGCGCCCAGGGTAGTCCGTACATAGGGTTTTCCTGGTCGTTGACGCAGTTGAAACCATCGATCTGTTTATGGGTGCGGTAATCGGGTACGAAGACTGGTTTTTCTATAACAACATCGTTCGACCCAGTGCCCTGCAAACCCATTACATCCCAGGTATCTTCGATTTCATAATCTGCTCTAGGCACCAAAAATGTACGGTAGCCGTGACTGGGCATATAGCCGCCGAGCAGCGCCCAAGAACAGTGCCCTGAGCCTGAGCTCCAGCCCCAGCGACCGCTGAGCATAAAGCCACCTTCACAGGGTTCGGCAAGGGCGCCGGCGGGATTGTAAGAGCTGCTGATCAAGGTATCGGCATCATCTTTATAGACATCGCTCTGAGCGCGCTCATCCATCATGGCTAATTGAAAGGAGTGCACAGAGATAATTCCGCAAGCCCATGCGACGCTCATATCGGCTTCGGCAATGGCCATTTGCGCGGCAAAAAATTCCTGCGGTGTATTTTCGCTGCCACCCCATTTTTTCGGTAACATCATTTTGAAAAAACCACACTCTTTTAACGCCTCAATCACTGGTTTGGCAATTTCGCGATTGCTGCGTGTCTCTGCGGCATGACTTTCAATAATTGCGCTAACGTCTGCTGTAATGGTGGTCATAATATTGTCCTCAGAATTAGTCGGTAATGGGGTTCTTGCTGTTATTTTTATTGGGTTGTAACAAGCCTGTCTTACTAAGCGACGGCGCAGTACTTTCCTTTGAAAAAGACCAGCGGTTGCTCTTTTTGATGTTCATTTTGGCAGCTGTAATCGAGCACACGACCGACAATAATCTGATGATCACCACCCTCATAGCGATGTTCAACACGGCATTGAAAACGTGCGCTAAACTCATTGAAAATGGGCGCTTCGCCGATACCCGGCTGCCATTCGATATTGGCAAACTTATCGGCGTTGCGGGTTGCGCAAATCGTTGAAAGGGCTTCCTGCCCAGCATGCAAAATATGAACGGCAAAGTGTTCATTGCGCTCGAAGGCAGCGAAACTCTGAGCATTTTTGTCGATGCTCCAGAGGATCAGTGGCGGATCTAACGACACGGATGAAAAACTATTGGCGGTCATTGCCAGAGGTTTAACCTGACCACTCGCCTGATCATGATCCATGGTCGTCACCACGGTGACCCCTGTGGCAAAATGGCCGAAAGCCTGACGCAATTCTTTTGCTTGTTCGCTATTCATAATGGTCTCAATCGAGTTCGCAATTTTGATGGGTGTATAGTCCCAAACACCCATCTGTTTGCGCATACCCCGAATGCATTAAATCAATGATGTGATCTAACTCATTTGGCTTACTGGCCGCCAGCGCTTATTTCTGACCCACTGAAAAATCGTGACCCCAAAAGCTCGCTACCGTACTTTCAAAAACCTCATAGCTGGCCCAGTCTTCGACAGTGCGCCCCTCGGCACCATATTCAACATCAAAGCCACCGGGTGATTTCATATAAAAGGACACCATATGGTCGTTGGCATGACGTCCGAGGGTGCCTGATAAATCGACATTGTGTGCGATTCGGCGATCGTTGCCGCGACCCACTTCATCGATACTGTCAACTTCCGTCATAATATGAATGCAGCCTGCAGGATGGGGCATCTCAAAAAAGGCCAAGCTGTGGTGACGCGAGTTGCAGTGCATAAACCACAGTCGTTTGATCGGCTCGTTGGGATCGGGAGTGAAGCGCAGCTCCATCATGTCGGAGAGGCCGAAGCCAAGCACACGTGTAAAGAGCTCAATGGTGGCGTCAAAGTTAGGTGCCGGCAATACGGCGTGGCCCATACCTATATTCCCGGTGACAAATTGTCGCACACCGACCGGTGAGACCAGCCGTTTAAAGTCTGAAATCATACCCCAGTAAATTTCGTGTTGATTTCCCGACGGATCACTAAAACGCGCCAGCTGGTGTACTTTGCGCGCCGCGGCCAGCTCTTTGGAACCCATCTCGACATCAACGCCGGCGTCTTCCAGACGGCTGACTGCCTCGTCAAAACCCTGTTGATTGTTTGTTTCCCAGCCACAAAAACCAAAGCCGTCGCTATCGGCAAGTTGCACGGTAATGCGATAGGGGTGCTCATCCATTTTTAAATAGAGGCTGCTGTCAGTGGCGCCATTGCGCTCACTGGCATCTTCTAACCCCATCACCTGACAGCCGTAGTGGCGCCATTGGTCGAGATTGGTACTGTTGATGCCTATATAACCGAGACTTTTGATCGCCATGCTGTTCTCCTGTTTAAACGCTGGGTAACTGACGCTGAGACCAGATCTCGCGCAGTGTAGGTTTGTGAATTTTGCCGGTTGCATTGAGCGGCAAGTTGTCGACAAAGACAAAGTGCTTGGGGACTTTGTAGTTAGCCATATTGGTGCGGCACCACTGGTGCATCAGGTCGGCCGTCAGCTGTGGGTCGGTGCTCTGGATAAAAGCCGCGCCCACTTCCCCCATTAAGGTTTCGGCAATGCCGATCACCGCGCTCATAACAATACTTGGGTGGCGGTTTAGGCTCGATTCAATCTCGGCGGGATAGCAGTTAAATCCGCCGCTGATATACATGTCTTTGAGGCGGTCAGTGATTTTCAGATTGCCGTCGTGGTCGAGGCTGCCAATATCGCCGGTGTGCAGCCAGCCAGAGCTGTCTATGGTTTCGGCAGTGGCCTCGGGATTGTCCAGATAACCCTGCATAACATTGAAGCCGCGAATCACAATTTCACCGATTTCATCAGCACCACAGTGGCGACCGTCGCTGTGCAGGCAGGCGACTTCGATGCCGGGGATCGCGCGGCCGGAGGTGCTGGCGATGGTTGCATTGGGGTCGCCATGACGGCACATGGTCGCGAGGCCGCAGGATTCAGACAGGCCATAAGCCGTAAGCACTGTGGTAATGCCAAGCTCATTGCGGATACTGTCGATTAACTCGGTGGGTATCACTGCGGCGCCGGTCGTCGCCTTGGTCAGCGAGCTGAGGTCGTATTGATTTAGCTTGGGGTGCGCCAACAGGGATTGATAGAGGGTTGGCGGCCCAGGCAGCATGGTTATTTTGTCCCGAGCAATGCGCGCTAACACCTCATCGACATCGAAAACCAGCTGCGGAATTAGGGTGCAGCCTTTCAGCAGGCAGGCAAGAATACCCGCCTTGTAACCAAAGCTGTGGAAAAAGGGATTGACGATTAAATAGCGGTCGCTTTCATCGAGGCCAACAAGGTCGCTCCAAGTCGTAAAGGTGCGCAGGTTTTGTTGATGGGTAGTGATAACCCCCTTGGCTTTACCCGTGGTGCCGGAGGTGAAAATAATATCGGAACAGTCGTCGCCACTGACCAGAGCGCTGCGCTCGTTGACTTGTTCGGGGTTGACGGCGAGGTGCTGTTTTCCCTCGCTTAGCCAGTCTAGCCAAGTAGTGTGAGGCGCTATGGATCCACCCCTTAAAACGACGATACCCTCAAGTTGACTAAGTTGGTTGCGATCAATCTGACTGGGATAATCTGAATTGAGAAATTCGCCGATGCTAAACAGCCATTTAACCCCACTGGTGGCCAAAATCTCTGTGGCTTCGACACCTTTGAATCGCGAGTTGATCGGCACAACAACGCCGCCAGCACAATGAATCGCCAGCGCTGCTAATACCCATTCGGAGATGTTAGGGGCCCAGATTGCCGCGCGATCACCGAGGGCAAAGCCGCGACCAATCAGTGTCGCTGCAGCTTGGTGGCAGAGTCGTTGAGTATCGCTAAAAGTGAGCTTTAGCTCGCCGTCTTCAATAAAGATTTTGTCGTCAAAATTTTTGATGGCGCTGTTCAGGGCCGCTGCAATGGTTGTGCTCATGGCGTAGTCAAATTAGTCTGTTTTGAGCATGTTATTGCTCGCCATCTTGCTTGTCATAGTCTCTATGGATGATGCTCCCTAAATAGCGCAACTAGATAATCCGTAGCATTGAAAATCGATTACTTGGGAGTGGGTATGGATAAGGTGCGTTCAGCGCGCGAGGCAGTCTCTGCGATAACAGATGGCATGACTATCGGTATCGGAGGCTGGGGACCACGCCGCAAACCTATGGCTCTGATCAGAGAGTTGCTTCGCTCGCCAGTAAAGGATTTAACAGTGGTTGCCTATGGTGGAGCAGACGTTGGGTTGCTCTGCGCAGCGGGCAAGGTCAAGCGGGTCATTTTTGCTTTTGTGTCGCTCGATTTTATTCCCCTTGAACCCTATTTTCGCAAGGCTCGCGAAAGCGGCGCCATCGAGGTGAGCGAAATTGACGAAGGCATGATGCTGTTGGGTCTGCGCGCCGCCGCTTGGGGCGTGCCCTATATTCCGACGAAAATTGGTTTGGGTACTGACGTGGTGCGTCTCAACCCGCAGATCAAAATGGTCGATAGCCCCTACGACGATAAAGAGTGGCTGGCGATGCCGGCGCTGAAACTCGACGTCGCACTTATTCATGTCAGTCGCGCTGACCAGCGTGGCGTCTGCCAAATCGACAGCCCCGATGTCTACATGGACGACTGGTTTGCCCGCGCCGCAGAAACCACAATTGTCTCCTGTGATGAGCTGGTCGACAGCGCTCATTTCCATCAGGGCGACAATGCCCGTTCGGTTTTCTGGGAGCGCAATGTAACGCAAATGGTAGTTCCCATTGCGGGCGGTGCTCACCCCAGTTCCTGTGACCCGCTCTATGGCTTCGATATGGGGCACTTTAAAGAGTACGCCGCGAGCGCGTCTGGCGACGGCATCGGCGCCTATCTGGAAAAGTATGTCAGCGCCAAGGATGAGCAAACCTATCAATCATTGGTGGGCGGTATCGACGCGATTCGCGCGCTGCCATTACCTGTCTATTAACGACGCCAATTAACAGTTGCAATGGATCAGTCTATGACACAGCAGGATTACAGTTTAGCGGAATTGATGACAGTCGCTGCCGCAGAAGCGTTTCGCGGCAACGGTGAGGTGTTGGCTACAGGCATAGGTTTGTTACCGCGCCTGGCAGCCAGTTTGGCGATGAAGACATTTACCCCAGAGCTGATGATGACCGACAGCCAAAGCTGGCTGCTGTCGGAGCCCAATAATGTCAGTGGCCGAGCGGCCAGCGATCAGCAAGCGCAGGAGTCCTGGATGGGCTTTTCGCGTATTTTCGACAATGTTTGGAGTGGCAAGCGCCACGCGATGGTCGGTCCAACTCAGATCGACGCCTATGGACAAACCAATATTTCCGCACTGGGTGGTGAGTACACCAAGCCGAAAATCCAGATGCTCGGTGTGCGTGGTTTTCCCGGCAACTCAATATGCCATGCCAACTCATTTTTTGTGCCCAACCACTCGCGCCGTGTTTTTGTCCCGGGAGAATGTGATGTGGTCTGCTCGATTGGCTACAACCCTCAGCGTTTGCCTCGCGGATACAGTCTCGATGATATTGATATACGCCTGGTGATTAGCAACCTTTGTGTTATGGACTGGGGTGGCGCCAATCACCAATTGCGTGTTGTCAGCCTGCACCCGGGCGTCAGCTTCGACGAGGTGCAAGACAACACCAGCTTCGATCTTGCCCAGGTTGATAATCTGACAACGACTCCCGCGCCCACGGCAGAACAAATGGCCATTATGGCGACATTGGACCCGGCCAACAGCCGCGCCAAACAACTAAAAGACAACCCCGTTGGCGATCGCCGACGGCTAGAGGAGTCTAACAATGTCTGACAGCGCCAGTTACGACCCCAACGCTGACACCGTTATCTACAGCGCAAGCGAGGGTGTAGCGACCATTACTATGGATCGCCCGAGCTACCACAACGCTCAAAATGGCAAAATGACCTATGAGCTAGACGCCGCCTTTCGGCGCGCAGTGGCCGACGATGAGGTTAAGGTTATTGTCCTCGCTGGCAATGGCAAACACTTTTCTGCCGGCCATGATATTGGTACCCCAGGCCGCGACGTCCACCTGAGCCAAGAGCGTGCTGGCATGTGGTATGACCATGCCAACAAGCCCGGCGGCGAGTATCTCTATGTGCGCGAAGCTGAAGCTTATCTCGGCATGTGCCGTCGCTGGCGCGAGATTCCCAAGCCGACCATTGCGGCAGTACAAGGTGCCTGTATCGCTGGCGGCCTTATGCTGGCCTGGGTCTGCGATATTATTGTTGCGACGGATGATGCTTTTTTCAGTGATCCGGTGGTTCGCATGGGTATTCCCGGCGTTGAGTATTTCGCCCATCCGTTTGAAATGCCGCCGCGAATTGCCAAAGAGTTCTTGTTTACCGGCGACAAAATGTCCGCTGAGCGTGCTTATCAAGTGGGCATGGTCAATCGCCTTTCGACGCGCGAGACGCTGCATGATGATGTCAGCGCCTTGGCCGCGAAAATAGCTGCTCAGCCGCGCTTGGGCCTGGCCTTGACCAAACAGGCGATCAATCATATTGAGGATCTGCAGGGTAAGCGCACAGGTATGGAGGCGGCATTTGCCTGGCATCACTTTTCTCATGCCCACAATGATCTGGTGTCCGGCCATAAGCTTGGCGGTTTTGATGCGAAAAAAATGGCTGAACACAACAAAGCTGGGGATAAGTCTTAATGGATTTAATATATACCGCGGCACAGACCCAGTTTCGAGCTGAAGTGCGTGACTGGCTAAAGGCTCATATTCCCGCAGCGCCGCTGCCGTCCTTTGATACCGACGTAGGTTTTGCCGCGCATCGCGAGTGGGAAAAGACTCTGGCTCAAGGTGATTTTGGTATGGTCACCTGGCCGAAAGAATTTGGCGGCCGCGGCTGTGATCTTATCGATTGGCTTATTTTTGAAGAGGAATATTACCGCGCTGGCGCGCCCTTGAGAGTGAACCAAAACGGCATATTTCTGCTCGGACCAACATTGATGGAATATGGCACCCCAGCGCAAAAGAAGCGGTTTATAAGTGCCATGGCCAGCGGCTCGGAAATGTGGGCGCAGGGTTGGTCGGAACCTGGTGCCGGCTCGGATATGGCAGCAATTCGCTGTCGCGCTGATCGTGATGGCGATGAATTTGTGATCAATGGGCAGAAAATTTGGTCGACCAGGGCAGTGTTTGCCGACTGGGTATTCTGCCTCTTGCGCACCGACCCCGAATCCAGCCGCCACCATGGTCTGTCCTTTATTTTGGTGCCTCTTGACGCACCCGGTGTCACCGTGCGGCCGATTCCGCAACTCAACGGCCTGCCTGGATTTGCAGAAATATTTTTTGACGATGTACGTGTCTCAGATTTCAATCTGATTGGTGAAGAGGGTGGTGGCTGGGCGATTGCCATGGCCACGGCAGGCTTTGAGCGAGGCCTGATGTTGCGCAGCCCGGCGCGCTTTCAGCAAGCATCAAAGCGCCTCGTCGAACTCTATCGCCAGCGCCAAAACGATATTTTGGATCTCTCCATCGAAGACAGCGTCGTGCGCTGTTATATGGATGCCGAGGCCTATGCGTTGTCGACTTATCAAACCGCATCGCGGCTGATCAATAACGGCGCTATTGGCCCAGAGTCGAGCTGCAATAAAATTTTTTGGTCGGAACTGGATCTGAGTATTCATGAGACGGCCATGTCTCTGCTCGGTGCGAAGGCTGAGATAGAGCCCAGCTCGCCCGATGCTGACCAGCAGTTATCCAATTGGCTGGATGGCTTTTTATTCGCGCAGTCCGGGCCAATTTATGCGGGGACCAATGAAATTCAGCGCAATATTATTGCCGAGCGCATGCTTGGCATGCCGCGACGATAGGCGGCAAAAAGAGAGATAACTATGAATTTTACCTTTAATGACGATCAATTATTATTTCGCGATAGCGTCCGTGACCTGCTCAGCAATGAAGTCACTGCTGAGCGTATTCGTCAGCGTTGGGACAGCGACAGCGGTGTAGACAGCGCAGCATTGCAGTCTCTGGTCGATCTGGGTCTAACCGCCGCGCTAGTTCCCGAAGAGCAGGGTGGTTTAGGACTCAATACCGTCGATTTTATCTTGATCGCCGAGGAGTGCGGCAGGGCGGCATTGCCAGAGCCTATCGTCGATAGCTGCCTGGTTGCGACGCCCATGCTAGTGGATGCCGATCGCGCCCTTGAAGGAAGTGATAGCCGACTGGGAGAGCTCCTACAGGCAATAGCCTCTGGGGATCAAACCGTACTCTGCGGCCCATCGATCAATCCCTATATCAACTTTGCCCACAGTGCCGACTATTTGCTGTTGCCCCATGGCAATGAAGTGCATTTGGTCGCGATTGACGCTGTGCAACTGGAATTGCAAACCAGTGTTGACCTGAGTCGCCGGCTGAGCAAAGTCAGCTGGCAGCCGCGCAGTGAAACCTGTATTGCCCGCGGTGAAATGGGTGCCGACCTGTGGCGTTCTACACTGAATCGTGGCGCCCTCGCCAATGCCGCGCAACTGCTCGGGTTAAGTGAGGCGATGGTGGCGCGATCAGTACAATTTGCCACTGATCGTGAACAGTTTGGCCGCCCAATTGGTGTCAATCAGGCCGTTAAACACCTGCTTGCCGACTGTGCAGTGAAAGCGGAATTTGCCAAACCGGCCATCTATCGAGCGGCTTACACCGTTGCCGTGGCGCCGACCCGCGCCGATTGGTCTGTGTCCCATGCCAAAGCCAGTGCCGGTGATGCCGCGCGCGCCGCCAGCCGTAACTGCACTCAGGTGCATGGGGCCATGGGTTATACCTGGGAGTGCGATCTGCACATTTGGATGAAGCGTGCCTGGACCCTCGACAGAGAGTGGGGTGATGCCGGCTTCCACAAAAACCGTATTCACGAATGGCTGTTGCAGCCCAATGCACTGCTCGGCCCCCAATACACTTTTGGTCGCCGCCATCTGGGCGATGCGGTTAATCCAACTATTGCTGTCTAGAGACTAACTATGACTATTCCCTCTGCTTATATTGTCGATGCAGTGCGTTCGCCAACTGGCCGCCGTCGCGGTTCATTGGCTGATGTTCACGGTGCTGACTTGGGCGCCCATGTCTTGCGCACGCTGGTCGAGCGCAATGGAATTCCCGACGACGAATACGATGATGTGATTTTTGGCTGTGTCGACACGATTGGCCCGCTGGCCGGGGATATTGCCCGCACGGCTTGGTTGGCGGCGGGCCTGTCGGATGCGGTACCGGGAACAACCATCGATCGCCAGTGTGGCTCTTCCCAGCAGGCTGTCCACTTTGCCGCCCAAGCGGTCATGTCAGGTACCATGGATGTAGTGGTCGCCGGTGGTGTGCAGACCATGAGTTCTATTCCAATTTCGTCCGCCATGCTGGTGGCCGAACCGATGGGCTTTAGCGATCCCTTTTCCGGTAGCCAGGGCTGGGTTGAGCGCTACGGCAATGTGCCGGTGTCGCAGTTTAACTCTGCCGAGATGATTGCCAAGCATTGGAATCTCAGCCGCCAGGCCATGGAACAGTTTTCCCTGAGCTCTCATGAGCGCGCAGCGCAGGCCATTGCCAGTGGTTATTTTGACCGCGAAGTTGCGCCGTTAAACGGCTTAGAGATGGATGAAACGGTGCGTGATACGTCGCTGGAAAAAATGGCCGAGCTACTGCCGCTGCAAGAGGACGGGCGTATTACTGCTGCAGTCTCCAGCCAAACCTGTGATGCGTCGTCGGCTGTTTTGGTGGTCTCTGAGCGCGCGCTAAAGCGCTACAACCTGACACCGCGAGCGCGCATCGCTCATATGAGCGTGCGAGGAGCTGACCCCATTTGGATGCTCACCGCGCCGATCTCGGCGACTAAATATGCGCTCAAAAAAGCCGGTCTCAGCCTCAATGATATTGACCTGGTTGAAATTAATGAGGCGTTTGCCTCTGTGGCGATGGCCTGGTTGCAAGAGACCGGTTATGCCCATGATCAGACCAACGTTAACGGCGGCGCCATTGCTCTGGGGCATCCCTTGGGTGCGACGGGCACTAAGTTAATGACCACATTGTTACACGAGTTGGAACGCCGTGGCGGTCGCTATGGGTTGCAGACTATGTGTGAGGGTGGCGGTCAGGCCAACGTGACTATTATTGAGCGATTATAAGGAGCTTCAGGTGGAGAAATTTTGTCAGGATCGCGTGGTCATTATCACCGGTGCCGGGGGTGGTTTAGGTGCTGCCCACGCCAGAGTGTTGGCTAGTCACGGTGCTAAAGTCGTGATCAATGATATCAATGCGTCGGCCGCTGAGCAGGTGGTAAAGGATATTCTCAGCAGTGGTGGTGAGGCAGTTTACAACTGCGCCAATATCACTGATTTTGCTGACAGTAAACGCAGTGTCGAGCAGGCAATAAGTGAATTTGGTGCACTCCATGCGGTGGTCAATAACGCCGGTAATAATCGCGATCGTATGTTTGCATCACTCAGTGAAGAGGACTGGGACGCGGTTATTTCGGTGCATTTAAAAGGCCATTTCTGCACCGCCAGACATGCGGTGGAATACTGGCGTGAGCTGGCGAAAAAAGGTGAGGGACTCGCCGCACGTATTGTTAACACTACATCTGGCGCCGGCCTGCAGGGCTCGGTAGGGCAGTCCAACTATGCCGCCGCCAAAGCGGGTATCTGTGCCTTAACGCTGAATCAGGCCGCCGAGCTCGGTCGCTATGGTGTTACCGCCAATGGCATTGCCCCTGCAGCACGCACCGGTATGACTACGGCAGTGGCATCTATGGCTGCGCGTATGGCCAAACCAGAGGATGGGAGTTTTGATTACTGGGCGCCGGAGAATGTGTCGCCATTGGTGGCCTGGCTCTGCTCCGAAAATTCCAGTCATGTCAGCGGCCGAATCTTTGAAGCCGAAGGCGGCAAATTGTCGATTGCTGACGGTTGGCGTACCACCACTGGCCTCGATAATGGTCAGCAGTGGACCCCTCAAGCCCTCGACGCCGCGATGAATGATCTGCTTGCCGGTGAAAAGCCAGCACAAAACGTTTACGGCACCTGAGGTCACAGTGGAATTTAAGTTTACCGACGAACAAATCATGATTCGCGATACCGCTGAAGCCTTCGTCAGCGAGGTCTCGACCAGTGCTGCCGTACGCAGCGCGATGCTGATGCCTGCAGGCTATGACGCCGATCTATGGCGGCAAATTAGTGCCGATATGTACTGGCAGGCGCTGCCTGTTCCCGAGGCTTTGGGTGGTCTGGGGCTGGGTTACGTTGAGCTTGCTGCCACCTTGGAGCAGACCGGGCGCTTTTTGCTCTGCTCACCGTTGATGGCCACCACGGCGCTCGCCGTGCCAGCCATTAGGCTGGCTGCCAGCGATAAGCAGCAGGCGTTATATCTGGGCCGCATTCTCGAGGGGCAAGTGGCGACGCTGGCGCACAGTGGTATTAAAACTCACGGCAGTGATATCAATGTGCAGGCTAATGTTACCGATCAGGGCGTCTGTTTAAACGGTATTTCACGCCATGTACTGAATGGCCAGACAGCTGACTTTTTTATTGTCGCGGCCAAAGAAACCTTTGCCAGCGGCGAGCAGGGTGTGTCGTTGTGGTTTGTCGACAGCGGTACTGAGGGTCTGACGATTAAATCCCTGCCGACCATGGATCAAACCCGGCGCTTAGCCGAATTGCAGTTCAATAATGTGGTGTTCTCTCCGCAACAGCGTCTCGGCGGAGAGGCTAAGTGTCAGGCCCAGCTGCTCAGCACTATTCTCGACTTGGCTGCCATTGCTGTGTCCGCCGAGCAGGTAGGTGGCGCGCAGCAGTCACTGGATATCTCGGTAGCCTATATCAAAGAGCGTGTTCAATTTGGCCGCACCATTGCTTCTTATCAGGCGATCAAACACAAGTGTGCCGATATGATGCTCAAGGCCGAGTCGGCCCGTTCAGGACTTTATTATGCCGCCTGTATTGCCGATGAGTTTCTTGCCGGTGCCTGTGATGCTGAGACGCTTGCTGAAGCGGCCAGCATTACGAAAGCTTACAGCAGTGAGGCATTTTTCTTTAACGCCGGTTGTGGTATTCAACTCCACGGTGGTGTTGGCATCACCTCTGAATACGATATCCAGCTCTACTTTAAGCGCGCCAAAGCCCTTGAGAGCTTTCTTGGCAATGCCAGTGAGCATCGCGAGCGTCTGGCCAAACAGCTGTTGGGTAGCGAGGTGACGTTGTGAAATTACGCTTTAGCGCCAGCGATGAAGCCTTTCGTGTCGAGGTAGCCAATTGGTTGCGCGACAATCTCTGTGGCGAGTTTGAATCAATCCGCTTTCGCGGTGGGCCCGGCGATGAACACAGTTTTGTCGAAGAACGTAAAGCCTGGGAGCGCAAACTCGGCGAGGCCGGCTGGACCTGTATCGGCTGGCCACAAGCCTGGGGCGGTCGCGCCGCAAGCATTGAACAGCAGGTGGTTTTTAATGAGGAGTACGCCCGCGCCGGTGGCCCCGGAAGAATTGGCCATATAGGTGAGACCTTGATGGGGCCGACTCTTATTGCCTATGGCAGCGAGGCGCAAAAAGTCAAATATCTGCCCGCAATTCGCAGCGGTGACGCGATCTGGTGTCAGGGCTATAGTGAACCCTCTGCGGGCTCTGATCTCGCTAATGTGAAGACCAAAGCAGTTTTCGACGAACAGGCGCAGGTTTGGCATATCACTGGGCAAAAGGTATGGACGTCATTGGCCCATGAATCGCAGTATTGTTTTGTGGTCGCGCGCACTGACCCTCAAGCCAAGGGGCATAAAGGTCTGGGCTTTTTCATGCTCGATATGGACCAGCCAGGTGTCACTATTCGGCCCATTGAGCAACTCACGGGTACCTCGGAATTTAATGAAGTGTTTTTTGATAGTGCAGTCTGCAGCGCTGACGATATTGTCGGTAAACCCGGTGAGGGCTGGCAGGTTGCCATGGCATTGCTGGGTTTTGAGCGGGGTGTGTCGACCCTCGGCCAGCAGATGCTGTTTCAAAATGAATTTAATGACATTGTTCAACTGGCCAAGCGCAATGGCGCGGACCGCGACCCGATGCTGCGCCAGCGTATAGCCGAAGCCCATATTGGCCTGCGGCTTATGCGCTACAACACTCTGCGTGTACTGTCTGGATCAGATCAGGGTGAGCTCCAAGCTGAGGGTATGATTTACAAGCTCTACTGGTCTTCTTGGCATCGCAATCTCGGTAAGTTGGCGATGGATGTAATGGGTGCAGATAGCGAAATTTTAGAGGCTGAGCCCTATGCGCTCAATCGCCTTCAGTCGATGTTTTTGTTTACCCGCGCCGACACTATCTATGGTGGCACCAACCAGATTCAACGCAACTTAATCGCTGAGCGGGCCCTCGGCATGCCCCGTGAACCTCGCGGCAATAACGAATAGAGGAAAGACTATGTCAAAAGAGATTCCCGCCTATGTTGCCGGACATCAGTTACTCGCAGGCAAACATATTTTAATTACCGCTGCCGCTGGTGCCGGAATCGGTTTTTCCGCGGCCAAGCGTGCGGTCGAAGAGGGCGCCGCCACTCTGGTGATCAGTGATATTCACCAAGGGCGCCTAGAACAGGCCGTAGAGACCCTTGCCGCCCTCGACAGCCAGTGCTCCGTGCACGGCATTGTCGCCGACGTCACCAACGAACAGCAGGTTCAGCACCTGGTTGATGAGGCTGAGCGGTTAAGTGGCGGCATCGATGTATTGATTAACAACGCCGGACTGGGAGGCACCTGCACGCTTGCCGATATGCAGGATGAGGCCTGGAATCGAGTGATTGATATCAGCCTTACCGGAACCATGCGCATGATGCGCGCCATGGTGCGCTATATGCATCCCCGAGGTCGCGGAGTAATTGTTAACAATGCGTCGGTATTGGGTTGGCGAGCACAGGCGGAACAGTGTCACTACGCCGCTGCCAAAGCGGGTGTGATGGCCCTAACCCGCTGCGCGGCAATGGAGTCGGCCGAGTTTGGCCTGCGCATTAATGCGGTGTCGCCGAGCATTGCCATGCATGATTTTTTACGTAAAACGACGCCGCCAGAACTGCTTGCCGAGCTGTCTGCGCGAGAAGCCTTTGGCCGTCCCGCAGAAGTGTGGGAAGTGGCCAACGTAATGATGTTTTTGGCCTCTGACTATGCCAGTTATATGACTGGCGAAGTGGTCTCAGTCTCAAGCCAACACCCCTGATTAAGGAAAGTAGTATGCGCGAAGCAGTTATTGTTGATACAGCCCGCACCGCCATAGGCAAGGCCTATCGTGGCGCCTTTAATAATACCGAAGCCCCCGCTCTGGGCGGTCATGTGATTCGCGCAATGATGGCGCGACAGGATATTGACCCTGCGTTAATTGACGATGTAGTGATGGGTGCGGCTGCCCAGCAGGGTACGCAGGGTTACAATCTCGGTCGCCTTTGCGCCACCGCCTCAGGCCTGCCCGACACTGTCGCCGGAATGACCATCGACCGCCAGTGCGCGTCTGGCATGATGGCGATTGCCACTGCCGCCAAGTCAATTATGTGCAACGAGTACAATGCGGCGATTGCCGGCGGTGTTGAATCGATTTCACTGGTTCAGACCAAACATAAAAACAGCCACAGAAATATTTCTCAGACCGTATTAGCTGAGCAGCCAAAAGCCTATATCAGCATGATTGAAACTGCCGAGATCGTCGCTAAACGCTACGGCATTTCTCGCGACGCCCAAGATGAGTATTCCTGTGAAAGTCAGCGACGCACAGCAGAGGCTCAAGAGGCAGGTCGCTTTGATAACGAGATCGTTCCGATGACGACGATCAAGCAGGTAGTCGACAGAGAAACCAAAGAGGTCAGCGAACAGCAGGTGACCCTGAGTCGCGATGAAGGCAATCGCCCTGGCACTCTGTTGGAGAACTTGCAGGGATTAAAACCGGTTCTTGCGGAGGGTCAGTTTTCCGGTGCCGGAGAACATATTACCGCCGGTAATGCCTCGCAGCTCTCCGACGGCGCGTCGGCCAGCATTTTGATGGACTCGCGCTTGGCAGCGGAGTTGGGCCTGTCGCCTCTGGGCATCTATCGAGGATTGGCTGTGGCGGGCTGTGCGCCCGACGAAATGGGTATTGGCCCCGTGTTTGCCATTCCCAAATTGCTCCGCCAACATGGTTTGAGCATCAATGATATCGACCTCTGGGAGCTCAATGAGGCCTTTGCCTGTCAGGTGCTCTACTGTCGCGATACCTTGGGCATAGATCCTGACAAAATGAATGTTAATGGCGGCGCTATCTCAATTGGACATCCCTTTGGCATGAGTGGCGCGCGCATGGTGGGACATGCGCTGCATGAAACGCGCCGTCGCGGTGGCCGCTACGCCGTAGTGACCATGTGTGTCGGCGGGGGAATGGGTGCTGCAGGCCTGTTTGAGGTCTGAGCTGCGCGCTATTAAAAAATAAAACTAATAAAAAGCTGAATCAAAAACGCGAAGAAAATCAGTCTTCAGGAGGCAATTGTGAGCAAAATTAATTGGCATAGTAGTGTTGATGTACTGGTTGTGGGTACCGGTAATGGCGGCCTTACGGCTGCTGTTTGCAACTATGAAATGGGCACGAAAGATGTGCTGATTATTGAGAAGGCTGACAAGGTGGGTGGCACCAGTGCCACCTCCGGTGGCGGCATCTGGATTCCGGTCAATCACTATGCTCAGGCCGCAGGCGCCGAGGACTCCCTTGACGAAGCCCGCGAGTACCTGAAAAACACGCTACAGGGTGAAGATGTGCCCGCCGAGCTGATCGAAAACTATATTGTTAATGGCCCGAAAATGCTCCAGTTTTTGCATGATCGCACGCAGGTGCGCTACGAGTCACTGGATCACTATCCCGACTACTACACTAATGTTGCCGGTGCTAAACACGG
Organism: Porticoccaceae bacterium; assembly: GCA_024644595.1. Lineage (GTDB taxonomy): Bacteria > Pseudomonadota > Gammaproteobacteria > Pseudomonadales > Porticoccaceae > HTCC2207. The sequence goes on along the minus strand of JAHEHL010000009.1, from coordinate 283,998 downwards.
TCATCGCTCACTGGAACCGGCGCCATTTATGGCCTCTGAGTTGGGCAGCAACTACAAGCGTATGACCTACACCCATCATATGATGCGCATGTTTGGCGTGATTCACTTTACTCAAGTGGAAGCGCAGGTTTTGATGTTAAAAATGCCCGGCTGGATCAAGATGTTGGGCAAAATGATCTGGGACTACGCCATCGATATACCCTGGCGCCTGCGCACTCGCATATCCCGCCGCCTGTGTTGCGGCGCCGCCGGTGTCGGCCGTCTCTACGCCTCAGTGCTGGATCGTGATATTCCGATTCAATTTGAAACCGCGCTCAGCGATATTATTACCGAAGACGGCAAAGTGATTGGCGTTGCTGTCAGCCAAAACGGTCAGACCAGACATATTCAGGTGAAGAAAGGCCTGATCCTGGCTGCCGGGGGTTTTGAGCACAACCAAGCACTGCGCGACAAATACCTGCCCAAACCCACCAACACCGAGTGGAGCGCCGGTGCCCGAGGCAATCGCGGCGACGCCCTGCAGGCATCGCTGAAACTGGGGGCGAAAACACGCCTCATGAATGGCGCCTGGTGGACCACAACACTGTGCGTGCCTGACGAGCCTGCACCGCGTTTGAGTATTATGGAAAAATCTTTCCCCGGTTCCTGTGTGGTGAATAAAAAGGGCGAGCGATTTGCCAACGAATCACAGAACTATATGGCCTTTCAAAAAGAGCTGTTTAAAGCCCACAGTGACGATAACCCCTGCGCCCCGGCCTACCATGTCTTCGACGCGCGCTTCCGCCGCAATTATATTGTTGGGCCAATGATGACTGCATCGATGAAGCCTGACTGGACCATTCCGAAAAAATGGTATGACACAGGTTTTGTCGCAAAGGCCAACACGGTACGCGAGCTGGCCGACCATTTAGGTGTTGATGCCGATGGTCTCGAGGCAACCGTGGCGAAGATGAATAGCTATGCCGAAACCGGTGTCGATCTAGACTTTCATCGCGGCGAGTCCGAGTATGACCGTTACTATGCTGACCCGAGTATTGTTCCCAACCCTTGCTTGGCACCGATTGCTGAAGCGCCATTTTACGCTATGCGTATCGAGGCCGGTGATTTTGGCACGCTTGGCGGTTTGGATACTGACAACAATGCCAATGTAATGCATGAGCAGGGAGGGACTATTGGCGGGCTCTACGCGATTGGTAACTGCTCTGCTGCGATACTGCCAACTTACCCTGGCCCTGGCGCAACTCTCGGTCCCGCTATGACCATGGCGTATCAAGCAGCCAAAGCGATAAACAACTATCAGGATTAGATTATGCTCGATTTAGAGGCGATTGAATTAATAAAACAATTAAAGGCACGGTATTTCCGTTTTCTAGATACCGCAGATTTGCCGGGATTGCACAGTGTGTTTAGCGAGGATGTCCATGCGCATTTTAAAAGCACTGAGTATGATTTTGAGATGAATGGTTGGCCTGAGCTTGAGACCTTTTACAAGCGTTCGTTTACCGCGGAAAAATTTGGCATGCACAACGGTCATCATCCGGAAATTTGCGTCGACGGTGATCAGGCCACCGGTATCTGGTATCTGCAGGATATTTTTATCAATCTCAAGTACAACATCACCATTATGGGCAGTGCGCTATACCATGATGAGTACCGCAAGATTGATGGCCAGTGGAAAATTTCCAAGACCGGTTATGAGCGACTCTGGGAAGAGATTCATCCCCGTTCACCAGATATTCGCCTGACCTCCAGGCCGATTCAAAAAGCCGTGGAGTAGTTCCTCATCGACGTTAAAAATGGCCGTGAAAGCGGCCATTTTTTTTGCTCTTCATTGACCGCTTGGCGGTTTATTCTCCGCGCTCGGCTGTTTAAACACGGGCGGGTGGCAGGGAATGGAAAGCTCTGGGCCACGATCGCAATCATAGACAACTCGTCCGCGCCGCTCATGTTGGCGGTCGAGAATCTCCTCAATAACAGCCGTTGGCGCCATACTGGGTGCGGAGGTGTTTTGCAGGCTTTGCAGCGATCTCGGATAGTCAGCCCAGTCAATGGGCGCACGCCAGCCGGGCGGCGGTGCCATTTTAGCGCGCACCCCATTAATTGGATGCAGAGCGCGCCAATCCAGAATAGCGTTGGCCAGTGCAGCGACACGCTGCGGTTGATCCGCACTGAGATCACGATATTCGTTGGGATCCTCAGACAAATTAAACAGCCAGTTGGTCGTGTTTGTCTCAACTAAAGTCTGCTTCACTTCTTGCACCAATTTCCAGTTGCCATCGATCGCGGCAAAATTAAAATTGCCAAAGATGGGAATCTCGGAGGTAAAAAACAGTGGTTTCGATCGTGGCGTTGTCTGGCCCGACTGAATGAACGGCCACAGGTTCTCGCCATCGAGTTTTTTACTGTTTTGCATTGTCACTCCGGCAGCAGCGGCAAGAGTGGGGAATACATCAAACACGTGCATCACCTGTTCTGACACGCTGCCAGGTTTGATGACCGCTGGCCAGCGCAACAGCGACACCACGCGAATGCCGCCCTCAAAGGTTTCGCCCTTACCGCCGCGCAGTGGTGAATTGTCAGCGCCACCGACTGAATAGGCGGCGCCGCCATTGTCACTAAAAAACATGACCAGGGTGTTTTCACTGAGTTGTTCTTCATCCAGTGTGGTGAGCACCTGACCGATGGCCTGATCCATGGCGTCGACTACTGCCGCATAGACCGGTCTGGCGCTGGGGCGTCCCTGAGCCTTGGCTGACCGCCGCGTTTCATCGGTGTGCCGCGAGCGCGCGGGGGCGAGGTCAGTATTGATATTGGCATATTTCTCTGTGAGCTGTTGTGGTGCTGCCAGTGGTGTATGCGGAGCCAAAAAGGGCATATAAATAAAGAAGGGCTTGGTTTTATCGCGCTGGCGAATATAACGCGAGACGTCGTCGGCCAGCAGAAAGGTCTCGTAGCCCTCATCGTAAATAGTGCTGCCGTTGCGCTGAAAATCGCTGCCGCCCATATTGGCAAAGGGCGAAAAATAGCCAACCTCAGTGTGCAGGTGGCCGTAAAAATATTCAAAGCCACGCTGGTTTGGGTGATAGCTCATCTGCGCATGGCCGAGATGCCACTTGCCGACCATTGCTGTTTGGTAGCCAGTGGCGCGAAACGACTCCGGCATAAAATGTTCATCGGGATGAACGCCGTTGTTGTCCCAGGGCAGAATTACACTGTAGGCAACACCCAGACGCATCGGATCGCGGCCGGTCATCAATGCTGCTCGGGTGGGCGAGCAGATCGGTGTGGTGTAAAAACGATTGAGACTGACCCCCTCATTGGCCAGTTTATCCAGCGAGGGGGTATCGATATCACCGCCGTGAAAACCGACATCATTCCAGCCTAAATCGTCAGCGACAATAACAATGACATTTGGCTGCACGGTTGAGACAGCTTGTGAACACACAAGCAGGGACAATAGCGCAGTGGCTAATTGGCGATAAGGTTTGATCATAAATGATGCGCCTTTTTTTGCTTAATTGTCCCTCTCTGTCCAGCGATGTAGCGTTCTGCAGTTGTGCGCGGTGGCTCTAAAGAATATACGGAATAACGGCCTTGCGCTCTTGCGGGTAATCGGCAAAATTTTTCTTGAACCAGCGATGGGTATACAGCGCTCTGGGACCGAGATTGCCCACTGTCATGGCCAACACAAATACGGCACCCAGGTTCCAGGTCATGATGGCAAATCCGACAAACGAGAGTATCTCACCAAGGTACTGTGGGCAGGAGACAAAACGGAAAGCTCCGCCATAGGGAATTTTGTATCGTGGTTCGTCGGCAGAGGGCGTTTTTGAGCGCAGATTGCGCAAGATCGAATCGGAGTGAATATTTAACGAAAATCCAAACAGATAGATGGCAATGCCGACAATAAAGCGCGGGTCACTCAGCCAGGCCTCAGTGTACTGAGTGCCAAACTGGGTGATAAAGGCGGCGTTAAAATAACCGTGTAAAAACAGCGTTAACCAGCCGGCGATAACAACGTTGAGTGCAAATGATGAGCTGGAGCCGGGCTGAACGCGCATCATCAGCGGCGTATACAGAGCGCGGTTGGTATAGTGGATCATCCAGATGGCAAGAAAAATAAGCGGTACCAGCTGATCTGAATTTTCACCCATAAAAAAGACGATTGGGAAAATAATTAAGCCGGGCAGCTCCATTAGCACCCAGCCGGTTTTGGCGTGCAGTTTGACGCCCTTCGACCGCTTGCTGCCGCTGAAGCGACCGCCGTATTGCGCCGTGCCAAAAAGGCTTGAGACAAATACCAGGGCTGCGTAGAGAAAGCCCACAATTAATAATGAGTCGTAAAAAGTATTGCCTGTATACCATTGCATGGCGTGCTCTCCGCAGATACATAGTTAAAAGGCTAGATTAAGGTTGAATGGAGTAAAGTAATACAACCATTCGGACTATGTTTTTTCAGCAACGTATAAATTTTAATTCAACGCACAAAAATTCCGTCGCGATCATCAAGACAAAATGCAGCATCGTCCGTTTGGACGCTGTGTCCGACGTCTAATGGCACTAACTTTAGGGGCTGTAAGAAAGCCTCAGAAACTGAGCTTAAACAGCCTGGCGGTTATCAAAAATCAGCCGCTAAAAGATGCTTCGGAAACGCGATGAAAACTGAACCGCACCCACATTCACACTCTCCCATCACTGCTGCGGATATAGCGCAATGGCATGGGCGCTACGATGTAATCGTAGTGGGATTTGGTGCTGCTGGTGCCTGTGCAGCCATAGCGGCTGCCGATGCGGGCTGTTCAGTGTTAATTTGCGATATCGCCTCTGGTTCTGGTGGCTCTACGGCGCTGTCGTCCGCAGAGCTTTATTTGGGCGCTGGAACTCGCGTTCAAAAGGCCTGTGGCTATAACGATAGCGTTGAAGCCATGTATGACTATCTAATGCTTAGCAATGGCCCTCAGGCTGACCCAGCAAAAATTCGCGCCTATTGTGAGGGCAGTGCCGACCATTTTGATTGGCTGGTTGATCTGGGGGTGCCATTTAATGACAGTGAGTTTAAGGCTCGCGCGATTGTCGCTACCACCGATGATGGCCTGCTTTATACCGGCAGTGAAAAAGCCTGGCCCTATGTCGAGAGCATTGCACCAGCTCCTCGAGGACACAACCTTGCGATAAAGGGTGACCATGGTGGTCCGCTGTTTATGAAAATACTCACCGCCGCCGCACTTCAGCGCGGTGTCGAGGTTCACTTCGAAACACGCGCGCTGCGATTGATCGAAGATTCGGGTGAAGTAGTCGGGCTGGTTGTTCGCAGTGACATGCAAGAGCGCTATCTCCGCAGCAACCAAGGCGTTATTTTATCGGCGGGCGGGTTCGTGATGAACCGCGAAATGCTCGCCGAATACGCGCCGGATTTAATGCGCTGCAACTTGCCGATTGGCAATACTGGCGATACCGGTAGTGGTATTTTGATCGGCCAGAGCATGGGTGCAGCCGTCACTAATATGCATGAAGGGTTTGTCAGCCTGCCATTTTATCCGCCCTCGTCACTGACCTTTGGGATATTTATCAATGCCCATGGCAAGCGCTTTATCAATGAAGATTGTTACCATGGTCGGGTCGGTGCCCATGTGTTACAACAGCCCTCTGGGCCGGTTTATCTGGTACTAAGTGTTGAGGATTACGGCAAGTATGAAACACACTCTTATCTGGGTGCAGCAGTTGCCGCTACTGGCGAGACTCTGGATGAACTGCTGGCCGAACTTGATGTGCCAGAGAACCAGTTAAGACAGACTATTGAGTGTTATAACAGCCATGCGGAGCAGTTGGCAGACCCGGAATTTCACAAGTCGGGCGAGTGGTTAAAGCCGCTGACGGCGCCCTTTGTGGCGCTTGATTGCACGCCGGGGCGAGGTGTCAATATGCCATACTTTACCCTTGGCGGCTTGGATACAAGGGTTTCTGGGGAAGTGCTAACCGAGGCTGGCGAGATTATTCCCGGCCTCTATGCCGCGGGTCGAACTGCCTGCGGTGTTCCACGCCGTGCCGATGGTTACGCCTCGGGTATTTCCGTTGGTGATGCCTCTTTTAGCGGGCGCATGGCTGGCGCTGCGGCAGGCGCGCGGGAAAAACGTTAAAGGAAATATACATATGAATGACATACTTGCTCGAATTGAGCGCCTGGAATCTCTCGATGAAATTCGTCAGTTGCCGGCCAAGTACTCGCTAGCGCTTGATATGCGAGACTTGGACGCGCTGGTCAATCTGTTTCCCGCCGATGTTCGAGTCGGTAAAGGTATGCAGGGGCGAGCGCACTTTAAACGCTGGATGGATGAAACCCTCAGAGTTCAATTTACCGGCACCTCGCATCATATTGGTAACCATATTATTGAATTTAACGACCCAGATCATGCCCTGGGTGTTGTCTATTCCAAGAATGAACACGAGACCGCTCGGGCCGATGGCGGTATCGACTGGGTGATTATGCAGATGATCTACTGGGACCAATATCAGCGCATTGATGGTCGCTGGTATTTTCAAAGGCGCTTGCCCTGTTACTGGTACGCGACAGATCTCAATAAACCACCGGTCGGCGAGCACAAAATGCGTTGGCCTGACCGTGACAATTACGACGGTGCCTTCCATGAGCTGTGGCCGAGTTGGCAAGAGTTTTGGGATAACCCGATTACCGACGATTTGCCGGTGGTTGCAGAGCCCGCACCGATTGAACAGTTTTTAAAAACGATGCGCCGCGATAACGGTGCGCCGAGTATTCGGACGCGCTAAGGTGCAGTTTCTAGCCACTTCAGGGCTGGTAATCAAAAGTTAGAGAACTAAAGGTCAGTTACATGTTTGATGCACTTTTTACCCCACTTCGCCTTGGCGATATCGAGTTGCAAAACCGTATTGTGATGGCGCCAATGACACGCAGTCGGGCCAATCCAGACGACTCGGTATCAGCTCTGCACGTTGAATATTACGCTCAGCGTGCCACCGCCGGGTTGATTATTAGTGAAGGGATACACCCCTCGCCAACCGGCAAAGGCTACACGCTCTCTCCCGGTCTCTACAATAACCAGCAGCAGATTCTGTGGCGCGCCGTTACCGATGCAGTGCATGAGAAAGGCGGCCGCATCGTCGCCCAGATAATGCACTGCGGTCGGGTTGGACATCCAGACAATAAGGCGCCGGGCAGCGAATTGATTGGCCCTTCGGCGATTCCCTGCCAGGCAGAGATTTTCACCCCCAAGGGCATGCAATCAATGCCTACGCCCAGAGCAATTGAAAGCGCGGAGATTCCCGGGATTATCAGCGAGTACTGCGAGGCGGCCAAGCGCGCTATGGCGGCGGGATTTGATGGCATCGAATTGCACTGCACTTCCGGTTATCTGCCAGCGCAGTTTTTATCCACCGGCAGCAATCAGCGCACTGACAACTATGGAGGCAGTTTAGAAAATCGCCTGCGCTTTGTCGTTGAGCTCACTCAGGCACTTTGCGATACCGTAGGCCCCGGTCGAGTGGGTGTGCGCGTGTGTCCGGGCAACCCCTTTAATGACCTGCAGGATGAGGACGCCAGCGAAACCTTTGCCGCCCTGTTTAGGGCCCTGACACCGATGAGCTTGGCGTATTTGCACGTTATTCGCATGGCGTCCACCGGTATCGATAATATTGCTCTCGCTCAGCAGCACTTCAAGGGCGCACTGATCGTCAATGATAGCTACAGCCCGGAAGAGGCCAACCAGTTGCTCGTCGATCAGGGCGCTGCCGCGGTATCCTTTGGCCGACCCTTTATTGCCAATCCAGATTTTGTCGGCCGTGTGGCAAGTGCTGCACCCCTGAGTAAAATGAATGGTAAAACACTCTACACCCCAGGTGCCGAAGGTTATATTGACTATCCGACAGTTGAGCAGGCGAGCCTTTTAGAAGACCAGTAATACGATGCAGTTACGGTGACAACCAATAAAAAATAATGAGAGAAAGAGGAAAAGCTATGGCCATGCCCAAGGATATTGGCGTTATTGACTTGATGTTAGCGGTACCTAATAACGACACATCTAATTACTATGACTTTATCAAGCCATTGCTGATGGATGAGCAGAGTCGCGCGATGTTTAAGATGCCTGCGCAGTACATGTTTAAGGATGTGCCAAAGACCGGTGTACAGGACGACTACATCGCCTATACGCTGGCCAAGATGGATGAGTTCGGCATTGAGAAGGCCATGCTCGGTGTCGATGAAGACCAATATTTCACCCAGAATGAAGCGGTGCTAAAGCACCCGGATCGCTTCTTTGCCTGTTATGACTGCAATCCCAATAATGGTATGGAGGAGGTGCGGAAAATTCGTCGCCTCAAAGAGCAGTATGATATTAAGGCGGTTACTGCTTTTCCGTCGGGCCTCTGCCCTCAGGTGTCACTGAGTGATAAAAAGTGGTATCCGATTTTTGTCATCTGTATCGATTTAGATATTCCCTTCTGCCCCTGTGTCGGCGTACCCGGTCCGCGAATCCCCATGGAACCGCAAAAGGTTGAACACCTTGATGAGATCTGTTGGTTTTTCCCCGATTTGCGTGTGGTGATGCGCCACGGCGGAGAGCCCTGGACAGAGCTGGCTTGGAAATTAATGCTCAAATACCCCAATCTCTATTATATGACCAGCGCTTTTGCACCCAAGCACTACCCGCAGGATATTGTTAATTTCGCCAACACTCGCGGTGCCGATAAGATTATGTATGCAGGTTATTTTCCCATGGGTCTGTCTCTTGAACGAATTTTTGGCGACATGCCAAATGTGCCCTTCAAGGATGAGGTGTGGCCAAAATTTCTGCGTGAGAACGCACAGCGGGTATTTAAGCTCTGAGGCTAATTTAGCCGGCTGAAACTAAGCAGGGGCTAAAAATCTGGTCGCAAAAACCCCCTGATGACGACTCAGTCATTGGGGGTTTTTTATGGGTCCATTAAACTATTCTATGGGTACATTAAACTAATAGTGTCGACAACACAGGCTGGTCTTTCGCTGCCCTCGACAAAAACACTGACTCTTACTATCAAGCGTACGCCGCCTTTTGCCTCATCCACAGACAGTATCTCACCGCTGGCGAAAACCTTGGAGTCGACGGGAACAGTTGCCGGGAAACGTATATTGTCGGCGCCATAATTGACGCCCATGGAGAGAGTCTCTACGCGAACTAACTCGGGCATAAACAAATTGGCCAGCGACAGGGTCAGGTAGCCATGAGCAATGGTGGTGCCAAACGGTCCTGCGGCAGCTTTTACTGGGTCGACATGAATCCACTGATGATCACCAGTGGATTCGGCAAATTGGTTGATCCGCTGTTGATCGACAAGGATCGATTCAGTGGGGCCCAGTTGATGGCCGACAACGGAAAACAGGTCGCTGGGATGTTGGACGATAAGTGTGGCCATGCGAGGCTCCTTTTTTTGCAGTTTATCACCGCTGCCGACATTGCTGGAGCCTGTTTGCCGGGCTTTAGTCCATTCGCATTACGCTAGCGCGGTGGCGATGCCGCTAGAATAGAACAACACCAAAAGGGGTTCAGAATGGAATTATCAGAGCAGTCAAAAGGCCGTCTTCAAGGCAAGGTGGCTGTTGTTACCGGTGCCGCTCGAGGCGTCGGGTTTGCCACCGCACAGCGCTTTTGCCAAGAGGGTGCAACGGTGTTGATGACCGATATCAATAGCGAGCAGGGTGAGGCTGCCGCGGCCCAAATCGGCGCACGGTTTATGTTGCTGGATGTGGCTCAAGAGGCAGATTGGCAGCGCTGTGCAGCACTTATTGTCGAGGATTATGGCAAGCTCGATATACTGGTTAACAACGCAGCTATACTGCGTGCCAGTGATATTTTGCAGGAGTCTTTGCAGCAGTGGCGACAGGTTATGGCGGTTAATGCAGACAGCGTATTTATGGCAATTCACCACCTGTTACCGATCATCACCGCCAGTGGCGCCGGCTCAATTATCAATATGTCCTCCTCATCGGCACTGCTGGGTATGCCGCACTTTTGTGCCTACACTGCGGCCAAGGCCGCGGTGCGCAATCTCACTATGAGCACTGCGGTACTGTGCAAACAGCAAGGTGGTGGGGTGCGCTGCAACTCAGTTCATCCCGATGGCATTAATACCACCATGGCGCGGGAGATTGCCGCCGATATGCCAGCGGACGTGATCGCCGGCTATCAGCGCACCGCGCCGTTTATCTGTCAGCCGGACGATGTCGCCAATACCCTGCTATTTTTGGCCTCTGACGAGTCGCGGCATATCAATGGCGCGGCTATCTGTCTGGATAACACGGCGACCATTCATCCACCTTACTTATAAGAGTCTCGAATGAAACGATTTGAAGGACGTTGTGCCATTGTCACTGGAGGCGCGGGTAATATCGGTCAGGCCATCACTCGCTATCTGTTGAGCGAAGGTGCCGATGTGGTGATCTGTGGCCGTCGTGAACCGGTGGATGCTGTCAGTGCGGGGGGCAAGCAGGCCTTGTTTGTTCAGGCTGATATTCGCCAGGCCGAGCAGTCACAGCGGGTGATCGATGCAGCTCTGGGCGCCTTTGGGCGTCTCGATATACTGGTCAATAATGCCGGTGGCAGTCCACCGGTCGAGTCGGCTACGGCATCCCCGAGCCTGACCGAAAAACTGGTGCAGCTCAACCTTGTCGCCCCATTGGTGATGTCGCAGCAGGCTTATGCCGCACTGAGTGTCGGCGAGGTGCCGGGCAGTATTATCAATATCTCCAGTGTCAGTGCGGTACGCTCGTCGCCCGGCACTACCGCCTATGGAGCGGCAAAGGCTGGGCTGTTGAATGCCACGCAGTCTCTGGCCATGGAGTGGGGGCCAAAAGTACGCGTCAATGGTCTCGTGGTCGGGCTGGTTTATCACCCTGCAGGAGAAGCTCACTACGGCGGTGCCGAGGGTTTTAAGCGGGTCGCGGATATGCTACCTATGGGGCGCATGGCTGAACCCGAGGATATCGCCAAGGCGGTGATCTATCTGTGCTCGGATGACGCCTTTTATGTGTCTGGTGCTAGCCTCGAAGTCCATGGCGGCGGCGAAGTGCCGGTATTCTTGCACCTTGCCAAGCAGAGCGGGCAGTAGGGTCTAGCGCCGCGGCCAGGGCTGCTATACGGGCTGTAGCAGGGCTCTCACGGCAGTACGCGCATCGGCAATGGCACCGTCGAGATAGCCAATTGAGCGGCAATCTCCAATTGTCGTCACCGCATAACCCGCCTCATTGATCAGTTCGCTGACTCGAGTATCGGCGTCGGCGCCTTGGGCAATAATCACCTGATCGGCCTTGACGCAGTGCATGTCTTCATCATGCTTGTAGTGCACTCCGGCTTTGTCAATGTGACTGACATCTGCTTTGGTCAACATATCGCAGCCGTGTTCGCGCAACAGATGAATGACCCGTGCGCGGCGCACAATGCTCAGTTCTGGCGATAGGGTCGCGCTGGGCTCTAAAACTGTGACACGACGCCGTCTCTCGATTAAAAATTCCGCTATTTCAATACCCACCAAACCGCCGCCGATAATCACTATCTCTTTCTGCAGGGGCATCCAGAGGTGGCTGAGTGCTCGTACCCAGCTAATATTGTTGGTCAGGCCCAGGGCTTGAGATGTGGCCACCAGCGCGCGCTTAATCGGGTTGAGCTTTTTCAGGCCGCGATCATCGCCGCCGAGTAGCAGGCCGCGCATCTCTTCACCATCAAAGACGTGATCGAGATGTTTGCCGGCAATTTCCGGTGCCTCGCGCTTGGCGCCAGTGGCAACAATCACATGGTCGGGGTTTAGCGCTTTTAGGGCGTCTATCGTAATTGGGCTGTTGAGCCGCACATCGACTTTTAGACGCTGCAGTTCCGTGGATAAATAGTCGATTAAACCGCCGTTTGGTTCATAGGCAAGGGCAGCAATTCGTGCGGTGCCCCCTAATTGCGGTTCTTTTTCAAACAGGGTCACTTGGTGCCCGGCAGTGGCCAGTAGTCGTGCTGCTTCCATGCCCCCTGGGCCACCACCGACTACGGTGAAGCATCTGCCGGCCTCCGTGCTGCTGGCAATCAGGTCACCTTTGTATTCGCGGCCGACATCGGTATTGACAGCGCAGAGCATGGGTTTGTTGATAAAAATTTGGCTGACGCAGATATAGCAGTAGATGCAGGGCCGGATACTCTGAGCCATCCCGGCAGCGCTTTTATTGGGTAGTTCAGGGTCGGCAATGAGTTTGCGCCCAAGGCCGAGAAAGTCATATTTATGGTTAGCGATATCCTTTGCCGCACTGTCCAGTTCAATTCGACCAACCGCGATCACTGGCAAGTCCAATTCGCGCTTAACCCTTTCACTAAACGGCACATAGGCTGAGGGTTGGTGAACTAAGGGCGCTTCGGTAAAGGCGATACCTTTTTGCGTGTCGCTGTAGGCGCTGACATCAATGGCGTCAACACCAGCCTCTTGGGCGAGCCTGGCGGCGACAATAAAATCATCCGGGGTAATGCCGTTGTCGACACGATATTCCTTGGCGTCGAGGCGAATAATGATCGGGAAGTCGGGGCCCACTGCCGCGCGGACGGCGCGAATAATCTCAACCATTAAGCGCGCGCGGTTTTCCACCGTGCCGCCGTACTGGTCATCGCGTTGATTGGTTGCCGGTGATAGAAAGCTCGAGATCACATAACCGTGGCCACCGTGTATTTCAATGCCGTCAAAGCCCGCGACAATGGCACGCTTTGCCGCCGCAACAAAGTCATCCACCAACGTGGAAATATCATGCTCATCCATCACGTGATAGCGCGGTCCCTTGCCGTCGGGCCCGCCCATTTTAATAAAGTTGCCGAGTTCTTCACGGGTGAGCAGCGGCATCATGTCATTGCGACTTTTTGCCGGTATTGAGGGGACCAGTATGGGCCGTCCTGCCACGGTATCCTCCTGGGATACCTTGCCACTATGGTTGAGTTGAGCGGCAATCTTGCAATCGTATTGATGGACTCGAGAGGTTAGGTTGCTCAGTCCGGGCAAAAAGCAGTCATCTGAAAAACCGACCATGTTGGGCATTGAGCAGCCGGCCGGCCAGCTCACCGAGGTGGTTTCTAAAATCAACAAGCCGGCACCGCCTTTGGCGCGCTTCTCATAATAGGCGATAAGCTGTTCACTGCAATGACCGTCAGCGGTGGCATAGTTTGAGCCCATGGCAGCCAAGACGAAACGATTTTTAAGCCGCATTGTGCCAATGTTGGCGGGGCTATTTAAAATTCTTTGGCTCATAGTTGGCTCTCATTTGCAGGCGCAATATTTGCGCGCAAGCCCACCAATAGCATAGGTATGACGGTCGTTGCGGCCAGACAGCCGGCCCAGAAACCTTTGAAAATGGCGTACTCCAGGGGTGTGAACAGACGTGCCCCGGCGACCCACAATAGCAGCAGAGTCAGGGGCGCGATCACTAGCATGCCGAGCAAACCAAAATAGAGACCGTTCAACCATAGGGACTGGGGAAAACGGTGCAGTAAATGCAGCAGGCGCGGCGAACTGTTGTCGCAGTGCCAGGGTTGAATTTTACCTTTGAGTACTTTGCGGCGGTGTAGCGGAATAACAATCATCGCCACAATCCACGGCAAGATAAGTGCGGTGGCAATGATATCTCCAGCAAAGCTGTGTTCACCCCACCAGGTTAAATCCGCCTTTTCTTTAATCAGGTACCAACAGATGACGCCATTAAAAAAAGCGTTTGTTAATCCATTTGTAGTAACTTCGCGGCGTAAATAAGATTGGTAGCTGAGATCTATCATGGCACTATTGAATCTGTTTAAAAAGTTAATATACCGAACTCTGTGGCTTTAGCTAGAACACAAAAATTCGTTTTTATTGACAAATTCTCTCGACATAAAAATAACAAGAGAGGTGGGGCATGGTTGATATTAATGTTGCTGCGAGCACGTTTCATCGACTGATCGACTACATAGAGAGCACGGGGTTAGATATCGATGCTATCGCGGCTGCGGCAAATGTTGATGTCGCTAGGCTGTCATTGCTAGACGAAAACACCCCTCTTTCGAGCATTGACTATTCTGCCCTCTACCGCGAGTTGGTCAAGGCAATGCAAGTTACTAATCCCCACGTCCCTTGGGGCGGGGGGCTTGGCACAGAGTCCTTTGAGATGATGTGTTACGCACTTATGGGTTGTGCGACATTGGGTGAAGCGCTGAGCCGGGCGCAGCGTTTTGAAGAAATGATGCGACCGTTGACTGGACGTCAGTTGAGTCTTGAGGTTGGCAGCGATCAGGCCAGCTTGCACTACAGTTTTGATACCCAAAACGTCTCCTCACTCTTTGTTCCCCCTTCGTGGAAATTAGCTGGTACCTTCGATACGGTTACTATGGCATCTGGTCTGCTGGTCTGGCATGCGTTTTGTGGTTGGTTGACCGGGCACTCGATTCAGGCGGTCCGGGTAGAAGTTGCGCGACCCAGCATTGGTTCGTCCTACACCAGTAATATGGAAGAAATGCTTGGCTGCCCAATAACCTTTTCTGCACAAGCGAATCGCATTGTTTTCCCCCGCGATACGCTGGACCTTCGGGTTGTGCAAAATACCGCCTCTCTGCAACCGTTCCTCGATACCACTGTTTTCCAGCTAAGCATGATCGAGCGGCAACCGAGCTCAGCGGCAGAGGCAATCAAGCAGCTGATTGGCTGTGATTTTAAAACGGGCGTGCCTTCTTTTTCTGAAGTTGCTCATCGCTTACATATGTCGGAGTCGAGTCTACGCCGGCGTCTGCTGAAGGAAAAAATTTCCTACCAACTGATAAAAGACGAGGTGCGCTGCAAATTAGCCATTGATTGTCTGGGAGATGGCAGCCGCAAGATAAATGATATCGCCGACGAGTTGGGCTTTACTGAGCCGAGCTCATTTGTGCGCTCTTTTCGCCATTGGACGGGGCATACGCCGAAGGCCTATAGGCAAAATATTTTAAAGCTAAAGACCATTGATGCCGCGTAGAGTGGCAGCGGCCATTTGTATTGGGTGACGCGTTTGGTCAATTAAGTTGACAGATTTTGTACTGTCTAACTGGCCGTTAGCTCGGTAACTTGGTTCGATATTACAAAAACATGAATCGTTAGAGCGTTGTAGTGAGTGATTATCAAGTAATTCAACAATTGGTTTATGGCTACGCAGAGCGAATTGATGCTGGTGACTTTGAATCTGTAGCAGCTTTAATGAGTCAGGCGAAAATAACATTTCTGCCTTCAGCTGAAGTGCTTGAGGGTAGCAGCCAGGTGCTTGCTGCACACCGTTTGAGGGTGAAAGTTTATCCTCACACAGGGACGCCGTGCACGACCCACTATGTTAACAATCTAGTGATTGGGTTAGATGGCGATGAGGCATCAGCGCGTTCGCTTTTTACGGTGACTCAGGCGTTGGAGAATTTTCCCTTGCAAACCATTATGGCGGGACGCTACTACGATAGGTTTGTTAAAGAAAGTGAAACGTGGCGCTTTAGCGAGCGCACGATTGCTCCAGACTACTTTGGAGATTTGTCGTTTCATTTAAACGAGTTTGAGACATCAAAAAGTAACTTTGCACGTTCAAATATGAATTAATAATAATGTCAATTAGACAGTCCATGAAAACCGAGGGGGTAAGTATGAAAAAAGGTATGCAAACCACAATCTGCAGAACGGCTATTGCTTTAGCTGTTGTGGCGGCAAATTCAACTCTTGCAGCGGGTATGCTCGAAGAGGTTGTTGTAACCGCAGAAAAACGCGAGCAAAACCTTCAGGATGCACCTGTTTCAATCGAAGTGCTCACTGAGGCGGGTATCGAAAACCAAGGTATTGTCGATATTACGAGCCTGTTTGCTGCCATTCCGGGTGTCCAGGGTTACGAAGCTCCCTCATCTCGAGGCAACGTCAGTTTCTCTCTGCGTGGCATTGGTGCAGGTAACCCCAACAGTGTCTCCTCTGATCCGGCTAACGCGATGTACATTGATGGAGTCTACCTGGGTAAAGCGACCGGTAATGGCGTCGACGCCATGGATTTAGAGCGCATTGAGGTGTTGAAAGGCCCACAGGGTACTCTCTACGGACGTAACTCCATCGGTGGTGCGATTAACTTTATCACCAAGAAACCCGGCGAAGAGCTGGGTGCTAAAGTGAAAGTGTCTGCTGGCGACTACGGCTATGAAGCCGCTAATGTTCGGTTCGATGTTCCCCTGAGTGATAATCTGGGTATGGCTGTTTCTGGTTACACGCGCAAGCGCGATGATCTCTACGACAACAGCAATACAAGCCTTGATGGCTTTGAAAATCTTGATCGATCGGGTCATCGTTTGTCGCTGCGTTTTACGCCCTCTGATAATCTTTCTATCGACTACAGCTATTCCCATGATGAGCTCGATGAGCACTCGCAGATGATGGATGTGGTGGGCTTTAATCCTCGCGCTCCTGGCGTTGTGGCTGCTGCAGGTTTTCCTTCAGCGGTCGCTGTAGACAGTGCTGAGCGCGCTCAAACCGTAGGTGTGCTGGCTGGTTATGTAGCGCAGTACAGAGACTATGGATTGTTGCCAAATCTGCCTCAGGTAAACACTTTCCTTGGTTGGGCTGATGACTTTATTGCCTGGACCAATGATGAACTGAGTTCGGTTAATTCAAAGCCAGGTCTGGGTTCTTCCGATATGAGCTCACGTGCAACCAATGATGTTGATGCCCACTCATTAACGGTCTCATACAAAATTGAGGACATGGGTGCCTTTGGTGATGTTGAATTTAAATCTATTACCGGTACTCGCGAAGCTACAGCCCTGAACAGTGCCGATTTGGATGGTATCAACAACGCCAACATCATTACCGATTTGCCGCTGTTGACCATTGGTGGTCTGTTCTTAGATACCGTTGTACCAAATAATATTGGTATCTACAGCATTGATGGTGCCGCTGAGTTTGGCCTGGCCTTGCAGATGGTTGATGCGATTGAAGAGCGCGGTTCTGCCCCGGTGTTCAATAACTACTCTGTAACGGACCATGAACAGTTCTCTCAGGAGCTGCAGATGGTCGGCAGCACTGACACACTGGACTATGCCGTTGGCCTCTACTACTACGATGATGAATCTTCATTCCGCAATCACCGTATTGCCTCGTTCCCTCTGGCTACCTCTGACACGTCGTCTCACGATGTAGCAGCTGAAGCGACGTCGGTCTACGGTCAGTTTACCTACCGTGCCAGCGAAGAGAGCAAAGTGGCTATTACTGCCGGCTTGCGTTACACAGAAGAAACCAAAGATGTGACTTACCTGTGGCGCGGTTATAACTCCAACTTTATCAATATGTTTTATCCAAAACTGTTGACTGGTAATGCCGCAGCCTACAATCCTAACGATAACTATGTGACTAATGAGCAAGCCGAGACTCTGCCTGAACGTGCCGGGATTTATGGTCGCAAGTTCTCTGAAGATTTCAGCAATCTGTCTGGTCGTTTAACCGTGCAGTATGATCTCTCGGACGATGCCAATATCTACGCAACCTATTCAACAGGCTATCGCAGTGGTGGTTTCAATGGTGACTACTTCGATCAGGTGAATGACTCAGCGGACGCGTTCAATGAAGAAGAAATCGAAAGCATGGAGTTGGGTTATAAGTCTATGTTCTGGGATGGTCGTGCACAGTTGAATGCCGCACTGTATTCGTATGATTACACCGATCTGCAGGTTTCCACTGTACTGACCGAAGGATCCAAAGTGACGAGTGCGATTGCCAATGCGGGTTCGGCCTCACGCGATGGTGTTGAAATGTCGCTGCGTGTTGCACCTACTGATAATCTGCTGGTGTCTCTGGCCTGGAGTCATATCAACGGCGATTTTGATGAGTATCCAGCGGTTTATGGTTCGCCTACAGACGGTGCAGCTGTGCTGCCGCTCAATAATGTTGCTCAGCGCGCGATGGTGCCAGACGACTCTTTCAATCTTGGTGTCGATTGGAACATTATGGAGAGTGGTTCAAACTTGCTCGCCTTAAGCATTAGCGCGGCCTATCAGGATGAGACCGTTTCAATTCCTGTGTCTACCGCGGTTTACAACACTAATGCCAACCCAGCGCCGGATACACCAGTGGCCTATGCGCAAATGCCAAACAATGAAAGAACCATTGTTAATGCGCGCCTAAGCTGGACCAAGGCACTCCAGGATAGCAATGTGGTTATAGCGCTGTGGGGCAAGAACTTGCTCGACGAAGACTATCGCAACTTTGGTTTCAACTACGGCGATGCCTTGGGTCTCAATCTGCACCAGTACGGCGAACCAGCAACATTTGGTCTCGACTTTACCTGGGAAATGTAGCAGTTAAGGTAGCTTAGTCTGCCTTATTGGAAGTCAAAAAAAACCGGCTCTTTGAGCCGGTTTTTTTATTTTGTTGCGATTAAATACTGGTGGGTCTAAACATGGCATCGTGACCACCGTCGATGTAGAGCATCGAGCCGGCGATAAAGCTGGCCTTGTCGCTGATTAAAAATTCCACCGCATCAGCCATGTCGTCCGGGCATCCGGGCCGCTGCATGGGAATCGATGCGACAAACTTCTTGATCGCGTCACCGTACTGAGGGTCCTCGGCAACCGCTTTGGTCATGGCGGTTTCGGTATAGCCTGGTGCAATTGCGTTGAGGCGAACCCCTTGGCCGGCAAATTCTGGGGCATTTCTGCGCATCCACTTGGCCACCGCCTGTTTGCTAGCACTGTAGCAGTCATGGCCTGTAAGCTCTGGCAGCATAGCGTCTATATCGTCCCACTGATTTTCGAGCAAGTAATCAGCAAGTTCAGGCTTTTGACAGAGGGGCGCTGAATTGGATGACACCATCACTACACTACTCCCCGGTGCCAGCCGCGAGCTCAAGCCATTAATAATGTCGACGCTGCCAGTATAGTTAATGGTGAGGATTTTTTTCAAGTCGGCAAAATGCGAGGCGACACCGGCGCAGGTAATAATGCCGTCGATCTGCTCCGAAAGTATCTCCAGCAGAGAGTTGATAGCTGCTTCACGCTGGCTTGCCTCAGACAGATCAACCTCAATATCCGCATCGCGTAAATCCAGCACAAGCACTCGATGCCCGGCAGCGTGCAAGCGCGCTTTAATTGCCGCGCCAATACCGGTGGCGCCTCCACTCAATACATAGGTAGCCATAATCTAATCCTGTTCGCTATCAATTACATTTTGTATGGCGCTGCCGGGAAGGGCTTGCATACCACCGTCGATTTCGAGAATTTTACCGCTGACAAAACTGCTTGCCGGTGAGGCCAGATAAAGCGCTCCGAGGGCAATATCTTCTGGCCGGCCGAGACGTTTCAGCGGAATCCAGCGAGTCGTGTTTTTAAGCATGGTTTCATTTTCGGTAATAAAGGCCGTGCTGGGTGTTTCGATGGCGCCAGGAGACACAGCATTGACACGAATTTGTGGTGACAATTCGTAGGACATTACCTTGGTCATCTGGTTGATACCGGCCTTCGCTGCCGCATAAGCGGAAAAGTTTTTATCCACCATCCAGCTTAGCGCCGAAGAAACATTGACGATGGTCGGCGTGTCTGCAGCCCGCAGCAGACTGAGGCAGAGATGCGTAAGGGTATAAGCAGAGGTCAGATTGATCCTCACCGTGTGTTCAAAGCGGCCCATGTCGACTTTCTCGATACTACCCCAACCCTTGCCCGGCGCGCCGGCGTTGTTGACCAAAACATCGATCCTGTCGCTGTGCTCTGCAACTTTAGCGACCAAGGCTTTAAGCTGATCTTCCTTGGTGACATCGCAAACTACTGCTTCCGCCTTGACGCCAAAAGCGCGGCAGGCTTCGGCGACCTGATTGATATCGTCGAGGCTGCGTGCCACACAAAATACATTGGCGCCCATCTCGGCAAAGCTTTTCGCAATACTGGCGCCAATACCTTTGCCAGCCCCGGTAATGACCGCGGTTTTTCCGTCCAGTCTAAATGCATCGAGTAACATATTTTTCTCCTTTGATGGCGCTATTTCTTCCCCTCGAAATAACTCACGCCACCTATGATGGTTTCAATAATTTGGATATCTTTTAGTTTTTCGGGGTGCAGCAGGGGGTTGTCTGCTAGCAGGGTGAAGTCGGCGTACTTACCAACGCTGATAGAGCCGATCTCATGGTCCAGATGGACTTGCCAGGCAGCATCGAGGGTGATCGCCTTGAGCGCCCGAATGACGCCAATACGCTCATCTTCACCCAGTGTTGCGCCACTGGCGGTAAGCCGGTTGACGCTTGACCAGGCCGACAGTAGGGGCTGCATAGGAACGATGGGCGTATCCAGATGGGTGCTGAAACGCAGACCTATTTTTTCGGCACTGCGGAGAGGGCTGATATGCTTTGCGCGCTCTGAGCCAATCAGTACATCGCGGTGCTGATCACCCCAATAGTAAGTGTGCGCAACAAAAAAACTCGGCGTGACGTCGAGCGCTTTCATGCGTTGAAGCTGGTCTGGCCGAGCCATTTGCGCATGGATTAAAATTGTCCGTTCGACCGGCTGGCCGAGGGTATTTTGCACATAGTCAATGGCGTCGAGAATATCGTCAATCGATGCGTCACCATTGCCGTGAATCACCGCCTGAAAACCGGCTTTAGCAATATTGAACACTTTGCTTTTGAGCTCATCTAGAGGAATGCGCGGATAGCCCAGGTACTGTTCATCACCTTTGTATGGGCTGTGGTAGGGGTGGGTTAAATAACCGGTAAAGCCCTGAATAGAGCCGTCGGCAATCAACTTTATCGCTCCAATGTGGCGTTGCTCACTGGCCAGCTCTTCGGCCTTAACCTGCCCCTCAATCAGCTCGAGACCAAGGCTGTCGTAATCGGGGAAAACGACCAATCGCTGGGGAATTTTGTTCAGGCCCATGGCCAGCATTAACCCTTGCACATGCTGTCGAGACGCGTTGCTGGCCTGGGCAGTAGTAACGCCGTTGCTGAGGTATTCGTTGCGGGCAAAGTCGACCATGGAGATAAACTGCATCACACTTAAGTCGAGGACCGGTTTCTGAAAGGCCAGAGCGGCGTTTTCTTCAACTAGACCATTGATTGTGCCATCACTATTGCGGTGGATATGCCCCCCGGCTGGATCTTCTTGCAGCTGATCAAAACCGACCAGTTTAAATGCGGCGCTATTCGCAACGCCCATGTGCCCAGAGACATGCATTAAAAATACTGGGTGATTGGGCGCAATGGCATCAAGCTCTTGAAGGCTGGGGTGACGCTTTTCACTAAGCATCAACTGGTCGTAGCCGTAGCCGCCGACCCATTCCCCTGCGGGTGTCTTTTCCACTTGAGCGCTGACGCGTTCAAGCAGCTGCGGAATGGTCTCGATGAGACCCACGGGCGGGCTGCGCAAGTCAGCTAAAAACAGTGCTATGCCTGAGGCGGGAAAATGACTGTGAGCATCCACCAATCCCGGCAACATAGTGGTTCCTGCGAGATCATTAACAACTGTTTCGGTATCCATTAATGCTTCGATGTCGGTGCGACTGCCCAGAGCAACGATGCGGTCGCCGCGAACCAACACCGCCTCAGCGGTCGGTTGATTGTCATCCATGGTTAAAATCGTGCCATTTAACCAGACTTGGCTGGCTGCCGGCGTTTGCGGTTGCACTGCCCAATAGAGGAGGGCGGCCACGCTGACAAGCAGCAGTAATATCTTGAAAATTAGTTTCATGGTTATGTCCTCGCGCGGAGCATTAAGGCGACCTGTGCAACCATTTTTGTCAGTTGTTTACCGAGGTCATTGGGGGAGTGGGTGAGAGCGTTCATCAGAGAGTAAAGGTAACTGCCGACAACAATTTGCACCTGCAGATCGATATTCACTTCGCTGTCTACATCACCCTGTTCGCGGCCTTTGGCTAACAACTCAGCCATGGCGTTATTGAGTTTGCTCAGACGATTCGATGCTTCATCGGGTTTCGCTAGGCCACCTAGGCCCTCGACAATAATCACACGCATCAGCGGGATATGCGACTCCATATAGTCGGCGGTGTTGGTCATCAAGTTGCACAGTCGTTGTTCGGTACTTAACGGTTTTTGTAACTCGTCAGCAATGGAGGCAATAAATTCATTGTCCATGCGCTCGACCATACTTTGCAGCACGGCATGTTTGGTTGAGAAGTAATTAAAAAATGTCGGCTTGGAGATCTCTGCGCCTTCGGCAATAGCATCGACGGTTGTTGTCTGGTAGCCATTGGCGACAAATAACTCGCCTGCACAATCGACAATCCGCGAGTATGTCATCCGTTTTTTGCGTTCACGCAGTGGCAAATTTTTCAGCGAGTTAGCAGAGAGCATGGTTTCACCTGGGGAAATTTACTGACCAAAGTATATACCATGGTTAAAAAATAAAGTAGAGTAAGATTTTTGGAAGGGGGAGGTTCTGTAATGCTGTTGAATAACAAAATTGGTTTAGTCACTGGTGGCGGCATGGGAATTGGTCGGGCCATTTGCTTGGCCTATGCCCGGGAGGGGGCCAAGGTTGTGGTAGCAGATTTTAACCCTGAAAGTGGTGCCGAAACGGTTCAGCTAATCCGCGAAAGTGGCGGCGACGCGCTATTTGTTCAGGCCGATGTCAGCGATGAGGCCCAGGTAAAGGCAATGGTGGAAACGGCCGTTGAGCACTATGGTCGGCTCGATATTGCTTGCAACAGCGCTGCCGTGAGTCGCGGCTCTGGCCCCATTCACTTATTTGAAAAAACAGTCTTCGATGACACGCTGAATATGTGTTTAAGCAATACTTGGCTGTGCCAAAAATATGAATTGAGTGCCATGCTCGAGCAGGGCGCGGGCAGCATTGTCAATATATCTTCTAATGCCTCGCTCCGAGGTCAAGTCTATAACACCGCCTATGCTGCAGCCAAAGCAGGGGTCAATATATTGACCCAGAGCTCAGCCGCCGAGTATGGCAGCAAGGGCATTCGCATCAATGCAGTCTCCCCCGGTGTGGTGCGCACGCCAGGTGTAGAGAAATATTTTGCCGAGCAGCCGAAAATTGCTGAGGGCTTAAAGCGTGCCGCGGTGATGAACCGTCTGGGCGAGCCAGAAGAAATTGCCGAAGCAGTAGTGTTTTTATGCTCTGACCGCGCATCCTTTATTACCGGCCAAATATTATCTGTTGATGGCGGCGCTGCCGTCCGTTGAATGCTCTTGAGGAGAGATAACCAATGATTATTGCAAGCGATAGAAAGCTACCACGTGTCGATCTGCCCATCCCTTCGGGCTGGTTTCAGGTGCTGTACTCCAATGAGCTCGAGGCGGGTCAAGCGAAACCACTTGAGTATTTTGACCAAGAGCTGGTTGCCTTTCGCACTGAGTCTGGTCAGGCAAAGGTGGTCGACGCGTATTGCCCCCATATGGGTGCACACCTGGGCTACGGCATTCGCGATCAAGCGGGACATGGCTCGGCGGTTGTCGGTGAGAGCATTGTCTGCCCTTTTCACGGCTGGGCCTATGATGGGGACGGTAAATGCACCCATATCCCCTATGCCAAAAATATGCCGCCAAAAGTTGCCCGTGGTGAGCAGGTTTTGGGCACTTGGCATGTTCGCGAGATCAATCAATGTATTTTGGTTTGGTATCACCCCCATGGAGAGGCACCTACCTATGAGCCGCTGGAAGTGGCTGAGGCGAATAGTGATAACTCAGATTGGGGTGAGTTTGATACCTACAGTTGGGAGATAAATACCCATATGCAAGAGGTGGGTGAAAATGCCGTGGATTCGGTGCATTTTCTCTATGTGCACGGTACTAAAGATATACCTGATGCGGAAGTTATGGAGTTCGAGGGGCATACCCGGCGCGGACTGTTACGCACTCGCAACCCAACCCCACAGGGAGTAATCGAAGGCTCGATAGAAAATCAAAATATAGGTCCCGGGCTGGCAGTCGTGCGATTTTCCGGTATCGTCGACACGGTTCTGCTGGCGCACCTGACGCCGGTCACGGCGACCCATACTCGAGCCTTTTATGCCTTTATCCAAAAATCGTCTGATGCTGAATCCGGTAAGTCGCGCATTGCCGAAGCGATTGTGCGCAACATTTGTCAGCAGATGGAAGAGGATCGGATTATTTGGGATCGCAAAAAATACTATGAGAAGCCAATGTTATGTGATGGCGACGGGCCTTTTGCAAAATTCAGGAAATGGTATAAACAGTTTTTGATTGAATAATATTGCGGCTTCACCGCGTTACGTTTCGATCTGTGCCGACCAATAGTTTTGTGTTTTAAAGTGTTATTGGCGGCACCACAGGCTCGCTTTTGCCGTGAGCTAAAAGAAGATCTAAAAACCAAATGAAATACGTCTGTCTGCTGTCTTCACTACTGTTGGCATGAGTCATCCTGTTCGTCACCTCAGTGCTCTGCTATCGGTGGCTCTGCGCCAATTATAAATAATAGCAACTGTCCAGTTGCCGTCGATCAGGATCAACCTGTGCCTGTTGCAATTGTGCGGGTTGTCTTGACTGATATGAGTTTGCCCGTCCTATTCCAAGCTTATTTATTGATAACCAAATGATTATATATTAAGAATTATTAGCACTTCGACCTCCGCTAAATACTGCAGCGTCGCACCGTTACAACAGAATGAAGGAATTGCGGCCTGCAGGAATCAAAAAAGGGGCTTAGGCGCGGTGTTGAAAGAATCCCACCGTTTGGTCCCACACTGAGGGGAGTCTGTGATGTCCCACCGACAACATCTGTTTTCATTGCGAATTGGTTATGCGCTCCGTGAAGCACTGGGCGAAGGTTATGGCCGCCATGAGCTGCTGAAAGACCTTGTCGCCGGGATAACGGTTGGGGTGATCGCAATACCGCTCGCCATGGCACTGGCCATCGCCAGTGGCGTAGCGCCGCAATACGGGTTGTACACGGTGATTGTTGGGGGTGGCATCATCGCTTTCGCGGGGGGGAGCCGCTTCAGTATCTCCGGCCCGACGGCTGCCTTTGTGGTCATTTTGCACCCGTTAACAGCAACCTATGGTCTGGGTGGTCTGCTGCTGGCCTCTATCATGGCGGGCGTTATTCTGATTGCTATGGCCTATGCTCGCCTTGGCCGCTTTATCGAGTATATTCCGGAGGCGGTGACCTTGGGATTTACCGGCGGTATCGCTATTGTGATTGCTGTGCTGCAGATACCGGACTTTACCGGCATCACGATCCAGGATATGCCGGAACATTTTGTCGCCAAGCTCGCAGTGATAGGGAGCCATATTTCTCAGATTGATCCGGGTAGCACATTGATAGCCGTATTTACATTAACGGTGATGATTCTATGGCCGCGGCTGCGTACACCGATTCCCGCTCATTTGCCCGCGCTGGTGCTGGCCTGTCTGCTGGGCGTGGTGTTGGGTGGCGTGGGTATCGATGTAGATACTATAGGTTCGCGCTTCCACTACTTTCTGCCCGACGGTACACAGGCCGGTGGTATCCCACCTTATTTGCCGTCCGTCGATTGGCCCTGGCATCGAGCCGGCGCCGATGGACAGCCCCTTGGCATATCGTTGGGCTTACTATCTGAATTGCTACCGTCAGCTTTTGCGATTGCCATGCTTGGTGCTATTGAGTCCCTGCTCTGCGCCGTGGTGCTCGATGGTATGTCCGGAAAACGCCACAGCGCCAACAGCGAATTGCTGGCCCAGGGTCTGGGCAATCTGATTGCACCTTTCTTTGGTGGCGTGACGGCAACAGCGGCGATAGCGCGCTCGGCCACCAACTTTAAAGTTGGTGCAGTGTCTCCACTGGCGGCCATCATTCACGCCGTCGTTGTGTTGTTGGGGCTGTTGTTTCTTGCTGAAGCGCTTGCCTATTTGCCGATGTCCGCGATGGCTGCATTGTTGATGGTGGTGGCGTGGAATATGAGTGAGGCGCCGAAATCTGTAAAGCTGATCCGCAAATCGTCCCGTGGCGATTTACTGGTGTTGTTAACCTGTCTGTCGCTGACCGTCTTTTTTGATATGGTCATCGCCATCACCGCCGGTATTCTGTTGGCATCATTGCTGTTTATGAAGGAAATTGCGGCACTCACAAAGGTGGTTGATATCACCGATAACCCCGATTTTGCACATAAAGACGTGCCGCTCAACTGTAAGGTATTCAAGATTCGCGGTGCGTTATTCTTTGCCGCCGGGGATCGTATCTTCGGAGAGCTCTCGCAACAGATTCAGGAGCTTGATGGGCTGGTGCTGCATATGCAGTGCAGTTCATATTTGGATGCAGGGGGACTCTCTGCCATTGAAAAACTCATGGCGGTCTGCGAAAAAAATCAGGTTTCCCTGCGTTTTTCTAGCTGGCAGTTTCAACCCTTAAAAACCTTGGCGAAAGCGCGGGGTCAGGCAAGAAGTCCGCTGGATATGTCATTTGCCACCCTTGATGAAGCAATTGACGATATTGTAAAGATGAGCGCATCCCATGAAGCTGGATAAGGCGATAATGCCTTGCTGATCACGGCTTTAACGATCAAGGTCAAGAGCAGTAGCTGGTTTGATAGAGTGGTTGACGGGGTGCAGGTAGACCGCACGGCTGTATCCCATGGGGCTTTGTGGGATAGGTTTTTGTGTTCAGTATTTTAGAATATAAATATAGATTTATAATGATTTACTGAACATTAACTGAAGGGTATTGTTGTCTTCTTACTTAAATACACCACTTAAATACATCATATGGAGCAAGCAATGTCTGTTATCAATCGAGTCCCTGAAGTGACTTTCAAAACACGTGTACGCGATGAGTCTGTAGAGGGACCAAATCCTTTCCGTTGGCAGGACAGAACAACTCACGATATTTTTGCGGGTAAAAAAGTCGTGGTCTTTTCTTTGCCGGGCGCTTTTACTCCAACCTGTTCGTCCAGTCACTTGCCGCGCTACGATGAGCTTTATGAGCAGTTTAAAGCAGAGGGAATTGATGAAATCGTCTGTGTGTCGGTAAATGATGCTTTTACAATGTTCAAATGGGGTAAAGAGCTGGGTAACAAGAATATCTTTTTGCTCCCTGATGGTAACTGTGAATTTACCCGTAAAATGGGCATGTTGGTCGATAAATCAAACCTTGGTTTCGGTATGCGCTCGTGGCGTTATTCGATGCTTGTCGACGATGGCAAAGTGGAGAAAGTATTTATCGAGCCGGGAATATCGGATAACTGTGAGTCCGATCCTTTTGAGGTCTCTGATGCCGACACCATGCTCGCTCATATCAAAAATGAGGAAGCTCGCGATACGTCAGCACCGAGCAGAGCGTTTGAAGGTTAGGGCCAGATAATCAGGTCGGACTGTTCAAGCAGCCTTGTGTCGGCAGAGAATTGCGGGGAGTGCTCTAAGCGGGGGCAATTGCATGGATGCCACCCCGCTCAGAGATTTTTATGGCCTGTTACTAGCTAGAGGTCGTTCTTGTGCAGCTGACCGCCTTTCATGATGACTCTCAATGTCTCCTGCGGACGTTCCAGTACAGACATATCTTCCAGTGGGTTGCCGTCCAGTATTAGTATATCTGCGACGGCGCCTGGCTCAATAACACCCAGCTTGCCGTAAGGGTTGCGCGGGCCTGATAGGGCGATCAGTTTTCCGGCTTTAGACGTCGCTTGCCTGAGGACTTCGGCTGGTTCGAACCACTGGGTTCGCAATACCAGCTCCTGATTGATGTTGCCCAGGGTCTCCAGCGAGGTGACGATGTCGGCGCCGAAGACAATGTTCTCGTAACCGATTTTTTTTGCGTTGGTCATCAGGCTGTTCAGTCCATTGCGCGCCTGGCGCTGCTTAGCTTTTTGGTCAGCATTCATACCCACCAGCTCCATCTGGAAGACCATCACTTGCGGCGATAACCAAACATCGCGCTTATTCATATATTTCAGTGTCGCCATATCGATAAGGTTGGCGTGCTCGATAGAGCGAACGCCGAGGTCAACCGCTCTGCGCACGCCGTTGCTGTTGTAGACATGAGCCGCCACATAGGTTCCCCAGTGTGACGCGGCCTCGACGGCGGCGCGTATTTCGCTGTCGGTAAATTGCGAGACGTCGAGCGGATCGCCATAAGAGCTGATTCCACCTCCAGCTGCGATCTTAAGTTGCGTTGCGCCACGGCGCAGATTTTCGCGAGCTGCCTGCAGTACCTGTGCCTCTCCATCAGCGACGACCACCATGCCACGCTGCTCGAAGACGCTGCGGCTGTTGGGGTTTAGCAATCGCGAAGGCGCCTCGGCGGTTCTGTGGTCCGAGTGTCCGGCTGTCTGTGAAATCATTGCGCCCGAAGGATAGATGCGCGGGCCGGAAAGCAGGCCGCCATCGATCGCCTTTTTAAGTGAGAAGCTGTTGCCACTCATATCACGGATAGTCGTGAAGCCATTATCTAACAACGATCGTGCGGCGACAGTGGCTGTGTAGGCGAACGAGTAATCATCTGAGGTCATGGCCTGCCACACAGGAAGTTGCAACATAACGTGGGCGTGCGCGTTGATCAGCCCGGGCATGAGAGTGCGACCGGCGGCATCGATTTCTGCTGTATTGTCTGGCACAGACAGCGATTGGCCGATTGAGTCGATAACACCGTCAACCACCAGCACATCGCTGGGCTCGGACAGCTGATCGCTAACGCCGTCAAAGACGCGGGCATCGCGAATGACTATAGTCTCAGCTAACGCCAGTGTCGGCGCGCACAAAAGCAGAAAAATAATACCGGCTAAGCAGCTGCTGTATAAACGTTGCATCACGATTTTCTCCCTCTTTGTTGTTGGCTCAGTTGTTGAGCGGCTGCTGTCGATAAGCGCGGGTAATGGGCACGGGAGTGCTGAGAATCTGTCCTTGGAGAAAGGCTATATTGGTAGCGCCTTGGGTTTCACGTTGACTGACGGCGTCGATAATATCCATGCCGGTAATAACCTCCCCGATCACTGGGAAGCCTCGCCCATCAGGGGGATTATTCTCGCCGGAATCCATTCTCGAGATATCGCGAAGGCTGAAAACAATCTCGGGAATCACATGACCGGTATCGAGCAGGTCGCGTGCGAGACTGACGCTACCTCTGCGATGGCGAGTACCTGACTCAGCGGTTGTCGTCCATTCGGGAAGTAGCGTCTTAACCCCGTAGCTTGCCAGGTCGATCGGTTGAGTACTATTTAGCGCATCCTTCAGCACGCCGCCTTGAACCAGTTGCGGGATTGCCTCACCGTCCATTGGCAGACTGCGATAGAGGGTCGCGCCATCGTATTGGCCGCGGTCGATGTAGTCCAAAAAATAGGCGGCGGCCAGCGGAGTGCGGTTAGTATCAATGGCCAACACAACACGGCCGAGCTCTGTTTCCAGAACAACGGTTACGCGCTCGGTGGGAGTGGCGTATGCGGCAACTGTAAAAAGCATTACCGTTGCGATCGCAAACTTAAGTAGAGCGTTGTGCATTGTGTATGTTCCTCTCAATTTTCGTCGTTCGGGTTGATCAACCTAAAAATGATTCCAGAGGTCGACAGTAGATCGTAAGGAAGGTAGCATCGGTGTTGATAGGTTACATACCATTTTGCGACGCATTGCATACCTTTTTACGCCACGTTCCGTTTTTCAGAGTGCCACTCCATGCCACAGCGTTATGATCCTAATAATCCTTTGATGACCAGTGCAGAAATTTTACTCGGCAGTGAGGAGGCCGCCGTTGAGCTTGGTGGGGATCTCAAATCGTCGCTGCGGTACAGCGGTTTAACGCGCAGCCAGATTGTGACGGGGGAGGGTGATGTGCCGCTGCACAGGGTTGTCACCTTTTTGAATCATGCGGCGGATACATTGGGTTGTGAGTATTTTGGCTTGCTGGTCGCTAAATATCAGCCGGCTGTGCGTTTTGCCATGATAGGGCAGCTTATTCGGTTTTCAGCGGATTTGGAGCATGCTATTGCTGATGCGATTCGCTTTTCAATTCTCAATAGTCAGTACAGTGTTTGGAATATTTTTCGCAACGACCAGACGATGACGCTGGTTCGAGAGCCGCGTGTCGAGCTCAATCAGAGCGTCAGTCAACTTCAAACCCTGGCGTTGGCCGTGACATACAAGGCGATGAATGCCGTTTGCCAGCGAACCATCTCGCTGTCTCAGGTGGCATTTAGTCACCGTAAACCCGAGTTGCCAGAGAAAGTGCGAGCATTTTTTAATGCCCCGATCCTGTATGACCAGCCCTTTACCGGGCTAGTGTTTCCCAACACTGAACTTGCTGCCGCTATTCCAACCGCCGATGCACAGGTACACAGACTGATCAAGGCTCATCTTGAGGAGCTTGCGGCTGCGAGCACAGAGGAACTCGATATAGTAGAGCGACTGCGCCGCGAGCTTCGCCATACTATTGGCTCCCGTCACTGTACCCTCGAGGGAATTTGCCAGCGCTGGGGTGCACATCCCAGAGGTCTGCAGCGGCGTCTGAGAGCCCGCGGCACGGGCTTTCGGGATCTGCTTCAGGATGTGCGTCATGAACTTGCCGAGGCCTACCTGAGAAATTCTTCGATCGCTGTGCTCGAGCTTGGAGATCTGCTCGGATACCGCAATGCCAGTGCTTTTTCCCGCGCCTTCAAAAAGCGTACCGGCGTTGCCCCAGATCACTGGCGGGCCAGATATACTCCTTCACGCCCTATCATCAGATGTGTCGGGAGATAGCCCTGTATTAGAGAACAGCATATTGGTAGCTAAACTGATACTATTCTCCGATGTGCCCTTGGGAACTAAAATAACCCTTTTACTGGTCCACTGAAGGAGAGGCGGCCTTGGCTACAGAAACAGTCACAAGCAGAATCGATAGCCGCGGTGTTGCCGTCGTAACCTTAAATAATCCTAACAAACACAACGTCTTTGACGATCATCTGATCACTCAGATAAGCGCGATTTTTGAAGCACTTGAGGCTGATCAATCGGTGCGAGTGGTTATTCTGCAGGCTGAGGGCCGCAGTTTTTCTGCCGGTGCCGATCTGGGCTGGATGCGTCGCATGGCAGATTATAGTCATGGGGAAAATATCAGTGATGCGACACTGATGGCCGAAATGTTCCGCCGTATCAATACGCTATCCAAGCCGACTATCGCCCGGGTTCAGGGCCCGGCCTTTGGTGGTGGCGTTGGTTTGGTTGCCTGCTGTGATCTGGTGTTTGCCACGCCGGCTGCAATATTTTGCCTGTCGGAGGTTAAGCTTGGGTTGATTCCGGCTGTGATCAGTCCGTTTGTTGTCGCGGCAATCGGTGCCCGAGCGGCGCGACGTTACTGTATGACAGCGGAGCGGTTTTCTGCTGACACGGCGCTTGAACTTGGATTGATCAGTGAATTGTGTGAGGAGACTGAGCTGGATACAGGCATCAATAGTATGGTGGAGTTATTGCTCGCTAATGGTCCCCGTGCAATGACTGCGGCTAAAAAGCTGGTTGCCGATGTGGCTGGTGTGCCACTCACCGATGAATTGGTTGCCGAGACCAGTCGCCGTATTGCCGAGATCCGCGGCAGTGAAGAGGGGCGCGAGGGGCTGAGTGCATTTCTGCAAAAGCGCAGCGCAGCCTGGATTGGGAAATAACAATTATGGCGACTCCTCAGACAGTCAAACTGGTTGAAGTTGGGCCCCGCGATGGCCTGCAAAATGAGTCGGCTACGGTGTCTACCGCCGACAAGATTAGCTTGATTAATAATCTGGCTGCGGCCGGTGTCAGCTACATCGAAGCGGGCAGTTTTGTCAGTCCACGGAGTGTGCCGCAGATGGCGGACAGTGATCAGGTTTTTGCTGGCTTGAGCTTCCAATCCGGCATTACCTATGCCGCACTGACGCCGAACCTCAAGGGGTTTGAGCGCGCTGTACAAGCTGGAGCCACCGAGGTCGCCGTTTTTGCCTCCGCTTCAGAGGGCTTCTCACAAAAGAATATTAACTGCAGCGTCGCCGATAGCCTGATCCGGTTCCAACCGGTGATGGACGCTGCGAGAGAACACAAAATGGCGGTTCGTGGTTATGTTTCCTGTGTTGTCGGCTGCCCCTATGATGGCGAAGTTGCCCCCAGTCAGACTCGTTCGGTGTCGCAGGCGTTGTTCGAAATGGGCTGTTATGAAGTGTCTCTGGGTGACACCATTGGTGTCGGCACCCCCGGTCATTTCAAGCGTCTTCTGGACCATATGCTGGTGGACAGTCCGGCTGACAAGCTGGCGGTGCATTGTCACGATACCTATGGGCAGGCGCTGGCCAATATTTTGGCCTCACTGGAATATGGGATTGCCACAGTCGACGCCTCAGTGGCGGGTCTCGGTGGTTGCCCCTATGCGCTCAATGCCACAGGTAATGTTGCCACTGAGGATGTCGTGTATATGCTGCATGGCATGGGTATTTCAACCGGCATAAATTTGGAAAAATTGATTGCTGCCGGGCAGTCGATTTGTGCTGTCTTGGGCAAACCAAACAGTTCGCGGGTGGCACGGGCAAAAGGCGCTGGTTTATAAAAGGCGTGCAAAAGCGAGTTTAAACTCCTTGCAATAGAAGCGGAAATTTCCGATAAAGACCGCTGTTATAAAAACTTACACACAACTAAAAAAGAGAGAAATTATGTTTAGTCATATTATGCTGGGTGCCAACAATATTGAAGAATCAAAAAAGTTTTACGATGCCATCCTTGGTGAGCTGGGTTACGCGCCCGGTGTGATTGATCCCAAAGGACGCTGTTTTTATATGACTGACAGCGGCATCTTTGCACTCAGTGTGCCGATTGACGGCAATCCTGCAAGTCATGGCAACGGCAGCACAGTTGGTTTTAGCGTTACCGGTCCTGAGCAGGGTGATGCCTGGCATGCGGCAGGTGTAGCCAATGGTGGCGTAAGTTGTGAAGATGCTCCCGGCGTGCGTCATGGCGATATGGGTAGCCTCTACCTGGCCTATCTGCGTGATCCCTCTGGCAATAAGATCTGTGCTCTGTGTCGCATGTAATTACTGAGTCATACCTGTCTGCAAAAGAAAACGGCGGCGTCTTGGACGCCGCCGTTACTGTGTTACCCGAGATTAACGGTTACTGAAACAGTTCGATTAATCTTTAGTTTAAAGCTCGAAGCGATCAAGCTTCATTACCTTGCTCCATGCCGCTACAAAGTCGTTGATGAATTTCTCTTCACCATCTGTCGAGGCATAAACTTCTGCCAGAGCCCGCAATTCTGAGTTTGATCCGAAAATCAGATCAACCGGTGTTGCAGTCCACTTCAGCTCGTTGGTTTGGCGATCTCTTCCTTCATAGATCCCTGCTGCGCTGGACGATCTTGTCCACACCGTACCCATATCAAGCAGATTAACAAAGAAGTCATTGCTCAGCGTTGCCGGCTGATCAGTCAGCACACCGTGAGCCGTTTGCCCCGCATTGGCACCAAGATTGCGCATGCCACCGACCAATACGGTCATCTCTGGAGCGGTCAAGGTCAGCAAATCAGCTTTCTCAATCAGCATCTCAGTAGGTGATGCGTAGGCGTCGTCGGTATAGAAGTTGCGGAAAGCGTCGGCATTTGGCTCGAGAACAGAGAACGACTCAACGTCTGTTTGACTCTGCGATGCATCCGTGCGGCCTGGCGAGAAGGGTACCTTAATGTCGTGCCCGGCTTGTTTGGCTGCTTGCTCAATTGCGGCTCCACCACCAAGAACAATTACGTCAGCAAGAGAGACTTTTTTACCGCGCGACAGTGATTGGTTGAAGTCATTTTGAACGTTGCTCAGCGTAGTTAAAACCGTTGCCAATTCTTCGGGATCATTAACCTGCCAGTCTTTTTGCGGTGCCAGCTGGATACGTGCGCCGTTGGCGCCTCCGCGCATATCAGATCCACGATAAGTGGCGGCTGATGCCCAAGCGGTACGGACCAGTTGTGGAACCGTCAAACCAGAGGCGAGGATTTTTGATTTCAGTTTAGCGGCATCTCTGTCGCTGATCAGCTTATGATCAACTGCTGGTACAGGGTCTTGCCAGACAAATACTTCGTCTGGGACCTCTGAGCCCACATAGTTGCTGCGTGGACCCAAATCACGGTGTGTCAATTTAAACCATGCTTTGGCGAAAGCTTGATCGAACGCTTTTGGGTTGTTCAAAAAGCGCTCTGTGATCACTCTAAAGCCGGGGTCTTGCTTAAGGGCCATATCGGTGGTGAACATAATGGGCGCATGGCGTTTGCCTTCAATATGTGCGTCCGGAACCAAATTGGCGGCAGCCTCATCAGTTGGGATCCATTGGGTCGCTCCGGCAGGGCTCTTGGCTTGCTTCCACTCAAAGCGCATTAAGTTATCCAAATAGAGGATCGACCAGGCCGTCGGTGTTGAAGTCCAGGCACCTTCCAGACCGCTGGTCATGGTGTCTTCGGCATTGCCTTTACCACAGCTGTTTTTCCAGCCCAAACCTTGCTCTTCAATGGCGGCGGCAGCAGGTTCCACGCCGACACATTTTACAGCCTTGGCGCCATGTGCTTTACCCAGGGTGTGGCCGCCCGCGATAAGTGCCACAATTTCTTCATCGTTCATTGCCATGCGGCCAAACGAGAGACGAATATCCTGAGCTGCAGACAGTGGATCATGATTGGCGTTGGGGCCTTCCGGGTTTACATAAATCAAACCCATTTGCACCGCAGCAAGGGGTTTTTCCAGTTCGCCAGATTTATAGCGCTTGTCATTTTTCAACCATTTGGTTTCAGCGCCCCAGTAGACCATATCGGCTTCCCAGTCATCTGCACGACCGCCGGCAAAACCAAGTGTTTCAAATCCCATTGACTCCAGTGCGACATTGCCAGACAGGACCAGCAGGTCTCCCCAGGAAACATTGCGCCCATACTTCTGCTTAACCGGCCAGAGTATTCTGCGCGCCTTGTCCAGGTTGGCATTATCTGGCCAGCTGTTTAGTGGTTCGAAGCGAATCTGTCCGCCGTCGGCACCGCCGCGTCCATCAGTTGTGCGGTAGGTTCCAGCCGCATGCCATGCGGATCTGATCATCAGACCGCCGTAATGTCCCCAGTCTGCAGGCCACCAGTCTTGAGATGTGGTTAATGTCGTCTCGATATCTTTTTTCAATGCAGCCATATCAACACTGGCGAATGCTTCTGCATAGTTGAATTGATCGCCGTAGGGGTTGGATCTCTCATCGTGTGCACGAAGCTGATCCAGATTGAGCTTATTTGGCCACCAGAACTGGTTTGATGTGGCTGTTGCGTCAGCTGCCAGTGAACCTGTTGTTGCCAACAGGGTCAGTCCCAGAGCTGTTGCAGTTTTTAGAAGTGTGGACTTGTTTATTGTCATGTAATTGCCCTCCCGAGCTTTGTTATAGCCTTACTGACGAGAGAGTAACTGTCGAACCTGCGATCGGTAAAGTTGATTAAATGAAATATAACGTTCAGTTTTAGTGGATCTATGCTGTCACACGCAGCGCTTTCTTGCAGATCGCTATAAGGGCTTCAATGCTTGCCATGCGTGTATAATTTGGGCGCAAAATAAAGGCTATCCTGCGGTGAGGAGTTGGTTCATTTAAGTGCGCCGCGGCGAGATTTTCATGCTGTGAAATCAGTTGATCGAGAGCCATTTGCGGAATTAATGTAGTCCCCAGATTCCCCAAAACCATTTGAATCAAGGTATTTAGGCTGGTAGGGCCAAAGCCCTGGTTAGCGGCTTTCTCCGTGAGATTACAAGCAGAGAGGATATGATCCTTGAGGCAGTGCCCATCGTTTAACAACATTAAATTACACTGGGTTAACTCTTTGCTGCTAATTTCCTTTTTCCCTGTGTGATCGGCGCCTTTGAGTGCCACCCAATAGAAGTCTTCCTCCCAGAATTCCATGCTCAGCAGCCCATCGATAGCAAACGGTAGCGCTAGAATGGCGGTGTCGATCTCGCCGGAGCGAACCATTTCTATCAGTCTGTGAGATTGCTCTTCGACTATCGTCAGCCTCGCATTCGGGTAATGGTGATTGAGAACGGGCAATAATTTGGGCAGCAGAAAAGGACAAATCGTCGGAATGATTCCAATTGTTAAAGGGAAGTCGAGCGGCTCTTGTTGATTGGCAGTGAGATCCTGCATATCTTCAACTTGCAGTAAAATTTCTCGCGCTTTGTTTAAAACCTGTTTGCCTACAGGTGTAATGAGAACCTTTTTGTTGTCGCGCTCAAATATTTTCAGCCCCAGTTGTTTTTCCAGCTCGTTGAGCGAGGTGCTCAGCGCTGACTGGCTTATATTACTGAGTTCAGCTGCTTTTCTAAAATGCAGCGTCTTCTCCACGGATAACGCGTAGCTAAGTTGTTTAATAGAAATCATGATCGCCTCGAATCTGGTGCGCTAGTGTTCGGTTTTTTTAATTGTGGGAATAATAATTTTAAAAATAATTGATTGCAATGAAGTGCGAAATAAAGGCTATTTCGGTGTTTTGGCGAGCATAAGTTGGTTTTATGCGAATTTTGGTCTATAACAAATGTTCACTTTAGTTTTGTTTCAGTTTTGGTTGCTGGCCAGATATTTATGCATACTTTAAGTGTTTAGAGCTAAATGTAAATTAACACTAATAGGTGCTTCTCTCGGCGTTATTAATGAGTTCAGAACTAATCTTTGATCGGCCTTCCATAGATGATGGATTGGCTGTTTCCAAGCTAATCAGTCACTGTCCACCTCTCGATACCAACTCGGTCTACTGTAACCTGCTCCAGTGTTATCACTTTTCCAGCACATCAGTTGCGGTAAAACGTTGCGACGAACTGGTTGGTTTTATTAGTGCCTATCTGATTCCCGAAACTCCCGACAGGCTGTTTGTCTGGCAGGTTGCGGTGTCTGAAAAAGTACGCGGCCAGGGTCTGGCGTCGAAGATGATTGCGCATATTCTCGCGCGGGAGGTCTGTGCTTCGGTGCGGGTTTTGCAAACTACCATCACTGAGTCCAATCAGGCCTCATGGGGACTGTTTACTCGCTTCGCCGAGAAACACGCGGCCCCACTTTCAAGCGAACAGTTGTTTGTCGCAGGCAAGCATCTTCCCGCTCAACACAATACTGAGGTATTGGTCACTATCGGGCCATGGTTGTCGGGCTCGCTTGAGCTGTAAATGACTGAGCAGTGCTAAAGAATCAACACCATTTAATCAAAACCATTTAATCAACACGACAGGATGTTACTCATGAAGATTTTTGAAGAGATTGAATCGGAAGTTCAAAGTTACGCACGCGCATTTCCACGCGTATTCAACCAAGCTCAAGGCGAATTTCTGTATGACGACGAGGGCAATCAATACCTCGATTTTTTGGCCGGCGCCGGCACCTTGAATTACGGTCATAACAACCCGCATTTCAAACAGCCGCTGCTCGACTATATCAACAGCGATGGGGTGACTCACGGGTTGGATATGCACACTAAAGCCAAGGGTGAATTTCTCGAGGCGTTTAATGAAAAAATTCTCCAGCCGCGGGGTATGGAATACGTGGTCCAGTTTACTGGTCCGACCGGCACCAATGCGGTCGAAGCGGCGATGAAAATTGCCCGCAATGTTACCGGTCAGCAGAACATTGTGACTTTCACAAATGGCTTTCACGGTGTCAGTCTCGGCTCGCTGGCGGCAACCGGGAATGCTCACCATCGCGATGCCGCCGGTGTGTCGTTGAACGGCGTTCATCGCATGCCCTACGACGGGTATCTCGGAGAAGACATTGATACTACAGCCTATCTCGACAAGGTACTCGCGGACTCAAGCAGCGGCGTCAACTCACCGGCGGCGGTGATTGTTGAAACCGTGCAGGGTGAGGGTGGTATTAATGCCGCGAGCGCTGAGTGGTTACGCAATTTGCAGACCGTCTGTAAAAAGCACGGCGTAT
This sequence comes from Porticoccaceae bacterium, assembly GCA_024644595.1. Classification (GTDB taxonomy): domain Bacteria; phylum Pseudomonadota; class Gammaproteobacteria; order Pseudomonadales; family Porticoccaceae; genus HTCC2207. The sequence goes on along the minus strand of JAHEHL010000009.1, from coordinate 246,179 downwards.
TGCTAATTATTGATGATATTCAGGCTGGCTGCGGCCGCACCGGTGATTACTTCAGCTTTACCGAGGCGGGTATCGAGCCAGATATCATTACTCTGTCGAAGTCCCTCGGCGGGTATGGGCTGCCCTTTGCCATGGTGCTGATGAAACCGGAGCTCGATCAATGGAAGCCGGGCGAGCACAACGGCACCTTTCGGGGTAATAATCTTGCCTTTGTCACAGCCAAGGCGGCGATAGACCACTACTGGTCTGACGACCGTTTTTCGGAGCAGATAAAGCGCAAGGGCGAATATATTTCACAGCGATTAAACAAGATTGTCGAACAGTACGGCGAGGGTAATTTAACGACCCGTGGACGGGGTATGTTTCAAGGAGTCAACTGCGTCAATGGCGAACTGGCGGGAGCCATCACTCAACGAGCCTTTAAAGACGGCTTGATTATTGAGACCAGTGGCGCAGACGATCATGTGGTCAAATTTCTCTGCCCTCTGACCATTAGAGATGAAAACCTGAAAAAGGGTATTGATATCGTTGAGAGTGCGATCAAGGACGTTTGTGCAAAACAGGGTCCGATTCCTGAAGAGGTCGATTATTTTGATGAGCAATCGAGCACTGTCTGAGCGTCGGGTCACTCACCTGCGGATAGTGGTTTAAACGGGTCAGAGAGCAAAATTGATTGGAGGAGAACAGATTGATAGTAAGACATTTACACCAAGCAGAAAAAACCTCACGGCGAATTCTCTCTCCGGATGGCAATTGGGAGAGCACTCGCCTGTTACTCAAAGATGACGGGATGGGTTTTTCATTTCACATCACCACCATCTACAAGGGCGCCGATTTTCAGATGCACTATCAAAATCATCTGGAATCGGTGTACTGCATTTCCGGCACTGGTGAGGTGAAAACTCTGGCCGATGGGAAAATTTACCCGATCACTCCCGGCACACTCTATAACCTTGATCAGCACGACAAACACGTTTTGCGCGCCTTTGAAGAGATGAAAATGGCTTGCGTATTTAACCCGCCACTCAATGGCAAAGAAGTCCATAACGCGGAAGGCGCTTATGAGCTGGATGCCGACAAGCTGACTTAACAAGCAGGTATGCGGGTAAATGGTCGTCACCACAGGGACTGAATATGACTAACGGACTGATTATTGTTTCTTTCATCGGTTTTCTGATCGGGTTTACCCTGATCGGATTGGCTTCATTAATACGCAGCCGCGGTACTCGTCACGACTATTATCTTGCCGATAGCTCAGTCAGCCCCTGGTTGGTGGGTCTCTCCGCTGTTGCAACCAATAACAGTGGTTATATGTTTATCGGTGTTATTGGCTACACCTATGCCACCGGTCTGGCATCTATCTGGTTGATGTTGGGCTGGATCACTGGGGATTTTATCGCCTCTCTGTTTGTCCATTCTCGGCTGCGCGAAGCGACGCAGAGCAGTCATGAAGTCAGTTATGCCGGTGTGCTGAGCGCCTGGTATGGTGCCAATAATGCCCGCCTACAACGGTTGATTGGCGTGATCTCACTGATATTTTTAATGGCCTATGCAGGTGCGCAGTTGGTTGCTGGTGGCAAGGCCCTGCAGGTGTTATTTGACTGGCCCAGCTGGCTTGGCGCAGTGCTTGGCGCGGTGATTGTGTCGCTTTACTGTTTTGCCGGGGGCATAAGAGCATCGATCTGGACGGACGCAGCACAGTCGATGGTGATGCTGGTAGCCATGGCATTACTGTTTGTTGTTGCGGTGCAATCTCTGGGTGGTGTTGATCAGGCGATCGCTGAAATGCAGATGGTCGAGGGGTTTTTGGATTGGTTTCCCAAACGGTTGGCGTTGCCGGGACTGGCCGGCGCTTTATTGTTTGCTGTGAGTTGGCTTTTTGCCGGCTTTTCGGTCATTGGTCAGCCTCATGTGATGGTGCGCTTTATGGCATTGAATGACAGCGGGCAGATGCGCCAGGCACGAGTTTGGTATTATCTTTGGTTCACTACCTTTTACTGCCTGGCGACCGGAGTCGGTATGCTGTCACGGATCTATCTCGCCGACAGCGGAAGTTTTGATGCCGAATTAGCGCTGCCGACCATGGCCATTCAGCTGCTTCCTCCGGTGTGGGTCGGCTTGATTCTCGCCGGTATTTTTGCCGCCACCATGTCGACTGCTGACTCTCTGGTATTGAGCTGCTCTGCGACGGTTACCCATGATCTTCTGCCGCACAATATTGAGCGCCCGCTGCTAATCAAGCTGGTCACCATTGCCATAACCGGCTGCGCGTTGCTGCTGGCACTGGCCAATAATCAGAGTGTTTTTAGTCTGGTGATAATGTCCTGGTCAGCACTCGCCAGCGCATTTGCACCACTGTTAGTGGCACTTTGTTGGGGGCGCAAGCCAACTCAAACATTGAGTATCGTTGCAGTCTTGGCAGGCCTGACCACAGCCCTGTTGTGGCGTTATCTTGGTTGGCATGAAATGCTCTACGAAGGGCTGCCAGGCATTTTGGTTGGATTGACTATTATTTACCTGCCGCAAAAAAGAGCGGCACCCCGAGCAGTTTAAATAATCAGACTTTTTGATTTTTTGCCGGGGATTTCCCGTACCAGTTTGGGCAGCAAAAAGCCCGGCAGCAGCGCCTGAAGTTGCGCATAGATATGTCTGGCAATGTCTTCCTCGAAATCGAAATGCTGGGCGCCGGCAACCGGATCGCATAGATGCAGGTAGTAGGGCACCACACCGCAATCGAAAAGTGCTTCGCTTAACTGTGCCAATATCGTGGCGCTGTCATTGATGCCTCGTAGCAAAACCGTTTGATTAAACACCTGTATACCAGCGTCTACCATTTTTCTGATTGCGGTCGCCAGCTCAGCATCAATCTCATTGGCGTGGTTGATATGCAGCACGACAATTGTTTTCAGTCTGGTGGCCGTGGCCCAATGTAAAAAACGTTGATCAATCCGTGCCGGAATAACCACTGGCAGACGGGTGTGAATCCGCAGTCGTTTGATATGGGCAATATCGGCAATCTGTTCGCACAGCCAGGCGAGAAACTGATCATTGGCAGTTAGCGGATCACCACCACTGAAGATCACTTCATTAATTGTTGTGTCGTTGCGAATATAGTCCAGCGCGCTCTGCCACTGCTCTTTACTCTGACGATTCTCGGCATAGGGAAAGTGGCGGCGAAAACAATAGCGGCAGTTAATCGCGCAGACCGGACTGATTATCAACAGTAGTCGGTTGGCGTATTTATGTACAATGCCGGCAACCGGGTTGTGTTGGCTCTCATGCAGTGGATCATGGTTATAGCCTTGCGTCTCGACCATTTCCGCAGCCAGCGGCAGGACCTGCAGCAACAGAGGATCTCTCGGGTCGCCAGGGCGCATGCGAGCGATAAAAGAATATGGAACCTTGAGAGCAAACTGCGCGGCCGCCGAGTGGCTGATGCCAAGCTGATCTGGGTTGAGCTTTAATAGGCTGAGCAATTGATCTATTGAGCTAACGGCTTGGCTGAGTTGTTGCTTCCAGTCCGGGGTGATGCTGATCGTATGTGTGTCCATAGGGGTTAAATAGCATCCGTGTGCCAGCTTTTCAGGGCGGATGAGTTTACGACACTGGTTGCAATTAGTCAGGTTGTGTTTAGGCTTTTTTAGCCTTGTACAGGGGTTAGACAAAGGGTAAAAGTGATGTCAGATGAACAATTTATGCGTCGAGCACTGCAACTTGCTGAGCAGGCTGCCACTGTTGGCGAGGTGCCTGTTGGTGCTCTGGTGGTTGCCAATGGTGAAGTGATTGGTGAGGGTTATAACCAGCCGATCAGTAGCTGTGACCCCACTGGCCACGCTGAAATTATCGCGATGCGCAATGCTGCAACAGCACTTGGCAACTATCGCCTGAGCGGCTGTGATCTCTATGTCACGATCGAACCTTGCACCATGTGTGTCGGCGCTATGATTCACGGTCGCATCGGGCGGATTGTATTTGGTGCTGCAGAACCTCGGGCCGGGGCGCTAGAGAGTCAGTTGAAGTTGATGGATAGCTCTCACTTCAATCATTCGATTGAGTGGCAGGGTGGAGTGTTAGCTCAGGAATGTGGTGCGATTATCAGTGACTTCTTTCGCGCTAAGCGAGTAAAAAAGTAGCAGGTTAAAAAGCAGCAGGTAAAGAAACAGTCCGCCAAAAAAGGGCAGTTCTCCACCTGAGCATCAAAGTGAGGAGGGTGCGTTATCGTCCGACTCTTTGGTCGCCGGGCTATCGTCGACAGTTATATCTTCCTTTTGTCGGGATAACTGGTGAAGCTCCAGATAGCGTTGATAGTATTGAATGTTATCCACATAAATCACCGGCTCCGAGCCGCGCGCATAGCCGTACTTGAGTGCTCTGTAATACTGCTTGTTGCTCAGCTTGGGCAGATGTTCGCGGACATCCTGCCACAGATCCGGGTCCTGGCCGTTGCGTTGCGTGAGAATGCGTGCGTCCTCAAGATGACCAAAGCCCACGTTGTAAGCTGCCAGTGCCAATAGGGTGCGATCCGGTTCCGCGATGTGGTCCGGTAAGCGAGACTTCAATTTGGTCAGGTACGTGGCTCCACCGATCAAGCTTTGCCGTGGATCGAGGCGATTTTTGATCTTCATTTCGCGAGCCGTATTCAGGGTTAACATCATCAGGCCACGCACCCCTGTCGGCGATCGGGCCCGAGCATTCCAGTGTGACTCTTGATAGGCAATGGCGGCGAGCAGCTGCCAGTCGAGACCAAATTGAGGTGCCACTTCTCGAAACAGCGGTTCGTAGGTTGGCAGCCGTTTGTCGACCAGTTCGCCAAAGCGTTGCGAGTCGGCGACAGAGAAATTATTGGCCTGGGCCAGCAAATCGTTTTTAAGCGTTTGCAGTTCACCGCTGGCAATAAATTCGTCAAGAAATTGATTGGCTGCTGCGAGCAATGTGTCGTCACCGTGGTCAGGAAAGGCCCAGGCAAGAGGTTGAGGTTCAGAGATATCGATTGCTCGACGCACCTGGGGATAGATATGTCGGCTGACCAGATAGGCGAGAGAGTCGACCACGGTATAGTTAATTTCCCGGTCATGGACCATGCGCAATAATTCGCTCATTTCGACGTTATCGTCTTCGCGCCATGCCAGATTTGGATATTGCTCTGCCCAAAAGGCGAGCTGTTCACTGTGCGACGACTCTTTTACAACCAGCAGGTCGCCATCCAGATCACTTAGTGAACGCGGGCGTTTGGAGCCTCGGCGATAGACCAGGTGCTGGGTCACCTCCATATAGGAGTGACTGAAACGCAGCCACTCGCTGCGATGTTTGGTGGCAGTGATATTGGCGGCGGCGAAGTTGCCCCCCGGGCCGCCAACCGAGAGCAGCATGGTGCGCAATGATGGCTTGGAATGCACCACCAGCTCGACACCGAGACTATCGGCAAAGGCCTTGGCGAGCAGATATTCAAAGCCGTTTTTGCCGCGGCCATCCTCGTAGTAAGTGGTTGGGCCATCGACGGTAAGCATTTTCAGAACACCACTCTGCTTAACCTGTTGTAAATCGGTGAGCCGCGCGGAACTGGAAAAATAGAGCAGAAATAAAATGCCGATCGCGGCGAAGACAAGACGTTTCCCCGCACGCCTGACACGCGAAAGTGGCGCTAAACCTCCTGATAAAAACCTTTTCAGCTGCACTGAAAAATGCTCTCTCTGGGAAATTCACTGGCCCTAAGTTGTGCTTCGCAAATAATAGTCACTGCAAAACCCTCCTTGAAATACTCCCCTGTGATTTTTTGCAACTGCAGGAAAGTACAAAATAAGCCAATAATTGTACAGCGTTTACTCACCTACGGGCGGATTTTTCAGCTAGAATAACCCGCTTTCCAAACCGAATGTTTTGCGAGCACTGCCTCTATGATAATCCTCACCGGCGCACCTTCTCTATCTGCCTTCCGACGTAAAAAACTGCTTTCAACGCTTCAGAAAATCGTCCCTTCGATTGTTTCAGTGTATGCCGAACATGTGCATTTCGCCGAGGTCAGCGAGCCACTTAATGACAGTGCGCTTGAGACACTTAACGCGTTGCTCACCTATGGTCCACGCGAGGAGAAAGCGGCTACCCAAGGACAGCTGATTCTAGTGGTGCCGCGTCCAGGAACGATTTCCCCCTGGTCGAGCAAAGCGACTGATATCGTGCACAATTGCGGACTGTCTCAGGTTGTTCGGGTGGAGCGGGGTACTGGCTACACTATTCACGCCAAAGATATTCTCAGCGATCAGCAGCTGGCTGAGCTTGGAGCGGAACTTCATGATCGCATGGTGGAGACTGTGCTTCACAATCTGCAGCAGGCCGAGATCTTGTTCAGCCATCAGGAGCCAGCCGAACTGACTCGTGTGGATATTCTCAGTGATGGTATCGCGGCATTACAAACCGCCAACAGCGAATTGGGTCTGGCGCTTGCCGGAGATGAAATAGAGTATCTGGTTGATAGCTTCAAAGCGCTTAAGCGCAATCCGACCGATGTTGAATTAATGATGTTTGCCCAGGCCAACTCTGAACATTGTCGCCACAAAATTTTTAATGCCAGCTGGACCCTCGACGGTGAAGAACAAGAGAATTCGCTGTTTGGCATGATTCGTAACACCTTCAAGGTCAATGGCGAAAATGTCCTCTCTGCTTACTCGGATAATGCGGCGGTAGTTACAGGCACAGAGGGCGGACGTTTCTACCCGGACCCTGCGACCAAACTCTATGGCTATAGTCATGAGCCGGTGCACTTATTGATGAAGGTAGAGACTCATAACCATCCGACAGCTATTTCTCCTTATTCCGGTGCCGGCACCGGATCCGGTGGCGAGATTCGCGATGAAGGCGCCGTGGGTCGTGGCTCCAAGCCAAAAGTCGGGCTGGTCGGATTTACCGTGTCTAATTTAAACATCCCCAACTACAAGCAGTCCTGGGAGCAGGACTACGGCAAGCCAGAGCGAATTGTTTCAGCGCTGGATATTATGCTTGAGGGCCCTATCGGCGGTGCTGCTTTTAATAACGAATTTGGTCGCCCCAATATCTGTGGCTATATGCGTAGCTTTGAGGTGGATTTTGACGGTCAGCGTCGCGGTTATCACAAGCCGATTATGATCGCGGGCGGCTATGGCAATATCCGTGAAGAGCATATTGATAAGCCAGAATTTGAGCCCGGCGCACAGCTTGTAGTGTTGGGTGGTCCGGCGATGTTGATTGGTCTCGGCGGAGGTGCAGCGTCATCAATGGCGACCGGCTCCAGTTCGGCTGATCTCGATTTTGCTTCAGTGCAGCGACAGAACCCGGAAATTGAACGTCGCTGTCAGGAAGTGATCGATCAGTGCTGGCAGCAGGGCGATAGCAACCCGATTGCCTTTATCCACGATGTGGGTGCGGGTGGACTCTCCAATGCACTGCCAGAGCTGGTTAAAGATGGTGGCACCGGTGGCCATTTTCAGTTGCGCAAAGTCCCCAATGATGAGCCCGGTATGGCGCCGGTGGAAATCTGGTGCAACGAGGCCCAAGAGCGTTATGTGTTGGCCATTCTGCCCAATGATCTAACGCGATTTCTCGAAATTTGCCACCGCGAACGTTGCCCGGTTGCCGTGGTTGGTGAGGCCATTGCTGATAAAACTATCACTGTCAGCGACAGTCATTTTAAAAATGACCCAGTCGATCTGCCGATGTCCGTCCTGTTTGGCAAGCCGCCAAAGATGCACAGGGTGGCCGAGCGTCAGCAGGCCGAATGCGAGCCTTTTATCACCGCCGATCTCAATATCGACGATGCGGTTTTCCAGGTGCTGCGGCATCCCACCGTGGCGAGCAAAAACTATTTGATCACCATTGGCGACCGCACTGTTGGTGGCATGGTGGCGCGCGATCAGATGGTTGGTCCCTGGCAGATACCGGTTGCAGACTGCGCCGTGACCACCGTCACCTATGACAGCAATGCAGGTGAAGCGATGGCGATGGGCGAGCGTACGCCATTGGCGTTGATTAACGCGCCGGCATCGGGTCGTATGGCCATCGGTGAGTCGATTACCAATATTGCCGCCGCGCGAATTGGTGATATTAAAGATATCAAACTGTCGGCCAACTGGATGAGTGCTGCCGGTCATCCCGGTGAAGATGAAAAGCTTTACCGCACTGTCGAAGCGGTGGGAATGGAATTGTGTCCGGCTCTGGGTATTACCATTCCGGTCGGCAAAGATTCCATGTCGATGCGCACCACTTGGGCCGATGGTGCTGAAGACAAGGCGGTTACCTCGCCTATGTCTCTGATTATCACAGCCTTTGCACCGGTACTTGATGTACGCAAAACGGTTACGCCACAACTGCGCAGCGATTGCGGTGAAACTCAACTGTTGTTGCTGGATCTCGGTGCAGGCGCTAACCGGATGGGTGGCTCGATCCTCGCTCAGGTCAATCAGCAGATGGGCGATAGCGCGCCGGATGTTGATAATCCTGCGCTGCTGCAAGGTTTCTTTAACGCCGTGCAGACCTCTCTGGAAGAGGGGCAAATCGTCGCTTACCACGATCGCTCTGATGGTGGGTTATTGGCAACGCTGGTTGAAATGTCGTTTGCTGGTAATGTCGGTATCTCTGTAGACGTCTTCACGTTGGGTGAGGATCCTATCGCCGCACTGTTCAATGAAGAGTTGGGTGCGGTGATTCAGGTGCGTTCCGAGCATACCAATGCAATTGCCGAGCGCTTTAGTGACGCCGGTGTCGATGTGCACCTGCTGGGTGGTCTGAATAAAGAGCAAAAGATTGAAATTATTAGCAAAAAGCGCCGGCTCTTTGAGCGCCCTCGGGTGTTGCTGCAGCGCACCTGGAGTGAAACCTCCTACCGTATCGCGGCCATGCGTGATAATGCTGACTGTGCGTTGGAGGAGTTCAACAATATTGACTCAGCGGATCCGGGGCTGTCGGTCAAGCTGAGCTATGATCCTCGTGAAGACATTGCCGCGCCGTATATCAACTCGGGTGTCAGGCCGGCTGTAGCCATAGTGCGAGAGCAGGGTGTCAACAGTCATGTGGAAATGGCGGCGGCATTTACCCGCGCCGGATTTGATGCGGTCGATGTGCATATGAGCGATCTGCTGGCGGGTCGCCGCGTGCTCAGTGACTTCAAAGGTGTGATCGCTTGCGGCGGTTTCTCTTATGGCGATGTGCTGGGTGCCGGTGAAGGTTGGGCTAAAACTGTTCTCTTCAATAACAGCATTCGTGATCAGTTTCAGAGTTTCTTCCATCGCCCGGACAGTTTCAGCCTCGGTGTCTGCAATGGCTGTCAGATGCTGAGTAATCTCAAGACATTGATTCCTGGCGCCGAGCTTTGGCCGCGCTTTGTGCGGAATCTTTCAGAGCAGTTTGAGGCGCGTTTCTCGCTGGTACAGGTGGAACAGTCCCCCTCCATCTTTTTACAGGGCATGGCTGGCTCGCATATGCCGATCGCGATCTCTCACGGTGAAGGTCGCGCCGAGTTTGCTTCGCAAAAGGCTATGGATCGCTTGCTGAGCAGTGGTCAGATAGCGATGCGTTTTATGGACAATCACGGCAGTATCGCGAGCCGTTATCCAGCCAACCCCAACGGATCGCCTGATGGCATTACTGGCGTGTCCAGTAGCGATGGTCGCGCCACGCTGATGATGCCTCACCCTGAGCGCGTTTTCCGCACAGTGCAGAATTCATGGCACCCTGATGATTGGGGTGAAGATGGCGCCTGGATGCGGATGTTTCGCAATGCGCGCAAGTTTGTCGAGTAAGCTTTACTGGTACGGTTTGTACTTTATTTAGGCTGGAGGCAACAAGATGACAAAGCTACACAATGAGGTGGAGTTGTTAAAGAAGGCGCTTCAGGTCGGTGCTGTTTATGTACAGAAGCGCGCCTATGGCGTGATCGATGAGACTGATTCAGTCAAACTAAAAGTTGAGTTTATCTACAAGGTGTTGGTCGAGGATAAGCTGATTCAGCCGTTGGCCAAGGAAAATATCAGCGATCCGAATATGCGGCATAAGTTGGCGCTGTGGATTTCTCGCCAGTTGCCGCCCGATCATCCACTGTTAAAAGAATAAAGCCCCTCTGTCACGTGATGCCGAGAGCCCTCGAGTCCGAGGGCTTTTCTTTACTCCCAAAACAATTTCTTCCATCTCTACGCAGAGTATTCAGCGCGGTTATCGCACAGTGTTGCCGAAAGTTTGGTGCTAGGTTTGCCCTGTGACTATGCTACTATCGCCCTCGAGTTGACCAGGCAGTCGCTGTGTTGAGTTCTCCTTTAATCGCTTGCGTTTAGAGGGGTGCAGCATAGAGGAAAGTCCGGGCTCCACAGGGTAGAGTGCCAGGTAACGCCTGGGGGGCGAGAGCCTACGGCTAGTGCAGCAGAGAGCAGACCGCCGATGATTCGTTCGCGAACACAGGTAAGGGTGAAAGGGTGCGGTAAGAGCGCACCGCGCTACTGGTAACAGTAGTGGCAGGGTAAACCCCACTCGGAGCAAGACCAAATAGGTTTCCTTTGGCGCGACCCGCGCTGGAAACGGGTAGGTTGCTTGAGGCAAACGGCGACGTTTGTCCCAGATGAATGACTGTCCACGACAGAACCCGGCTTATCGGTCAACTCAACTAATTTCTCATAGTGAATTCAACTGAAATCACTATTCTTTTTGGGTATATAAAAACCTAAAACTAGTTAAATTTATTCTTAAAAAGAGCTGAAGCTAGAAGTTACATTAACTTCTGGCTTTAGCATTATGTTTTCTATTGTTAAAAATTTAACCCCTTCTCAAGTTGTTGCTACAAACAGGCAAAATTGCCGGAACTTACTGATTTTACTCACTTTTTCAGGCCTTTCTGACGCTTGACTTTAACCTCTGCTGTGAATAGTGTACACATATGGGTAAAAGTGGCGAAAAGTGGCGATATTAGCCAGCCATAACAACTAAAAAGGGGTGAGAGTGTTTAAAGGTAGCGATCCAATCAATATGGACGCCAAGGGCCGGATGGCAATTCCGACTCGCTACCGCTCTGTGCTTGATGAAATATGCGCCGGTGAATTAGTTATCACCATCGACATGAAGTCTACCTGTCTCACCCTCTCTCCGCTGCCCGAGTGGAAAAAATTCGAAGAAAAAGTTGCGGCACTGCCAGCGCTCGATGAGCTGGCTGAAATGTTGAGCCGCTTTGTTGTGGGCCAGGCAAAAGATCTTCAGGTCGACGGCAGTGGTCGGGTTTTGATTCCGCCTGAGTTGCGCGGTTATGCGCAGCTTGAGAAAAAGCTGGTGTTGGTCGGCCGCACCCAGCGCCTTGAGATATGGTCTGAAGAAAATTGGAATGCCGAGCGCGAAAAGTCGCAGGAAACTTACAGGGGTATGCTTCTCGATCGAGACAATATGTCGGATGCATTGAAGAATCTCTCTTGGTAGAGGTGGCAATGAACGAGATTGAAAAACCGGAACACACCACCGTTTTGCTGCGAGAAGCTGTGACTGAGTTGGTGATTGATCCAGATGGTTTTTATGTCGACGGCACCTTTGGTCGTGGCGGGCACACCGCAGAATTGCTCGCCAGGTTATCGGATCGCGGCAGGGTGTTAGCGATCGATAAAGACCCGCAGGCCATTGATGCGGGTCGACAGCGTTTCGCTGCTGAAACCCGGTTGCGCATAGTGCATGGGTCGTTTGCCGATATGGGGGAGTGGCTCGAGGGACAAGAGGTTACCGGTGTATTAGTTGACCTGGGTGTTTCCTCGCCGCAACTGGATCAGGCAGAGCGTGGATTTAGTTTTATGCGTGACGGCCCGCTGGATATGCGCATGGATACCAGTTCGGGGTTGTCTGCTGCAGAGTGGATCGCCAGTGCGGCAGAATCTGAGATCGCTCAGGTGATTAAAGAGTATGGAGAAGAGCGCTTTGCTCGACGGATGGCCTCAGCGGTAGTTCGCGAACGCGCGGTTCAGCCGATTACTCGCACGGTACAGCTGGCAAAAATACTGGCTGATGCGCATCCGGCCTGGGAGCGCGGCAGGCATCCGGCGACCAAAGCGTTTCAGGCGATCAGGATTTTTATCAATCGCGAGCTGGATGATTTGGCTGCGCTGTTGGGGCAGGTGATTGATTTGTTGCAGGTAGGTGGCCGACTGGTGGTTATCAGTTTTCACTCACTGGAAGACCGTCAGGTTAAGCGCTTTATTCGTGATCAGGAGCAGGGCATCAAGTTGCCGAAAAACCTGCCGGTCAGAGATGTGGATCGCGGCGTGCGGCTAAAGAAAATCGGCAAGGCAATTAAGCCTGAAAGCAGCGAAGTCGATGGCAATGTGCGCTCGCGCAGCGCAGTGATGCGGGTCGCAGAGCGTGTTGCATGATTGAGTCAACAGCCGCTAAGACGCTACAGGTTGTTGTGCTCTGGATTACGGTATTGGTCAGCGCCATGGCTGTGGCTTATGTCAGTCATGTATGCCGACAAAAGTATGACCAGTTGACGGCTCTCGAGCGTGAGAACAATCAACTGCAAGTGGCTTACGGTAAATATTTACTGGAGCAGAGTGCCTGGGGATCGCTGCAGCGGGTCGAGACAATGGCTATGGAAGGTCTGGATATGCACAGTCCGCAGCCCCAGGAAATTATTATGGTGAAGCAATAAAAGTGGCCAAGAAAACGGTAAAAAATACCATACCGCGCTGGCGTTACTATCTGGTAATGCTCATCCTGGGGTTACTGCCTCTGGTGGTTGCCAGCAAGATTGCCCAGCTTCAGGTAATGCCCAGCGAAGAGCACGGCGCCGAGTTTTTGCAGACTCAGGGTGACGCTCGAGCCATTCGCACTGAAACCATTCCCGGTCACCGTGGCCTGATAACTGACAGAAATGGCGAGCCGCTCGCTGTTAGCACCCCGGTCACCACCCTGATCGCCAATCCCAAGCGCGTTGCAGAGCGCGCCGACGACACAGATATCGCGAAGTTGGCTGCTGCGCTAAACATCTCCAAAGCGCAACTGGACAGCCGCCTCAATCGTTACCGCAACAAGTCATTTATGTATCTTGCTAGACAGCTTCCCAGCACTGAAGCTGATCGCATTCTCGATTTGCGCATCCCCGGTGTCTTTGGTCGTCAAGAGTACAAGCGCTTTTACCCGGCCGGTGAGGTGACCGCGCAATTAGTTGGCTTTACCGATATTAACGATGATGGTCAGGAGGGCATGGAGCTTGCCTACAATGCTGTTCTGAGTGGCGAGCCGGGTGCGAAAAAAGTGGTTAAGGACCTGGCCGGCCGTGTGATTAAGGATATCTCTCTGGTTAAGCCGGCCAGTCATGGCAGCACGTTGAGGTTGAGTATCGATCTGCGCGTGCAGTACGCCGCCTATCGTGCGCTTAAAGCGGCTGTGCAAAAGCATCAGGCCAAATCGGGTTCTGTAGTTGTGCTCGACGTGCACACTGGTGAAGTGTTGGCCATGGCCAATCAGCCCTCGTTCAACCCCAATGATCGCTCCAACCTGCGCCCCGATTCTATTCGCAATCGCTCGGTGACAGATATGATGGAGCCGGGCTCCACGGTAAAGCCATTTACTATTTTGGCGGCATTGGAGAGCGGCAAGTTCAAGCCTGAGACGATAATCAATACCAGCCCCGGCTACTACAAAGTGTCCTACAAAACATTTGTTGATCCGAGGGACTATGGTCCACTGACATTGGCCGGCATCCTTAAAAAGTCGAGTCAGGTGGGCACCACTAAAGTCGCTTTAGAGCTCAATCCTGACAGCACCCGCGAGCTGTTTGAGCGGATGGGTTTTGGTGAAGGCCTCGGCAGTGGCTTTCCGGGTGAGACTGCTGGCAGTCTGCCCGGCTATCGCAAGTGGGATCCTGTTACCCAGGCAACCTTTGCTTTTGGATACGGCCTGAGTGCTTCGCCACTCCAGTTGGCTCGCGCCTACTCTATTCTCGCCAATAACGGCTTGCGCCAAGAAGTTACTATGGTGGCCAGCGACACAGTCGCGGAGAGTGTTCGGGTGATCGATGCTCAGTTAACCGCAACAGTACGACAGATGTTGGAAGCGGCCGCCAGCGACAAGGGTACCGGTAAGCGCGCCATGATTGATGGCTATTCGGTTGGTGGCAAGACCGGCACACTGCACAAGGTAAAAGCCGGCGGTGGTTACGATCAGCACCGTTATATGTCGGCCTTTGCTGGTCTGGCGCCAGTGGATAACCCGCGCCTGGTTACCGTTGTGGTGATCGATGAGCCGCGCGATGGTGACTACTTTGGTGGTTTGGTCGCTGCACCGGTGTTCTCAGAGGTGACCGGCAATGCCCTGCGCTTGCTTCAGGTTACCCCTGATGCCATGTCAGCCGAGCGCGATATAGCCAGCTTGCCGGCCATGTTGGCCAAGCGAGGAGGTCTGTGATGACGGCACCTCGCAGAGATCCTGTTGAACTGGCGCAACTACTGACTGTTATGCCGGCAGAGTTGGTCATGGTTGACAGATGTCCCGATGCTGTCATTAGCGGTATTGCACTCGACAGCCGTCAGGTCCAGCCGGGCGATCTGTTTGTCGCCTTAAAAGGGACTCAGACTGACGGGCATAAATTTGTTGCTGCCGCCATAGAGCGGGGTGCGGTCGCGGTATTGGTGGAAGCAGATAATAAAGTTGATACCCATGCGCCGGTGCCGGTGATTGCGGTTGCTGGACTGACTGAATATGTCTCAGATATCGCTGGCGAATTCTACGCCAACCCCTCTCATCAAATGACGCTCACAGCGATCACTGGAACCAATGGCAAGACGACCTGTGCCCAGTTGTTGGCTAATTTATTTGAGTTGCTCGGTGAGACTGCGAGTTATATCGGCACCATGGGTTACGGCAGTCCCAGCAGCGAACCCCAGCTGGACGGTGATTTGACTCAAAGTGGTGTGTTAACCACTCCTGATGCGGTTGCCATGCAGCGTATTTTGGCTGAACTGCGCGACCGTGGGGTACAGCGTGTGGCTCTTGAGGCGTCGTCTCACGGGCTTGTGCAGCGACGCATCGCTGGGTTAAAGGTCGATACGGCGATTTTTACTAATTTGAGTCGTGATCACCTCGACTATCATGGCGACTTGAATAGCTACGCCGCGGCCAAGTCGCGACTCTTTGGTATGTCCGGTTTGAAGCACGCGGTGATCAATCTCGACGACAATGTCGGCCGGTTGATTCTCGCCAACCTCGATCCAGAGGTAAACGGGATTACCTACAGTTTTGAGAATCACACTGCCGACATTCACTGCGGTCAAATGCAGCTCAGTGCCTCATCTATCGTCGCTGAACTGATAACGCCCTGGGGTCGCGGAACACTTAAATCTCCGCTGGTTGGAAAATTTAATCTTGCCAATCTGCTCGCGGTTATAGGCGCTGCCGGTATGCAGGGTTTTCAGTTAGATGAAATTCTTCATGCCGCCACTCAATTAAAGCCTGTACGTGGACGCATGGAGCTGGTTGAAGCCAGTGGCTGCCCGTTAGTGGTGGTTGATTACGCGCACACGCCGGACGCGCTCGACAAAGCCCTGCGTACATTGGCCAGCCAGTGCAAAGGCAAACTCTGGGTTGTGTTTGGCTGTGGCGGTGATCGGGATATTGGCAAACGTGCCGAAATGGGGCGAGTGGCAGAGCAATTGGCAGAACAGATTGTGGTCACCAGCGACAATCCACGCAGCGAGCCAGCACAACAGATTATTGATCAGATTATTCTGGGCATCAACCGCACAGTGACTGTGCAAGCGGACCGCAGGGAAGCCATCCGCCACGCCATCAGCACGGCTGCACCTGAAGATATTATTTTGATCGCTGGAAAGGGCCATGAAGCCTACCAGATTGTAGGCAGCGACCGGTTGCCTTTCAGTGATCAGAATGAAGCTATATTGGCGCTGCGCCAGCGTCACGCGGTTGAGCATAATCAGGCAAGCGGGGGTGTCACGCAATGATCAGCGAACTGCGCCTGACTGACGCCGCGATCCGCTTTGGTGGAACCCTGCTCAACCCCGATTGTGAATTTAATTCGGTCTCTACCGATAGCCGCAATATCGCTGCCGGCGAGCTGTTTGTCGCACTGGTAGGCGAGCGAATGGATGGCCATGATTTTCTCTCTCACGTGGCTGAGAGGGCCTGTGGCCTGGTGGTGTCTAAACCCGATACCGATCTTCCTCTGCCCCAGTGGGTAGTCGAGGATACGACCCTGGCTCTCGGCCAGCTTGCGCAACTCCAGCGCGATGGTTTTACGGGCACCATGATTGCCATCACCGGCAGTACCGGCAAAACCTCGGTAAAAGAACTGATACGTTCAATCCTTGGCAATCTCGGTTCGGTACATGCCACCAGCGGCAACTTCAATAATCATATCGGTGTGCCGTTAACGCTTTTGGCTATGCAGGATGATGTCGATTTTGCCGTTATCGAGATGGGTGCCAGCGGTCCCGGTGAGATCAGCTATCTGTGTTCGATCGCCAGGCCGCATATTGCGTTGATCAACAATGTTCAGCCGGCACATCTCGAAGGTTTTGGTTCTATTCAGGGTGTTGCTGCCGCCAAGGGCGAAATCTACTCTGGCCTGGACAGAGCCGGCACGGCAGTGGTCAATCTGGACCAGAGCTGGCTGCCACAGTGGCGCGAACTGATTGGCGGTCGCAACTGCATCACTTTCTCTCTCAATGACAGCAGTGCCGATGTCAGTGCCGCCGATATGCAATTGATGGAGAGTGGTTGCTACAGATTTACTCTGCACACCAGCGCCGGCAGTGCAGCGGTGGTACTGACCAGTCCAGGTCAGCATATGGTCGCTAATGCGCTTGCCGCAGCAGCCTGTGCCCTGGCTGCCGGTGCGTCGATCAAACATATTGTTGCCGGGCTGGAAACGGCGCAGACACCCGCCCGCCGTATGCAGATTAAAGCCCTTCGTCAGGGTGGAAAAATTATTGATGACAGCTATAACGCCAGCCCCGCATCGGTGCGTGCCGCCATTGATGTGCTGGCCAATAGCGCCGGCCGCCGGGTGATGGTATTGGGTGATATGGCTGAGTTGGGTGCCGATGCGGAACAGCTCCACACCGACGTTGGCGAATATGCACTGAGCCTCGGCATTGACCAGCTTTATACAGTTGGTCGCTTGAGTGCCAAGGCTAGCAGCGCATTCAACGGTCTGCATTTTGCTGATCTGGAAAGTTTAAAAATCCCCCTGTTGGGTGAGATTGAGCGTGGTGATCTGACCTTGTTGGTCAAGGGATCGCGCAGTTCAAAAATGGACCTCGTGGTCGACATGTTACTGGCGGAGAATGTCTGATGTTGTTATGGCTAGCTGATTATCTGAGTCAATTTTACAGCCCGTTCTCTGTGGTGAATTATCTCACCTTGCGCGGAATTTTTTCGGTGATTACTGCGCTGACGATCTGCTGGATACTGGGACCGCGAGTGATTGCTCTGCTCAATAGTCTGCAGATGGGGCAGGCGATTCGCAGTGACGGGCCACAGAGCCATCTGAGCAAAGCCGGAACGCCGACCATGGGTGGTGCCTTAATTTTACTGGCGATGTTTATCAGTACATTGCTCTGGTCCAATCTGGAAAATCACTACGTCTGGGTTGTTCTTGGCGTGACGTTTAGTTTTGGTTTGATCGGCTGGGTTGATGACTACCGCAAAGTTGTGCAGAAAAACCCACGCGGCCTGCCTGCGCGGTGGAAATATTTTTGGCAGTCGCTGTTTGGGCTAATTGCCGCGGTGTACCTGTTCAACAGTGCAAACTCATCCTCCGAGCTGGCTCTGATTGTGCCGTTCTTTAAAAATGTCGCCCTCAATCTGGGGCCGCTTTATATCCTGTTTGCCTACTTCGTTATTGTCGGTACCAGTAATGCGGTCAACCTCACCGATGGTCTCGACGGTCTGGCGATACTGCCCACGGTTCTGGTGGGCGGTGCGTTGGGGTTGATGGCCTATCTGACCGGTAATTATCAGTTCGCCTCTTATTTACATATACCGTATATCAGCGGTGCCGGTGAGTTGCTTATTTTCACCTGCGCACTCTGTGGTGCCGGGCTCGGCTTTTTGTGGTTCAACACCTATCCCGCCATGGTGTTTATGGGTGATGTGGGTTCTCTGGCGCTGGGTGCGGCACTGGGTGTGATTGCTGTGATCATCAGACAGGAAATTGTGCTGGCGGTCATGGGCGGCGTCTTCGTCATCGAAACCGTTTCGGTCATTCTGCAGGTCGCCTCTTTCAAACTGACCGGCAAACGGATTTTTCGCATGGCGCCATTGCACCATCACTACGAATTAAAAGGCTGGCCGGAACCGCGCGTGATTGTGCGTTTCTGGATTATTACCGTGGTATTGGTGCTGATTGGCCTGGCCACGCTGAAACTGAGATAAGCACCAACGATTTACAACGAGAGTTATAACTGACGATGACAGATTTAATCGCGACTAATCGCAAAACAGCTATCCTGGGCATGGGTGCCACGGGGTTGTCTGCTGCGCGATTTTTGTCATCTCAGGGCAAGTCATTTGTTTTTGCTGACAGCCGCAGAGAACCGCCGCGCCTCGATGAAGTGCGCCAGCAGTACCCAGGTGTCCCTGTGGTACTCGGTCCGTTTGCTGAAGATCTGTTGCTCGATTTTACTAACGTTGTGGTCAGTCCAGGTATCTCGCTCGACGAGCCGGCACTGGTTGCCGCCCGCGAAAAGGGCGTTACATTGCACGGCGATGTCGAGTTGTTCCTCGAGCACGCCGATGCGCCGGTGATAGTGATTACAGGCTCCAATGGTAAAAGCACGGTCACCCAGCTGGTGGGCGAGATGGCAGAAGCCAGCGGTCTGACAGTGGGCGTGGGTGGCAATTTGGGTACCCCGATGCTTGACCTGCTCGATGTTCGCAATCAGCTCTATGTGATTGAGCTCTCCAGTTTTCAGCTTGAACTGGTCAGCGATACTCGTGGCGCTATCGCCGCCCTGTTGAATATCAGCCCCGATCACATGGATCGCTACGCAGGCTTGCAGCAATACCATGCCGCCAAACACCGTATCTTCCGTGGTGCCAGCCAGGTGATTTTTAATCGCCAGGACCCGCTGACTAATCCGCTGTTATCAGTCGGCGTAAAACTCTGCAACTTTGGACTCAATAAGCCCGATCTGGGCAGTTTTGGCGTGCTCGAAGAAGATGGCGAAAGCTGGCTCGCCTATGGGCTTCAGCCATTAATGCGCTGTGCTGATGTGGCGATAAAAGGTCGTCACAACCTCGCCAATGCGCTGGCAGCGCTGGCGCTGGGTCAGGCTGCCGGCCTCGATATGAACGCTATGCTCGAGACACTGAAGCGCTTTAAAGGACTGCCCCATCGCTGTGAGACTGTTGCTACCCTGGAACAGGTCACCTATATCGATGATTCTAAAGGCACCAACGTCGGCGCCACTGTTGCGGCAATTAATGGCTTCGGTGAAGCGGATCGCGCGCGTTTGATTCTGATTGCCGGCGGTCAGGGCAAAGGGCAGGATTTCTCCGATCTCAGAGCGCCAATTGGGCAGTACGTTAAGCTGGCAGCCCTGTTTGGCCAAGACGCTGAACTGATTGCGGCGGCACTAAATGGCACAGTGCCCGTGCAGCGATTCGACTCTCTGCAGAGTGCTGTTGAAGGTGCTCGCGCTGCCGCCGAACCCGGGGATATTGTGTTGTTGTCTCCGGCCTGTGCCAGCTTTGATATGTTCTCTGGGTTTGAACACCGCGGCCGCTGCTTCAAGAATGCAGTAATGGGGGTGGCAGCATGATTATGACCCTCCCGCTCAATTTCTATGGCTCTCAGCGCAGCAGCTGGCGAATTGACAGCCTGATGTTGGTCGCAGTGCTGGCGCTGATGTCAGTCGGCCTGACTATGGTCGCCTCTGCCTCGTTCAGCTATGCCGAGCACCAGTACAACAATGAATTTTATTTTCTCAAACGCCACGCCGCTTATCTGGTGATTGCGCTATCGGCAATGGCGGTGACTTTCTTCACTCCCGTGACAGTTTGGTCGCGCTATAACCGGCTGTGGATGTTGTTAGCAGTCTTGCTGTTAGTTGTGGTGTTGATTCCAGGGATTGGGCGAGAAGTTAACGGCAGCCGTCGCTGGCTCAATCTGGGTGGCATGACACTGCAGGTTTCGGAGCTCGCCAAAGTTGCCACTGTGGTGTTTATGGCCAGCTACTTTGCCCGGCATCGCGAAGGTTTTGGCGATAACTGGCGAGACTGGGCGCTACCGCTAGGCGTTTTGATGGTGCCGTTGTTTTTGTTGTTAATGGAGCCGGACTTCGGCTCAGTGGTGGTGCTGGCCTGCACCTTTATGGCGATGCTGTTCCTCTCTGGTATCCGGCTCTGGCACTACCTCGCCCTGGTCCTCGTGGGAAGCGCGATATTAGTACTGTTTGCTGAAGCTGAGCCGTATCGCATGGCGCGTCTGAGCACTTTTCTCGACCCCTGGTCAGATCAGTTCAATTCCGGTTATCAGCTGACCCAGTCCCTGATCGCATTTGGTCGCGGAGAATGGTTTGGCGTCGGCCTCGGTCAGTCTGTGCAGAAAATGCTCTATTTGCCCGAAGCGCACACCGACTTTGTGTTCGCTATTTTTGCCGAAGAATTTGGTTTTGTCGGTGTGCTGTGCCTGTTGGGACTCTATGTGCTGCTGGTTCAGCGAATTTTTGCACTCAGTAAGCAAGCCATCACACAAGGTTATTGGTACGGCGCTTTTGTCCTGCTTGGCTTTGGCTGTTTGATCAGTGGTCAGACATTGATCAATCTGGGTGTAAATGCTGGGTTCCTGCCCACCAAAGGTCTAACTCTCCCGTTTGTGAGTTACGGCGGCAGCAGCCTGATGGTGACCTGCGCCATGGTCGGCATGATGCTGCGTATTGGTCACGAGCTACATCCGGATACACAGGTTGTGAGGAGGGTCCGTCGTGGTCGTTGATCGCCAGATGCCGATTGATAACGCGCCGCACCGGGTGATGATTATGGCCGGTGGTACCGGCGGTCATGTGTTCCCTGCTCTGGCCGTGGCTGAACGTCTGCGCGCGGCGAATACCGCAGTCTCATGGCTCGGCACCCAGCGTGGAATTGAATACGAACTGGTACCCGCAGCAGGCATCACACTGCATTGTCTGGATATCGAAGGCATTCGTGGTCGCGGACTCAGCGCACTGATCAAAGCACCCCTGTTGTTGTGGCGTTCGATCCGTCAGGCGCTGGCGATAATCGCTGATTTTCAGCCGCAGGTTGTACTCGGCATGGGCGGCTTTGCCTCGGGTCCTGGTGCCGTCGCGGCCCGCCTTAAAGGTATTCCGGTTGTCATCCACGAGCAAAACTCGGTCGCCGGCACGACCAACAAAATACTTGCCCGCACTGCCCGTCGTGTGATGCAAGGCTTCCCTGACGTATTCAAGCATGGCGAATGGTGTGGCAACCCGGTGCGCCCAGCGATTGCCAACCTGCCTCTGCCGCAACAGCGTTTCGCTGGCCGTGAGGGCGCGCCGCGACTGTTAGTGCTGGGCGGCAGCCGTGGAGCACTGGCAATTAATCAGATACTTCCTGCAGCACTGGCGCTGCTTGAGCCTGACCAGCGTCCACAGGTTTGGCATCAGACCGGCGCACACCATTTGGTCGAGACCCAGGCGCTGTACAGGTCAGCTGAGGTCAGTGCAGAGGTCGTCCCCTTTATTGCCGAGATGGATGAGGCTTATGGTTGGGCAGATTTTGCCATCTGCCGTGCCGGTGCACTCACCGTGGCTGAGTTGACCTGTGCTGGTCTTGGCTCGCTGCTGATTCCGTTTCCCCATGCCATCGATGATCACCAGACTGTGAACGGACAACTACTGGTTGATCAGGGCGCGGCGCGGATGTTGGCTCAACGGGATCTCAATGCAGCATTGCTCGCCGAGCATATTCAGGCCCTTTGCAGCGACGCTGAACAGCGCCTGAAAATGGCTATGCGGGCCCGAGAACTGGCCAAAACCGGTGCCGCTGAACGCGTCGCCACGGTCTGTCTGGAGGAAGCGAATGAGCACTAATACGTACTTCCAGCCCCCTGAGATGCGCCGCATCCGCCGTATTCATTTTGTCGGCATTGGCGGCAGTGGTATGTGTGGCATTGCCGAAGTGCTGCTCAATCAGGGTTATGACATATCCGGATCCGATCTCAACCACGGCCCCAGCATTCAGCGTCTGACCGATGCCGGCGCCAAGGTATTTATCGGCCACAGCAAAGACAATATTATCGGTGCCCATGTTGTGGTGAAATCCTCAGCAGTGACGCTGGAAAATCCGGAAATCGCCGCTGCGCGAGAACAGGGAATACCGGTTGTCCGCCGCGCCGAGATGCTCGCCGAACTGATGCGCTACCGCCATGGCATTGCCGTCGCCGGAACCCATGGCAAGACCACTACGACCAGTTTGATCACTGCTATTTTTGCTGCCGGCGGGCGCGATCCCACCTTTGTTGTCGGTGGTCGTGTCAACAGCGCCGGTACCAATGCCAAACTCGGCGGCAGCCGTTATCTGGTAGCCGAAGCCGATGAGAGCGATGCATCATTCCTGCATTTGCAGCCAATGGTAGCCGTGGTGACCAATATTGAAGCGGATCATATGGAGACCTATGATTTCGACTTTAGCCGTCTGACCAAAACCTATATCGAGTTCTTACACAATCTGCCGTTCTACGGACTGGCGGTGATGTGTATCGACGATGATGTGATTCGCGAGTTGTTGGTCGATGTGGCGAGACCACTGCTCACCTATGGCTTCAGCGATGATGCCGCCTACCGAATTCGCGACCTTGAAGTCGAGACCCGCCACAGCGACTTTGTGATCGATCGCCCGGACGGACTTCCATCGCTGCAGATCAGCTTGAATATCCCTGGCCGTCACAATGCCCTTAACGCAGCAGCTGCGATTGCCGTGGCAAGTGATGAGGGCATTTCCGATAGCGCCATTATTGAAGGCCTAAGTGGATTTGCTGGTGTTGGGCGACGCTTTGAAATCTACGGCGAGTATCAGCTAGTCACTGGCGGCAGCGCGATGCTCGTCGATGATTACGGTCATCACCCCACCGAAATTAAAGCCACTGTCGACGCTGTGCGCGCCGGCTGGCCGAACCGAAGGCTGGTAATGGTCTTCCAGCCTCATCGCTATACCCGCACACGCGATCTCTATGAAGACTTTGTCAAAGTCCTGGCCGAGGTCGACGTGTTGATTGTGTTGTCGGTCTACCCGGCCGGGGAAGATGAAATTGCGGGTGCCACCAGTAAAAACCTCTGTGGCAGCATTCGTCAGCGCGGTGCGGTAGACCCCATTTACGCTGAAAGCATCGAAGAAGTTCCAGCACTGCTCAATGAGCTGGCTCAGGACAATGATCTGGTGATTACCCAGGGCGCCGGCAGCGTCAGCAAACTGGTTGCTCTGCTCGCCGAAGGGGGTTTGGGTGTTGCTGTTGAAGCGCGCAGCGGCTCCGATTTGGAGGTGGCGCCATGAGTCACTCTGAATTCGGTCGCGTCGGTCTGCTCTATGGCGGCAGCTCATCCGAGCGAGAAGTCTCGCTGATGAGCGGCGAAGCTGTGCATCAGGCACTGCTCAATCTCGGTATTGATGTAGTCGCTATTGACGCAGGTGAAAACCTGTTGCAGTCGCTGCCCGGTTATCAGCTCGATCGAGTCTTCATCGCACTGCATGGTCCCGGCGGTGAAGACGGCACCTTGCAGGGAGCACTGGAATATCTCAACTTGCCCTATACCGGCAGTGGAGTGCTGGCGTCTGCGTTGGCAATGGACAAATTGCGTTGCAAGCAGATGTGGCGGGGCATAGGTTTGCCGACTGCCGACTTTGCGCTGCTCACGGCTGACTCGGACTGGGCAGCAGAACTCCAGCGACTGGGCGGCCAGGTGATGGTCAAGCCTGCCGCTGAAGGCTCGAGTATTGGTATGAGCCGCGCTCAGAGCGCTGAAAAATTGCAGGCTGCCTGGGCGGACGCGTCTCGGTATAACACCTCGGTGATTGCCGAACCTTTGTTGCCAGGTCCTGAATACACTGTCGCCATCGTGCAGGGTCAGATATTGCCGTCCATTCGCATTGAATCGAATGCCGAGTTCTATGATTACCAGGCCAAGTATTTTTCCGACCAGACCCAGTATCTCTGCCCCAGCGAGCTGTCTGCGTCCCGCGAGCAGGAGCTGCAGACGCTGTGTCTGAAAGCCTTTGACTCGGTCGGCTGTCGCGGCTGGGGGCGAGTCGATGTGATGGTTGATCGCGCTGGCCAGTTCCAGCTGCTCGAAGTCAACACAGTGCCTGGCATGACCAGCCACAGTTTGGTGCCCATGGCGGCGAAAGCGGCCGGATTGAGCTTTGATCAACTGGTCGAGACCATCTTGCGGGGGGCGCTGTAATGGCTGCAACAGAGCTGAATCGCAACAAATCGTCTCGTGGCTACAAACCCGCTGCCAAGCGGCCGCAAAAAAGCCAAGGTTCCGAATCGATGATGACCGCGGCCGCCAATCATATTGCGCGGCTTATGCTGGTCGCGGTGTTGGTAATTGTCGGCTACGGCGGCACGCTGCTCTACCAGCAGATTGATAAGCCCCTGACCAATGTCATGATCGGTGGCGACTTTACGTTTCTCCAGCCCACTGACATCAGCGATCTGGTGGCCGGTGAACTGGATGGAGGCTTTTTAAGCATCGACCTGGCCCGCCTCACCAAGGTGCTGCGCGCCCATCCCTGGGTTGCCGAAGTCAATCTGCGCCGCGAGTGGCCATCAATTCTAAAAGTTGAAGTCACTGAAGAGGTGCCGATTGCACGCTGGGGAGAGCAGGGCTTTCTCAACCGTCTCGGAGAAGAATTGCTGATCGAAAACAACAGTCAACTCAGTGCTCTGCCTGTGCTGCGTGCCGACACCGGCACTTCGCGAGAGATGATGAAAAATTATCAGCTGATGGCTGAACTGCTGGTGCCCACTGGACTTAAGATCAGCGAGCTGCGTCGTGACAGTGTCGGCGTCTGGTTTATTGACACTGCTCCAGGTCTGCAACTGGTTATCGGCCGTGATCAGATCAGTGACAGGATTCGTCGCTTTAATCTGGTCTGGGCTGCCGGTCTCAATCAGCAGGTGAAAAATATCGTCAGAGTAGATCTGCGCTACCCAAATGGACTGGCAGTAGCGTGGCGAGATAGTGCTGTGGCGGCAGTGCAGCGACAGGGCAAGTGGGATAGCAAAATATACAACCCGGTTTACAACATTCAAGTGAGAGCAACGGCTCCTGTTCAGGCATAGCAGCGAGTTGCGAGGTAAAAGTATGGCTAGTGGAAATGAAGAAAACATGATCGTCGGACTCGACATAGGCACGTCGAAAATCGTCGCCATAGTCGGCTCGGTGGGTGAACGCGGTGAGATCGAAATTATCGGCACCGGCAGCTACCCCTCATCCGGTCTCAAGAAAGGTGTAGTGGTCAATATTGAAGCCACCGTCAACTCGATTCAGCGGGCGATTGAAGAGGCTGAGTTAATGGCCGGCTGCTCGATTCACTCGGTCTATGCGGGGATTGCCGGCAGTCATATTCGCAGCCTCAACTCCCATGGCATCGTCGCTATTCGCGATCGAGAAGTCCAAGAGCTAGACGTGGACAGAGTGTTGGATGCGGCTCGCGCCGTCGCCATACCGGCAGATCAGGAGATCCTTCATGTGTTGTCGCAGGAATTTATTATCGACAACCAGGAAGGTGTTCACGAGCCAATCGGCATGTCCGGTGTGCGCCTCGAGGCAAAAGTGCATCTGGTCACCTGTGCCGCTAATGCCGCACAAAACATTAAGAAATGTATCCGTCGCTGTGGACTTGAAGTTGAGGACATTATTCTCGAGCAACTGGCGTCCAGCTCGGCAGTGCTAACAGAAGACGAAAAGCAGCTCGGCGTCGCATTGGTGGATATCGGTGGCGGTACCTCAGATATCGCCATCTACACAGAAGGCGCTATTCGCTACACCGGCGTCATACCGATTGCCGGTGACCAGGTGACCAACGACATCGCAATGGCGCTGCGTACACCAACGCCTCATGCCGAGGAGCTGAAGATTAAATATGCCTGTGCGCTGGCCAAGCTGGCGCGTCCGGAAGAGACCGTCAAGGTCCCCAGTGTTGGCGATCGGGAAGCGCGGGATCTCTCGCGCCAGTCCCTCGCCGAGGTGGTTGAGCCACGTTATGACGAGCTGTTTACGCTGATTCAGGCGGAACTGCGTCGCAGCGGCTTTGAAGAATTGATTGCGGCAGGTGTGGTCCTCACCGGCGGCTCATCAAAAATGGAAGGTGTGGTCGAGCTGGCGGAGGAAATCTTCCATATGCCAGTGCGCATTGGTACACCGGTTAACGTTAAGGGTTTGTCGGATGTGGTCAACAATCCGATCTACTCGACAGGTGTCGGCCTGCTGCATTTTGGCGCTCAGGCTCAGCGCAGACAGAGTGATGGTGAAAAAGGTAAAGGGCCAAGACCGAGTCTGTTTAGCAAGATTAAGTCCTGGGTCCAGGGTGAAATGTAAGGGTCATCAATGTTGATGGCTATTGTTTTTAATTGTGAGGCGCAAAAAGGGGAAACCTATGTTTGAACTAGTAGAGAGCATTCCAAAGAATGCAGATATCAAAGTAATCGGAGTTGGTGGCGGCGGTGGCAACGCGGTACGTCATATGATGGAAGGCAATATTGACGGTGTGCAGTTTATCTGTGCCAACACCGATGCCCAGTCGCTCAATGATCTGACCAGTGCAACTGTTTTGCAGCTGGGTGGAACCTTGACCAAGGGTTTGGGTGCCGGCGCTAATCCGGAGATCGGCCGTCAGGCCGCACTGGAGGATAAAGAGCGTATCTCTCAGGCCATCCAGGGCGCTGACATGGTCTTTATCACTGCCGGTATGGGTGGTGGCACCGGTACAGGCGCCGCGCCAGTGATTGCCGAAGTGGCCAAGCAGATGGGGATTCTCACCGTCGGCGTTGTCACCCGTCCATTTGCCTTTGAAGGCCGCAAACGTATGGAAATCGCCAATCAGGGTATCCAGCAGCTGAAAGAGCGTGTTGACTCGCTGATTATTGTCCCCAACGAAAAGCTACTTCAGGTTCTCGGCAAGGACATGACGGTACTCAACGCTTTCAAGCAGGCCAACAATGTGCTCTATGGTGCGGTCCAGGGCATTGCCGATCTGATCTTGCTCGAAGGCCTGATCAACGTCGACTTTGCCGATGTACGCACAGTGATGTCGGAAATGGGCATGGCGATGATGGGTACAGGTGAAGCCAGCGGAGAAGATCGCGCTCTGGTTGCTGCAGAGAGTGCTATCAAGTGTCCGCTGCTTGAAGACATCAACCTGCAGGGTGCCAAAGGTATTCTGGTCAATATCACCAGTGGTTATGATCTGACTCTGGGCGAATTTGAAGATGTGGGCAATGTGATTCGCGACTTCTCTGACGAAGATGCCACGGTGATCGTCGGTAGCGTATTTGATCCCGAACTCACCGACCAGTTGCGCGTTACCGTCGTCGCAACAGGCCTCAGTGAGCAGGGCGAGAAACGCGGTCCCATGAGTGTTGTGGTTGATAATCCACCACGCACCGCGCAGGGTGAAGTGGATTACGCCGGACTGGCAAAGCCCACTATCTCCAGACGGGGTCCCGGTGGTGTAACGTCGGCGGCGCGCAAGATCGATATGCAGGTTGATACCGAGCTCGATTATCTTGATGTTCCGGCATTCCTGCGCAAGCAGGCAGACTGAAAAAAAAGTCGTTAAAGAGCCATTGAAGAGCCGCTAAAACGGAGCCCTCCGTCACCTTCGCCTCAGATTTAAAATCTTGGTGATGGAGGGCTTCTCTGGTAGTATTCCGAGCTTTAGTTGAGAGAGTTCGGCAATGATTAAGCAGCGCACGTTAAAAAACGTGATACGCGCGACCGGCGTGGGTCTCCACACCGGCGAAAAGGTCTATCTGACCTTGCGCCCCGCTGAACCGGACAGTGGTATTGTTTTTCGTCGCACCGACCTTGACCCTGTGGTTGAAATTGCTGCCAAGGCTGAAAACGTCGGCGACACGACCCTCTCTACAACCCTTATGAACGGCGACGTTCGAGTCTCCACCGTAGAACATCTGCTGTCGGCATTTGCCGGTCTCGGCATAGACAATGTGATTGTCGACGTCTCGGCAGCCGAAGTGCCAATTATGGATGGCAGCGCCGGACCTTTTGTGTTTCTGCTGCAATCTGCTGGCATCTGTGAGCAGGATGCAGCGAAAAAGTTTATCCGCGTTATCCGCGACGTCACCATCCAACAGGATGACAAAGTGGCCAGCTTTAAACCCTTCAATGGATTCAAAATCAATTTCGCCATTGAGTTTGATCACCCAGTGTTTAAATCTCAGGAACTCAATGCCAGCATTGATTTCTCTACCACCTCCTTTGTCAAAGAAGTCAGCCGTGCACGTACCTTTGGCTTTATGCACGAATTTGAGTACCTGCGCTCGGTTGGTCTCGCCCGGGGAGGCAGTTTTGAAAATGCCATCGTCGTCGATGAAAACCAGATTTTGAACGAAGACGGTCTGCGCTATCAGGACGAATTTGTGAAACATAAAATTCTGGATGCCATTGGTGACCTCTATCTGCTCGGCAATAGCCTGATCGGAGAGTTCAATGCACACAAGTCGGGGCACGCCCTTAATAATGCATCATTGCGAGCACTGATCGCCGACACCGATGCCTGGGAAGTGGTGACGTTTATCGACAATCCCGAAGATGTGCCGATTAGCTATATGAAAGCAAGCTAAAACAGTATTAACCTGTAGTGGAAACAATAACTGGAAAAGTGAACCAGCGGTAACGAAGACAGTGAAAATTATTCTTATCAGCAATGGGGCCGAAAAGGTCCGCACCCTGAGCCTCAACAGTTGGGCCAAAGGACTGCTGTCTGTTTTATTGTTGGGTATTCCGGTTGCTGCGGGCACCTTGCTCGGGGTCAAAATTGCTGATGGTCGCTGGGAACTGGTGGTTGAAAACACCGTCAATCAGATGCAGCATGAACTGGTTCAGCAGCAGCAAGAAGTTGATCAAGGTCGTGCTCAAGCTGCGGAAACCCTGACGGCGATGACGGTTAAACTGGCCGAAATGCGTGCCCGTCTGATTCGCCTCGATGCGCTCGGTGAACGCCTGACCCAGATTGCCCGCCTTGACGACGGTGAATTCGATTTCTCCGACGCACCCGGTGTGGGTGGCCCAAAGGGATCATCGGCCGTGGAGACGACAGACTCACTGGCTATGCAACGCGAACTGAGCAGCCTGTTTGATCGTCTCGATCGTCGACTGGACAACCGTTCAGCACAGCTGCAGGTTCTCACTTCCATGATGTCCGACAACAGGCTCAAGCGAGAACAGACAGTTGCCGGCACACCGATTAACAAAGGCTGGATGTCCTCCCGTTACGGTATGCGTGCTGATCCGTTCGACGGTGATCAGCGCTGGCATGCTGGAGTGGATTTTGCTGGCAAGAAAGGTTCGGAGATCGTTGCGGTCGCGTCTGGTGTAGTCACCTGGTCGGGCAAGCGCAGCGGTTACGGCAAAATGGTTGAGATCAACCACGGTGATGGCTATGTCACCCGCTATGCGCACAACGATAAAAATCTTGTCACGCTTGGCAGCATCGTCAAAAAAGGCCAGCAGATCGCCCTCATGGGTAGTTCCGGCCGCTCCACTGGTCCCCATGTGCACTTTGAAGTGTACAAAAACGGCCGCACGGTCGACCCTGCAAGCTATATTCACAAAACCAACCGCTAATTTCCCACCGCGAAATCGCTCAGACCTGGTCAGCGAGACTTGAATCCGCTGTGCACTCGGTCTAAGCCTATTGTGTTTGGAATGGTTGCACTGTTGGTTGCCAAAGCACCCTGAATACCCTGTTATCTGTAGATGGAAAAAGAGTATGTTCGCTAATATTTTCAAGAAAATGTTCGGTAGCAAGAATGACCGGGAAATACGCAAAATGCGTAAAACCGTCGATAAAATCAATCTGCTGGAGGCCGCGCTCGGCGAACTTAACGACGCCGATCTCAAAGCGCAGACCGTGCAGCTGCGCGAGCAACTCGAAGCCGGTAAGACCCTCGATCAACTGCTGCCCGAAGCCTTTGCTCTGGTGCGTGAAACCGCTCGCCGGGTGATGGGTATGCGCCATTTCGACGTGCAGATGATCGGTGGTATCACTTTGCATCAGGGCAAAATTGCCGAGATGCGCACAGGTGAAGGTAAAACTCTGGTCGCAACACTCGCCGCCTACCTCAATGCACTGCCCGCTGAGGGTGTGCATGTGATTACCGTCAATGACTATTTGGCGCGCCGCGATGCCCAGTGGATGGCCCCGCTGTATCAGGCGCTTGGTCTCTCTGTCGGTGTGATTCAGTCCTATCAGGGACCCGAGAGTGCCAATTCATTTGTGATGGATAGCGGCGACGCCAACCTGCGGCCCTGTAGCCGACGTGAAGCCTATGCTGCGGATATTACCTACGGCACCAACAATGAATTTGGCTTCGACTACTTGCGCGACAACATGGCTCTCCGACTTGAGGACAAGTCTCAGCGTGGACTCAGCTTTGCTATCGTTGACGAGGTTGACTCCATCCTTATTGATGAAGCGCGAACCCCACTGATTATTTCGGGTGCTGCCCAAGACAGCTCTGAACTCTATCGCAGCGTCAACGCCCTCACCCTTAAACTCAGCGCAGGAACGGAAGAGGAGCCGGGAGATTTTATTGTCGACGAGAAAACTCGTGGCGTCGAGCTCACCGAAGAGGGCTTCCAGAAGGTAGAAGATATTTTAATAAGTGAGGGTTTGCTTGCGCCGGATGATAGCCTTTATCAGGCAACTAACCTCGGGCTGCTGCATCACGTGCACTCGGCACTGCGCGCCCAGCATCTGTTCCAGTGTGATGTGGAATATATCCTTCAGGATGGTCAGGCGGTTCTGATTGACGAACATACCGGCCGCACGATGCCGGGTCGACGTCTCTCTGAAGGTCTCCATCAGGCGATTGAAGCCAAAGAGGGGCTGACCATTCAGCAGGAGAGCCAGACCCTGGCTTCCACCACCTTCCAGAATTATTTCCGCCTCTACCGCAAGCTCGCCGGTATGACCGGCACGGCTGACACCGAAGCCTACGAATTTCAGCAGATCTACGGTCTTCAGGTGATGGTTATCCCGACCAATGTCGAGGTCAAGCGCAAGGATCTCAACGACCTGGTGTTTTTGACTCAGGAAGAAAAATTTGAAGCCGTGATCGAAGATATCGCTGAGATCACTGAAAAGGGTGCACCAGTGCTGGTCGGAACCGCCTCGGTCGAGACCTCAGAACTGCTCTCGAATATGCTCACCAAAGCCGGTGTTAAACACAACGTGTTGAATGCCAAGCAACACGAGCGCGAAGCGAACATCATTGTTGAAGCCGGGCGGCCCGGCGCGGTGACCATCGCTACTAATATGGCCGGTCGCGGTACCGATATTGTTCTTGGCGGCAACCTCGACGCGGAAATCAAAGAGCTCGGTGACGAGGCCAGCGATGAGCAGATTGCAGAGCTCAGAGCCGACTGGGAACAACGTCACACGACTGTGTTAGAAGCTGGCGGTCTGCATATTGTCGCCACCGAACGTCATGAATCACGTCGCATCGACAACCAGCTGCGCGGGCGTTCAGGCCGCCAGGGTGATCCGGGTGTGTCGCGCTTCTACCTGTCATTGGAAGATCCATTGATGCGTCTGTTTGCCTCCGACCGGATGAAAAACATGATGCGCTCAATGGGTATGGAACACGGCGAATCGATCGAACACCGCATGGTGACCAACGCCATCGTCAAAGCTCAGCGCAAGGTCGAAGGGCGCAACTTCGATATTCGCAAACACCTGCTGGAGTACGACGATGTCGCCAACGATCAGCGTCAGGTGATCTATCAGCAGCGCAACGACCTGCTCGAAGACGGTGATATCTCCGAAATCATAACCAATGTCCGCGAAGATGTAGTCAACCGTGTTGTCGACAGCTTTATTCCGCCGCAGAGTCTTGAAGAGCAGTGGGATATCGAAGGTCTGGAAAAAGCCCTGGCCAATGACTTTGCTGTGCAGCTGCCGATTGGTCAGTGGCTCGAAGAGGACAGTCGTCTCGATGAAGAATCGCTGCGCGCCCGTGCCGCTGAGTTGATCGAAGAGAATTACCAGACCCGCTATGCCGATGTCGGCGTGCAGATGCGCGATGTCGAACGTCAAATTATGCTCCAGGTACTCGACAATCAATGGAAAGATCACCTTGCCAATATGGACCAGCTGCGTCAGGGCATTGGCCTGCGCGCCTACGCCCAGAAAAACCCCAAGCAGGAGTACAAACGCGAATCGTTCGCCATGTTTGAACAGTTGCTAGAGGACATTAAATTTGAAACCGTGCGTTTCCTCAGCCATATACAGATCGCCAGTGAAGAGGACATGCGCAAACTTGAACAGCAGCGCCGCAAAGAGCAGGAAGGTCGCGAATATCAACACGCCCAGAGCGCCAGCCTCAGTGATGAGCAGGCCCA
The DNA here is from genome assembly GCA_024644595.1 of Porticoccaceae bacterium. Classification (GTDB taxonomy): domain Bacteria; phylum Pseudomonadota; class Gammaproteobacteria; order Pseudomonadales; family Porticoccaceae; genus HTCC2207. Next base: position 213,585 of record JAHEHL010000009.1, on the reverse strand, counting down.
GCAGCAAGGTGCGGATAGAGGTGGAGAGACAGGTGCGCAGCAACCAATGTTGCGTCAGGGCCCAAAAGTTGGGCGCAATGACAGCTGTCCCTGTGGCTCAGGTAAAAAATATAAACAGTGCCACGGTAAAATTTAATCGCTGGCAGGTTCAGTAATCAGGATCAGGAAACGAGATGGCCACAGGCAACAAACCCTTTCCAAAGATGCACCCGGTCGCCGGGTTTGCACTCGGCACCACCAGCGCCGGGATTAAAACCCCGGGGCGCAAAGATCTGGTGCTCATGCAAATTCAGCCCCAGGCAAGCGTAGCCGCACTGTTTACTCAGAATGCGTTTTGTGCCGCACCGGTTGTGGTCTGCAGGCAGCACCTCAGCACTGATGTGCCGCGTTACCTGTTGGTCAACACCGGCAACGCCAATGCCGGAACCGGTGAACAGGGTCTTGTCGATGCTCAGCGTAGCTGTCAGGCACTGGCCGAGCGACAAGGCGTCTCACCTCAACAGGTGCTGCCATTTTCCACCGGCGTCATTGGTGAACCACTGCCAATAGAAAAATTACTCGCGGCACTGCCCGCCGCCGTTGATGCACTGGCTGAAGAGGGCTGGGCCGATGCCGCCGACGGCATCCTCACCACCGACACCTGTGCCAAGGGCGCCAGCCTGCAATACCAGCCGATTGGAACTGAGCCCAAGGTTGTAACCATCACCGGGATCAGCAAAGGCTCAGGCATGATCAAGCCCAATATGGCCACCATGCTCGGGTTTGTCGCCACTGACGCACAGGTTGATAGCGAATTATTGCACCGCGCCCTGCGCCTGGTTACCAATAAATCCTTTAATCGCATCACCGTCGACAGCGACACCTCGACCAATGATTCGATCGTATTGGTCGCGACCGGTGCCAGCACTGTGGTGATCGACGAAAGCAATTTTGAGGAATTTGTCAGCCAACTCGAGAAGGTGTTTATTGAGCTGGCTCAGGCCATCATTCGGGATGGCGAAGGAGCCACCAAGTTTGTCTCGGTGGTAGTCGACAGCGCAGTGAACTCCGAGGAAGCCCTGAAAGTTGCCTACACCGTCGCCGAATCGCCGCTGGTTAAAACCGCACTGGCGGCCTCCGACGCCAACTGGGGCCGTATTCTTGCCGCCGTCGGCCGCGCCGGTGTCGACAATCTCGATGTCAGCAAGGTCTCGATAAGTCTCAATGAGGTCTTGATCGTTGAGCGCGGTGGTCGCGCCGCCAGTTACAGTGAAGCGGCGGGCGCACAGGCCATGGCACCGGAAGAGATCAGCATCAGCATTTCACTCAATCGCGGCAACACCAGCGAAACCGTCTGGACCACCGACCTGACCTACGAATATGTCCGCATCAATGCTGAATACCGCACCTAAACGTGCGCGGATTATGTTGTTGAGGATGCCGCGGTGAAAGTAATTCAGGTGGTCGCAGCCATTATTGTCGGTCCGGAGCAACGCATTTTTATTACCCGTCGCCCCGATCATCTGCATCAGGGCGGCCTCTGGGAATTTCCCGGCGGCAAACTCGAAGCCAGTGAAAACCCCGAACAGGCGCTGACGCGAGAGCTATTTGAAGAGATCGATATTCAGGTCACGCATGCGCAACCCTATATGCGCGTCGACCACGATTACGGCGACAAAAAAGTTGTGTTGGATATCTGGCAAGTCGATGGCTTTAGCGGCAATGCCCATGGCAAAGAGGGACAGCAGTGTCGCTGGGTTGACTTGCACAGTTTAACGGCACGGTCAGCAGATCAGGACCTGGATTTTCCGGCAGCCAATCAACCGATCCTTGAGCGCCTTGCTGAGCAGGGCTTAAACCCTCAAATGATGTCGACCAATAAAATAGCTGACTAGGACTCGAGCAAATCCGGATCGATCAAGCCTGCGTCGAGTAACTCTTTGGATAGCTGCTCAGAGTCCAGCATCTCAGGATCGACCAGCGCAGCGCCCTTAATGGCAAAATCCTCGCGCGCCCAGCCACCAAAATCGATTTGTTGACAGCGCTTGCTGCAAAATGGACGAAACGGAAATTTATCGCTCCACTCCAGAGTCGTTTTACAGGTTGGGCAGCTTAAAGTTGTCGGGCTCATCGGGTGGCGCTCAATTTGTGGAATGGATTAATTTTAAAAGCTCCCTATGCAGCGTTGCAACTCGCTCGCTCAATGTCTCCAATGGCAGTGAATTATCCAGTATACGGTCTGCGCGGGCGCGTTTGATATCTCGTGGCAACTGCGCATCAATAATACTCTGGATCTGTTCCACCGGATTATTGTCCCGAGCACAGGCACGCTTTATTTGCAGCTCAACTGGCACATCGACAAGCACGGTGGTATCGACCAATTGCACCTGATCAGTTTCAAACAAAAGGGGTGATTCGAGAATCACATAGGGGCTTTGCGCCGCGCCTAACTGCTGCGCGATCCATTTGCGAATCAATGGGTGCAACAGCGACTCAAGCCACTGCTTTTGTTGTGGGTCCGAAAAAATAATTTGCCGCAGTGCGGCGCGATCGAGGTTGCCATCCGCTTGCAGAATATCAGCGCCAAAGTGCGCACTGATCTCAGTCAGCGCTGGCATGCCCGGTTCAACGACCTTGCGCGAGGCCTGATCGGTATCAACCGTAACGATACCCAGCTGCCGGAAAGCCTCGGCAACGGTGCTTTTACCGCTGCCGATACCGCCGGTCAAACCGACAACGAAAGGTTTTGAAGAAGGGGAGTGATCAGTCAAGATAACATGCCAGGGCCGCTGATGAATGATTAAGTGCGACGGCTCGAAGGCCGCTCAGCGCAGCCTGATCTAGAGTCCAAAGGCACCTAAATAGGAGGCGAGAATAGTATCACCCCAGATTAAGGCAATCCAACCCGCTATTGCCAAGAACGGCCCAAATGCCATTGGCACCTGCTTGTCTCTGGTCTTGAGAAGCAACCCGACGACACCCACCAGCGCGCCGGCAAAGGTCGACAGAATAATAATCAGCGGCAACATATGCCAGCCCATCCAGGCACCCAGCGCGGCGAGCAGCTTAAAATCGCCGTAGCCCATACCTTCCTTGCCGGTAATCAGCTTGAATAACCAGAACACAATCCACAGTGACAGGTAACCGGCGAGTGCGCCGATCACTGCATCGTTGAGCGGCACAAAGGTCGCATTGAGATTGGCAAACAGCCCCAGCCATAGCAGCGGCAAGGTAATCTGATCAGGCAGTATTTGCTCGCGATAATCAATACCGGTCAGAGCAATCAACACCCAGCTGAATATTAAACAGTACGCCGCCATCAGCGACAGCCCAAACTGATAGACAATAAAACTCGTCACCAGCCCGCTCAGCAATTCGACCAGCGGATATTGAATCGAAATAGCACGTGAACAGGCGTGACACTTGCCGCGCAAAAATACATAGCTGATCACCGGGATATTGTGCCACGGCTTGATGCTCTCGCCGCACGATGGACAGCGCGAAGCCGGAGTAGCGAGAGATAGCGGCTCCGAGGAATCAGCGGGCAGGCCGAGAAAATCCTGCGACTCATGTCGCCAGCGCGTTTTGAGTTGTTCGGGAAAACGCAGAATCACCACATTCAGAAAGCTGCCCACGATCAGGCCCAGAGGCAGGGCGGTCAGCGCCAGGGCAAAAGATGACAAAGAAGTCTCGAAAAACATAATTAATGTCCGGTGAAAATTATTTTTCTGAGCGGCTGCCGCACAACCGTTGCAGCCATTTGATCAACGCATTTCAGCGCTCTATTAAACCACATTACCCAACTGGAATATCGGCAGATACATCGCGATCAGCAGGCCGCCGACTAACACCCCGAGCACCGACATAATCAATGGCTCCAGCAGACTGGTGAGATTATCAACAGAGTTATCGACCAGCTCCTCATAGTGAATCGCCGCCTTCTCCAGCATATCATCCAGCGCGCCCGACTCCTCACCAATCGCAGTCATCTGTTGCAGCAAAATCGGGAACATCTTTCGTGTCTTGATCGCTGCGTGCAGTTGCACCCCGGTGGTGACATCATCGCGCACCTTCAAGATGGCATCGCGATACAGCGCATTGCCGGCCGCGCCAGCCACTGATTCAAGCGCATCGACAATCGGCACATCCGCAGAAAAGGTAGTTGAGAGGGTTCGGGCAAAGCGCGCCTCTTTAAAGCCATAAAAAGCCGCGCCAATACAGACCAATAGAGTGACCCATGATTCCTGCAATGCCTCCGACAAGCCCAACACAAACAGCGTAAACGCCGGCAAATCGGCGCCAAAGCTACTGAAGGTTTCGGCAAACACTGGCACCACTTTGATCAGCAGCACCGCGGTCACAATCACCGCCACCACTACCACCGCGATCGGATAGGTGAGAGCCTTTTTTTATATCCGCCGAGTAAACCCTAATCGACCAATCGCATCGATAAATCCACTGCGCGAATATGCTTGGTTAGACTTCCCGATGAAATAAAGTCGACTCTGGAGTGACTATAAGCTTTCAGCTTCTCTTCGGTAATATCACCCGAGACTTCAATTTTGGTCTCTCCCAATTCCATTGAGGCCAGTGCCTCAATATCGGCGGGGGAAAAATTATCCAGCATCACCACATCGGCTTTAGCAGCCAGTGCCTGTTGCAGTTCATCGAGGCTTTCCACTTCCACTTCAACTTTTGTGTCGGACGAAATCTTGCGGGCTGCGGTGATGGCATTGGCAATGCTGCCGCAGGCGGCAATGTGGTTCTCCTTGATTAAAAAGGCATCGTAGAGGCCGACGCGATGGTTGTCACAGCCGCCCACTGTCACTGCATATTTCTGCGCCAGACGCAGGCCAGGGATGGTTTTTCGGGTATCGAGTATGGTTATCCTGCTGTCTGCACAGGTTTCGGCATACAGCCGTGCGCTGGTTGCGGTGGCAGACAGTGTTTGCAAAAAGTTAAGCGCCGCGCGCTCACCGGTTAACAGCACACGGGTGTTGCCGGTCAGGGTAAACAGCGGCTGGTCCGGGTTGACTCGGTCACCCTCATCAACATGCCATTCGATCCGGGTGCGCCCGTTGTCGTCGCCGCTTTCGGTGCTTAGGCCAGAGCGCTTGTCCAACTGACGAAACACTTCATCCACCCAAGGGCGTCCGCAGATTACGGCCTCTTCGCGACAGATCACCACCGCCTTGCCACGCTGCTGGCGGGGAATTAACTGCGCGGTGATATCGCCGCTGCCGATGTCTTCATTCAGTGCACGCTCTACCGCATGCGGAACATCCGCTGCAGTCGATGGGGGAAGCACGACAGAGTTGGCTTGCAGGTTGTCTGAGTCTGACATGGGCATCTCTTACCGATTGGGATAATCAAAGCGCAGGATTATAGCAGCAATGGTGGTGTCGGGCTGAAGCGCCGGGCCAGTTTTGGATTGAAATTTTTCGGTGATTTAATCTAAAACCGACCATAATTAACGGGATTATTTGTTCAATCGCGAACCAAACTGACGCGACCCAAACTGGGCAGTCAAACTAGATAGTGTTGATAAAAGTATCTCGCCATTAAGGATGGCAGATTAGATGAGCGACCGACCGGGTTTCGAAAAACAACAGCTTGTGGAATCGTTGGGGCAGCTCTGTCAGCAACATCTTGTCGATGCCTTTAAAAAATTTCATCCCGCCTGCGCCAAACAGCTCACCGATCTCGCCGCAGAAGCCGGAAGCAACCGCCTGCAAACCCTCTATTTTGATACTGTGCGTTTATTAAAAAAACAACACCTCGATATTGAAATGGAAACCCTCAACAGCATCGCGCGCGGCTTTGAAATGCTTGCAGAGCCCATGGCTGTTGCAGAGCCGCCAGCGTCCCGTGATAACAAACCCCCAGCTACCTCCAGAACCGCCTCTCGCCGCCGTGCCGGCGATCATTTCAAACTGCTTGAGCATGAAGACCTCGAGGTGATGATTGCGTTGGACAATTTTTCCAGCCGCGCGCGCGAGCAGCTGCGAGGTGAGCTCTATGAACTTGAGGGCCGCTTGAAGACACTGCTTGGCCAAAACAGCCTGCCCAGCCCGCTGCCGCTGTTCCCCGACGCTCTGTTGGAGGCCTTTGTCGGTTCACTGGACGGCGATCTGATCGCCGTGGAAGTGCAGCTGGAACTGGTCAGAGCCTTTGCTCAAATCTGTTTTGATAAACCCTACGGGCAGATGCTTAATCTCGCTATTGATCAGCTTGAAGAGGCCGGTTGTGAGCTGCTGGAAGATTACCTGCCGGCAGAGCCCAGTCCAACCACCGATCAGTCAACCGAGCCTGCGCCGCAGGTGTCAAACACATCGTCTGATCGGCCGCAGGCATTATCGGCAGAGCCACTAACAGCATTGCAACCAGATCCAAAACAAGCGCTGCCACAAGAACGTAATCAGAAGCGCAATCAGGACCCTAACCAAGAGCCAACTCCCCAATTTGAACAGCCGGTCGCGGGTCACCGGGTGGAGGAGCAGCGGGAGGTTTACACAGACCAGCCGCTTATTACCAACACCCGCATCCAGACTGAGCTGTTGGCGCGGATTAATTCGATGTTGGAAAATGCCCAGATCGATGCCGATGCGAATGATGGCCAGCAGCAGAGCCAGGCGCCCGGGGACGCCAACAGCCAGGCCAGTCCACACTCAAACTCAAATCTGAACTCACACTCAAACTCAAACTCAAACCCAAACCCAAACCAGACGCGCGTGCCCTGTATGGCCAAGCCGCAGCTATTTGCCGAGATTAACAAGCAGGTTAATGATCTGATTGCCCACAGTACTGAGCTGGCCAGCAATGGTCAGATTACCCGCGATCTGGCGGCGGCGATTAAACAGCTTGAGAAGGGTAAGCGGGGCAGTCGCCTGCACCGCAATGACGCCACGGTGTTTCAGGTGGTGGAGAATATTTTTTCCAGCTTTGGCCAATCCATGGTGGTGGCGCCGGAGATGCAGCAGGTGATCAATCGCTGTGAGATTCCAATGCTTAAAATGGCGCTCAAAAAACCGCTGATTCTGGAGCAGGAAAATCACCCGATAAGACGACTGTTTAATGAGATTGCGAAATACGCGATTGGCCTTGAGCAGGGTGATTGTGAAGACAATAAAATTTATCAGCAGATGGTTAAGATGTCCGAGACCATGCTCGACGATTCCTTTGATGAGCAGAGACTGCCGCAGATTTTTAGTGAATTTATGAGCCTGCTCGACCGCGACCGCCGGATGACCGCGATGGCCGAGGAAAAAGAAGTCGAACGAGTTGCAGCGCAGGAAAAAATCAACTGGGCGCGGACTCGGGTGGAAGAGGAAATTAGCAAGCGTATGGTCGGCAGGGAGCACCCACAGGCGGTGATCGATTTTGTTCAGCGCAGCTGGTGTGTGGTGCTGCATATGGCGCATCAGCGCAATGGCGAATCCGGCGCCGACTGGCAGGTGGGGCTTAAGTTGCTGGACAATCTGCTCTATCTCGCCAACCGCCCGCTGTCGGATCAAGATCTAAAGTATCGTCACGAACTGATCAAGCATATCGATGCGCGCCTCGGCCATATCTCTACTGATATTGCCCAGCGCAGTTTGCAGATCGAACAGCTTTCTGAGGCGCTCGGCATCGCATCTTCGCCAGAGTCATATTCATCGGCAAAGGTTACCCGGCTGACCCCGAGAGCAAAGCATTGGGCCAAAAAGCTGGCTGATAAGGGTCGATCACTGACCCAGGCCGAGGATCAGCTGGTGGGTGAGATTAAGCGAGTGTTGATGTCGGCTGTTAAAACCGAGTTGCCGGGCAAAAATATTTCCCGCGCGGTCAGCGATTCCGAGTCCGTCGACAGCCTCGGTCAGCGCTGCCTCGGGGCATTGCAAAAAGGTTGCTGGATTGAGTTGGGCGGTGATATAAAGGCTCACAAGCGCGGCAGGTTGGCGGGCATTGTGGGGCCGGCGTGGAAATATGTGTTTGTCGACAATCAGGGCAAGTTGATTGCCGCGCGCGATCGGGCACGTTTGGCTGTGGATCTTTTGAATGGGTCGGTGACGGTGCTGGATAACTCCCACCTGTTCGACAAAGCAATCAAAGAGGCGATTATGCAGATCAAAGGATTGCCCATCGCCAGCTAGCCGGCACTTTTTATCGTACTTTTGATGGTGCCTTTGATGGTGCCTTTGATAGTGCCTTTGATGGTACTTTTTATCGTGCTTTCTTAGCACCTAAAGACAGTTCTATGCATATAAAAAACGGCTGGTTAAATTCTGCCACTCAAATGCCATCACCCAATGTTGATCTGCGTCCGGACGCGGACGACATTAGTTTGCTGGTGATTCACAATATCAGCCTGCCGCCCAATCGGTTTGGCGGCGGTTATATCGGTCAGTTTTTTAGCAATTGTCTGAACCCGGATGACGATGAGTATTTTGCCGGTATCTGTGATCTCAAGGTCTCATCGCACCTGTTGATCGATCGCCTCGGTGCAATCACCCAGTTTGCTGGCTTTGATCAGCGCGCCTGGCATGCCGGGGTGTCGCAATTCGAGGGTCGCAAAAACTGTAATGACTTTTCCATTGGCATTGAAATGGAAGGTGCTGATCATATTCCTTACACTGACGTCCAATATCAGATATTGGCCGAGGTGACTGGGCTGCTTCTGCAGACCCATTCGCGACTGACCCGTGAACGTATTGTTGGCCACAGTGATATTGCTCCGGGACGCAAAACCGATCCCGGCGCGGCCTTTGATTGGGCGCGCTATAAAAACTTGCTTGTACGTTAACAGTTAACAGAGAGTAAACAATGCATTTTCTAATTGTTCTAATCGCAGTGGTGGCGCTGGAAAGCAGTGGCCAGCTGGCGTTTATTCAGCGCGATCTGTGGTTGCGAAAATGGTATGCAGCGCTCTCGCGGATTTCTGCACTGAACCAAAATTCGATGTTCAAGACGCTGCTCTTTGTGTTGGTGCCAGCGGCTGCAGTGCAACTGGTGATCTGGTCTCTCGCTGACGGTGTGCTGGTGGTTTTGTTGGAACTGGCGGTGTTGCTCTACAGTTTTGGGCGCGGTGATCTGCGCAAGCAGATCGATACTCTGGAATCGGATATTGAGCGCAGCGACCTGCAAGCTGCGTTTCACGATGCGGCGGTGTTTAATATTGGTCACCGCGGGAGTTCTGTCGAGGATGCCGCAGGGTTGTTTCATGAGTTGACTGCCACGCTGCCCTACCGATTGTTTGAGCGCACCTTTGCCGCAGTGTTTTGGTTCTTTTTTCTCGGCGCGCCAGTCGCTCTGGCCTATCGGCTGTTGGCACTGCATGGCGATATGCAACTCGATGGGGACAATTCGGAAGCAGCGGCTAAACAGGCGGGCCAGCCTGACGGGTTGATTGCTGATGATATCGCTAATTTGGAATTCCATGCGGATTCTGATAAGCGCGCAGATGAGGCCATAGATGGGGTTGTAGATGGGGTTGTAGATGGTGTTGTAGAGGAGAGTTCAGATAAGACCGCATACCAAAGCGCGAATCAACTGCTCTGGTATCTGGAGTGGTTGCCAGCTCGGGCTCTGGCTCTGACTCTGGGGCTGATGGGTGACTTCTCTCGTGCGACCGGCGAGCTTAATCAGGTGCTTTTCTGTACCCAGACGTCGACGGCTGATCTGTTGCGCCGCTGTGTGCTGGGTGCACTCAATACGCCTCACAACAGTCAAGCTGAAACGCCTGAAACTGATCCGCAAGCGCACAGTGACACGGCGGCATTGCAACAGGTTGCCGAGGTGGTGGCGCTGTTCAGACGATCGATGACCGGTTGGCTGGTGTTGATCGCGCTGGCGGTTTTGATGAGTTAAGCGGGCTTGCTCTCACCATTCCAAGGTGCGACTTTAAACAGCAGCAGCATCCCCGGAACAGCCAGCAGGGTGCAAAGATAGAAGAAGTTTTCCCAGCCTGTGCCTTCGACAATAATCCCGGTCACCGAGCTGGCCACGGTGCGTGGCACGGCGGTGAGGGCGGTAAACAGTGCCAGTTGCGTGGCGGCAAAGGCCGGGTGCGTAGAGCGCGCCATAAAGGCGACAAAGGCCGCCGTGCCGAGACCGACACCGAGATACTCAAAGCTGATAACCAGTCCTAACAACCACAACCCTTCGCCAACTCTTGCGAGCACGGCAAAGCCAAGGATCGAAACAATCTGCACTACTCCAAATAACCACAGTGCGCGGTTAATACCAGTCTTGAGCATCAACAGGCCGCCGAGTATGCCGCCAATAATCATTGGCCACAGCGCTGCATGTTTGGCTACCAGACCGATCTCGGTTTTGCTGTAACCCATATCCAGATAAAACGGTGTCGCCAGTGCGGTGGCCATGCTGTCGCCAAGTTTGTATAGCAGCATAAAACTGAGTATCAGGCAGGCCTGGCACACACCCTTCCGGGAAAAGAATTCTTTAAACGGCTCCACTACGGCTTGATTCAGCGTAGTGGGGTGGCGTGCTTCGGTTTTCGGCTCATCAATGCTCAGGGTCAGGCCGATTCCCAGCAACATAAAGGCGGCGGTGACCGCGAATACGATTTGCCAGGGCAGGCTGTCGGCAAGAATCAGCGACAGCGAGCCCGGCACGAGGCCGGCAATTCGATAGGCGTTAACATGAATCGAATTGCCCAGACCCAGCTCGTGGTCGGACAGAATCTGACGCCGGTAGGCATCGAGCACAATATCCTGAGTGGCGCTTAAAAACGCGATCAGCAGACACAGCCAGGCGATGTTCCAGATCTGCGTGGCGGGGTTAAAAAAGCCCAGTGCGGCAATGGCTATCAGCAGCGCAATCTGGCTCGAGAGCATCCAGCTGCGGCGCAAGCCGGTTTGCTGACGAGTCAGTCCGGGCAGTCTGAAATGGTAGCGATCGAGCAGCGGAGACCAGATAAATTTCCAGGTGTAGGGCAGTCCGATAAGGGCGAAAAAGCCGATTTCTTTAAGCCCCACACCCTCAGACCGCAGCCAGGCGGGAACCAGCGAGATCAAGAGATAGAGTGGTAAGCCGGAGGCAAAACCGGTGAAAATGCAGATCAGCATGCGACGATTGAGCAGGGCCTGTGTAATGCTGGTTTGGGTCATGTTTTTGCTCTTGTGTTATTTTTCTGATGTCGATTGCACTGTCTGCCCGTCTGCCTGGCCATGCAGTTCGCCGCTGCTCTTGTTCAGGGACGCCAGCGAAATTGCGCCAGGCTGATGCGGCCGTTGCTGACAACCACTCCTTCCTCCTGCAGTCGCGCGCGCTGATATTTTCCGCTGTCCGTGTCGGGGTCGAGACTTAACTTGCCGGCGGCGTTTATCACCCGGTGCCAGGGCAATTGGGTGTCGCGGGGCAAGTTGCTCAGGGTGCGCCCCACCAGCCGCGCCGCCCGCGCCAGCCCAGCGAGTTCGGCAAGCTGACCGTAGGTCACCACCGTGCCTTCGGGAACCGCTGCCAGTGCACTGAAGATTCTCTGCTCGCGACTGGAATGCTCGGCATAGTTGTTTAGCGACTTGTTTTCCACAGCATAAGACTACGCTATTCGCTGCACCGTTGAAATAGAGTAAACAACCCCAATGTAATGCTTAACCCGGGCAAACAGTTCGGACCGACAACTCAGACCAACAGGGGCAATCGCTGTGCGCTTTGTATTTTTATTATTTGTCATTATGCCAGTGCTGGAGATGTGGCTGCTGATTACTGTCGGCACCCATATCGGTGCTTTGGCCACTATCGGTCTGGTGCTGCTGACGGCGTTTATTGGGGTGACGCTGTTGCGCGAGCAGGGCTTCGATACCCTGTGGCGCGGTCGCCGCAAGTTTGAAGAGGGCCAGTTGCCTGCCCAGGAGATCGCCGAGGGTATTATTCTCGCAGTATCCGGTGCTCTGCTGTTGACCCCGGGCTTTGTCACCGACGCGATTGGCTTTGCTGGCCTGATTCCGTTGGTTCGCAGAGCGGTGGTCAAGGGTGTGCTCAGTCGCATGGTGGTGGTCGATGCCCAGATGCAGAGCCGCGGGTTTGGTCGGTCGGCAGGGCGTGGTGATTCTGTCGGGGGGGATTTTATCGACGGCGAGTCCTGGGATGAAAAGTAATCGATTGAATTATTTTTGCTGGCATGCCTTGAAAAAGAAATCCACAGCCACCATATGATCACCAGCTGCGGGATTCCGCAAGTACTGGAAAGTTTGAACCCCCAAGTTTAAACACACAAGATTAAACACTGAAGATTAATTGGAGAGACAAAGTATGAAAATTCGTCCATTACACGACCGAGTGATCGTTCGTCGCGAGGAAGAAGAAGCAAAAACCGCTGGCGGTATTCTGCTGCCAGGTTCCGCGCAGGAAAAGCCCAATCAGGGTGAAGTCGTTGCCGTTGGCAGTGGCCGCATTCTTGACAACGGTGACGTGCGCGCGGTTGATGTGAAGGTGGGTGATAAGGTTGTGTTTGGTAAGTATGCCGGACAGGACACCATTGAAGTCGACGGTGAAGAGCTGATTATTCTCAGCGAGACCGATATTAAAGCTGTTATTGAATAAGCCGATTGTTCGATAGAGCTGTGCTCGGCAGATGACCGAGACCCGAAATTTTTGTGTTAACCCGATTTATGAAAGGAAATAAACATGTCAGCTAAAGAAGTGAAGTTTGGCAGCAGTGCTCGCCAAGGTATGTTGGAAGGTGTAAATATCCTCGCCAACGCTGTAAAAGTAACCCTCGGCCCTAAAGGCCGCAACGTCGTTCTGGACAAGTCTTTCGGCGCACCAACTGTCACCAAAGATGGTGTTTCTGTTGCCAAAGAAATTGAGCTCAGCGATAAATTTGAAAATATGGGTGCTCAGATGGTCAAGGAAGTGGCCTCAAAAGCATCTGACGATGCCGGTGACGGCACCACCACAGCAACTGTTCTGGCCCAGGCGATTATCACTGAAGGCCTCAAGTCAGTGGCTGCCGGTATGAATCCTATGGACCTGAAGCGCGGTATCGACAAAGCGGTTATCGCCGCGACTGCTGAGATCGCTGCACTGGCCAAGCCATGCTCTGAGTCAAAAGAAGTGGCTCAGGTCGGCACGATCTCTGCTAACAGCGATTCGCAAATCGGTGACATTATTGCTGAAGCGATGGACAAGGTTGGTAAAGAAGGTGTGATTACTGTTGAAGAGGGCTCAGGCCTGGAAAACGAACTGGATATCGTTGAAGGTATGCAGTTCGATCGTGGTTACCTGTCGCCATACTTCATCAACAACCAGGAGAGCATGAGCGCCGAGCAGGACAGCCCATTCATTCTTTTGGTCGACAAGAAGATCTCTAATATTCGTGAGCTGCTGCCGCTGCTGGAAAATGTTGCCAAAGCGGGCAAGCCATTGATGATCGTCGCGGAAGATGTTGAAGGTGAAGCGCTGGCTACACTGGTGGTCAACAACCTGCGTGGTATCGTCAAGGTTTCAGCCTGTAAAGCACCTGGTTTCGGCGACCGTCGCAAGGCCATGCTGGAAGATATCGCCATTTTGACCGGCGGTACTGTGATTTCTGAAGAAGTGGGTCTTGATCTTGAGACGGCTACTCTGGAGCACCTGGGTACAGCCAAGCGCATCACCATGACCAAAGAAGCAACGACTATTGTTGACGGTGCTGGCGATGCAGACGCTATCGCGGGCCGTGTTAAGCAGATTCGTGCACAGATCGAAGACACCAGCTCTGACTACGACCGTGAAAAGCTGCAAGAGCGCGTGGCCAAGTTGGCTGGCGGTGTTGCGGTAATCAAGGTTGGCGCCACCACCGAAATGGAAATGAAAGAGAAGAAAGCCCGCGTTGAAGATGCACTGCACGCAACCCGTGCAGCGGTTGAAGAAGGCGTGGTTCCTGGCGGCGGTGTTGCTCTGGTACGTGTGCTGCAGAAGATTGCTCACGTCACTGGCGACAACAATGACCAGACTGTGGGTGTGGGCATTGCTCTGCGCGCCATGGAAGCACCTCTGCGCCAGATCGTTGAAAATGCCGGCGGAGAAGGTTCCGTGGTTGTCGACAAGGTCAAGGCTGGCAAAGGTAACTTTGGTTACAACGCAGCCACTGGCGAATATGGCGATATGATCGAAATGGGTATTCTCGATCCAGCCAAGGTCGCACGTACTGCACTGCAGGCAGCTGCTTCTATCGCTGGTCTGATGATCACCACTGAAGCGATGGTTGCCGATGCTCCTAGCGATTCATCTGCCGGTGGTATGCCGGACATGGGTGGTATGGGGGGCATGGGTGGTATGGGCGGCATGATGTAATTGGCCTAGCCCAGGCAATAACTTAAAAACCCGCAACCTTGGTTGCGGGTTTTTTTTGGCTTATTGCCTTAAAGCCGGTAAAGGTGATTGCTATTTTGCGCTGCTTCGCGAACAATTGGGGCCGGTCAAGACCGCAGCCTGAAAGGGCGCAACTATTAATAAACATTAAGAGGATTCCGTTATGTCTGCTGAATTAATCGATATTCTGGTCCGTTGGGGCCATTTGCTTTTCGGTATCACCTGGATTGGTATGCTGTACTACTTTAACTTCATTCAGGGTGGCTATTTCAAAGAAGCCTCACCGGAAGGTCTGGCCGATGCCAAAGCCAAACTGGCGCCAAGTGCGCTGTGGTGGTTCCGCTGGGGCGCGATGTTCACTTTTATCACCGGCCTCTATCTGCTTCACGTTGTCACTGGCAACAGTCAGCTGAATAACTATATTATTGTCGGCGCGGTCATGGGCACGCTGATGTTTTTGAACGTTTGGCTGGTAATCTGGCCAGCGCAGAAAATTGCCCTGGGCATTGTGGAAGGTGGCGATAAAGCTGCTGCGGGCGCCAAGGCGCTGCTGGCTTCACGCACCAATACACTGTTTTCTGCGCCTATGGCGCTGGGTATGTTGGCTGGTCCTCACTATGTGGGTCAAGGCTACGGCTCAGCGGTTGGCGGCAACGGCCTGATTGCAATGCTGGTGATTGTAGCGCTGCTTGAAGTCAACGCGCTGATGGGCAAGCAGGGTCCTATGACCACAGTTAAGGGTGTGATTCACTCGAGCCTGGGTTTGACTGCAGTGATGGTTCTGGCGCTTAACCTGCTGTAAAAAGCCGGTTGTCTGTCGAAAAAGCCGGCCTTGGGTCGGCTTTTTTGTGCCTGACTATTTTTCCCGTTTTCCCACCGTGACTGGGTGAACGCTGGCTAAGAAGGAGAAATAACTTGGTTGTGCAGATGTAGGCGGAAATGAATTTGCGTATAATGCTCGTCAACGTTATGCCTCTACAAACGGTCTCTAAAACAGGATTTTCAAATGACTGCCGATAAACCCCGAATTAACCCCATTGTCCCGGAGCGGGACGATATGATTGGGCGTTCTTCAACAGCTTCTGCATCATCACAAAAAGCCAGCTCGCAGGCGACCGATAGCAGACGCTCTGGTGGTTCAGGCGGCTCGTCTGGCGGCTCTGCTGCAGGCACTGGTCTCAGCGGTGGATGGAAGGCGCTGATCTTTATTCTGTTGTTGGCCGTTGCGGCGGGCGCCTGGTTTGGCTGGATGCAATTTACTAAGCACAGCGATCTGTTGCAGCGTTTTGATGCTCTGGAGTCTCGTCTCAGCAGCACCGATGAGTCGGTGACCCAGTCCGGCGCGGCGATGCAACTGAAGATCAGTAAACAGGGCGATGAGCTGAAAGAACACTGGAGTGAAATCAGGAAACTCTGGGGCGTGACCAACGATATCAATAAAGGCAAGATCGCCGAAAACAAAAAGGATATCGTATTTCTTGGCAGCAAGCGTGCCGCGATGGAAAAATCCATCGCCGATCTTGGTGCCCGGGTCGATAAAGAAGCCCGCAGCCTGACCAATCTGAGTGGCAATTATCTGGCTATCTCAGCGGATATTGATTCGGTTAATGCCAACCTGCGCAAGCTCTCTGACAAACTCAATACACTGCAGTCGTCACTGGCTAATATTGATCGTCAGATTAAACTCAATGCCGAAGCCGTGGAGTCGATGGATGCTTTCCGTCGTCAGACCAACCAGAAGATCCTTGATCTTGAAAAGCGCCTGGCCGCACCGACATCTGCCGTCATGACGCCATCCGGCCAGTAACTCAACAGGAACCGATTACCCGTTATGACTATTATCCGCCAGCAAGACCTTATCGATAGCGTCGCCGACGCGCTGCAATATATTTCTTACTATCATCCCGTTGATTTTATTCAGGCTGTTGCCCAGGCCTATGAGCGCGAAGAGTCAAAGGCAGCAAAAGATGCTATGGCACAGATTCTGGTCAACTCGCGGATGTGTGCCATGGGGCATCGGCCGATCTGTCAGGACACCGGTATTGTGACCGTGTTTGTTCGCGTGGGTATGAATGTGCAGTGGCAGGGTGATATGAGCCTTACCGATATGGTCAACGAAGGCGTGCGCCGTGCCTACAAAAACCCCGACAACGTGCTGCGCGCGTCGATTCTCAGCGATCCCGATGGCGAGCGGAAAAACACGGGAGATAACACTCCGGCAGTCATTCACTACGATATTGTCCCCGGCGACAAGGTCTCGATTGATGTTGCGGCCAAGGGTGGCGGCTCTGAGGCCAAATCCAAGTTTGCTATGCTCAATCCGTCCGACTCAGTTGTCGACTGGGTGTTGCAGATGGTGCCGACCATGGGTGCTGGCTGGTGTCCTCCGGGTATGCTTGGCATCGGTATTGGCGGCACGGCGGAGAAAGCAATGTTAATGGCGAAGGAGTCACTGCTCGAGCATATTGATATTGCCGAGCTGCAGGCCAGAGGGGCACAGAATCGCAACGAAGAACTGCGCCTGGAGCTGTTTGAAAAGGTCAATGCACTGGGTATCGGTGCTCAGGGGCTCGGTGGTCTGACCACTGTGCTGGATATCAAAATCAAGGATTACCCATCCCATGCCGCTAACAAAGCGGTGGCGATTATTCCCAACTGTGCGGCGACGCGCCATGTCCATTTTGAGCTTGATGGCAGTGGCCCGGCCCAGCTTGATCCCCCGAATCTTGAAGACTGGCCGGATATTACCTGGGAGGCCGACGAATCGGTGCGCCGGGTTGATCTCGACAGCGTGACCCGCGATGAAATTGCCACCTGGAAGCCGGGAGATACTTTGCTGCTGTCAGGCAAGATGTTGACCGGGCGCGATGCGGCGCACAAGAAAATGACCGATATTCTGGCGCGTGGTGAAAAGCTGCCGGTTGATTTGACCGATCGCTTTATCTACTACGTGGGGCCTGTTGACCCCGTGCGAGACGAGGTGGTCGGCCCGGCTGGACCAACCACGGCAACACGCATGGATAAATTTACCCGCACGATGCTTGAAGAGACCGGCTTGATGGGAATGATCGGCAAGGCCGAGCGCGGCCAGTTGGGTATTGATGCGATTCGCGACAATCAGGCGGTCTATCTGATTGCCGTCGGTGGTGCAGCTTATCTGGTCTCCAAGGCGATTACCCATTCTAAGGTCGTGGCCTTCCCGGAGTTGGGCATGGAGGCGATCTATGAATTTGAAGTCAAGGATATGCCGGTAACCGTCGCAGTGGATACCAAGGGTGACTCGGTGCACCGTATAGGCCCACAGATTTGGCAGGCCAAAATTGAGGAAAAGACCCTAACCCTGAAATAAGCTATAGATATAGGTCGAACTAGGGAGAAGGTGTTAACGACTTAGGATTAAAAAATTGTTCACTCCATAAACGGAGTGGTTTCGTTAAAAAGGGAAGTAAGGAACTAAATATTATGAAATCGATTAAGTTATTTATCACAACACTGTTTGCCACTGCCGGCGTGCTCAGTCTTGCTGCAACTGCCACGGCCTCGGACGAGTGGTATCTCGGCGCCACCGCTGGTCATTATGATCTCGACGGCCAGCGCTCGATTAGTGAAGACTACAACTCGGTGACCGCTGGTCTGCAGTTGGGCAAATATCTCTCCGATAATGTCGCGCTGGAGCTGGGCTACGGTGCCAACGTGGGTCACGACGACTTTGATGTGCTGTCGCTTAACAGTGTAATTTGGCTGGGCGAAGAAGCATCTCAGTGGCGCCCCTATATGCTCTTCGGCGCCAATCAGTATGATTTCAATGATGCTTCAAACCTGGTGGCCGGTCACGATGATCGTTCGACTCAGCTGATGGTTGGTCTGGGTATGGGCAAGCAGTTTAACGGCCTGGAGTTTCGCGCTGATCTGCGCGGTATGGGTGGACACGATGAAGACGGCGAAGACTTCGGCGTGCAGATTTCTCTGAGTAAGCTGTTTGGCGGCACCGCTGCGGCTGCACCTGCTCCAGCTGCTGCGCCGGTCGTTGCCGAGCCGCGAGCTGAGTCACAAGCTGCGCCTCAGCCTAAACCTGAACCCGAAGTTCGCACCATCACCGTGCGTCTGAATGTTGAATTTGAATTTAACCAAGCCAAGGTTCTGGCAATCTATGGCGATCAGCTTGAAGCTATCGCTGCTGCTATGAAAGCCCATGATGATATTGAACTGGTACTTGAAGGCCACACTGATAGCCGCGGTTCCGATCAATACAACCTGAGCCTCTCCCAGCGTCGTGCCGATGCGGTAAAGGCTAAACTGGTTGAAGACTATGGCATACCCGGAGCTCGGGTCAGCGCTGTGGGCTATGGTGAAAGCCGACCCATTGCCACGAATAACACCGACAGTGGTCGTGCGCGCAATCGCCGGGTAGTGGGAGAGATGTCATTCTCCGAGGTATTTAAATTCTAGCCCAGTTCAAGTTGGTTGCAGGTTGGATTGAGCCCTAAGTTGACTCAATACTGCTTTGCCTTCAGTATCAAAACGGCGCTTTAATCGGCGCCGTTTTTTTATGGCTGAAACCGGGCAAGCAAGAGTGAGAAGAGATCAAAAAGGAGAGTAAAAAATGGACAACACATTCTACTGGCATGATTACGAAACCTTTGGCGTCGATCCATCAGTTGATCGCCCCAGTCAGTTTGCCGGCTTGCGAACCGATTTTGATCTCAACCCGATTGGCGAGCCGCTGGTGATTTATTGCCAGCCTCAGGCCGATATTTTGCCGGCCCCCCAGGCCTGTTTGATTACCGGTATCACGCCCCAACTTGCTCAGGCTGAGGGTCTTCCTGAGCCGCAATTTATCGAGGCAATTCATCGTGAGTTATCACGCCCCAATACCTGTGGCGTCGGCTACAACAGTATCCGTTTCGACGATGAAGTGACCCGCTATACGTTGTATCGTAATTTTTACGATCCCTATCAACGGGAGTGGAAAAATGGCAATTCGCGCTGGGATATTATTGATATGTTGCGCCTGACCCGAGCGCTGCGCCCCGAGGGGATTGAGTGGCCTGACCATGAAGACGGGCGTCCGAGTTTTAAACTTGAGCATCTCACCGCAGCCAATGGTCTGGCCCACGAAGCGGCCCATGATGCGCTCTCCGATGTTACCGCGACCATCGCCGTCGCCAAGTTAGTCAAACAAAAACAGCCACGGCTGTTTGATTATGTGTTGCAAAATCGCGGAAAAAAACAGATCGCGGCGATGCTCGATTTGAAAGCCCGCAAACCGTTTTTCCATATCTCAGGTATGCTCGGCAGCGAACATATGTACGGCGCAATGATGATGCCGCTGGCGCAACATCCGACCAATAGCAATGGCATTATCTGTTGTGATCTATCCGCCGACCCAGAGATGCTGATCAGTCTCAATGAGCACCAGATTCGCGAACGAGTCTTTACCGCCAGCGCCGATCTGCCGGAGGGCGAGGAGCGCATTCCGCTCAAGGTAGTACACATCAATAAGGCACCCGTGGTGACAACCCACAAGCTGATCGATGCCGCCGCGGCAAAACGTCTGGGTATCGATCTGCAGCGCAGCGAACAGAACTGGCAGCGACTGAGCAATCACAATCTCAGTGAGAAATTACAGCTGGTCTTTCGCGAGCAGAGCTTCCCGCTCAAGCCGGAAGCTGAGCAGCAACTCTACGGCGGATTTCTGCCCAACCAGGATCGCGACTTGCTCAACGAGGTGCGCCGTGCCAGTGCCGATGACTTTGCTCGGCAACAATTTTATTTTTCCGATAATCGCTACAACCAATTGCTGTTTAGTTATCGAGCGCGTTACTTTCCTCAATCACTGTCTGCCGAAGAGCAGCAGACCTGGAGGGAGAGCTGCCGTTGGCGCTTGACCGATGAGCAGTCCGGTTACCTGACGCTGCAGCAGAATAATCAAACCCTGAGCGAACTGCTCGCGGATAGCAGTCTCAATGACCATCAGCGGGGTGTTTTGCAGGCCTTGCAGAACTGGAGTCAGTCAGTGGCGGAGCAGTTTTCTGTTTAGTGCTGGCACTGCAGTAGCAATTGAGAACAGGGATCAAACAGGCTAGAATCCTCCAACTCAATTGCCCTCGAGGTATCGCGTGAACTTCACCGGCGCGCACATTCTCTCCATCAGCCAATTTCAACGCCAAGATGTTGAGCACATTTTCTCCGTAGCAGATCAGATGGAACCCTATGCACAGCGCAAACGCGTGACGCGCGTTCTCGAAGGTGCGATTCTCGGTAATATGTTTTTTGAGGCCAGCACCAGGACCCGTGTCAGTTTCGGTTCAGCATTTAATCTGCTCGGTGGCGAAGTGCGGGAGACTGCGGGGTTTGAAAGTTCGGCTCTGGTCAAAGGCGAATCGCTGCAAGACACCGCTCGAGTTCTGTCCGGGTTTAGTGATGTTATCTGTATGCGCCATCCACAGCCGGGGTCAGTGGCCGACTTTGCCGCTTGCAGCCGAGTCCCGGTGATGAATGGCGGTGATGGTGCCAATGAGCACCCGACTCAGGCTCTGCTTGATCTCTACACCATTGCCCGCGAACTACAGGCCAAAGGCCGCGGAATCGACGGCCTGCGGATTGCCATGATTGGTGATCTGCGCCACGGTCGTACGGTACATTCACTGAGCAAGCTGCTATGTCTTTACAACAATATTCAAGTGACCTTGATTTCGCCAAAAGAGTTGGCGCTGCCCGAGCAGATTATCGATGAATTGCGTGCTGCCGGTGTCAGTGTGGCAGCTTCGGAAGAACTCAATAACAGCATTGCAAATGTGGATATTGTCTACTCGACACGGATTCAGGAAGAGCGCTTTACGACCAAGGAAGAAGCCGATCTATACCGTGGCAAGTTTCGCCTTAATCAGGCTATCTATACCCAATATTGCGAGCCGAACACGGTGATTATGCACCCATTGCCGCGAGATTCACGCAGCGACGCCAACGAGCTGGACTGCGATCTCGACAACAATCCGAATCTGGCCATTTTTCGCCAGACTGACAACGGTTTGCTGATTCGCATGGCCCTGTTTGCGATGGTGCTGGATGTGGTTGACAAGGTCGACCAGTTTTCCCATGAGGTTCGCTGGCACAATTGTCGATAATTTAAGCAGTGACATCAGCGCGGCAAGACGTCAGAAAGTGGCCTTGTGAGCGCGCTGATTTTATGTCGAGTAATCAACTGATCCGCCGCAAAATAACATTATAACGAGCAGGAACAGGGTGCTTTAGAGGTTTCAATGAGCGAATTTGACGATATCCGTCCCTATGACGACAGTGAGGTGCCCGCAGTGTTGGCGCGCCTGATTGCCGACCCAGAATTTATCGATCTGCTGCTATCGCGTCGGATGCCGCGATTGGCGAAAATATGTCCCTGGCTGCTGCGGCCATTTGTGCGTCGTGGACTGGCAAAGGCGATGGCCTCAGTATCAACCGTTGACGATCTGCAGAGTCATTTGACCACTTCGCTAAAGGGGTTGCTCGACACAACCACCGACGGCTGTACCGTCAGTGGCTTGGACAAGCTCGACCCGAACAAGGCCTATCTGTTTTTGAGCAATCACCGCGATATCGCGATGGATCCGGCGATGGTCAATATTGCATTGCTGGATAAGGGAATGGATGCGGTCAGGATTGCGATTGGTGATAATCTACTGAGCAAGCCCTTTGCTGCCGACCTGATGCGCGTAAACCGCAGTTTTATCGTCAAGCGCTCGGTAAGCGGGCGACGTGAAAAACTGGAGGCATTGAAAACACTCTCGGCCTATATTCGCCATTCACTGTCTAACGATAAGGTTTCGATCTGGATTGCTCAACGTGAAGGCCGTGCCAAAGACGGCCACGACCGCACCGAGACCGCGCTGCTAAAAATGCTCGCATTATCGCGCAGTAAGGATCAGAACTTTGCCGAGGCGATCGCCGAGTTGTGTATTGTGCCAGTGGCAATCTCCTACGAGTATGACCCCTGTGATATCGATAAGGGTCGCGAGCTCTATGCCAAGCAGCAGGGCGAGAGTTATATCAAACAGCAGTATGAAGACCTGGACACTATTCAGAAGGGTTTTGTTGGCTATAAGGGTCGCATTCATGTGGCTTTCGGTGACCCTCTGGGATCACAATACGAAAGCGCGGATGCGCTGGCAGCAGAGGTTGATAAGCAGATCTACCGTGATTACAAACTGTTTCCGAGCAATATTATTGCCTATCAGATGTGCGGCCACAGCGACGGATTACAGCAGCTTAAATCTCAGTGGCCAGACTGTGACTGGGATGGAGTCGAAGCGTTTTTTAACGCACGCCTGGCTGCGGCACCGCGCGCCTATCGTGAGATTATTATCCAGGGCTATGCCGCGCCGGTGATCAATTACTTGCACGTCAATTAGGGATATTCAATTTTTGTTAGCATCTGATGTCAGAGAAACCATCCAGCAGGGATACCGACAGTTTTTAAAAGCGCGCGACCTCAAGCCGCGTCTTGGCCAGAAGCAGATGATCGCTACGGTGGCAAATGCTCTCAGCCACAGCCAACCGGACAAGCGCCTGGCAGTGGTTGAAGCGGGCACCGGTACGGGTAAAACGGTTGGCTACCTGATCGCCGCACTGCCGATTGCCCGGGCGATGAAAAAGACTGTAGTGGTTGCCACCGGCACCATTGCGCTGCAAGAGCAGCTAATTCACAAAGACCTTCCTGAACTACTCGAGGCCTGTGGCTGGGACCATAGCTGTGCTCTGGTCAAAGGCCGCGGTCGCTATGCCTGTAACCTGAAGATGGAACAGTGTCTGGATGCGATTAAATCCAAAGATGCCGGCCTGTTTCTGTTTGAAGATGAGGTCGCCTTTAACCCCAATCAGCAGACCGAAAATCTCTATCGTGAAATGTGGGACGCACTGGCCGACGGCAGTTGGGACGGCGATCGCGATTCATGGGAGACCCGGATTCAGGATGTTGAATGGCGAGCCTTAACGATTGACCGTCGCCAGTGTAGCGGTCGGCGCTGTCGTTTCGTCAATCAGTGTGCCTTTTTTAATGCCCGCAACGAGCTTGAAGAGAGCGAGTGCATTGTCGCAAACCACGATTTGGTCATGGCCGATCTGGCTCTCGGCGGCGGTGCGATTCTGCCACCACCGGAAGATTGCATCTATATCTTCGATGAGGGGCACAGGTTGGGCGACACCGCCATTCGTCACTTTGGTGCCGAGTGTCGCGTCAATGGCAGTGTCACTTGGCTGGAGCGACTGCAAAAGCAGTGTAAAGGTCAGGCACCGCTGTTTGAGAAAGATAAGGCGCTGGCCGATCAGTTACCGCGCATTGAGCGCGAGGCGGGCAAAATTGCCGAGCTGCTGACGTTTGTCTATCCCTTGCTGCAGCAGTCGCTGGACTCTACCGATTACCCGGAAGATGGCCGCTACCGCTATGCGCATGGGGATGTGGGCGAGGCGCTGCGCGATCTGGCCTCGCAGTTGGCGAAACAGACCAGTGGCTGGCTGGGACGTCTGGAAGTCCTGGTCGATACGCTTAATGATGCGCTGGGTGACAAACAGTATCCGGTGCCGGCCGCCGATGTGGAGTTGTTTTATCAGCAGGCGGGCAGCTGGCAATCCCGCGCTGAGAGTTTGTTGGCACTCTGGGACAGGTTACATCGCGAGACCAAATCTGGAGATATACCGATGGCGTGCTGGTTGCGTCTGGATGACAGCGGCGGCAATGTCGATATCTCAATCAATGCCAGCCCGATTCAGGCTGCCGAACTGCTGCGGGATGTGCTCTGGGGAAGCTGTTATGCCGCAGTGGTCACCTCTGCAACGCTGCGGGCACTAGGCTCATTTCAAACCCTGCAGCGCGAAACCGGCATTCCAGATTTTGCGCATTTTATGGCCGTGGCCGGCGCTTTCGACTATCAGCAGGCGGCGGTGATTCGTGTGCCCGGTGATGCTGTGGAGGGCAATGCAGTAGAGCAGCACAGTCGCGATATTATTGATCGCTTTGATACGTTAGTGGAGCCGCGCTGCGGCACATTGGTGCTGTTTTCATCGCGCCGCCAGATGGAGCAGGTCTATGATGAGCTGTCTGATGACCTGCAAAAAAATATTTTAATTCAGGGCCAGTATTCCAATCGCGAAATGGTGCGCCTGCACAAAGAACGTATTGATCAGGGTCGCACCAGTGTATTGATGGGGCTGGCCAGCTTTGCCGAAGGTGTCGATCTGCCTGGCGACTACTGCCGCCATGTGGTGATCGCCAAGCTGCCGTTTGCCGTGCCGGATGATCCGCTCCACGAGGCGCTGTCGGAGTGGATTGAAGATCGCGGCGGCAACTCATTTTTTGATATTGCCCTGCCAATCGCCTCGCTGCGCCTGATTCAGGCCTGTGGTCGCCTGTTGCGCACCGAGTCCGATACTGGAACGGTAACCATTCTCGATAAACGTCTGATCACCAAACGCTATGGTGCCCAGCTATTAAATGCACTGCCACCTTTTCGCCGCGAAGTTGGCTAGAATAGCCGAACGTTTTAACTACAGATCACTTTAAAGGAGTCAGATTATGCGCTGCTTGTCTTGGGTTTTGACACTGTTTGTCTGCGCGTCAGTTGTCGCGGCCGAACTGGATGATGTCTCGATTTCTACCACACCTGTAGGCGGCTCGGTATATATGCTGCAGGGAGCAGGGGGCAATATTGGCGTTTCGTCTGGCGAAGACGGCATTTTAATTATCGATGACCAGTTTGCACCGATGGCCGAAAAAATTGCTGCGGCGCTCGGCAGGCTAAACCAGAGCGCACCACGCTATGTGATTAACACCCACTATCATGGGGATCACACAGGCGGAAATGCCTTTATGGCCAGTGTCCAGAAAGCCACTATTTTTGCTCATGACAATGTGCGTGAACGGTTGCTGGCGGCCAATAATATTGGCGCTCAAGCGCTACCGGTTGTGACCTATGCCGACGGCATTAAATTTCACTTTAATGCTGAAACAATCCGCGTGATGCACCTGCCATCGGGTCACACAGACGGTGACAGTGTGGTGTGGTTTGAACAGGCTAACGTACTGCATACCGGCGACTTGTTCTTTGAATCGCGCTTTCCATACATCGATCTCGACGGGGGCGGCACAGTTGATGGCTATGTTCAAAACGCAGAGCGGCTCATCGCAATGCTTGGCGATAATACTCAGGTGATCCCGGGCCACGGAGCGTTGACGAATAAAGCGGGTTATCAAATCTTTGTCGATATGATCAAAAGTACTGCCGCCTTTGTAAGAAAACACAGAGCGGCGGGGAAAAGTCTCGACGACATCGTCAAAATTGGGCTTGAGCCACAATGGGCGAGTTGGTCCTGGGACTTTATCAATGAAGAAAAATGGATTGCCACGCTTTATCGCGGCTAGGGCGTAGGCGGGACAGGGCGACTAAAAAGTGCTGAGAGAAATGGAGAGAAATTGTCTGTGAGCGATCGTTATAGCCAGCTGGCAAGTCTGTTATTTGAGGTGGAGCGTGAGCTGCGCCAGATGCAGTTGTGGGCTGATGAGTCTCCACCGGCCGCTGCGTTGCTGAGCAGCGAGCCTTTCTCGATTGATGTTTTAACCTTTAGCCAGTGGCTACAGTTTGTTTTTCTGCCAAAGATGTATCAGACCATTGAGTTGGCGGGGGAGTTGCCTGAGAGTTGCAGTGTCGCGCCCATGGCAGAGGAGTTTTTTAAAGCCGAACGCATCGAGGCAAGCTCGATGATTCGGCATTTAGGTGCGCTGGATCGCTTTATTTGCGGTCAGTGACAGGACGCTTGCGCGGTTTTCTGACATCGGTGTCTTGCCCGCGATGAGCTTTTTTGGCGGCACTTGGTTTGGCACCGTCACTGGTTTTAGCCCCGGCGGCTGGTTTGCCCTTAAAACCGGACTTGTCTTTAAATCCTGGCTTGTCTTTAAATCCTGGCTGGTCTTTAAAGCCGGGCTTTTTTGCCGCCCTGTCTTTAAATCCTGACTTTTTGCCGGGCTTGTCGCCAAAGGATGGTCGGGCATCGCGTTGCTCACCTGCCGTTCCGTTATCGACGCTTATCTTCAACGCCTTCTGACAGACACGCACTTTGTAGAGGTGATCAAACAGTTCCTTCGGCATACCCTCTGGCAGATCGACGGTGCTGTGATCATCATAGAGTTTGATATGGCCGATAAACTGCGCATCGATCTGAGCTTCGTTGGCAATCGCGCCAACAATATTTTTTGGTGACACGTCGTCATTGCGACCCACTTCGATGCGATAAGTTACCATTGGAATATCTTCTGCATCGGACTGGTCGCGGCTTGCACGCTCACGGCTTGGTTTTTCAGCTTTACTGTGTGCAGGGCTGCGATCGGGTCTCTCAGAGCGCTCGGCACGCTCGCGCTGGGGACGTTCTTTTCGATCAGAGCGCTCATTGGTGGTTGCACGTGGCGTATCGATTGTCACCAACTTGGGGAACAGTGGGCGATCTTTCTGGACTTCATAGGCCAGAGCAGCGGCTAATACGGCCATATCGATATCATTTTCCGCGGCCACTTCTTTCACCAGAGAATTAAACTTGTCGAGTTTGGTCGACTTGCTCATGCCGACCAACTGCTCTTTAAATTGCGCTACGCGTTGGCCGCTGACTTCTTCATTACTGGGCAGATTAAACTGGCTGACGGTCTGGCGCGTCGACTTCTCAATCGAGCGCAACATACGGATTTCTTTCTGTGTGATAAACAGAATCGCTTTGCCTTCGCGGCCGGCGCGGCCAGTTCGACCAATACGGTGAACATAGGATTCGTTATCGTAGGGAATGTCGTAGTTGATCACATGACTGATGCGCTCAACATCGAGGCCGCGCGCGGCGACATCGGTGGCGACAACAATATCAACCTGGCCCTTCTTCAGGCGGTTAATGGTTCGTTCGCGCAGCGCCTGGGTCAGATCGCCATTCAGTGCCGCGGCGCTAAATCCACGCGCTTCAAGTTTTTCGGCAATTTCCAGAGTCGATGACTTGGTGCGCACAAAAATAATCATGCCATCAAATTGTTCGACATCCAGAATCCGGGTCAGGGCATCCATCTTCTGATGGCCTTTGACCATCAGATAGGACTGCTCAATACGTTCAACGGTTTTGGTTTTGCTCTCGATGCTAACCTGTTGTGCATCACCGAGATACTTGTCGGCAACCCGCTTGATCGCCGGTGGCATGGTGGCAGAGAACAGCGCGCGCTGACAGCTGTCAGGGGTTTTTGAGAGAATGGTCTCGACATCGTCGATAAAACCCATACGCAGCATTTCGTCGGCTTCGTCCAGCACCAGGCCGGTAACTTCACTGAGATCGAGGCTGCGACGACGCAAGTGATCGAGCACGCGGCCGGGAGTTCCGACAATGACCTGAGCACCGCGTTTTAAACCGCGCAACTGACCACCAATATCGGAACCGCCGTAGATCGGCAGCACATGGAATCCCTTGATATGTTTGGCGTAGCTCTGAAACGCTTCAGCGACCTGGATGGCCAGTTCGCGGGTGGGCGTCAGCACCAAAACCTGAGGTGTCTTTTGTTTTTCGTCGAGCTTGCTCAACATTGGCAGCGCAAAGGCGGCCGTCTTGCCAGTACCGGTCTGTGCGGTGCCGAGCAGGTTTCCACCCGCCAGTAGAATGGGAATACTCTGCGCTTGAATGGGCGAAGGTTGCTCGTAGCCGAGTTGTTGCACAGCCTTGAGAACGGGTGCTGAAATACCCAGTGAAGCGAAATCGGGGGTGGACATTGTTTTACCTGTGACTTGGCGCTTGAGCGCACCGAAAAAATTGAGCGCGGAGTATACGCCTAAGTGGTTAATTTTTATAGTTTATTCGGAGTTGTTTTCAACAGCCCGCAAGCTGCTATTGCCGCTGTGGATAAGGCTTTAAATCCGTTTCTTAAATGCTCGTTATCCATGCGCCATACTATCCATTGAGGCCGATTTGGGGTTAAATGGGACCTTGAATAAATTGGCAGTTATCATGCCATTAGCTTGAATAATCAGGAATTTCGAATGAGTGAGCTCTACCTTGTGCGTCACGCTCAAGCCTCTTTTGGTGCCGCCAATTACGATCAGCTTTCCGACCTCGGTCATCAGCAGTCGCGCTGGCTGGGGGAGCATCTCGCGTTGCGCGGGATCGGTTTTGATAAGCTGGTGGTGGGTGATATGCACCGTCATCACCAGACTATGGATGGTATCTGTGCGGGTATGGGTATTGATGGCAGTGATCGCACAGTACTGCCGGGTCTCAACGAATATGATTTTACCCATATGACCGACGCCTATAGCAAGACCCATGGCGATGACCCGCTCTATCAAACGATTGCCGACAACCCTGACAACAAGAACAATTACTTTCGTCTCCTGCGCCGGGTGTTGAGCGCCTGGACCCGGGATGAGATAGATGATGTGCCGGAAACCTGGGTGGCGTTTAAAGCTCGTGTGTCAGATGCCCGACAACAAATTCAGATGATGGCAGAAGGCGGAGAAATCGTTCTCGCAATCGGTTCTGGTGGCTCGATCAGCACTTTTGTCGGCGGTGTGCTGAGCATTCCCGATGAGACCATTTTTGATCTCAACTTGCAGTACAAAAACACCGCCATTAGCCATTTCTTTTTTAACACGAGAAAGATGAACTTGACTGGGTTTAACAGCATCCCCCATCTCGACACCAATGAAATGCAAGGCTATATAACCTATGGTTAGCGCCTCAGCGAATAGAGAGTTTTTCAACCAGCAGTTAGCTCTTCAATCAACCAAAGAGGAAAACAGCGTGACGACAGAATTTGATATGAGTGGAAAAGTGGCCTTGGTCACCGGGGCTTCAAGTGGCTTTGGTGTGCATTTTTCCAAGATCCTGGCAGCCCGTGGTGCCAAGGTTGTGGTTGCGGCGCGGCGTATTGAGCGTCTCGAGGCGCTGGTGGCAGAGATTACTGCTGCGGGCGGCGAAGCTCTGGCAGTCGAGATGGACGTAGCTGATAGCGAGTCTATCGCACAGGGTTTTGATGCCGCCGAAGCGGCTTTTGGAACTGTGACTGTGGTCTCTAATAATGCCGGCGTGGCGGATGTCAAGTCGTCTCTGAAAACCGATGAGGCGAGCTGGGACAAAGTGGTTGATACCAACCTTAAAGGCGTCTGGCTAGTTGCGAATGAGGCGGCAAAGCGTCTGGTGGATGCGGGCCTGGCGGGCAGTATTGTTAATACGGCGTCGATATTGGGTCTGCGGGTTGCATCGGGTCAGGCCAGCTACTCAGCATCGAAAGCTGGTGTTATTCAGTTGACCAAGGCGTTGGCGCTGGAATGGTCGCGGAAAAATATTCGTGTCAACGCACTGTGTCCGGGTTATTTCCTGACTGAAATGACCGCGCCCTTACTTGAAATACCGCAAGGGAAGGCGTTTATTGATGCGACACCGGCCAAACGCTTTGGTGAGATGGATGAGATGACAGCACCATTTTTGTTGCTTGCCAGTGATGCGGGATCCTTTGTTAATGGCGTTGCACTGCCTGTAGACGGCGCCCATAGTATTGGTAATATGCATTAAGAGTAGCCAACGCGACCTGTAATATTGGGTTTGATACTGTGAACGGGCAATTGCCCTTGGGAAAACACTATGAGCCTGCAAGATAATCGCCGTGAATATGATTACGGAACGCTGACCCGCGAATCGCTGTGTGACAGTCCCTTTGATCAATTTGAGCTGTGGATGAAGCAGGCGATTGAAGCGGGTATTCAGGACCCCACGGCGATGAGTGTGGCAACGGTTAGCGCTTCCGGCAAGCCTTGGCAGCGGATGGTGTTGCTCAAGGATTTGAGTCCGCGGGGATTTGTTTTTTATACCAATCTCGGCAGCCGCAAAGCCAAAGAGATCGAGGCTAACAGTCAGGTGAGCTTGCACTTTCCCTGGCTGCAGCTCGATCGTCAGGTCATTGTTGGCGGCCGGGCCGAGCGTCTCTCCAAAGCGCAGGAGCTCAACTATTTTCTCAGCCGTCCCAAGCCCAGTCAGCTGGCAGCCTGGGCGTCGAAACAGAGTAGTCGCATCAATTCGCGCCAGGCGCTTGAAACCCAGTTTGCTCAGGTCAAAGAGAAGTTTGCCAATGGTGAGATTCCGCTCCCTGATTTTTGGGGTGGTTATGTTGTGGTGCCTGAGGAAATTGAATTTTGGCAGGGCGGTGAGCAGAGGCTGCATGATCGCTTTAGCTATCTGCGTGGTGCGGACGGCTGGAGTATTAGCCGGCTGTCGCCTTAGGGGTCACTGCTCGGGCTTTCTATTTATAACAATACGCTCAGGGCTGGTAGCTGATGGCGGTGATAATAAAGTCGCGGTCGCCGGAGGGGGTTTTTACCTGCACTTCATCGTCGACTGATTTGCCAATCAGTGCCCGTGCCATCGGGGCGTCGATACTGATCCAGTTGCGTGTCGCGTCGATTTCGTCGGCGCCCACTAATCTAAATGTTTTTTCCTCGCCGCTGTCGGCATCTTCCACGGTCACCCAGGCGGCAAAGAAAACCTTGGAAGGGTCCCTGGGTTTGTCTTCAACAATGGTGGCGTTTTCAATGCGCTTGGTTAAATAGCGCACTCTGCTGTCTATTTCGCGCAAGCGGCGCTTGCCGTAAATATAATCACCATTTTCTGAGCGGTCGCCGTTCTTGGCCGCCTCGTGGACAATCTGTGTTACCTGAGGGCGTTCGACTTTCCACAGTTGATGTAGTTCGGCGCGCATTTTGGCGGCGCCCTCGGGGGTGATGTAGGGTGAGCTCTTTGGTGCGGGCGGGCGATAGCGGGACATGTTCAGGCCTCGTCTGCGAGGTCAAATACGTCTCGATAGAAAGCCAATTCACTCTCCATTGCTCGAATAATATTGGCTGCTTTGCGGAAGCCATGGCCCTCATCCGGGAAAGTGATATGGGCAACTTTGATGCCCTTTTCTTTTAACAGCTCGACCATCATTTCGGCCTGATTGGGTGGCACGACTTTATCTTCCAGCCCCTGTAAAAAGATCACCGGACAGTTGAGGCCTTCGGCATGGTGAAGCGGTGAACGCTGCAGATAAATATCTCGGCGTTCGGGATAGGGGCCGATCAGGCTATCCATATAGCATGATTCAAATTTATGGGTGTCTTTGGCGAGCGTCTCGAGATCACCAATACCATAGAGACTGGCGCCGGCCTGGAAGCTGTCTGTAAAGGTCAGCGCCGAGAGCACGGTGTAACCACCGGCACTGCCACCACGAATCAGACAGCGTTGTGGATCGATCTTGCCCTGCTCGCTGAGTGCGCGGATAGCCTGTTGGGTGTCCTGGACATCGGCGATTCCCCAGGCTCCGGTCAGCGCTTGGCGATAGCTGCGACCAAAGCCGGTGCTGCCGCGATAGTTAATATCCACAACGGCAAAGCCGCGACTGGTCCAGTACTGCAATTTAAGATTTAAGCTACTGTCTGTCGCACCGGTTGGGCCACCATGACAGAGCGCGATTAGCGGTGGCTTTTCGCTGTCGAGGCCGCAGTATTTGGGGTGAGTCGGCGGATAATAAAATGCGTGCACCTGTGTGTCGCCACTGGCAAACAGAATCGACTGCGGCTGGGAAAAATTGGCTGTATCCAACGTCAGCGTGGCCGGGGAGTAGATGGGTTTGACCTGCACCCGGCCGTCGATAGCCTCGCTGACCTCAACCAGTTCACTGGGCAGGGCTGCGGCGCCGGCTACCATATACATCGCACGCTGGTGGCAGACCATTGCCTGCATACTACTGTAGGGGCATTCAACCGTTGTCAGCTGACCTGAAGCGGTGTTGATCAAGCCACAGTGCCAGGTTCCATTTTGAGTGTAGAGACAGCCGATAGTCTGGTGGTCAATAAAGTCATAGCAACTCATACCAAACTGCCAGAGTGGTGTGGCGAATTCAGCCTCCATCTCTAGGATAGGGGTGGCGTGGTCGCCATCCAGGCGGTAAATATTCCACCAGTCATTTTTATCCGAGACAAAATAGAGCTGGTTATCCGGTGACCACTGCGGCTGGAAAATCGCTTGATTATTATCAGCGCCGGCAACCCGCGTTCTGTTGCCGAGACTACCAGTGTCACTCAGGTCTGCGGTAAAAAGGTGGGTGGCGTCCCAGGGCATATTGGGGTGATACCACTCAATCCAGCTCAGCTTTTGACCGTTTGGACTGATGCGCGGGTAGGCATAAAAATCGGCACCCGAGACCAGCTTTTCAATGTTTGATTCAGCGTCGGAAAGGGAGATTGCAGCGAGATAATTGGCCGGTTCCTGATTGTCGCTGTGGTGCTCGCAGACGGCGATCAGGCGCTGATGCTGTGTATCCACTACAAGGTCGGCGAAACGCCAGGGCCCGCAGGCGGTAATCGGCTGAGGGCTCTCAGTGCTGTTGAGAGCGAGGCGGTAGATTTGCTGGTCGGCGGCGTTGACAAAATAAAGCTGATCACCTTCCACGGCATAGGCGATACCGCCGTATTCATGTACTTTGCTGTGGTGGCTGAAGGGTGCTGCAAATAGATCTCGAATACTGCCATCCGCTTCACGGCACATAATGACATTGCGACCCGCTTCCCAAGGACGACTTTCCACCCAGAGGATACGTTCGCCCGCTGATTGCAGAAAATTTAATCCTGGCGCGGCGCGGGTGATTAGTTCGGCGCTGATATCTGATGGCCAGCTGCCAAAAGGTTTTGCCGTTTTGATTGGTGTCTCTCGTCTCATCTTATCCGCCCGCCAGCTTGACCTTGTGGCCGAGCTTTTCGAGCTCAGCCTTAAGGGTGTCGCGGTGGTCGCCCTGAATTTCGATTACTCCCTCTTTTACAGTGCCACCGGTGGAGCATTTCTGTTTAAGGTGCTTGGCCAGGGCTTTTAGCTCGCTGTCAGGCAGGCCAAATCCCGAGACGGTGGTAACGCCTTTGCCTTTGCGACCTTTGGTTTCACGTCGAATGCGCAGTACACCATCGGTCTCGGCAATCTGTTCGATGGCGTTCTCTTTGATGCGCCCTGCATCGGTGGAGTAAACCAGTCGCGATTCTTTGTTGGCCATTGAGATTTCCTATTTATTGACCAGCAAA
Source organism: Porticoccaceae bacterium (assembly GCA_024644595.1). Lineage (GTDB taxonomy): Bacteria > Pseudomonadota > Gammaproteobacteria > Pseudomonadales > Porticoccaceae > HTCC2207. Next base: position 180,208 of record JAHEHL010000009.1, on the reverse strand, counting down.
ATTTTACCAATATGCTGGTTTGATTCCATCAGCGCATGACCTTTGCTGGCTTCCGCCAGGGGGAAGCGACTGTGAATAACCGGCCTGAACTTACCTTCGGCGATCAGGGGCCAGACTGTTGATTCAACTCCGGCGGCAATGCGCGCTTTGTTTTCCAGCGGCTGCGAGCGCAGGGTGGACCCGGTCAGCACAAGCTGTTTCAGCATCAGTGGCATCAAGTCGAGCTGTGTGTTGGAACCGCGCAAAAACGCAATGCTGACAATCCGTGCCTGTGGAGCACAGGCACTAAAGTTGCGCTGCATATAATCACCACCGATCATATCCAGCACCACATTGATGCCGCCATGGGTGAGTTGTTTGCAGACCTCAACAAAATCCTCGTTGTTATAGTTGACCGCTTTTACCGCGCCTAAGGCTTCGCAGGCGCTACATTTTTCGTCGGATCCGGCAGTGACGATAACGTTGACACCCATCGCTGAGGCCATTTGAATCGCCGTGGTGCCAATGCCGCTGGAACCGCCATGCACCAGCAGCCATTCACCTGCTTTCAATGCCGCGCGCTCAAACAGATTGTGCCAAACCGTAAAACAGGTCTCGGGTAATGCCGCGGCATCGACTAGATTGACTCCCTCGGGAATCGGCAAGCAGAGCGCGGCTTCGGCAAGCGCATACTCGCCATAGCCGCCGCCCGCCAGCAGCGCACAAACCTGATCGCCCACAGCCCAATCCTCAACGCCAGCGCCAACAGTCACCACGCTGCCGGAAACCTCTAGCCCGGGGATATCTGTTACTCCGGGAGGCGCTGGATAAAAGCCCATACGCTGAAAAACATCGGGACGGTTAATGCCTGCTGCTGCAATCTGAATCAACACTTGATGAACCGCTGGCTGTGGCACATCTCTGGTTGTCGGTTGCAATACTTCAGGACCACCGGGTTGGCTGATTTCGATGCAGGTTTGGCTTGTAGGTGGGGTCATGGGACTCGCCTTGTTACGTGGCTAGATTAAGTAGCCAAGAGTGTTTAAACAGCTGGGGAGTGTAGCCTGAGAGACCGGTTTGGCGGAAGGGGCTCAGCCTCTCAAGGCAACAAATAGGCCGCCGCCGATCAGCAGTGCTCCTGATCCCGTTTTCAGATAGCGGGTTTTAGCTGATTCCCGAAACGACGATTGGGTGCGACTGGCCAGATAGGCATAACCAATCATCACTGCACCCACTGAGAGGCTTGCGATCAGAAACAGCAGGGCAATATCCAATGGTGAGACCTGTTGTAGGTCGAGAAACGCGGGAAAAAAGCTGAAATAAAACAGCATCACCTTGGGGTTGCTCAGAGAGGTGATCAGCCCAAGCAGAAAATTGGTTGCATGAATATGACTTGATTGTATCGGGGTTGCGGAAGGTTCTGCAGGCTGGTTGTGTTTCGTTGGGCGCAGCAGTTGCAGACCGAGATAGATCAGATAAGCGGCGCCGGCATATTTGATCAGAACAAACAGATTGCCCATCACCTCCGCCAGTGTGGCCAGACCTAAAATAGCCAATGTGATAAAGACAAAGTCGCCACTCAAAATACCCAGGGCAATGGCCAGCCCCGGACGAAAGCCGGACTCCAGTGAGCGCGCAATGACTACCATCACACCCGGCCCTGGGAGCAGGGCGAAAAAAGTCAACGTTGCATAAAGTGCGAGGGCTGAGCTTAATGTCATAAGTTTGTCGTCATAAGTTGGTGGTTGGTGCGTTGCCATCATGATGCCGCAATCGCGATGGACTAGACAGTTTGAATTAGTGAGTTTGGAATCTCGACAGTCTTCCGTCAGGCTTGATTCGGAGAGCGGGAAAGCCTGGCCCAGAGTCGTCCATCGATAACCGCCAGCCCGAGTCCGATAAAGGCCATGCCGACAAAGTGTTCCGTTTGCAGCTGTTCATCCAGTACTAGCCAGCCGAGCAGTATCGCCGAAACCGGAACCAAAAAGGTGACCAGAGTGACGTTGACAGCGCCGGAGGATGACAGGATGCGAAAATACAAAATATAGGCCAGAGCTGTGGAGAATATTCCCAGACCAAGCATCGCCAACCACACCGGCAAGCCTGGGTTATCCAGCTGATAGGGCTTATCAATCATCAGTACCAGCGGCAAAATCATGATGGTTGAAGCGGTAATTTGACCTGTTGAGACCTCAAATGGGCTGACACCCATGGTTTTGAAACGGCGCGCATAGGTGGTTGCCAGCGCATAGGATGCCGCTCCACCGAGCACGGCCAACTGCGGCAAGATGTCAATTTCGACATTCGTCAGCAGCGCGGGCCCCATCATTATGATGACCCCCGAGAAACCGATGCCGACGCCGAGGGCTTTCTTGACGGTGATATGTTCATCACTCAATAACAGGCTCGCCACCAAGATGGTAAACAGCGGTGTGGTCGCATTGAGTATTGAGGCCAAGCCCGAGGCAATTGATGTCTGGCCCCAAGTCAATAATGTATAGGGAATGACGTTGTTTAGTAGTCCCATAACGAAAAACGTGCGCCACAGTTTGCCGCTTTTGGGCACAGTTTTTTTGGATACGATGAGAAATATCCACAGCACAATGGCTGCGATACCGACACGTATCGCAGTAATAGTGAGTGCTGGCAGAGCCGGGACAGCGACGGCGACAAAAAAGAATGAGCCACCCCAGAGCAGTGACAGGCTAATCAGCATCGCCCAGTCGGCGCGATTCATTCTTTGGTTGATCATATTATTATCGTTATAAAAAGACGGCGAAAATAATACACTTATTTTGCGCACAAGAGGTGTTATATCGCCACTGTGTCGCTGATTCAGAAGATAGTCATGAACTGCGTTACTGCCTACAATGACTCAATCAAAATAGTCAGGTGAATCACTATGGTTACAACTACCGCTAGAGAGAAAATCTATCAGGTCATCTTTGGCACCGACACGGTCGCCGGTCAACGCTTTGATATATTGTTGATTTACATGATCCTGCTCAGTGTGGCGGCAGTGATTCTCGACTCTGTCGGCAGCCTTCATGAGCAATACGGTGTCTGGATCTTTCGAGCCGAGTGGCTTTTTACCGGTCTGTTTTCAATTGAATATCTGCTGCGGATTTATTCGTCGCCAAAACGCCTGCACTATATCTTCAGCTTTTACGGCATCGTCGATCTGCTATCGATTGTGCCCACCTACCTGGCACTGTTTGTTCCGGGTGCCAGCTATTGGTTGATTCTGCGGCTGTTGCGCGTGCTGCGGGTTTTTCGCGTGCTCAAGCTGGTGCGCTATCTCTCTGAAGCCAATATTTTGCTGCGCTCTATGTATGCCTCGCGACGCAAGGTGTTGGTGTTCTTCACCGCGGTGCTGGTGCTCAGCGTAATTTTCGGTAGTCTGATGTTTTTGGTTGAGGGCCCAGAGCATGGTTTTACCAGTATTCCGCGCAGCATCTACTGGACCATCGTTACCATTACCACTGTGGGTTACGGCGATATTGCACCACAGACTGTCTTTGGGCAGGTTATTGCTACGCTGGCAATGCTCACCGGTTATTCGATTATTGCCATTCCCACCGGTATTTTTACCGCCGAAATCGCCCGTGAGATCAATGCCGACAGAACCAATAAACGCTGCAATGTCTGTGATCGCAGCGGCCATCATCCCGATGCCGAATACTGCTATCACTGCGGCATTGAGCTTCCCGAGTCTTAGCTGGCTTGCCGACTGGTTGCTGTGCAGTCAAAGTCGGCCATCTCCGGGAACGACCGTTAAACCGAGTCGCTATTGTCAGCCGCCAGGCGATAGCTCAACGCTTCCTGATAATCTTCGCTGCTGACCCTGTCGCGGGTGGCCAGGTCGGCAATACTGCGTGCCACGCGCAACACTCGGTAAAAGCCTCGTGTTGAAAGGCCAAAGCGATTGATAGCGTGATCCATCAAGTGGCGCTGTTCGCTGCTCAGCGGGCAGATAGTTTTTAATTCTTCGCTGCTTAGCTGACTATTGGTTTTACCCTGTCTGCTGAGCTGACGTTCACGGGCTTCGCAGATGCGCTGTTGTATCTGCTGGTTGCTTTCTCCTGTGGTTTGTTGGTCCTGATTTAACAGCTGTTGGTTGTCGATAGCGGAAACCTGTACTTGCAGGTCGATACGATCGAGCAGCGGCCCGGAAATTTTGCTGCGGTAACGGTTGATCTGGTCGGGGGTGCAGCGACAGCGTGAGCTGCCGAGATAGCCGCAGGGGCAGGGGTTCATAGCGGCGACCAGTTGAAAGTTGGCGGGGTAGCAGACCTGTGCTGCGACTCTGGAGATATTGATCTCGCCGGATTCGAGAGGCTCTCTCAAGACTTCCAGTACGCTGCGCGGAAATTCCGGCAGTTCATCGAGGAACAGTACCCCCTGATGGGCCAGTGAGATCTCTCCTGGTTTGGGGTTGCTGCCACCGCCTACCAATGCGGTGGACGAGGCGGTGTGATGGGGCGAGCGAAACGGTCGCGACCAGATTGGGGTGCGCAGGCCCTTGCCGGCCACGGAGTAAATTGAAGCAACTTCCAGCGCCTGTTGATTGTCGAGGGGCGGAAGGATTCCCGGAAGACGACTGGCGAGCATGGTTTTGCCGGTGCCCGGTGGGCCGTAAAACAGGAGGTTGTGACCGCCGCTTGCGGCAATCTCCAGTGCCCGTTTGGCGTGGTGTTGGCCGATGACTTGATTGAGTTCGGCGTCGTTCGGCAGCTGGCTCTCGTCAACATTGGGCAATACGCCAGTCCAGGGTTGCAGAGGTTCTTGTTGCAGCAGATGGGCCGAGAGTTGCAGCAGGTGAGTGCAGGGCAGTATGTCGAGGTTTTCTACCTGGGCCGCTTCGTCGGCGTTGTCGCGACTGATAATAAGTTTTTTGCCGCTGTGTCGACAGCCGAGTGCGGCGGGCAGGATGGCATCGACACCGCGAGTTTCTCCCGAGAGGGCGAGCTCTCCGATAAATTCATAATCATCGAGTTTGTCGCTGGGCACTTGCCCGGAGGCGGCGAGAATGGCAACGGCGATGGCGAGATCGAAGCGACTGCCTTCCTTGGGGAGTTCGGCGGGCGCCAGATTGATGGTGATGCGGCGTGCAGGAAAGTCGAAGTGTGAGTTGATTATTGCGCTGCGCACGCGGTCTTTGCTTTCTTTAACAGAGGTTTCCGGCAGCCCGACAATATGAACACTCGGCAGGCCATTGGAGAGATGAACCTCGATCGAGACGCGCGGTGCATTGATACCCAGTTTTGCCCGAGTGTTGACCACCGCGAGTGACATAACATACCTCCCTGTATGCGATTAAGAGCTAGCCCAGAACAGTTTTTGGGCAGTTAGTTTTTTTATGCGCTGAGTTGCTTGATGCTGGCTTCAAGTTCGCTGACTTGCTGTTCAAGCGCGTCGAGTTTTTCTCGAGAACGCTGCAGCACGGCCTGTTGAATATCGAATTCTTCCCGAGTAACTAGGTCCATTTTCTGAAATGCGCTGGCCATGGCGGTGCGCATCTGTGTCTGAACTTCATCGCCCAGTGTCTGGACGCCGGGCACAAAGGCCTGATTAAACTGTTTAAAAAACTGGTTGACGATATTGTCCTGATTCACGGTTGGGGCTCCTGTCTGGTATTCGATGCTTGGACCGCAGTTTAGCAAATTGCGCCGTCATACCCCATCCATTTGCAGAAATGTGGGCTGGTTCTCTAACTGCTCGGCAAAGTTATCCAACTTGGTGCGCCAACCTGGATCGAGGGTTGAGTTTGCGCACTATTTTGGAGCGTTATTGCATTATTTTCCACGAAGTGGCCATAAATTACCTGCAAAAAATTGTTGGCACGCTACGTGCATTGACCTCTTCGAAGCATCAACAAATTGATTGACCTGCTTACACTGCTGACTGACTTAACTAATTTTTATTACTTTATATCTTGGGAGATATACCTATGAAAGCATTAAAAACCGTAATCTTTGCCGCAACCATGATGACTGGCGCCAGTGCGATAGCTGCGGAGGTCTCAGGAAATGTTGCTCTGAGTTCTAATTATTTTTTCCGTGGTATCGACCAGTCTGGTGGTGAAGCGCTGTCAGGTGGATTCGATGTTGCGTTTGAAAATGGTTTTTATGTCGGAACCTGGGCTTCAAGCATCGATTTCAGTGGCGGCTTGGAGCTCGATTACTACGCCGGTTACGGTGGTTCGATCTCTGATGAAGTGAGCTACGATATTGGTTACCTGTTCTACGGTTACCCGCAGGGTCCAAGCTCTGAAGAATTTGAAGAGATTTACGGCAGCCTTTCGTACTCTGATGCAACATTGGGCTTTGCCTACTCGGATGATTACTACGCCTCGACAGGTTCAAGCACCTATATCTATCTGGATTATGGCGTGGAGCTGAATGAAGATTTCAGCCTCGGCTTCCACTACGGAACCATGAGCGCCGATGACCCGGCCAATGAAGCAGACGACTACTCTATCTCGCTGAGCACTGAAGCGGCTGGCCTCGGTTTTGATCTGAGCTGGATCGACTCGTCTGAAAGCGGTGGCCTGTTTGCCGATAACGAGTTTGTTTTAACAATCTCCAAGTCGCTTTAATTTTCGACTAATTACCCCTCTCATTTAACGCGGGTGGCTTTGGCCACCCAATGGAGAATCTCGATGAAATTGATAACTGCAATCGTAAAGCCTTTCAAACTCGATGAAGTGCGCGAGGCTCTGGGTGACCTGGGTGTCGCCGGTGTAACAGTAACGGAGGTTAAAGGATTTGGCCGTCAGAAAGGTCACACTGAGTTGTATCGTGGTGCTGAATATGTGGTCGACTTTTTGCCCAAGGTAAAGCTGGAAATTGCGCTCGCTGATGAGATGGTAGACAGCGCGGTTGAGGCCATTACCGCCGCTGCTCAAACCGGCAAGATCGGCGATGGAAAGATCTTTATTTCTTCACTCGAAGAAGTCATTCGCATCCGCACCGGTGAAACCGGCGCCGAAGCTGTATAACAGGAGCTGACAAAATGAACTCTGATATTATTGAAATCAAATACGCACTGGACACCTTTTATTTTTTGATGTCTGGTGTGTTGGTTATGTGGATGGCAGCTGGCTTTTCGATGCTTGAAGCCGGTCTGGTCCGCTCTAAAAACACCACTGAAATTCTCACCAAAAATGTTGCGCTGTTCGCCATCTCTTGCTGTATGTACATGGTGATGGGTTACGCGATTATGTACGGCGGAACCGCAGGCGGATTCCTGCCGGATGTCTGGTTTGGCAATATTATTGGCAATGCTACACCTGAAGAAGTGCTCGCCAGCAATGGTGAGACCTACTATTCAGGTGCCTCAGACTTTTTCTTCCAGGTTGTGTTCGTCGCTACCGCGATGTCGATTGTCTCTGGTGCGGTTGCTGAGCGCATGAAACTCTGGGCTTTCCTCGCCTTTGCTGTGGTAATGACTGGTTTCATTTATCCGATGCAGGGTATGTGGAAGTGGGGCGGTGGCTTCCTTGATGCTGCTGGGTTCCAGGATTTTGCAGGCTCAGGTGTCGTGCATTTGTGTGGTGCTACTGCGGCACTGGCAGGCGTATTGCTGCTGGGTGCTCGTAAAGGCAAGTACTCCGCAGATGGCAGAGTCAATGCGATTCCCGGTGCCAATATGCCCCTGGCTGCTATCGGTATGTTCATCTTGTGGATGGGCTGGTTCGGTTTCAATGGCGGCTCCGAGTTGATGGTGTCTAATATCGCGGAAGCCAATGCTGTCTCCGATGTCTTCGTCAATACCAATGCCGCTGCGTCTGGTGGCTTGATTGCCGCTCTGGTGCTGGCACAGTTGTTGTACGGCAAGGCTGATTTGACCATGGCGGTCAATGGTGCGCTGGCGGGTCTGGTAGCCATTACTGCTGAGCCTCTGGCCTGGACCGGTGGCGCTGCAACTGCTGTTGGCGCTGTTGGTGGCCTGATTGTTGTGCTTTCGGTGCGCTTTATGGATTCTTTGAAAATTGATGATCCCGTCGGTGCTATCTCTGTCCACGGTGTTGTGGGTATTTGGGGTCTGTTGGCAGTATGTCTGTCTGGCAACGAGAGTGTGACATTGGTCGGTCAGCTCACGGGTATTGCTGTGATCTTCGCCTGGACCTTTGTAACCAGCATTATCGTCTGGTCTGTGCTGAAAGCGCTTATGGGTATTCGCATCAGCGATGAGCAAGAGTTTGAAGGCTGTGATATCGCCGAGTGTGGTATCGAAGCTTACCCTGAGTTTTCTGCAGGCAAGTAAGGTTTACCCCCCCCCCTCAGGTAGTAACTAATCAGCAAGCATCTTGTTAGTTAGTATCCTGGTTTGACCTTTGACCCGGGGCCTTTTGGCCCCGGTTTTTTTTGTCTTCGCGGTATCAAGTGTGGATGCAATTTTTGCCTGAAACAGGTATCTTTACAGCATTACTTTAAATCTGTGGAGTTCGACAACAATGAAATTGATTACAGCGATTATCAAGCCTTTCAAACTGGATGACGTACGCGAGGCACTTGCCGATGTCGGGGTGCAGGGCATTACCGTTACAGAGGTAAAAGGCTTTGGTCGACAGAAGGGGCACACAGAGTTATATCGTGGTGCTGAATATGTTGTCGATTTTCTGCCCAAGGTTAAGTTGGAAATTGCCATCGGTCAGGATATGGTCGACAGTGTGGTTGAGGCAATTGCCAAGGCAGCAGCAACGGGCAAGATCGGCGATGGCAAAATCTTTATCTCATCCCTAGATGAGGTGATTCGCATCCGTACCGGTGAAACCGGTGAGCAGGCTGTTTAAGCTGAGAGTTATATCGGACAATTCAAATCAGCAGGGATGTTTAGTCGGTATGATTAACTACAGATCCAGATACAGCATGCTAGTGGTCTTTTTCGCTGCGATTTTATTTAGCCAGTGGTCTCTGGCTGCAAGTGAACGCGACATTATTGCCAAGCTTGCCTCGGCGCGTCCTGATCTTAACTTCGAGATAGTTGGAGATGCTGCGTTGCCTGGATTTTTTATGGTGCAGGTCGAGGCGGGTCCACTGCTGTATGTCTCTGAAGATGGCAATCACCTCTTCGACGGCAACCTTTTCAAAATTGTGAATAATCAGTTTGTCGATGTGCGTGAATTGGGTCTCGTCGCAATGCGTCGCGATCTTTTTGCTGCGCGCAGAACCGACGACATGATTATTTTTAAGCCTGCCGGGCAGACCAAAGCAATTATTAACGTGTTCACTGATGTCGACTGTGGCTATTGCCGCAAGCTCCACAGCGAAGTACCAGAGTTAAATGCCATGGGTATCGAAGTGCGTTATCTTGCTTATCCGCGTGCCGGGATTAATTCCGAGGCCTACAATAAAATCGCCACCGCTTGGTGTTCTGACACACCTCAGCAGGCGTTGACTGATTTGAAGAATGGAAGCAGGTTGCCGACCAATGTCTGTGCCGGCAACCCGGTTGCGGAGCACTATCGACTCGGCGCCAAGGTTGGGGTCAATGGTACACCGGCGATCGTTTTGATGGATGGAACCATGATTCCCGGATATCGTCCCGCGGCCGACTTTGCGGAAATATTTGGTTTAACTGCGAAGATTAATTGATCGCAAGGTTAAACCTCTTTTAGACAGTAATAATAGGCGCACTCTGCATTGACAGTGCGGAGTCTGACATTTACTGTTGCTCGTCCTTTTATTTACACATATTTTGTTCGGGGAAATACCTTGAAATCGGTCAATATTGGTATCTGTGGTCTGGGCACAGTCGGCTCAGGCACGCTCAATCTGTTACAGCGCAATGCCCAGTTAATCAATCCTCGTGCCAACTGCGAAATTATCGTTTCCCAGGTTGGTGCTCGTCGCGATAATCCTGATTGCGATACCTCGTCTGTGCAGGTTTCGAGAGATATTTTTGATGTCGCGAAAAATCCTGATATTGATATTGTTGTCGAGCTGATTGGTGGCACCACGGTCGCTCGCGATCTGGTTATGACCGCGTTGGAAAATGGCAAGCATGTGGTCACTGCTAACAAGGCACTGATTGCCGAGCACGGGATGGAGATCTTTGCCTTTGCCGAGCAGCGCAATTTGATTGTTGCTTATGAAGCTGCTGTGGCCGGCGGTATTCCGATTATTAAAGGGTTACGCGAAGGCCTTGCCGGCAACCGGGTCAATTGGCTGGCCGGTATTATCAATGGCACGACCAATTTTATTCTCTCCGAAATGGACAGTAAGGCCCGTGAATTTGCCGATGTGCTCATCGAAGCGCAGCAAAAAGGTTACGCTGAAGCCGACCCGACGTTTGATGTTGAAGGTATCGATGCGGCCCATAAACTGGTTATTCTGGCTTCACTGGCTTTCTCAATTCCGCTCGATACCAAAACCGTTTTCACCGATGGCATTACTCAATTGCATCCGCAAGATGTCGCCTATGCCCGTGAGCTTGGCTATGCCATTAAGCATCTGGGCATTGCCCGCCAGAGCGAAGAGGGCGTCGAAATTCGTGTGCACCCGACACTGGTCCCGGAGGGCTCTCTGATAGCTGCAGTCGATGGTGTTTTAAATGCTGTGATGGTCAGTGCCGATGCTGTTGGCACCACTCTGTTTTATGGTCCGGGCGCCGGTGCTGCGCCTACTGCGTCGTCAGTGGTAGCTGATATTGTCGATGTCGCACGTGCCATGCACAGTGATCCCCAGAGTTGGGTTCCGGCTCTGGGCGTGCCTACCGCTGCGATAGAGCCACGCCGAATTTTGGATATTCAAGAGATTGAAACCAGCTTCTATATGCGTTTTTCTGCACTCGACAAGCCAGGGGTGTTGTCCAATATTACCCGCATTATGGCTGATGCTAGCATCAGTATCGAAGCGATTATTCAGCGTGAACAACCGGCCACGGAAGAGTATGTGAATGTTATTATTCTCACTAGTGTCACGCGTGAGTCTGCGCTGGACGCGGCAGTCGAAGGCATCGAAGCCCTGGACACTGTGCGGGATTCGGTGACCTTTATTCGTGTCGAACACTTGGATCAGTAAATGAAATATATCAGTACCCGTGGCGGCGTTGAGCCACAAGATTTCGAAGATGTTGTGCTTACCGGACTGGCTCCGGATGGCGGCCTGTTTGTGCCGCAGGAATTGCCGGTGTTCAGTCAGCAAGAGATTGCGTCTTGGGCGGGGCTGTCCTATCAGGCGTTAGCGCTGAAGATTATCAGTCCATTTGTTGATGGTGCGATTCCGGAAGATGATCTCAAGCAGCTGATCGACAAGTCTTATGCAACTTTCCGTCACGGTGGCATCGCGCCGCTGATTCAGACCGGCCACAATGAATGGATCATGGAGCTGTTCCATGGCCCGACTCTGGCATTTAAAGATTTTGCTTTGCAGTTTCTGGGGCATCTGCTCGACTATATCCTCGCCAAGCGTGGTCAGAAAGTCGTGATTATGGGTGCGACGTCCGGCGATACCGGTTCGGCTGCGATCGAAGGTTGCCGTCGCTGTGAAAATATCGATATCTTTATTCTCCACCCATACAACCGTGTATCGGATGTGCAGCGCCGACAGATGACGACCGTGCTCGCCGACAATGTGCACAATATTGCCATGCACGGCAATTTTGACGACTGCCAGAATATGGTCAAGGCGAGCTTTGCCGATCAGTCATTCCTCCCCGAGGGCCGTCAGTTGGCTGCAGTGAATTCGATTAACTGGGCGCGAATTATGGCCCAGATCGTCTATTATTTTTGGGCTTCCCTGTCGCTGGGTGGGCCGCAGCGAAAAGTTTCGTTCTCAGTGCCAACGGGTAATTTTGGTGATATTTTTGCCGGTTATCTGGCACACAAAATGGGCTTGCCGATCGAGCAGTTGGTTATCGCCACTAATCAAAACGATATCCTTCATCGTTGCATCAGCGACAATGATCACAGTACCCGTCCTCTGGAGCAGAGTCTGGCGCCGAGTATGGATATTATGATTTCCAGCAACTTTGAGCGTCTGCTGTTTGATCTCTATGATCGCGATGGTGCTGCTATCGCAGAGTTAATGAAAGATGCCAAAGCGGGACATATGAATCTCAGTGATGCAGCGCTGAAAGAAGCGCGCAAATTGTTCTCAAGTTATCGCTGTGATGATGCAGGTATGGTGGAGATTATTCGCAGTGTCTATCAGCAGAGCAATTATCTGATGGATCCGCACACGGCGATTGGTTTGGATGCGGCGCGGCACTGTCGCGCCAATCTTGAGACGCCGATGGTTACTCTGGCCACTGCACACCCTGCGAAGTTTCCTGATGCGGTGAAGTGTGCGGGGTATCCCAATGATCCCGAGTTGCCGCAGCATATGGCGGATCTTTTTGATAAGGAAGAGCGCTATACAGTGCTGGATAATGATCAAGCCACTGTACAGTCGTATATTGCTCAACATATCCACGCTTAGGTTTTGACTGGCAGATATTGATTGGCTCAGATTTGAAGTCTTTTTGCAGGACTGCCGATTGGCTAGAGTATCAGGGGTGGTTTGTTCGCCTTGGCTCGCAACCAGTTGAGACCTTTTAGAACTGCCGGGGTTTTAACAATCTTGCGTTCCAGTTGAAACTTGCCCGGATAGTCCATCATTAGCGCTCCCATAACCAGTGTCAGGATTCCCTGGCCGGGTAAAAACAGCATCAAAATGCCTGCCAGAATCAAACCCAATCCAATCAGATTTTTGCCGACCAATGCCAATAGTCGAACCAGCGGGTGTTGCTCTTTCCACTCTGCCGGTTGGCGTTTGTCAGGTAAAAAATAATCATCCGGAATCTGCGCCACTAGCCATGGCAGAGACAACAGGCTTGCTATAAAGACGAATAGTGAAATGGCGCCCGACCAGACCAGAAAGTACTGATGATCGGTAAGCCAGGTCAGCACGGGATTCATGGCGTGGTCGGAATTTCGTATGGCAGTGGCAGATAGCTGACGTCGAGCAGTGGCTGGTCGCCAATCTGTAACCCGTCACAGTCACTGTGCTTGTCGCTGAGCACAGCTAGCACTTCAATGTTATCGCTGTCGATTGCCATGGCGCTGGCAATATTGCCGATACTTTGGCCCTCGTTATTTTTAATCTCATCGCCGGCCAGCGGTACTGCCTGGGTTATCAGTTTTAGATGATACATACGTCGCTTCACCGCGCCGCGGTAGTGAGCCCGGGCGACAATCTCCTGACCTGTGTAACAGCCTTTTTTAAAACTGATATAGCCCAGGGCATCAAGATTGAGCATCTGCGGGATAAACATTTCGCTGGTTTCAGCTACAACATCTGCAATACCTGCGCGGAGACGGATCAGGTCGGCCTGGTCACTGTGGCCCTCTTCGCAAGTATATTGTGCGCTGACATCGCTGATCTCGGTTTTGAAAAATACGGCATACTTTTTCAGGCTGGCAATGGCGATATCGACAATCGATGGGTGGGTCTGCAGGATAAGATTGTCGTCCAAATCACAGTGGGCGGTGAATAGAAAGACGATCCTCCCTTTTGCTGTGCAATGCGCGCCTTTAACACTGTTGTCTGGCGTCAGGCCATTGATGTCGCAGGTTACTTGCCCCTGTAAGAACGTTCGACTGCCGGGGCCGGATAGGCAGACATAGCCACGTTGCCCGGCAGATTTTACGGCGCTGTCATCAAGGGTAGAGCCTGCACGGGAAGAAGTGTGCTGCGTCATTGCCAATCCTCGGGATTCGGTTTAGGTTATTTACGGATTGTCTCTTATAATGGAGCTTTAACACAATTACTGATTAACCATGAATAAAAATCGTCTTCGCTGGGCCTGTCGCCGTGGTATGTTGGAGCTGGATCTGATTCTTGAGCCCTTTGCTGAGGAGTCCTACGAAACCCTCGAACAGGCTGATCAGCTGCGCTTTGAGACATTGCTGGAATGCGAAGATCAGTCTCTGTTTATGTGGCTGATGAAGCGTGAGACGCCGGAAAACACGGATATGCAAAGGATAGTGCAGATCATTCATGAGTCCCGCTCCCAAAGCTGCTGAATTTTACCTGCAGCGCTCCCTTTATTACCTCGCCGCACGATTGCTACTGATCGCCATCGCGGGTGCTTTGATTTTTCTCTTGCCACTGAAATTCTGGGCCAACACCCTGGGTTTGCTGGTGTTGTCAGTCGTCGGCTGTTGGTTTGTGGCTCAGTTTATGCGCCAGGGGCCCGAGAGTTTACTTTTGCTGGATAGCGCAAAAAATCTTTGGAGGCTGGTCCGAGAGGAGCCTGGGGAACAAGATGTGTCGGTGCAGGATGTGCAGCTGGCGCCCACCCAATTCGTCACCCGCCATTTGGTAATTGCCTATTTCAGGGCGGCCACAGGACGCCAGATAGTGCGCGTTATTCCCAGTGATGGTCTGTCGCCGCAGAAGCATAGATTGCTGCGTATGATTTTGATTGCTAGAGCTAAAAATAGATCGAGCTAAAATAGGCCCGGCTAAAGATAGATAGAGAAAAGCGCCACACCCAGTGGTCCAGATTGCCTTCTGTACTCAGTTGAGATTGATAATCATATCCTGGCCGGCAAAGTTGATCGGTACCAGAATCGTGTCTTTGGCTATAGGTGCCAGTTCCGGATAGTCGATCGTATAGTGCAGGCCTCGGCTCTCTTTGCGCTGCAGGGCGCAGCGGATAATCAACTCGGCAACTGTTGCCAGGTTGCGCAACTCGAGTAAATCGCGGCCCACCTTGTAGTTGCTGTAGTATTCCTGAATCTCTTTTTGAAGTAGAGTGATTCTGTGCTGGGCACGCTGAAGGCGCTTGTTGGTCCGCACAATACCGACGTAATCCCACATAAAGCGGCGCAGCTCGTCCCAGTTGTGGGAGATCACCACATCTTCATCGGAATAGGCGACCTGTGATTCATCCCAGGGTCGAATAAAGTCCGGCTCGGCAATCTGCTGATTAATTTGATTGATCTCGGTGGCCGCAGCGCGAGCGTAAACCAGGCACTCAAGCAGTGAATTACTGGCCATTCGATTGGCCCCATGCAAACCAGTAAAGGCACTTTCCCCAACAGCATAGAGATTACGCAGATCTGTTTGACCCTTGGTGTTAACAACAATTCCGCCACAGGTGTAGTGTGCGGCGGGAACCACAGGGATTGGGTTTTGGGTGATATCGATACCAAATTCCAAGCAGTGCTTATAGACCGTTGGAAAATGCTCGGTGATAAAATTAGCAGGTTTATGGCTGATATCCAGATACAGGCAGTCACTTCCAAGTCGTTTCATCTCATGATCGATAGCTCGGGCGACGACATCCCGTGGCGCGAGCTCTGCATCCGGATGAAAGTTGTGCATAAACGGAGAGCCGTCGGGCAGTTTGAGAATTGCCCCTTCACCGCGCAGCGCTTCGGTGATCAAAAATGACTTGGCCTTGGGGTGATAGAGGCATGTGGGGTGAAACTGATTGAACTCAAGATTGCCTACGCGACAGCCGCGGCGCCAAGCCATGGCGATGCCATCGCCACTGGCACCATCAGGATTGCTGGTGTAGAGGTAGGTTTTGCTGGCACCGCCGGATGCCAGCACCACGCTCTTGGCTTGAAACAGTTCAACCTCGCCGCTTTCAATGTCGAGAATATAGGCACCTGTGCAGCGGATTTTGCGTGAGTTCTTATCGGCTTGAGTAACCAGATCGACCGCACAGTGATGCTCAAAGATATCAATATTTTTTGCTTTGAGGGCCTGATCCACCAGTGTTCCGGTAACCTCTTTTCCGGTGGCATCTGCAGTGTGCAGGATACGTCGATGACTGTGGCCACCTTCTTTGGTCAAGTGGTAGTTGGTCGCGCCTTCCTCTCGGGTGAAATCAACCCCGTTTTCGATCAGCCACTGGATAGCACTGGGTCCATTCTCCACTACAAAACGCACGCTATCCTCATGACAGAGTCCAGCGCCGGCCACCAGTGTGTCTGCTATATGCGCTTCGGCACTGTCATTTTTGTCAATAACCGCAGCAATGCCACCCTGGGCTAACCAGGAGGCGCCGCCTTGCAGGGACGCCTTGCTTATCAGCGCGATGCGCAGTCCTGAATCCAACTGCAGCGAGACGGCGAGGCCAGCCACACCACTGCCGATAATCAGCACATCATATAAGTGGGTTTGTTTCATTTGATGACCACATTCATTTGTCGCAGCATGATAATATAAGCTCAGATCGCAAGCTAACTAAAATGCCATTTGGGGACCGCTTGATCGAACTAAAACGTTTCGTGGCAGTCTGTCTTTGATTGCGTTTATATTTTGCAATGGAGGGTGGCTCAAATGAGTGTGTTAAAACAGATAATAAGCTGGATTAGTAGGATAAATGGATTGCTAGATGACAGAACAAAAAACACAGCCGACTGATAATCAATTGGTCGTCAGAGTTCAGAAGGGCGACAAGCGCGCTTTCGATCTGCTGGTTCTCAAATATCAATATAAAGTTCACGCCATCGTGGCGCGGTTTGTCCGCGACAGTGATGAGGTGCGCGATGTGGTGCAAGAGGCTTTTATCAAGGCCTATCGTGCAATACCCAAGTTTCGCGGTGACAGCCAATTTTACACTTGGCTCTACCGTATTGCCGTCAACACGGCGAAAAATTACCTAGTGGCTCGCAGCCGCCGCCCGCCATCTTCCGATGTTGATCTCGATGATGCCGAGTATTATTCTGGAAGCGAACAGCTGAAGGACGTTGGCTCGCCCGAGAATCAGTTGTTTCGTGACCAGCTTGAGACAGTTATCAATCAGGCCATCCTTGAACTTCCGGAAGATTTGCGCACGGCGGTGACCCTGCGCGAGTACGAGGGCCTTAGTTATGAGGATATCGCCGCGATTATGGACTGCCCTGTAGGGACTATTAGATCGCGTATTTTTCGTGGCCGGGAGTCGATTGATGCACGAGTGGTGGAGTTAATCGAAGGTGAGTAAAAGATTGGTGAACCTTTTCCAGAATCATGGGTCATATCCACAGCAATTAAATAGTCATCGGGCTAATATTTCATGACAGTAACAACTCATGACAGTAATAACGTTAGAATAATTCACTTTTGCGTTTACGAGGTAAATTAATGAGCGATCATCAGGAACGCTTAGAGCAGTCTCTCTCCGCTTTTATGGATGCAGAGGCAACCGATATGGAGATGCACCGCCTTCTCAAAGAAGTCTCTGAAAACCCTGAGTTGCGCGCCAAATGGAAGCGCTACCACATGGTTTCGTCAGCGCTCAACGGCGATGTTGCTGCCACCTCGTTAGATTATTCATCCGCTATTAGCAGTGCCATTGGTAAAGAGCCCACTCATCGACAGAGTGTTTTGGCCGTTTTTGCGGGCTCCGCCGGACGCTTTGCGATAGCTGCCTCGGTTGCTTTGGTCGCTGTGTTTGGTGTTCAGCAGCTCAACAGTCCGATGACTAACCCTGGTATGGTTTCCGAGTTTGCCGGTATTGATCAGGTGGATGAAGAAAATACCGGTCCGGCGATACAGTTTCCCTCTGGCTTTCAGCCCGTCATCAACGCCCGTACGGTCAGTGCTGGCGGCACTAACAAGAATTCCCGTTATGTCACGCCAGTGATCGAAGTGCGACAGCAGGCCAAACGAAACTATTCAGAAGCTGAGCTGCGGGCTTATATGAATGATATTATGATCAGGCACTCCAATCATGCAGCCTTAAACAGCAATCAGGGCATGTTGCCATTTGCTCGATTGAATGAAAGCGAGGCTGCAGCCGACCAGGAATAAACGGTGATCATGGCGTTTTTTAAAACAGTTAAACCAATCAAATGGGCGGCTCTGGTAGCCGCCGTTTTGCTGCATGGGCCCCTGTATGCTGCACAGATGGAGTCAGCACAGGATCTGATGGCGAGAATGTCCAAGGCTTCACGTGAGCTTAACTATCAGGGCCTTTTTACCTATGAGTATCGCGGCAACCTCACCAGTGTCAAAGTCTCTCACGGCGTGTTCGAAGGCCAGACGTTTGAGCGTATCCTGCATATGGATGGCGCTAAACGGGAGGCTTTGAGTCGCATCGGCAATTTAGATTGTCTGCGCACCGGCGATATGCTGTTGCGTGGCAGTGCCTACAAGATCAGTGAGCAGAGCTATGCGCGTTTGGAAGACTATTATGACTTCCATATCAAAGGTGATGGACGTATAGCAAACCGCGATGTGGTAATGGTCCATGTGTTACCAAAAGATAAGCATCGCTATGGCTATGTTGTCGCCATCGACAGAGACTCGGGCCTGCTGCTGCAGTCAGTTCTTATGAGTCACCGCGGTAAACCACTTGAGCGTTTCCAGTTTGTTGATATCGCGGTGGGTATGCCGATAGCTGAGCTCGGTTTTGACCTGCAGACGACGTATGACAAGTCGGTTGCGCTGGAACAGACCGGCTGCGTTGGCGCCGATCGGAAGATTAGAGAGTCCGTTTCTAGCTGGAGTTCACAATGGCTGCCGCCCGGATTTGTTATCGCCTCACATCAATCGACCGATAAGGGTCGTCAGGAGTCGATGATGTACACCGATGGTCTGGCGGTGTTCTCGGTGTTTATCGATTCAGATAACGGGCGTTCGCTACCGGCTATCGATGCCAATCTCGGTGCTACAGTTGCTGTGCTAACCAAGGCCAATTTCAATGACCATGAGTATGCGATCTCGGTGGTGGGCGAAATCCCGCGGGCCACGGCAAATCAAATTGCCAATGCTATCGCTCTATCGCCCGGAGATGAGCAGCAATGATTCTTGAAACGGGAGTGGTTGTGGCTATTGAATCCGATAGTCTTTGGGTGGAGACCATCCAGAAGTCCGCGTGTGAAGTCTGTGTCGCAGAAAAAGGTTGTGGGCAAAAGTTTTTATCGAAGCTTGCGGGCAAGACTACCAGCATCCGGGTGTTGCTCAATAAACGCTCTCCGGATACGTTTTTGATCGGCCAGTCAGTGACCATTGCTATTCCTGAAGACGTTATTGTTATGGCGTCGTTGCTGGTTTATCTGCTGCCGACTGTCGGTGCAGTACTTGGCGCGTCAGTATTTGACGGCAGCGATCTGCAGAGTATTTTCGGTGCGCTTGCTGGTCTGTTATTGGGCGGACTGCTGGTCAATTTACACAGTCTGAAAACGCGTAAGGATTTGCGCTTTAATCCGGTCTTGATTGAAGATCAGGTTGAGCCCTCGGTTATTAATTTAGTCTCGTGAGTTTGAGTTATTGTCTTGAGTTAGATTCCTGATTTACAACGTCGTATTAACTATTCTTTAACCCTGTTGTCTTATGTATTCGACTCGTTGTTGGGTTCTCGATAGACAACTTAGACTCCGTGTTACCGTTTTTAAGACATCGCTTAAATTAACTATTGGAGAAAACTTCGTGCTTAAAAGATTCGTCGTCGTCACTTCCTTCGTCTTTCTTGTTTTCAACTCCCTTGCCGTATTGGCACAGTTACCTGATTTTACCGAGTTGGTTGAGGAGACCTCGCCCGCGGTAGTAAAAATCAACACAGTCCAGAAAGCGCGCAGCGGCAAAATATCACAGATTTCCCCCGGCCAGATCCCGGATATTTTCCGCGACCTGCTCCAGCAACGTGAGCGTAGTCAGCAGCGGCCTGTGATGGCGATGGGTTCAGGGTTCGTTATCTCAGATGATGGTTATATTCTCACTAATCATCATGTTGTAGACGGGGCAGATGAGATTGTTGTGCGTTTCTCGGACCGGCGTGAGTTTAACGCTGAAGTGGTCGGTAAAGATCGTCGATCCGACCTTGCCCTGTTGAAGATTGATGCGGAGGATCTGCCGACCTTGAAATTGGCAGAGCCCGACGAGCTTAAAGTGGGTGAATGGGTTCTGGCGATTGGCTCTCCGTTTGGTCTCGACTACTCTGCCAGCGTCGGCATTGTCAGCGCTATAGGGCGCAGCATTCCAACCGAAAAAGGTGAGAATTATGTTCCCTTTATCCAGACCGATGTGGCTATTAATCCGGGTAATTCTGGTGGTCCGCTGTTTAATCTTGACGGTGAGGTGGTAGGCATTAACTCACAGATCTACTCTCGCTCCGGTGGTTCCATTGGCCTCTCGTTTGCCATTCCCACCAGTGTTGCTCTGGGGGTGATCGAACAACTTAAGAATAACGGTGAGGTGCAGCGTGGTTGGCTCGGCGTGGTTATTCAGGATGTGGACAAAGATCTGGCCAGATCACTGGATCTGGATAAGCCTCAGGGCGCATTGATCAATGCAGTTGAGCCAGACAGTCCTGCCGATAAGGGCGGTATTAAACCGGGTGATGTGATTGTGCGCTTTGATCGTCAGGCAATTGTTGACTCCGGTGATCTGCCCCATGTAGTGGGCATGCTCAGGCCGGGCAAAAAAGCACAGGTTGACTTTTACCGCCAGGGCAAGTTGAACAAGATGACGATCGAAATTGGCCGTCTCGACGGCGACGATTCAGCTGTCGCCTCTAATGCCGATGGCAGTGATCGCTTGGGATTGGTGGTTGCCGATCTCGGTGATCGTGAGCGCAGCTCGCTAGGTGTTCGTGGTGGCGTAGTGATTGATCAGGTATCGCCGGATTCATCAGCGGCAGAGTCGGGCCTGAACCGTGGTGATGTGATTTTGCAACTTGGCTACAGCCGCATTGACGACACGGATGAATACGATCAGGTCGTCCGTCAGCTACCCGTTGATGTACCAGTGCTTATCCGCTTCTACCGACAGGGAAGAGCGATTTCAAGAACCATTATTCTACGACAATAACCTGGCTCCGGACTCGAGTAATTTAAAGCTGCGCACCCTGATTAATAGGGTGCGTGGCTAATAGCGCGGGGGCTGTAAATAGGCTAAACTCCGCACGCATTTTTCACAGGCAGCAGAAAACTTTGTCCGACTTAAGTCATATCAGAAATTTTTCCATTATTGCCCATATTGACCATGGCAAATCGACGATTGCAGACCGTTTTATACAAGTCTGTGGCGGCCTGGCCGAGCGTGAGATGGCCGACCAGGTACTCGATTCCATGGATATTGAGCGGGAGCGCGGCATTACCATTAAAGCGCAGAGCGTAACGCTCCCCTACACAGCTCAAGATGGCAAAACCTATCAGCTCAACTTTATTGATACCCCAGGCCATGTAGACTTTTCCTATGAAGTGTCACGCTCACTGGCGGCTTGTGAAGGCGCACTATTGATCGTGGATGCCGCGCAGGGTGTTGAGGCGCAGTCGGTAGCTAATTGCTACACCGCAATTGCGCAGGGCCTCGAAGTGATTCCGGTACTCAATAAAATGGACCTGCCTCAGGCCGAGCCGGAAAAAGTCATCAATGAAATCGAAAATATTATTGGCATTGAAGCTACCGACGCGGTGCGCTGCAGTGCTAAAACCGGTGAGGGTATCTCTGAGATACTTGAAGAGCTGGTGCGGCAAGTGCCTCCCCCTGTGGGTGATGTCGATGCGCCGCTGCAGGCATTGATTATTGATTCCTGGTTCGATAACTATCTCGGTGTGGTCTCTCTGGTCAGGGTTATGCAGGGTACCTTGACGACCAAGAGCAAAATTATTGCCAAAACTATTGGCAAGCCCCATGTCGTTGACAGCGTTGGAGTGTTTACCCCGAAGCGCAAAGAGACTGGCGTGTTAAGTGCTGGTGAAGTGGGCTTTATGGTTGCCGGTATCAAGGATATTTTGGGTGCCCCAGTAGGCGACACTATCACCCATTTCAGTACCGCAGAGGTTGATGCGCTGCCGGGATTTCAGCGCGTTAAACCGCAGGTCTATGCCGGCATGTTTCCGGTTGACTCGGACGATTTTGAAGACTTCCGCGAAGCGCTATCCAAACTGGCGGTCAACGATGCTTCGCTGTTTTATGAACCGGAGAGTTCAGATGCTCTGGGCTTTGGCTTTCGCTGTGGCTTCCTCGGCATGCTGCATATGGAAATCATTCAGGAACGTCTCGAGCGTGAGTACGATCTTAATTTGATCACCACGGCACCAACCGTAGTCTATGAAATTTTGACCAATCGCGGCGAACTCCTGCATATCTCTAATCCTTCGGCACTGCCTGATATAGGGTCAATCGATGAGATGCGAGAACCAATTTGCGAAGCGAATATTTTGGTGCCGAAAGATTATGTCGGCAATGTCATTTCACTGTGCATTGAAAAGCGCGGTGTGCAGAAAGATATGCAGTTTGTCGGTGGCCAGGTGTCGATCAGCTACGAACTGCCCATGAGCGAAGTGGTCATGGATTTCTTTGATCGGCTAAAATCCGTTAGTCGCGGATTTGCTTCACTGGATTATAGTTTTATTCGTTTTCAGGCATCCTCGCTGGTGCGCCTGGATGTGCTGATTAATGGCGACCGGGTCGATGCGTTGGCGGCGATCGTGCACCGTGACAGTTCTCAGCAAAAAGGTCGCACTCTGGCTGATAAAATGAAAGAGCTGATTCCTCGGCAGATGTTTGATGTTGCGATTCAGGCGGCGATCGGCGGCAGTGTTGTTGCCCGGACAACGGTAAAAGCACTGCGCAAAAACGTGACAGCAAAATGTTATGGTGGCGATGTAACGCGCAAGAAAAAGCTACTTGAGAAGCAAAAAGCGGGCAAGAAGCGTATGAAGCAGGTGGGCAATGTTGAAATCCCCCAGGATGCGTTTCTCGCAGTGCTGAAAAGCTGATAATTTTTTTGGCCTTTTAGTTTGAGGCCGTTGAACTGAGCGGAGTAAGACCATTATGGATCTGAACTTTGAATTAATATTGACCGTCATTTTTTTGCTGTCGTCACTGTTTTGGCTGCTGAATAAATTTGTTATTCGACAGACTGAGGGCAGTGTGGAATTTATTGGTTCTCTGGCGCCGGTTTTGGGATTGGTCCTGGTGCTGCGCTCGTTTGTTGTGGAGCCTTTTCAAATCCCTTCGTCATCCATGGTGCCGACCTTGAAGGTGGGTGATTTTATCCTTGTTAACAAGTGGACCTACGGTGTCAGATTGCCGGTCTTGAGAAGTAAAATAATCGATGTTGAATCCCCCAAGCGTGGTGATGTGATGGTGTTTTTTCCGCCTCATGTAGATCGCTACTTTATCAAGCGAGTGGTCGGGCTGCCGGGCGATGAGATCCACGTTTTGGACGGTGTGCTATATATAAATGGCGAGAAAATGCCGCAAAAAGTTCTTCCTGACGAAGTAGCTGCGCCGCGCTCGGTGGTGATGACTGAAGAACTGACGGGCGTTGAGCATATGATTCAGAAGCGTTTATTGCCAACAAGGTTGAGCCAGAACTATACCGCCGTGGTGCCCGAAGGGCATTATTTTATGATGGGTGATAACCGAGATAATTCGAGCGATAGTCGCGTTTGGGGACCTGTCCCGGAAGAGCGTATTGTGGGTAAAGCGTTTGCCCGCTGGATGTTTTGGGATAAGTTTTTAAGCCTGCCAAATTTTGAACGGGCTGGGAAAATAGACTAGCCCGACAGGCAGTGAGTGATTGCAGGAAGTGATCAAATACCTGAGCAGGGAGAATGCTATGGAAAAAGTAATAAACAGCGAAACGCAGTCGGGCATAACAACCCTGTCAACGCTTTTTGTGCTCTTGGCGGCTGGGTTTTGTCTAACAGTGATGTTCAAGCTTGGGCCTCACTATCTGGATAATAGCGTTATTCAGGCGGCGCTCACTCAGGTGGGTAAGTCTGATATTATCGACAAGTCCGATGCCGAGATTCGGCGTAAAATAGCAGATTTTTTTACCATAAATAATATTCGCAATATCGATATATCAAGAGTCGCCATAGACCGCGAAGCCGCTGGAACACGTATCAGTCTGAACTACGAAAAACGTTTCCCTATGTTTGGCAACGTGGATGTAGTGCTTACATTCAACAACGAATATGATACTGCGGAGCGACATAATTAACCTGAGGACAATCCGTGGCGAGCAATGCCAAGCAACTCCAGGACCGCTTGCAGTATCAGTTCAGCGATCAACAGCTTCTTACTCTGGCGCTCTCCCACCGGAGCTGCGGCAGCAATAATAACGAGCGACTCGAGTTTCTCGGCGACGCCGTGCTTGGCGTGACCATTTCCAGTTTTCTATTCCAGCGTTTTCCAGAGGCTCGTGAGGGTGACCTGAGCCGTATTCGTTCTCAGATAGTACGCGCTGAATCGCTTGCTGAAATCGCACGAAATCTTGATCTCGGTCCTGAGCTGCTGCTGGGTCCCGGCGAGATGAAAAGTGGCGGTCATCGCCGTGATTCGATTCTTGGTGATACGGTTGAAGCACTTATTGGCGCCGTTTATCGAGACGCGGGCATGGCCGCGGCTGAGGCTTGCATTCACAATTGGTTTGGCGAGCAGCTCGAGGCAGTGACACTGGATATGCCGGTTAAAGACGCCAAGACCAGTCTCCAGGAGTGGTTGCAGGCACGTGGCAAACCACTGCCAGAATATCAGGTTGTAAAAACCGAGGGAGAGGATCATAGTCGCCTTTACACCATGAGCTGCAAGATCGCAGCTGTCGAAGCCGCCGCTGAGGCAACTGCCAGCAGTCGACGCAAGGCAGAGCAATTAGTTGCTGAGAAACTACTACAGGAATTGGAGACAAAACAGTGACTAATGCGTCAACCCGGTGCGGCTATGTCGCCATTGTCGGTCGTCCTAATGTGGGCAAATCAACCTTGCTTAACCATCTTCTCGGTCAAAAGCTTTGTATTACTTCACGCAAACCTCAAACCACTCGTCACACATTGCTGGGCATCAAAACTGAAGGCGATACACAAATTATCTTTGTCGATACGCCGGGCATTCATACCAATCAGGAACGCGCGATCAATCGGGTGATGAATCGGTCTGCAGCCAGTGTTATCGCAGATGTCGATGTGGTGATCTTTGTTGTCGACCGCTTTGAATGGAGTGAGGCGGATGAGTATGTTGCCAGGTATATTTCCAATCACGAGGTTCCTGTGATTGTCGCCATCAACAAGGTGGATCTTATTGAAGACAAAGAAGAGCTGCTGCCGCACCTTCAATTTTTATCGGCGAAGGTCAATGCTGCTGATTTGATTCCACTTTCAGCCCTCAAGAAAGTTAACTTTGATCAGCTCGAAGAGAAAGTAAAAGGCTTTATTCCCGAAGCAATGCATATGTTTCCTGAAGATCAAATTACTGACCGCAGCGAACGCTTTTTGGCCTCAGAGATTGTACGCGAGAAAATTACTCGGCAGTTAGGTGCCGAGGTTCCCTATCAGGTCACAGTGGAAATAGAAGAATTTCGTGTCGAACGCACTGTCACGCATATCAGTGCATTGATTTTGGTCGAACGCGAAGGTCAGAAAAAAATCATTATCGGCAATAAGGGTGAGCGAATTAAAAATATTGGCAAGCAGGCTCGCGCCGATATGGAGAGTCTGTTTGACT
Source organism: Porticoccaceae bacterium (assembly GCA_024644595.1). Taxonomy (GTDB): domain Bacteria; phylum Pseudomonadota; class Gammaproteobacteria; order Pseudomonadales; family Porticoccaceae; genus HTCC2207. The sequence continues at coordinate 154,844 of JAHEHL010000009.1, read as the reverse complement.
GTAAGGTGATGCTGACGACCTGGGTTAAGGTTCGCAGCGGCTGGTCAGATGACGAGCGTGCGCTGCGCAGTCTTGGATATATCGACGAGTAATTACAGTGCGTATCGAAGCTGAGCCAGGATATCTGTTGCATTCGACGCCTTATCGCGACACCAGTCTGCTGGTCGATCTGTACACCGCTAATCATGGCCGTGTGCGCTGTGTTGCCAAAGGGTTTCGCAAACCCAATAAGCAAGGTATTAATCGCTCAATATTCCCCTACACAGAGCACCAATTCAGCTGGCAGGGACGCGGTGAACTCAAGACGCTGACCCGTGCTGATGTGAGTCAAGCGCCGGTATTTCTTAACGGAGAATGTCTGTTTACCGGGCTCTATGTCAATGAGCTGTTCTATCGCCTGTTTCAGGAGCAGGATGTTCATCCCTACCTCTACCAGCAGTACCGGCAATATATGTCTATTCTCTGCAAAGGTCTGCCCGATGAGGTCTCACTGCGGCGGTTGGAGTTAACCCTACTGGAAGAGTTGGGTTATGGCTTGGTGCTGGACTGTGATGCCCAGACCGGCCAGCCACTGATGGTCGATAAATACTACCAATATATCCCCGAGCAGGGCTTGATGCTGGCCATTAACCAGCGTGATGCGGCGCCGGGAAATTACTCTGGCGAGGATTTGCTAAATATTGCTCGCGGTGAGTTTACCCAGGGCTCGGCACAGAAAACCGCTAAAAAGCTCGTGCGCAGCGTGATAAACTTTTATCTCGACGGCAAGCAGTTGCACAGTCGCGAACTCTACCGACAGTATCTGATGTCACACAGTTCACTGTAAACGGTTCATTGTAGATGGTTCACTGTAGATGGTTCACTTCAAATAGTTGACTGTAAAATGAGCCACCGTAAACTCAGCCATCAAAACAACAGCAACAACTCAAATGTTGTGTTATCTAAAACACGCCAGAGGGGATTCGATGATCATCGCAATCGGTACTGATATAGTAGAAATTGCCAGGATTAGGCAAGTACTGGATCGTCAAGGACAGCGTTTTGTCGAGCGTATCCTCAGCCCCAGGGAATTGGTTCAGTATCAATCGAAAAGCCAGGCGGCGGCATTTTTCGCCAAGCGGTTTGCCGCCAAGGAAGCTGTTGCAAAGGCCTTGGGTACCGGCATAGGTCACGGTGTCAGCTTTCAGGATATGGTTATCAGCAACGACGAGAAAGGTGCCCCTTGTGTCGATCTATTCGGCGGTGCTGCTGAAGTGATGAAAAGTCTTGGCGGCAAACGTGTTTTGCTCAGCCTGTCTGACGAGCGTGACTATGCTGTGGCCTATGTTGTTATTTGCGAATAGACGGGATTCTTAGGATAAACAGATCTCTGCCGTTTCTACCTGGCGGTATTTGATTCGACAGGATAGACAAAACAATTATGAGTTATAACCGTCTCGCAGGGGCGTCGTCGCATCTGTTCAGGCACAATACACCGATAGACATTAAAGAGTTACCGCTATGCAGTACCCCACCATTGATCAGTGCATCGGCAACACCAGATTGGTGCGTTTGCAACGTATGCCTGGCAACAGCTCCAATACTATCCTTGCCAAACTCGAAGGAGACAACCCAGCTGGCTCAGTAAAGGATCGGCCGGCACTGAGTATGATCAAACATGCTCAGGCGCGCGGTGATATCAAACCAGGTGATCGATTGATCGAGGCGACCAGTGGTAATACGGGCATTGCCCTGGCAATGGTCGCGGCGATGATGGGGTATCGCATGACCCTGATTATGCCTGCCAACGCCACCGCCGAGCGCAAGTGGGCGATGACTGCCTATGGTGCAGAGCTTATTGAAGTGAGCCAGGAAGAGGGTATGGAGGGGGCTCGGGATCTCGCTCAGCAGATGGGTGAGCAGGGGTTGGGTTTGGTTCTGGATCAGTTTAATAATCCAGACAATCCTCTCGCGCACTATCAGGGCACTGGCCCTGAAATCTGGCGCGATACCGGTGGCACAGTGACTCACTTTATTAGCTCCATGGGTACCACCGGGACAATTATGGGCACCTCGGCATTCCTTAAAAAACAAAATCCTGATATCGAGATTGTTGGCTTGCAGCCTCAAGAGGGGGCTTCAATTCCCGGTATTCGGCGCTGGCCAAAAGCCTATATGCCGGGTATTTTTGATTCGGCGAAAGTCGATCAGGTGATGGATATCTCGCAGGGTCAGGCTGAGGAAACCATGCGCAGGCTGGCACGAGAAGAGGGCATATTCAGTGGTGTTTCGTCCGGAGGCTCGATATTCGCCGCCTTGCAGATAAACCAGCAGGTGGAAAACGCCGTTATCGTAGCTATTATCTGCGACAGGGGTGATCGATACCTCTCTTCCGGAATCTATGCGGAATGATTTGTTAAACCTGTAAAGCGTGTTAACTCGAGTTCGGAGCAATGGTCAAAGTTCGTCAACATCATCCTCAGGAGACCGACGATCAGGTCGATATTGGTACCTGGGTTGCGGACCTTGTGCAGTGCCATGCGGCTACTGAAAGTGACACCCAAAGCCTTATCAATGCCTGTACTTTTGCCCGCCAAGCCCTAACTGAAGATTTTGATCCTGAAAGACTCTGGGGTTCCGACACCGGGAGCCTTCAAACGGGCCTTGAAATGGCCGAAATTCTCGCTGAATTGAGTCTTGACACCGTCGCCTTGCGGGCGGCGATTCTCTATCGTGTTGTTCGTGAAGGTCGTGTTTCTCTGGACAAAGTACGTCGCGAGTTTGGCGCCGAAGTAGCCGGGTTAATCGATAAAGTATTGCGTATGGCGGTAATCAGCACATTGCGCAATGCACAGGGTACAGCCGTGTTTGGTCATGTGGCCGGCCAACAGGCGAGCAAAACCCGAGAGATGCTGGTGTCGGTTATCGACGATATCCGTGTGCCTCTGATCAAAATTGCCGAGCGCACCTGCGCAATTCGTGCGGTCAAAAATGTTGGCCGTGAAAAACAGATTCGGGTCGCCCGAGAAGTGGTGGATGTCTATGCGCCACTGGCTCATCGGCTTGGTTTGGGTAATTTAAAGTGGGAGCTGGAAGATCTGGCTTTTCGCTATCTACAACCCAACGACTATGCTGCTGTGGCCGCTCTGTTAGCTGAAAAACGTCGCGACCGTCAGGCTTTTATCACCGATACCATCCATCTTGTTGAAGAGCAATTGGTGTCACTCAATATTGCAGGAGAAGTCAGTGGTCGACCAAAACATATCTATTCCATCTGGTCAAAAATGCAGCGCAAAAACCTCAGTTTCTCTGAAGTCTATGATATTCGAGCGCTGCGCGTGCTGGTTCCGAGCATCTCTGATTGCTATGCCATTCTCGGCTGGTTGCATAGCCGCTGGGAGAATATTCCCGGTGAGTATGATGACTATATTGCGGCACCAAAGGAAAACGGGTACCAGTCTCTTCACACCGCGGTAATTGGGCCGCAGGGAAAGACTCTGGAAATACAGATTCGCACCTTCGATATGCACAATGCCGCGGAGCTTGGTGTCTGTGCGCACTGGCGATATAAAGGCAGTGACTCAAAGCGTACAGACAAAAGCTATGAAGAAAAAATCGAATGGCTTCGTCACGTCTTGGAGTGGTCAAAAGAGATTGAAAATGCTGACTCCAGCACCCAGTCTCAGCCGACGATTAGCGATAACCGAGTCTATGTTTTTACTCCCGAAGGTCATGTGGTTGACCTTCCGAAAGGAGCGACTCCGCTGGACTTTGCCTATTATGTTCACACCGATCTGGGCCATCGCTGTCGCGGAGCCAAGGTCAATGGGCGCATTGTTCCGCTGAGCAGTGCACTGCAAACCGGTGACCAGGTCAACATTATTACCGCCCGTCAGGGTGAGCCTTCGCGGGATTGGTTGTCTGCCTCTATGGGTTACCTCAAGACCAGTCGCGCAAGGAGCAAGGTGCAGTACTGGTTTCGCAAACAAAATCAGCAACATAATCAGGTCGAGGGGAAAAAACTTCTCGATCGCGAGCTGGCTCAGCTGAATATTGCCCACATCGATCTGGAAAAAGCTGCAAGGCGCTTCAATAAACAGGGCGCAGCAGGACTCTACAGTGCAATTGGCGCTGGTGATGTGGGTGTTGAGCAGGTTATCAATTCGGTACAGGCCCGAATTAAAGGAAAAGTCAGCGTCATAGAGACGATGGTCAGTGAGGAGCCGAAGACGGCGCAGCGTTTTGAATCCTCAGATGTCTATATTCATGGTGTTGGCAACCTGCTGACCCAAATAGCCAGATGTTGCCGTCCTCTGCCCGGTGATAATATCGGTGGCTATATTACCCAGGGCCGGGGGATTTCTATCCACCGTGAAGACTGCGGTAATTTTCTCCGTCTACAGAGTACTGAGAGCCAGCGTATTATCAAAGTGGAGTGGGGTGGTCAGCCAGAGAAAAACTATCGCGTAAAAATCGCCCTGGATACCTATGATCGAAGTGGCCTGTTGCTCGATATCACTAAAACGGTCGATCGTCTCGGACTGCACATTGCCTCAATACAGACCGATGAAAGCACCCCGCGCAACAAAACAATGAATGGCTCGCATATTTTTCTGACGCTGGACGTTCCGGGTCTCGATCAATTGAGTGCAGTCTTGTCGCAGTTGAATCAACTTCCCAATGTCATAGCCGCGCGCCGCGTCACCGATTAGACTGGTGACAATGGTTATTTAAAAGGACTATTCCATGGTAAGACAGTACAGCGTCGACGATCTGCGCTATTTAATGAGACGCCTGCGAGACCCACAAAGTGGTTGTCCATGGGACCTTAAGCAGTCTTTTGACAGTATCGCCAAGCACAGTCTTGAAGAAGTCTATGAAGTGATCGATGCCATTGAACGCGATGACCTGAATCACCTCGGTGAAGAGTTAGGTGACCTGTTATTCCAGATTATTTTTTACACTCAGCTTGGTGCTGAGCGCAATATTTTTGATTTTGATTCGGTTGTCAGTGGGCTGGTAGCAAAACTGGTTCGCCGTCATCCTCATGTATTTCCCGACGGCACTCTGGAAAGTGTTCGCGACACTGTCGCCGGAGGAGATGATTTAGAGGCAGAGGCGCGCATAAAAAGAGTTTGGGAGCAGATTAAAGCGGAAGAACGTGCGGAGAAAGGTGAGTGCAACACGTTGGATGATATTCCGCTAGCGCTGCCGGCCCTAAGCCGCGCTCAAAAGCTGCAAAAGCGCGCGGCACTCACTGGCTTTGATTGGCAGAACAGCGCCCAGGTTCTCGCTGTAGTCCGTGGTGAGCTTGAAGAATTAGAGGTAGAAATCGATAACGATAACCGCGATGCCATCGAGGATGAACTGGGTGATTTACTGTTTAGCTGCGTCAATTTGGCTCGCCATCTTGCAGTTGATCCCGAACAGGCATTGCGCAGAGCGAATCGCAAGTTTCAGCGGCGTTTTGAAAGCATGGAGCAGTTAGCGGCGGCTGAGGGCAGTAGTATGTCTCGGTTGAGCAGTGGTGAAATGGAAGCCCTATGGATGAAAGTAAAGAGCAATGAGTAAGCTGTAAAAGTCCCGAGGTCTAAAATTCGCTCTGGAACTGTGCTTGTCTGACCAATTCAATCCGTGTATTGTGAGCGACCTTTTCGGGGCTGCAGGTGTTCCATAAGATTGTTTGGTAATCCCTCCTCTTCGTCCAGTCCCCGTAATCAGTAATAATTTCAAGGAATCGTGTAAATGAGAGTTATTTTGTTAGGGCCCCCAGGCGCAGGTAAAGGTACGCAAGCACAGTTTATTACTGAGCAATACAGTATTCCGCAAATTTCCACTGGAGATATGCTGAGAAGTGCTGTGAAAGCGGGCTCTGATCTCGGCCTCAAGGTCAAAGACATTATGGCCTCTGGTGGGTTGGTTTCTGATGAAATTATTATTGCCCTAGTCAAGGAGCGTATTCAGCAGTCTGACTGTGCCGGCGGTTTTCTTTTTGATGGTTTTCCGAGAACTATTCCCCAAGCGCAAGCGTTAGTTGATGCGGGCGTGATCATTGAGCACGTTATTGAAATCGCTGTGGATGATGAGCAAATTGTTTCGCGTCTCAGTGGTCGTCGTGTCCATGAAGACTCGGGTCGGGTCTATCATATCGAGCATAATCCGCCAAAAAATCCAGGTTTTGATGACGAGACTCAGGAACCATTAATTCAGCGTCCTGATGATAAAGAAGAGACGATTCGTAATCGTCTTGACATTTATCACACCCAAACTAAGCCACTGGTTGACTTTTATAAGAGTCTTGCTGAAAAAGATCCCAGCGCGCCCGTTTTTTCGAAAATCGATGGTGTTGGTAGTCTTAGTGATGTGCAGGCCAGATTGGTCTCAGCACTGTCTTAAATTTCTTTAATAAAAGCAGTGTTTTTAAAAAAATATAAAAACACTGCTTTTAAAAAACTCTCCTTAAATGTAGGCCTATTTCTGATTTATAGTGCTGTTTTTGTTTAAAAATGGCATTTTAATTGGAAAAACAAATCACAACTGCTTAAACTTCGCGACACGCACAGTCTATATTGTTTTTTAATGACGATATTAAAACTTGTCTTTATTTACGTGAGGAATGCATAGATGAAACGCCCAGCAAAGAAAAAAGTCTCAAAAGCAAAAGCGAAAACACAGGTTTCCCCGCTTCAGACTGCGGTCAAAGCTGTCGAGTCAATTAAAAAGCAAATCGCTACTCAGAAAAAAAATTACGCAACTATTGTTTCTCGAGTTGAAAAAGCCAAGGCGCGAGTCGCGGTTAAACCGACTGCTGCCGCAAAAAATGGCTTGGTTGCTGCGCGAAAGCAGGCATCAGAGAGTCGCAAGCAAGCTTCAGCCTTGCGTGATGGTTTGCGCTCTGCAAAAGTTGAGCTGAAAAATGCTCAGATAAAACAAAAACTGCTCGCCGCAGAAGCCGCTGCTAAAGCTGCAGTATTAAAAGCCGAGGCGAGACTGCAAGCTGCTCAGGATGCCGATCTTGCAGCTGCTGTAAAACGCTTTGAAAAGCGTTGGTTAAAAGCGCGTGCCAAAGCTACATCCAAGAAAATGAAACTGGCCGAAAAGCGTGCTGCGCTTAAAGTGAAAGCTGCCGAGAAAGCAATTGTAGCTAAGCTAAAAGCCGAGGCAAAAAAATCAGCTCCTAAGGCGACAGCTAAAAAGGCCGCAAAGAAAGTTGTTGAGAAAAAGCCCGCAGTGAAGAAAGCAGCTGCCAAAAAGGCATCGGTCAAGAAAAAAGCAGTAGCCAAAAAAGCAGTAGTCAAAAAAGCAGTAGTCAAAAAAGCAGTAGTCAAAAAAGCAGTAGTCAAAAAAGCAGTAG
>JAHEHL010000009.1:0-147411 GCA_024644595.1 Porticoccaceae bacterium | reverse complement strand
CAAAAAAGCAGTAGTCAAAAAAGCAGTAGTCAAAAAAGCAGTAGTCAAAAAAGCAGTAGTCAAAAAAGCAGTAGCCAAAAAAGCAGTAGCTAAGAAAGCCGTGGCCAAGAAGACCGCAGCCAAAAAAGCGCCTGCTAAGAAAAAAGCCGTCGCTAAGAAAGCCGTCGCCAAGAAGGCTGCAGCCAAAAAAGCGCCCGCTAAGAAAAAAGCGGTAGCTAAGAAAGCCGCCGCCAAGAAGACCGCAGTCAAAAAAGTACCTGCTAAGAAAAAAGCGGCCGCTAAGAAAACAGCCACTAAAAAGGCGGCAGTCACAAAAGCTCAGTCCAAGAAGAAGCCAGTACCTAAAAAAGCGATAGTTAAGAAGGCCGCAGTCAAAAAGGCAGCGGTCAAGAAAAAGTCAGTCGCCAAGGCAAAGGCGAATGCTAAGTAGCGCCATTTTTGGTGCGTCGCTCCGGGTTCCAAGCTGGGCAAAATGATAATAGTTTAATTGCCTTGAGACCTGTAAAATCCCTCACCAGCTGGTGGGGGATTTTTGTTTCTGGGCCCCATCCACAGACCTTTTTCGATTTTCTACGTATTGCGGCTTTGCTATGACATCCATTTTGGCAGTTGAGACCTCTACAGCGGCGTGTTCGGTGGCGCTGAGTATGGGTGATGCCAGATATACTCGCTATTCAGAGGAGCCTCGCTCACATACCAGATTGATTATGAGCATGATCGATGAGGTTTTGGCCGAGGCCGATCTTAAAGTCGGTGCGCTGGATTCTCTGGCCGTCACAGTCGGTCCGGGTTCATTCACCGGGTTGCGTATTGGTTTTTCGACGGTTCAGGGATTGGCATTTGGTGCCGGGCTGTCGGTAGTACCCGTGTCGACATTAGAAGTGATGGCGCAAACTTATCGTCGCAAATACGATCCTTCTGATCTGCAGTCCGGAAAAGTACTGTCTGTCCTCGATGCCCGTATGGGGGAGTTTAATTGCGGCGCTTATCTGCTCGATGATCAAGCGCAGTTTGTGCCGCTGATCAAGGATCAATTGTTGGGTCACAAGGCAGCATTAGAACTGGTTGAGACTATCGATCCATGCGTAGTTGTTGGCGACACAAGGGCGCTTTTTGTCAATGTCGCTAATGCCCAGCATAACTGCCAACCGCTGTACCCAGATGCGCGCGATGTACTAGAGATTGCGCTGGTAAAACACAGTCGCGGTTGCGCGGTACCTATTGCTTCCCTCGATCTGGTCTACCTGCGTGGCACTGAGGCGTGGAAGAAACATACCAAGTTAAGGACAGCGTAAACTATGGAATTGATGCAAGCCGTCTGGTTGGCCATTATTCAGGGACTGTCGGAGTTTTTACCGATCTCTAGCTCAGCGCATCTTATTCTGCCCTCTGAAGTGCTGGGTTGGCCGGATCAGGGGCTGGCCTTCGATGTAGCCGTGCATGTCGGTTCATTAGTGGCGGTGGTAGCTTATTTTCGTCGCGATGTCGTCAACCTTAGCCAAGCCTGGCTGGACAGTGTCTTTGTCCGTCGTCACAGCCCCGAGAGTCATCTCGCGTGGTACCTTATTTTGGCCACATTGCCCGCCGGATTTGCCGGTCTGTTTTTGGGTGATCTGATTGAAACACATCTGCGTTCGATGGAAGTGATCGCCTTTACCACAATTTTTTTCGGCTTGTTGCTGGCTTGGGCCGATTATCGCGGTACAGGCAGTCTCGATTTGAAGGAGATGAACTGGCGTTCGGCACTTTGGGTCGGTATTGCACAGGCGCTGGCACTCGTTCCCGGCACTTCCCGTTCCGGGATCACTATTACCGCAGCTCTTGCACTTGGGTTTGATCGTGAGACCGCGGCGCGATTTTCGTTTTTGATGGCAATTCCGATTATTGTGTTAAGTGGCGGTTATAAGGGTGTCGAGTTAATGGGTGCGGAGTCAGTCGACTGGACTCTTATTGTGGTTGGTACCCTGCTCTCAGCCGTTACTGCATATCTTTGCATCAAGCTGTTTTTGAACGTCATTCAGCGTATAGGCATGATGCCGTTTGTGATCTACAGATTATTGCTGGGCGCAGTTTTGATTGCATTGATTTGGAATCAGGCGATCTAGCTGGTGAGCAAGTGAGTATCTAGGAGGAAGATCGGTTGAAAAAGAACGTGGCGTTTTTAGGTCTTGGTGTTATGGGTTATCCCATGGCGGGATGGTTGAGCCAGAGAGATTACTCAGTGGTTGTCTTTAATCGCAGCACTGAGGTAAGCCGGCGCTGGTTGACTGAGTATCGCGGAAAATCCGCAGTGACAGTGGCGCAAGCGGTGGCCGATGCCGATATTGTCTTTACTTGCCTTGGCAATGATGACGATGTTCGAGCTGTGGTGGCTGAAGCCGGCGGCGTGCTGTCGGCCATGAAGCCGGGTGCGATCCTGGTTGATCACACGACCACCTCGGCGCTGTTGGCCCAGGAGTTGGCTGTGCAAGCCGATGCGGTAGGTTGTGGCTTTGTCGATGCGCCTGTCTCTGGAGGTCAGCAGGGCGCAGAGAATGGGCAGTTAACGGTGATGTGTGGGGGATTACAGGTGCACTTCGACACGGTTGTAGAGGCAGTTGAGAGCTATGCAAAGTCGATCCAGCTGATGGGAGATGTGGGCAGTGGTCAACTGTGTAAAATGGTTAACCAGATTTGTATTGCGGGTGTTGTTCAGGGTCTCGCGGAAGGGCTGAACTTTGCCAAACGTGCGGGTCTCGATGCGCATCAAGTGATCGAGGTTATCTCAAAAGGTGCGGCGCAGTCCTGGCAGATGGAAAACCGCTACAAGACGATGTTGGCGAATGAGTACGACCATGGATTTGCCGTCCAGTGGATGCGTAAGGATCTGGCTTTTGCCCTACAAGAGGGCAAGGCCAACGGCAGTGAATTGCCGGTAACTGAGTTGGTCGACAGTTTTTACCAGCAGGTGCAGGAAATGGGCGGCAATCGCTGGGATACGTCCAGTCTGTTGGCCAGACTCGAGCGCGGTAACGAATAAAATTACACAATAGTATTTAAAAAGTGAATAAGGGATATAACGAATGAATAGGGCTGATAAGCAGGCCGAATTGTTGAGTGCAGAGTCGTTTAATCGCGAGCTTGGCGAGTTTATTGATGCATCACCAACGCCATTTCATGCGGTGGCCAATATTGCCAGCCAGTTGCGAGAGGCTGGTTTCTGTGCACTCAATGAGGCGCATGAGTGGACGTTGGAGCGCGGAGGGAAATATTTTGTCACCCGCAATGGCTCATCGATTATTGCCTTTATTGTTGGCAGTGATGATCTATCCAAGACCGGTATGCGCTTGGCAGGAGCTCACACGGACAGCCCTTGCCTGATGGTTAAACCACAGCCGGAGATGCTCAATAGTGGTTATTTCCAGCTCGGTGTGGAAGTCTATGGTGGTGCGCTTCTCAACCCTTGGTTTGATCGTGATCTGTCTCTGGCAGGACGCTTGGTGTTTACTGATGTCAGTGGTCAGCTAAAACAGAAGCTGGTAAATTTTGCTGAGGCGATCGCTGTTATTCCTAGCCTGGCTATTCATCTTGATCGCGAAGCGAACAAGGATCGGTCAATAAATGCCCAGACTGATATTCCTCCCATCCTGATGCAGACTGAAGGTCAAGCCGATTTTCGAGAGTTGTTAGCCGATCGGTTTTTAGCTGAGGGCGAGCAGGTGATGGACTATGAGCTTTGTTTTTATGATGTTCAGCGAGCAGCCAGCGTCGGTTTGGAAAAAGAATTCTTTGCTTCAGCACGTCTCGATAACTTGCTCAGCTGTTTTGTCGCTACCCAAGCGATTATCGCCGCCGACACTCGCTGTACGTCAGTATTAGTGTGCAACGATCACGAAGAAGTGGGCAGTGTTTCGGCCGTTGGTGCTGATGGCCCATTTCTGGAGTCGGTGGTTGAGCGGCTCTGTGCCACTGACGATCGCGTCAGTCAGACCCGAATTCTCGATAGTTCACTGTTGATCTCCTGCGATAATGCGCATGCGCTGCATCCCAATTTTGTCAGCAAACATGATAAGGGTCACAGCCCAGTGTTAAACGGTGGTCCAGTGATCAAGGTCAACTCCAGCCAGCGCTATGCAACCAATAGCATTACCGCCAGTCTGTTTCGTCAGCTGTGTGGTGAGGTGACTGTGCCGGTACAGTCTTTTGTGACCCGTACCGATCTCGGTTGTGGCAGTACCATTGGCCCGGTTACAGCGGCGAAACTGGGTATTCCAACCTTGGATGTAGGTATTCCTCAGTTGGCGATGCACTCTTGCCGTGAGCTCACTGGTGCTCTGGATCCTCAGCGTATGAGCAAAGTGTTGAGACAGTTTTTTAATCGCCCCGGGCGGTTGGTTGTCGCTCTTGCCGAAGACAGCGATAGCACTGCTGGAGTGGAGTAACCCCTATGACCAAACAACGTGTTTTAACTGGCATAACCACATCCGGAACGCCACATTTGGGGAATTATGTGGGTGCTATTCGCCCGGCCATTGAAGCCAGTCGCCGTGGCGACTGTGAGTCATTTTTCTTTCTGGCGGATTACCATTCACTGATTAAATCGCAGGATCCCGAGATGGTTCAGCGTTCGACTATGGAGATTGCTGCGACCTGGCTGGCGCTGGGTCTGGATCCTGATACAGTCACGTTCTATCGCCAGTCTGATATTCCCGAAATTCCCGAATTGACCTGGTTCCTGACCTGTATGACGGCAAAAGGACTGATGAATCGGGCTCATGCGTACAAAGGTGCAGTGCAGGCCAATGAAGAGCTGGGCGAGGATGCCGATCATGGCATCACTATGGGGCTGTTTAGCTACCCGATCCTGATGGCCGCGGATATTCTAATGTTTAATGCCCACCAGATTCCGGTTGGTCGCGATCAGATTCAGCATGTCGAGATGGCCCGGGATGTGGCCCAGCGCTTTAATCACCACTACGGAGAACACTTTGTCCTGCCCGCCGCTGTGGTCGATGACAATGTTGCGGTACTTCAGGGTCTCGATGGTCGCAAGATGAGCAAGAGTTACGGCAATACTATTCCGTTGTTTTTGAGCGAAAAGCAGCTGAAAAAGCATATCAACAAGATTAAGACCAATCTGCTGGAGCCGGGTGAGCCGAAAGATCCGGATAGCTCCGCAGTGTTCCAAATTTGGCAGGCCTTTGCGACGCCTCAGCAAACCACTGAGATGCGTCAGGCATTTGCTGGTGGTATCGCCTGGGGCGAGGCGAAAAAGCAGTTGTTTGAGTTGGTCAATCATCAACTTGTGGATGCTCGGGAGCGTTACAATGAGCTGATGCAAAATCCTGCTGCTGTGGAAGCGGTGTTGCAGCAAGGCGCGGAAAAGGCACGTGCCGAGAGCCGGAAGATGATTGCCAAACTGCGGAATGCAGTGGGTATCCGTCCGCTCTGCTAGCACTGTAGTTTAAGGGATAGACAAGCCAGATGGCGGCAGGATAATACGAATAGGGAAATACGGCGTATTGCTAATGAGAATTTAATAATTGCGCGCTATAATGCCGGCCAATTTCTAACACATTTAAACCGTCTCATATTTTACATTTTAATTAAATGGTCCAACTGGAGAACTCCTCGATGAATAATTTTATCAGCCGCCGTCTGAAAAACCTGGTCCTGATCACTATTGCCAGCGTTGCGCTGTGGGGTTGTGGATCAGGTGAAAAAACTGTCAATCTGACTGCAGCGCAGGAGCAGCAAGTCGCCGAGCGCATCGCTCCGGCTGGCCATGTATCCATGGCTGGACAGGTTTCGTCGGCTGCATCTGGTGCTGCATCAGCTCGTGCTGGCAGCGATATCTATGCGACTAATTGTATCGCTTGCCACAGCTCTGGCGTTGCCGGTGCCCCTGTGTTCGGCGATGTTGCCGCCTGGTCAGCTCGCCTTGAGCAGGGTTTGGAGACGGTCTACACCAATGCCATCAATGGTATTCGCGGTATGCCTATGCGCGGGACCTGCATGGACTGCAGTGATGAAGAAGTCAAAGCAGCCGTGGATCATATTCTTGATAACAGCAAGTAAATGAATCAAGTAAATGAATCAAGTAAATGAATAGTGAAGCTATAAAAAAACCCGCTTTCGCGGGTTTTTTTATAGCTGTTGCTCAACTGTATGGATGACAGCGGGTGTTTCTTTACAGTTTTGGTCCTGCATCAAGAATATCTTTAGAGGGCGCAAAGCTGACAATATTGTCAATAAACAGTTTTACCAGAGTTGTCGCCTGTTTGTCGTAGGCGGCCTGGTCTTCCCATGCATCGCGCGGGTTGAGGTATTTGCTGTCCACGCCTTCAACCCCCAGGGGAATGTCCAGATTGAGCATATCCAGATGCTGAGTCTCACAGCTGGCAAGGGCTCCCTTGGTAATGGCTGTGACGATTGCTCGGGTAACCGGGATCGGGAAACGGCTGCCTTTGCCGCTAGCGCCACCTGAGCCACCGGTCCAGCCGGTGTTGACCAAATAGACTCTGGAGCCGAAATCATCGATTCTTTTCATTAATAGTTCGGCGTAGACGCTGGCCGAACGGGGCATGAACGGCGCGCCGAAACAGGTTGAGAAGGTTGGATTTATACCGGCTTCCGCTCCCAGCTCTGTGGAACCGACCCGCGCAGTGTAGCCACTCAAGAAGTGGTAGGCCGCGGCCTCTTTACTGAGAATGGAAACAGGGGGCAGTACGCCAGTGACATCACAGGTGAGGAAGATAATATTCTTTGGTTCACCGGACTGATTTTCTATGCAGCGCTTTTCGACATGTTCCAAAGGATAGCTGCAGCGGCCATTTTCACTCAGGGAGGTATCCGAATAATCGGCTGTTCGCTGATGCTCGGAAATAACAACATTCTCAACAATCGAGCCAAACCGAATGGCGTCCCAGATAACCGGCTCATTCTTCTGGCTCAGATCGATGGTCTTGGCATAGCAGCCACCTTCAAGATTAAACACTGTGCCCTTACCCCAGCCGTGTTCATCGTCACCGATCAAATAGCGATCAGGATCCGCCGAGAGAGTGGTTTTACCGGTTCCGGAGAGACCAAAAAATAGTGCCGTGTCGCCATCTTCGCCGACATTGGCGGCGCAGTGCATCGGCATCACATCTTTTTCAGGAAGCAGGAAGTTCTGTACAGAGAACATGGCCTTTTTCATTTCTCCTGCATAGCGCATGCCGGCGAGTAATACTTTGCGCTGGGCAAAATTGATAAGCACTACACCGTCGCTGTTGGTGCCATCTCGCTCTGGATCACAGACAAAATTGGCGGCATGGAGGATCTTCCACTGCTCTTTATTTGCGGGATTATATTTTTCACTGCGGATAAACATATTGTGTGCAAACAGGCAGTGCCATGCAGTTTCAGTGGTCACCTTGACTGGAATATAGTGTTCTGAGTCCTGACCTACATGCAGATGTGAGACAAAGCGCTCTTGCTCAGCGATATACTCTGAAACGCGCTCCCAGAGTGCGTCAAATGCCGCCGGATCAAAAGGCCGATTAACCGACCCCCAATCTATGGCTTCCGATGAGCTGGGCTCGTCGACGATAAATCTATCTGCGGGAGAGCGCCCGCTACGGTGACCTGTCGTGGCGACGAATGCGCCTGTATCGGAGAGATGCCCTTCCCCGCGTTTAATGGCCATTTCAATAAGCTCGGTTGAGCCGGGATCTCTATATACAGCAGCGTCGGTCATTCTCTTCCTCTCTTCCAAAGGGCGAACGATTTACAAAAGGTGGTGCTTTTGACTTAAGGCCGGCAAGTATGCCAGAAATTCAGCTTTAATCTAAGTCGAAATTGACGATTCCAAAGGGTGATGATTTAGTGTAGCAGTGGCGCGGGAGGGTCAAATAGTTGATCGATATTGCGCTTGGTAAAGCGATATTCCTGGGCACAGAATTGACAGGTAATCATCACCAGGCCCTGTTCTTCAGCGATATTGACAACTTCTTCACGGCCAAGAGAGATCAATGCATTCTCGGTTCGTTGACGAGAACAGCTGCAGGAGAAGAGCATGGGTTCAGCTTCAAAAAGGCGCAGTTCCTGCTCGTGGAATAATCGATATAACTGATCATTATGAGACAGTTGTAGCTGCTCATCGCTCGACAGGGTTTCAAACAGGCTGGAAACCAGTTGCCAATCTTCCTCGCTCTTTTCTTTATCACCCGACGAAGGCAATTGTTGAATCAGCATTCCGCTAGCGCTGGTTGCATCGGCTGCCAGCTGTATTCTGGTCGGCAACTGCTCGGACTGATAAAAGTAAAACTCGAGACATTTGCTGAGATTGTCTTCATCCAGTGGCACCACACCTTGGTAGCGTTCTTTACCTTCGGGCTCAAGGGTAATTGCCAGCGTGGCACTGCCCAGCAGATCATGCAGTGAGCTGAGCCCATCTAGGTTGTCGAAATCGCCGCGCACAATGCCGCGTACATTCTTACCCTGAGTACATTCGGTCATGATCATAGATAGGGGGCCATTGCCGCGTGCCTGAACGGTGATCATTCCACGGTGTTTCAGTGAGCTGCCAAGCAGACTGGCTGCCACCAGGAACTCACCAAACAGACGTGCTACCTGCGGAGGATAGTCTTGCAGGGCCAATAGCGCCTGATAGCTTGATGACAGCGTGACAATTTCACCGCGGATATCAGTGCCGTCAAAGATGAAGCGTTGGAGAATATCTTGAGTATTATTGTTATCGTTCATAGGGCGCGTATTGTACTGATATTTCGCCACGCGCCTATCTTAATTGGTTAAAAAACGGTGAATTTGACGGCGCTGCTTTTTATTGGGTTTGCCATCGCTCACCTGGGACTGGTTAAGTGCCTTGCGTTGAGCGGCCTGTGTTTCCCGTTTGGCGATGCTCTCCGCGGTCTCGGTGTAGAGCAATAGTGCCTCCGGGGCGCCGCGTCGCTGCTCCGATAGCGCAATGACCTCGACGGTCTTGGTGTCAAACCCCTGACGAATGGTCAGAACAGTACCCAGCTCGAGCTGTCTGCTTGCCTTTGATTTATGACCGTCGATATGCACTTTGCCACCCTCGATTGCCGCCTTGGCTAGCGAGCGCGTTTTGAAAAAGCGCGCGGCCCAAAGCCACTTGTCGATACGAACTTTTTCCATAGGTTGCATTTCTGTAGCCTTAAATGAGTAGCCCGGATCTTTTTCCATCGATCAGAAGATCACTAAAGCACCTGATCATTGAGAAGGTTGTTGTATGGCGCGGTTCGCGTTGACTGTCGGGCTGTTCAATGCAGAGCAGATGAGCGATGCCAAATTGTTGGGCAGCGTGCAGAATCGATTCAGAGTCGTCGATAAACAGCGTGCGCGTGGGATCGAAATTGATATTTTTGTGCAGTTGCTGCCAGAACGTTTGCTCTTCTTTTGGTTGGCCATAATCGTGTGATGAGACAATGGCATCAAGGTGGGCCTCAATGCCCGTGACGGCAAATTTCAGGTCGACGCTGTCGCGGTGGGCGTTGGTTACCAATACCCGTTGTTTACCGTTAACACCAAGTGACTCGAGAAACGCAAGAGCATGGGGACGTTCGCCAATTAGATGGTTTATTTCCCGTTTCAGTGCAACGATATCCAGGTTGCATTCCTGTGACCAAAAATCAGTGCAATACCAATTCAGGGTTCCCTGGCAGTCTTGCATCTGCTGTAGCAGTGTTTTTGAGACTTGGTTCAGGGAGAGGTTATGGTGTTCCGCATAGCGCTTAGGCAGGTGCTGCAGCCAGAAAAAATTATCAAAGTGTAGGTCGAGCAAGGTGCCGTCCATATCTAACAGTACAGTGTCGATATCTTGCCAATTCAGGTTAATGTTGCTCTCTTTGCCTGCACTGTTCATATCAGAATATATCATCGGGCAAGGTATTTTCAGAGCCGCCGGGCAGTGATTCGTCAATGACTGGTTCAGGAACATTTTCGCTGCGGAAGAACTCAAAAATACCTTCCTGATTAGGGCCGACACGCTTGCCGGTTTTACTGTCTATTTTGACCATAACGATGCCATCTGGCTGTGTTCGTTCGATATTTTCTTTACCTCTAAGCGCTTCGCGTACAAAGTCGATCCAGATCGGCAGTGCGGCCGAACCACCGTATTCATTGCGGCCGATCAGGGCATTATTGTCGAACCCGACCCATGTAGTGACTGTAAGTTGTGGCGAATAACCGGAGAACCAGGCATCTCTGGGGCCATTTGTCGTGCCGGTCTTGCCCGCCAGGTCAGTGCGTTTCAGTACCTTGGCCTTGACGCCGGTACCGCGCAAAATGACATCTTTTAACATTGAGTCGATGAGGAAGGCCGTTTGTTCATTGAGGACGCGCTTGGCGTTTGGTTTGGACTCATTTTGTTGCTGCTGAATGGCGCGCTTGATTATTTCTAGGCTCTGGCGCTCTTCTTCAACAATGGACTCGCTGGCCAGACTATTGAGTAGTTCTTCGAGTTGCAGGTCGACTTCTGTCACGGCATTGGGACGATTTTCCCCTGTTGTATCCGTCATGCGCTCAGCACTTTCACATAGCTTACAGACGGTATCGGGATTAGCTTGATAAACGATATTGCCATCGCGGTCGATTACCGTGGCAAGCAGGTAGGGCGACACTTTGTAGCCGCCATTAGCGAGAATATTGTAAGCGCTGGCAATTTTCATTGGTGTCATGGCGTGACTACCCAATGCCAGCGACAGGTCGAGGGGCATATCACCGGTTTCAAATCCAAATGCTTGAAGACCCTCGAGAGTGCGGTCGATACCCATGCGCCTCAATAGTCTGATCGAGACCATGTTACGTGACCGATAAAGTGCTTCTCGGAGGCGTGTGGGGCCATAAAATTTTCCGCCATCATTCTCTGGGCGCCACAGATCTTCGAGATTTTTGTCGTTAAACACCACCGGTGCATCATTGATAATGGACGCAGGGGTGAAGCCGCTATTGAGTGCGGTGGCATAGATAAACGGTTTGAAGTTGGAGCCGGGCTGACGCAAGGCCTGGGTAACCCGGTTAAAGCGACTCTGACGGAAGTCAAATCCGCCAACCAGAGAACGGATCGCGCCGTCTTCTGGATTTAGTGCAACCAGTGCTGCCTGGACCTCTGGCAACTGTGAGAGAGCAATGGAGTTGTTTTGCCGCCGTAAAATGCGAACCATATCGCCCCGGTTGAAGACCTCGGAGGCATCGGTGATGGGTGCACCTCGAGCATTGACTGTGCGATAGAGACGCAAGCCCTTGAGTCCATCAGCCCAGTTAAGGTCTTCAAGCTCGCCATTGCGGTTGAGCAGGACAAGATGGTCTGCAGCAACTTCGCTGATCACTGCCGGCTCTAATTTTCCGTAGCTCGACGCCTGACTGAGGGCTTCGTCCCACTCCTCTTCAGGCAGTGCGGTTTGTTCGGGGCCGCGATAACCGTGGCGCTGGTCATAGGCGAGGATGCCCGCCTGTAGCGCATCAACGCCCTTTTTTTGCAGTTTTGAGTCGATTGTGGTGATTGCTGAATAGCCCTCGGTGTAAGCCTTCAGGCCAAACTTTTCGATTACTTCCTGGCGTACCATTTCAGCGATATAAGCTGCATCCAGCTCGGAAATAGAACCGTGGTAAGAGGCTTTGTCCTCCTCTCCCAGTGCGGCCTGATACTCCTCAGTGGTGATGTTTTTTAGTAGCAACATGCGCCCAAGTATCCAGTTGCGGCGCTGCAGAGCTCGCTGCGGGTTGGCTATTGGATTGTAAATAGATGGCGCCTTTGGCAGGCCGGCAATCATGGCAGTCTCAGCCAGAGTCAAATCTTTTAGGTCTTTGCCATAGTAGACATGCGCGGCGGCCCCTACACCATAGGCGCGATTGCCCATATAAATTTTGTTGGTGTAGAGGGAGAGGATTTCTTCTTTGGTGAGTCCATCCTCAATTCTGAAAGCGAGCAGTATCTCGTTAAATTTACGGGTAAATTCCTGACGGTTGTTAAGAAAGAAATTGCGCGCAACCTGCATTGTGATGGTGCTGCCACCACTCTGTATCTGACCGGTCGTAACCAGCTGCAGCGCCGCCCGCAGCAAACCCGTAACAACAATTCCGCCATGCTCAAAAAAACTGTCGTCCTCAGCGGCAAGAAAGGCATCGATCATCGATTGGGGTATTTCGTCGAATGATACAGGGGAGCGCTTCTTCTCCCCGAATTCTGCGATAACTTTCAAATCTTGTGAATAGATTCGCAGTGGAATTTGTAACTCGATCTCCTTTAGTTCCTCGACTGATGGTAACTTTGGGTTAAGGTACAGATAGAGGCAGGATGCGACAACGAGGAAACCGCCTGCACCAAACAGGGTGAGCAGAGCCAAGGGCTTTATAAGTTTCCGCATCATAGTTTTATAACCATCACTTGAGTAGATCGCGTACCGCCAAAGATCTTGTTACAGATCGCGAAGCAAATAGACACCAATTTCAGGCACCTGAAAACCGCAGCGTCTATTATAGGGTGTAGGGAACCCGAAGTGCATCATTTGCAGGGCTACTATTGATCGCTAGTAATAGCCCCTATGAGCCCAGTATCAAGGGAGAGATATACAGAGCCGCTGTCGAGCGTAGTCAGCAGCCCCGGACTAAAGGACCTAACCAAGAAAATGGAATTTTTTGATTTTTTCGCCAACCCGTCCAAGCCGATGCTCGGTTTGGATATCTCCGCTTCGGCCGTCAAGTTAATCGAACTGAGTCGCAACGCGGAGGGCTATAAAGTAGAAGCCTACCGGGTTCTGCCACTGCCCTCCAATACCATGGTTGACAAGAATATTGCCGACCTCGATTCACTGTCAGAGGTTATCGCCTCGGTGGTTAAGCTGTCGGGCAGCAAGCTTAAAGATACAGTCGCTGCCGTATCCTCCTCAGCAGTGATCACCAAAGAAATTGAACTGCCTGCGGGTTTGACTGAGCTGCAGATGGAAGCCCAGATCGAATTAGAGGCGGATCAATATATTCCCTATCCCATGGAGGAGGTGGCTTTTGATTTTGATGTGCTTGGTGTAGTGGATAAAAATCCTGATTTAGTCAAAGTGTTACTGGCAGCTTGCAGGCAGGAAAATGTCGAGCATCGGCGTCAGGCACTGGAAATGGCCGGATTGAATCCCAGAGTAATTGATGTTGAAGGTTTTGCTGTTGAGCGTGCTTTTAAGCTTATTGAGGATCAATTGGATCAGGTCGGCGATCAGGTTGTTGCCATAGCCGATGTCGGCGCGACCGCGTTCAGTTTTACCGTGCTTGTCGATGGTAAAATTATCTATGATCGGGAGCAGTTGTTTGGCGGCAAACAGCTGACTGAAGAGATTCAGCGTCGCTATGGATTGTCGTGGGAAGAAGCTGGTGAGGCAAAGCGAAAGGGCGGGTTGCCAGAGGACTATGCCTCAGAAGTTCTCGCTCCCTTCAAAGAATCTCTTATCCAGCACATCACCCGCTCTCTGCAGTTCTTTTACAGTTCCAGCCAGTTTAACTACGTTGACCAGTTGTTTTTGGCTGGGGGTGTTTCAGCGCTTGAAGGGCTGGTGGATGAGGTGGAGCAGATTATCGGAATACCCACAGCAGTCGCCAATCCCTTTGCCCACATGCAGTTGGGTAAGTCGGTCAATGCTACGGCATTGGCTAACGATGCCCCGGCAATGCTGCTCGCTGTTGGGCTGGCGATGAGGAGTTTCGAATAAATGACCCATATTAATTTACTTCCATGGCGTGAAGAGGCGCGTGAGCTTGAACGAAAAGCCTTTATCGCCAGGCTGTTAGCTTCTGCTGTAGTGGGTGCTCTGTTGATGTTCCTGTGGATCCTGTTGGCTGACAATCAACTTGAGCATCAGCACATGCGCAATAGTTACCTGCAATCAAATATTGCCGAAATGGATAAAAAAGTCGCCGAAATCAGTCAGCTTAAGCGAAAAAAAGCAGAGATGCTCTCGAGGATGAAAGTGATTCAAGATCTTCAGGGTAATCGCTCTGAAATCGTGAAAATGTTTGATGAGCTAGTGCGGGCAGTTCCCGATGGTACTTATCTGGAGTCTCTGACAGGCAAGCAGGGCAAAATCACAATGTCTGGTTTTTCCGAGTCAAACAATCGTATTTCCATGTTTATGAGAAATTTGGACAACTCACCCAAATATGCCAATTCAAACCTAACCAAGGTGCAGCAAGACGATAGGCTTGGAGAGCAGGGTAGTGTGTTTGATTTGCAGGTGGAGGTAGAGACCAGCGTCGCAGAGAACAGTGAAAGCAGTCAACCCTGAGAGGGGCTGCTGATTTTTGGCAAATGAAAAATGTGTTGGCAGGGATGTTATGACATTAAAACAGAGCTTGACCGAGCTTAAAGATATTGATTTCGCCGATCTGGATATTCAGCAGATCGGCGTCTGGCCTGTTGCCTTAAAAGCTATTTTGATCCTCCTTATTCCGCTCATTATTGTCACTTTGGGCTATTTTCTAAAGGTCCGAGAGATCAGGGTGTTAACCCAGCACGCCGTTGTGAAAGAGGGTGAGCTGTTGCAACAGTATCGTGACAAGGCTTTTTTGGCGGCAAACCTGGATGCCTATCGGCAACAGATGATTGAGTTGGATAAAACGTTTGGTGCGCTGCTTAAACAGCTGCCCAAAGATACTGAAGTACCTGGACTGCTGGAGGATATCACCGAAGTTGCCTATGGCAGCGGGTTGGTGATGAAATCAATCTCACTTCAGCCGGAAAAGATCTCAGAGTTTTATGTCGAGCTACCGATCAAGATCGATGTCACCGGCGACTATCATGATTTTGGTTCGTTTGTCAGTGGGGTTGCATCGCTGTCACGAATCGTCACCTTGCACGATTACGTGATTGGTCAATCTGAAGGTTCCCAACTCACCATGCAGATATATGCAAAAACCTATAGATACAAAGGGGAGACGGAACAGTGATCAAGAGTCTTTTGCCGTCGGAGATAGCGATTTTAGGCTGTCTTATTGTTCTAGTGGGCTGCTCTGGTGGCTCTGAATACAGTGACCTCGATAAGAAACTGAGTGACGCGCGCAATAAACCCCAAGGTGTGGTTGAGCCTCTGCCTACCTATCCGCCCGCGGAACAGTTTCACTATGCAGCGCTAGCGTTGCGCAGCCCATTTGAACCGCCGGTGATTGTCAGTGGCGACGACAAAATATCCGGAACCTCAGTGCCGGCGCCGAACCAGAGCAGAGTCAAAGAACCTCTTGAGCTGGTCAGCTATGCCGCATTATCGATGGTTGGAACACTATCGAGAAAGAACAGGATATGGGCTCTGGTCGATGATGGTAATGGGCGCATCCGGCGGGTTGCGCCGGGTAATTATTTGGGTAGAAATTACGGCCTTATAACCAGCGTGACAGGTGAACAAATTGAGATTATGGAAACCGTCCCGGATGGCAAAGGTGGATGGATTAACCGACCACGCACAATGGCTATGGAACAGTGAGCAACCTGTTAGGGAAACTAAAAATGATCAGTCAAATCAAGCGCAACATTTACGTTTTATTGCTGCTAACACCCGCATTGGGAATGCTGACGGGGGTGACTTCTGCAGCCAATCAGATAACTGATATTAAATTTGCGTCGCTTCAGGGCGAGCAGTTTGAGATCAGCTTGCAGTTCTCGGAACCTCCGCCAGAGGCGAGTGCCTATGAAATCGGCACGCCGCCAAGGTTGATTGTCGATTTCCCTGGTGTCGACAGCAGCTTGCCAGAGAAGAAATATGCCTTGGGCTTCACCAGTGCCAGTCAAGCTGTGATTGTTTCGGACGGCCGCCAAACACGATTGATTGTCAATTTGACTGAGTCGATCCCTTTTCAGGTTGACACTGAGAGTAACAAAGTGCGAATTCGAGCTGGCAAGGCCGCCAACCAGTCCGCTCGGTCGCAGGCAAAAGCACCAGTCTCCGAATCTGAGACCCATGCATCCAGTGCAAGCGGATCCTCCGTGCAAGGTGCTCTGGCGATTACCGATATTGACTTCCGCCGAGGTGGCGATGGCTCAGGTACCATTGTCATCGACCTCAGTCAGCCCTCGGTCAATGTCGATATTGATCGAGTAGGCAACAAAATCGATCTCTCTTTTTACCAGACTGAGCTGCCTGAAAGCCTCGATAGACGACTGGATGTTATCGACTTTGCCACGCCTGTACAGGCGATCGATAGTCGTCAGGAGGGTAATGCCACAGTGATTACAGTCGAAGCTTCCGGTCAGTATGATTATTTGGCCTATCAGGCCGATGGTCAGTATGTGGTTAATATCAAACCGCTCAGTGATGTTGAGGTTGAAGAGCAGACCAAAAAATTTGCCTTTAGTGGCGAACGCTTAAATCTCGATTTTCAGGATATTAAAGTGCGCTCTGTCTTGCAGATTATTGCAGAGTTTACATCCCTCAATCTTGTAGCCAGTGACACGGTAACCGGCAGTATTACTCTTCGCCTAGATAATGTGCCCTGGGATCAGGCACTGGAAATTATTCTTAAAGCCAAGGGGCTGGACAAGCGGCAAGAGGGCAATGTGCTGATGGTTGCGCCTGCCGATGAAATTGCCGAGCAGGAGCGATTGCAAGTTGAGGCCAATAAACAGCTGCAGGAGTTGGCTCCTCTGGAGACGGCATTTGTGAGGATTAAATACGCTGACGCTAGGGAAATTTTTGAGCTGTTTACCGCTCGCCGCACGGAAGAGGGGCAGTCAAATAGCAGTGGGCAAGAGGGCAATGCAACGACCACTATCCTTTCGGAGCGTGGCAGTGCGATCGTCGATGATCGCACCAATACGATTATTCTCACCGACACTGAAGAAAAAATTAATGCCTTCAAGCGCTTGATTAGTGAGATTGATGTGCCCATTAAACAGGTATTGATCGAGGCGCGAATTGTTATTGCCAGTACCGACTTTAAAAAAGAGCTTGGCGTTACCTGGGGTCTGGCTGGAATTGACAAGATTGCCGGAAATACTACCAGCAGCGCATTTGGTGATAAAACACTCGGTTTTTCCGGCCGCCGCTCGGGTTTGAATCCGGGCGCGGGGGTCGCAGAGAGTTTTACTTATTCCGCAGATGAAATTGAAACCGATGATGGCAATGATGGCATAGCGGGAACTGCTGATGATATCACCACCTATACCAGAAATTTCGATTTTGGATTAGGGGACAGTTTGGCGGTTGATCTCGGTGTCAGCAATCCAACCGGTTCTTTTAGTCTCGGTTACCTGACTGATAATTTTTTGATTGACCTTGAACTCAGCGCATTGGAATCGGATGGATTTGGTGAAATTGTCTCTCAGCCGAAAGTACTTACCGGAGATAAACAGCAGGCTGTGATCAAGTCCGGTACTGAAATTGCCTACCAAAAAGCGACTTCGAGTGGTGCAACTAGCATAGAATTTAAAGAGGCAGTTCTGCAGTTGGAGGTGACCCCACAGATTACGCCGGATAACAGAATTATTATGGATTTGAAGGTTTCGCAAGATTCTGTGGGTGACTTCACGCCGACTGGGGAGCCCTCGATTGATATTACTCAAATTGAGACGCAGGCCTTGGTGGGTAATGGTCAGACATTGGTCTTGGGGGGCATATTCCAGACCGAGGAAGTTAATGGCACAGACAAGGTGCCATTGCTTGGAGATATCCCCTTTTTAGGTAGACTGTTTCGAAATGAACTGCGAAATCTCGAAAAACGTGAAATACTCATCTTTATAACGCCAAAAATAATTAACGATAATTTACTGGATAGATGACACCACAACATATTTTTCTGATCGGCCCAATGGGAGCCGGTAAAACTACTATTGGTCGGCACTTGGCAGATTTGCTGGGCCTTTCGTTTATTGATGTTGATGCCGAAATCGAGTCTCGTGCCGGGGCTGATATTCAGTGGATATTCGATATGGAAGGCGAGCAGGGTTTTCGCGATCGTGAGACCAAGGTGCTCAACGATCTGGTCTCAGGAACACCGCCGCGGGTGATTGCGACTGGCGGCGGTATCATTCTTAATGCCGATAATCGTGCAGTGCTTCAGTGCAGTGGTTTGGTGATTTATTTATCTGCTACGGCTGAGCAGTTAATTGAACGCACCAGACGCGATAAAACCAGGCCATTATTGCAGGTTGATGATCGCGAGGCGGTCATCAGGAAACTGGTTGAAGAGCGCGGTCCTCTCTACAGTCAGGTGGCAGATCTGGTCTTCCCCTCAGGCTCTACACAACCCCTGCGGCTGGCAAAAAAATTAGCAGAAGCTGTTTCAACTCTGGGTTAAATGTTAAGCTCCGCAGTCTAAATTCCCTGATAAAGCCTGAGAGTGATGGCCAGTTTGGCAACAGCAGCAGGGGGAAAATCACCACCCGTATTCAGAGTGACACATGAGCGCAACATCG
The DNA here is from genome assembly GCA_024644595.1 of Porticoccaceae bacterium. Taxonomy (GTDB): domain Bacteria; phylum Pseudomonadota; class Gammaproteobacteria; order Pseudomonadales; family Porticoccaceae; genus HTCC2207. The sequence continues at coordinate 129,023 of JAHEHL010000009.1, read as the reverse complement.
ACGCAGGTTCAGGTTTTATTGGGCGATCGCTCCTATCCAATCTATATTGGTTCTGGCGAGCTACAGAGCGCCGATCTGAATGCGCACATCGTTGGTCAGAAAGTTCTTATTGTGACCAACGAGACGGTTGCTCCACTCTATCTCGAGCGGCTCGAGCAGCAGCTGTCTGACCGCCATATTGACTCGGTGATTCTCGCCGATGGCGAGCAACACAAAAATCTGGATACGCTCAACCGCATCTTTGATCAGCTGATTAGCAAGCATCACGACAGAAAAACTACGCTGATTGCACTGGGTGGTGGAGTGATCGGTGATATGACTGGCTTTGCCGCCGCCTGTTACCAGCGTGGTGTAGCGTTTATTCAGGTCCCCACCACATTACTGGCCCAGGTTGATTCGTCTGTTGGCGGCAAAACTGCGGTCAATCACGCCATGGGGAAGAATATGATTGGCGCTTTTTATCAGCCTCAGGCGGTGATTATTGATACCGATACCTTGTCAACATTGCCTGATCGTGAGTTTGCTGCCGGTCTTGCTGAGGTGATTAAGTACGGATTGATTATCGATGCCGAGTTTTTTCTTTGGCTCGAAAATAATATCACTGCTCTCCTGCAGCGCGATCAGCAGGCACTTGCTTATGCTATCGAAGTATCCTGCAAAAGTAAGGCGCGAATCGTTGCCGAAGATGAGACAGAACAGGGTATCAGAGCGATTTTGAATTTAGGCCATACCTTCGGGCACGCAATCGAGACCTTCCAGAACTATCGACAGTGGCTACACGGCGAAGCCGTTGCTGCGGGAATGGTTATGGCGGCGAAGCTTTCTCAGATAGCTGGACAGTTATCGCAGGCTGACGTGTCGAGAATTGAAACACTGCTGCAGGCTTGTTCGCTGCCAGTGGCGCCACCTCAGGATATGGCATCCGAGGACTTTATGAAGTTGATGGTTCGCGACAAGAAGGTGCTGGATGGTCGGCTGCGTCTGGTATTGATGCAGGAGATCGGGCGCGCTCAGGTTAGCGATCAATTTTCAGTTGACCATTTAAAGCAGTTGTTAATCCGCAGCTGCCACTCTGGCTAACCACCACATGCTTACTGGGTTAGATTTTTTTGACTGAATCGAGCCTCTATGCCCCGTTTGTTGCGTATAGAACAATTGTCGAAGATGGCCGCAAAGTGTAGAATGCCGGTCGCTTTTGTCTAATAGCCTGGAAGGACTCCGAGGCTAACACCACTTTACTCTGTCACACATGCAGTTTGAAAAGCATACCCTAGTAGTTCATGCGGTGCTGCACGTTCTGTATTGCGAGAGACGCCTGGCTGAAGATGCGCGTCACTAAGAGTTTAACCTGGAACCTTTATAGAGTTTATTTATGGCTCAGAGCTTATGTCGGCTTGACGATTTTAAAGACAATTGTGGATTTGGCTTAATCGCCCATATCAAGGGCAAAACCAGCCACAAATTATTGTTAAATGCGATTCAGGCACTCACCTGTATGACTCACCGTGGTGGTGTTGCCGCTGATGGCAAGACCGGTGATGGCTGTGGTTTGCTTATGCAAAAGCCGGACAGTTTTCTCCGCAGTGTCGTCAAGGAAAGCTTACAAATAGAGCTTCCTGAGCTCTATGCAGTTGGCGCTGTGATGCTCAATACTGACGACCACAAGCGTGGCGAAGCCAAAAGCATTCTCGAGCAGGAGTTGTCTGCCCAGGGTTTGCATGTTCTCGGCTGGCGTGAAGTCCCCACTGATAATAGTTGCCTTGGTCCCATTGCTATCGAGTCACTGCCAGCTTTTGAGCAGGTTTTTATCGCTCCTGGCGATATCAGTGATGAAAAGCACTTTGGTGCGCGACTTTATATGGGGCGTCGCAAGGCAGAGAAGCAGTTGGTTGACGATAATCGCTTCCATATTGCCAGTCTGGGCACCAACATCCTCAGCTACAAAGGTCTGATGATGCCGGTGGATTTACCGGGGTTCTATCTGGATCTTGCTGATCCGCGGCTGGAGACAGCCATCTGTGTTTTTCACCAGCGCTTTTCGACCAATACCTTGCCGCAGTGGCCACTGGCACAGCCATTCAGAATGTTGGCGCATAACGGCGAAATCAATACCATTGTGGGTAACCGTAACTGGTCGGTTGCGCGTACGCCGAAATATCGCTCTGATTTATTACCTGATCTTACCGAAGCTGCACCGTTGGTAAACCGAACTGGGTCTGATTCGTCGAGCCTGGATAATATGCTCGAAATGCTGGTTACTGGAGGGATGGATCTTCACCTTGCTGTGCGCACACTGGTGCCACCCGCTTGGCAGAACGTTGAGGATCGCAATCCTGACCATCGCGCACTCTACGATTATCTGTCAATGCACCAGGAACCCTGGGATGGCCCGGCGGGACTGGTGATTACTGATGGCCGCTACGCTGTCTGTACACTTGATCGCAACGGCCTGCGTCCGTCACGCTGGGTGATGACTAATGATGATGTAATCACTGTGGCTTCGGAGATAGGGGTTTACGACTACCGTTCGGAAGATGTTGTTGCCAAAGGACGCCTTGGCCCCGGAGACATTCTGTCGATCGACACCCAAGAAGGCAAAATTCTCTTCCGTGATGAAATTGAAGATCAGCTCGCTTCGCGTCATCCTTACAAGAAGTGGCTTAAAGAAGGCCGGTTTGCGATTGAATCCAGTTTTGATATGGATAGCATCGAACTTGAAGGGACTCTCAGCCGCGAGCAGATCAAGTGTTACATGAAAATGTTTCAGGTCTCCTTTGAAGAGCGAGATCAGGTGCTGAGGCCGCTGGCCGAGGGTGGGCAGGAAGCCACCGGTTCCATGGGCGATGATATTCCCATGGCTGTGTTATCGAAAAAGCAGCGCAACTTGTTCGATTATTTTCGCCAGCAGTTTGCCCAGGTAACCAACCCGCCAATTGATCCCCTGCGCGAAGCCATTGTTATGTCATTGGGTGTAGAGCTGGGTCGTGAAGAGAGCATATTTGCTGAAAACCCCTACCTGGGAACCCGGATTGGTTTGTCTGGCCCGGTATTGTCTCCACGCAAATACTATGCGCTCAAGCACAATGAGTTTGATGAGTTCCCAGTAGTTAAATTTGCCCTCAACTACAAAGTGGCCGAGGAAAACCTCCAGCAGGCCGTTCAGCGCATCTGCGAAGAAGTGGCCGAAGCCGTTCGCGGCGGGGCGGTGATCTGTATTCTCTCTGACCACGATATCGGTCAAGACAAACAGCCCGTGCATATATTGCTGGCCATGGGTGCAGTGCACAACTATCTGATTGAACAGGGCATACGTTGTGATGCCAACTTGGTAGCCAGCACTGGCTACGCGCGTGATTCTCATCAAATCGCGGCGCTCATAGGCTGCGGCGCATCGCTGGTCTACCCTTACCTCAGCTATCATGTACTCTGCGATCTGATTGATAGCGGCGAGTTGTTGGTGGATGTGGATACCGCCTTTAAACAGTACCGCAAGGGCATCAATAAAGGGCTTCTCAAAATTCTTTCCAAGATGGGTATTTCTACCATTGCCTCCTACCGAGGCGCTTTGCTGTTCGAGGCCATCGGTCTCAGCAGTGAAGTGGTCGACCTCTGCTTCCCGGGATTGGTAAGCCGTATTGAGGGTGCCACTTTCAGTGATATTGAAGCAGATCAGACTGAACTGAGTAAGGCAGCCTGGAAACTGCGAAAACCAATAGAACCGGGCGGCTTACTAAAATATGTTCACGGTCAGGAATACCATGCCTATAACCCCGATGTCGTTCAAACCATGCACCGAGCTGTGCAGACTGGCGATTTTAAAGTGTGGGGTGAGTATGCCGACCTGGTCAATAAGCGACCGGTTGCCACGATCCGGGATCTGTTGGCATTAAAATGCAGTGCAAACCCGATCGACGTAAATCAAGTCGAGCCAGTCAGTGAAATCGTCAAGCGCTTCGACTCTGCGGGCATGTCTCTGGGTGCGCTGTCGCCGGAGGCTCACGAGTCTCTGGCTGAGGCAATGAATAAACTCGGTGGACGTTCCAATTCTGGTGAGGGCGGGGAAGATCCCGCGCGCTATGGCACTATTAAATCGTCGAAGATAAAGCAGATCGCCTCCGGACGTTTTGGTGTTACGCCGGCCTACCTGACCAGTGCAGAAGTCTTGCAAATTAAAGTAGCGCAGGGCGCCAAGCCCGGTGAAGGTGGGCAGCTGCCTGGCGGCAAGGTTAATGAGTTGATTGCCAGACTGCGTTATTCCGTGCCAGGGGTAACATTAATATCACCGCCACCTCATCATGATATTTACTCTATTGAAGATCTGGCGCAATTGATTTTTGATCTTAAGCAGGTCAACCCTGATGCGTTGATTTCAGTAAAGCTGGTATCTCGACCTGGCGTGGGAACCATTGCCGCTGGTGTCGCTAAGGCTTATGCTGATTTGATTACTATCTCTGGTTACGATGGTGGCACTGCGGCTAGTCCGGTGAGCTCGATTCGTTATGCCGGATCCCCGTGGGAGCTCGGCCTGACAGAAACCCATCAAACTTTACGCGCAAATGATCTGCGCAATAAGGTTCGCATTCAGACCGATGGTGGCTTGAAGACGGGCCTAGATGTGATCAAGGCAGCGATACTCGGCGCCGAAAGTTTTGGCTTCGGCACCGGCCCCATGGTTGCACTGGGGTGTAAATATCTGCGTATCTGTCATCTGAACAATTGCGCCACCGGCGTAGCAACTCAGGATGAGCGTCTGCGCAATGACCACTACCGTGGAACCGTTGCCATGGCGACTAACTTCTTCAAGTTTATTGCCATGGAGACGCGCGAGTGGCTAGCAGCCCTGGGTATTCACTCTCTCGAGGAGCTGATTGGCCGTGTCGATCTGCTTGATATTTTGCCTGGCGAAACCAGCAAACAGCAGCACCTGCAGCTTTCACCGCTGTTAGAAGTGCGGCCTGAACTGGATGGTAAGCCGCAGAGCTGTACTGAAGCGAAGAACAATCCGCTTGATCAAGGGTTGTTGGCCGAGAAAATGGTTGAGCAGGCTATGCCAATGATCGAGTCACAGAGTGGCGGAAGTCTGGATTTTACTGTCGGCAATTGTGATCGTTCTATTGGCGCTCGTCTCTCCGGCGAAATCGCCAAGCGTTACGGCAATACCGGTATGTCTCACTCGCCGATCCGCTTAAACCTGAATGGTGTTGCCGGTCAGTCTCTGGGTGTATGGAATGCTGGCGGGCTGGAGATTTATCTCGAGGGCGATGCCAACGACTATGTCGGTAAAGGTATGGCCGGCGGAAAAATTATTCTGCGTCCACCTGGCGACAGCCGCTTTGTCTCAAATGAGACGCCGATTATGGGCAATACCTGTCTGTATGGGGCTACCGGCGGTCGACTTCACGCTGCGGGCAATGTGGGTGAACGTTTTGCGGTGCGCAACTCCGGGGCAGTGGCGGTTGTTGAAGGTGCCGGCGACCACTGCTGTGAATATATGACCGGCGGTGTTGTCACCGTACTGGGCCCCACTGGATATAACTTTGGTGCCGGTATGACGGGTGGCTTTGCCTACGTTCTCGATATGAGTCGTGAATTTGTTGATCGTTACAATATGGAACTGGTTGATATTCAACGTATCACCAGTGAGAGCACCGAGTCCCATCGTGGATTCCTCAAAAACCTGATTCGTGAACACGTCAGCGAAACTGGTAGTGTTTGGGGACAAGAGCTTATAGATAATTTTTCTGATTATGCATCGCGTTTTTGGCTGGTTAAGCCAAAAGCGGCAAGCCTGAGTGGCCTGTTGGCCCAGGCTCATGCCAATCCGCAGTAATCATTGATCAGAAAACAGAGACAAGACTTATGGCACAAAGATTAAATAATCAATTTCAGTTTCTCGATATCCAGCGTATCGACCCACCGAAGCGTGATATGCAGCGCCGCGTGGGGGAATTTGTTGAAATTTATGATCCATTCACGGCGACCAGTGCTGCCAGTCAGTCGCACCGCTGCCTGTCCTGTGGCAACCCCTACTGTGAATGGAAATGCCCGGTACATAACTACATTCCGAACTGGTTGCAGCTGGTTGCCGAGGGCAATCTGATTGAAGCAGCAGAACTCAGCCACCAAACCAACTCGCTGCCGGAAGTCTGTGGGCGGGTCTGCCCGCAGGATCGTCTCTGTGAGGGTGCATGTACCCTGAATGATGGTTTTGGCGCAGTAACCATCGGCTCGGTGGAAAAGTATATTACCGATACCGCCTTTGCCATGGGCTGGCGACCGGATATGTCTAATGTCGTCTGGACCGATAAAAAGGTAGCCGTTATTGGTGCTGGCCCCGCCGGAATTGGCTGTGCCGATATTTTGGTGCGCAATGGCGTCAAGCCAGTGGTTTTCGATCGCTACCCAGAAATAGGTGGCTTGTTAACATTTGGTATCCCGGAATTTAAACTCGAAAAATCCGTTATCCACACTCGCCGTGAAATTCTTGAGGGTATGGGCGTTGAGTTTCGACTGAACACTGAAATTGGCAAAGATATTCAGATTGATCAACTGCTCAATGAATATGATGCTGTGTTTATGGGAATGGGCACCTACACCACGATGAAGGGCGATTTCCCCGGCGAAGATCTCGATGGTGTTCATGAGGCACTGTCATTTCTGGTGTCTAACGTCAATCGTAACCTCGGATTTGAAAAGTCTGCAGATGACTTTATCCCAGTGAAAGGCAAGCGCGTTGTTGTCCTCGGTGGTGGTGATACAGCGATGGACTGTAACCGTACCTCGATTCGTCAGGGCGCAACGAGCGTCACCTGCGCCTACCGTCGAGATGAAGAAAATATGCCTGGCTCGCGTCGCGAAGTGAAAAATGCTCGTGAAGAGGGTGTGGTCTTCAAGTTCAATATGCAGCCGGTAGAAATTGTCGGCAATGCAGAGGGGCAGGTCGAGGGTGTTAAAGTGGTCTCCACCAAGCTTGGTGAAGCAGATGAAAATGGCCGTCGTCGACCTGAAGTGATCCCCGGTAGTGAAGAAATTTTACCCGCTGATGCGGTATTGATTGCCTTTGGCTTTAAACCGAGCCCACCAGCATGGTTGGGATGTATTGATGTGCAAACATCTGACTGGGGTGCAGTGCTGGCCCCGGAAGAGCAGAACTTCCCCTTTCAGACTACCAATCCGAAGATATTTGCCGGTGGCGATATGGTGCGCGGTTCCGATCTGGTTGTTACTGCAGTGTGGGAAGGTCGTGAAGCGGCTAAAGGTATTCTTGATTATCTGGACGTGTAAGTTTCCCGGTTAATGCTGTAATTCTCTCTTTATTTAACTATTTATCTATCTGGAATGTGTATGTCGGAATTAAAGAATGACCGTTTCCTGAAAGCGCTTATGCGTCAACCTGTTGACCGCACTCCGGTTTGGATGATGCGCCAGGCGGGACGCTATCTGCCCGAATACCGCGCAGTGCGATCTCAGGCCGGTGATTTTATGAGCCTCTGTAAAAATACTGAGCTTGCCTGCGAAGTGACTTTGCAGCCATTAGAGCGCTATGAAATGGATGCGGCTATTCTGTTTTCTGACATTTTGACCATTCCCGATGCCATGGGTTTGGGGCTTTATTTTGAGACAGGTGAGGGCCCCAAATTTCACAAGCCAGTGAGGACTGAGGCTGATATCGATGCGCTGGAGGTTGTTAATACAGCCAGTGATTTGGCCTATGTCACTGACGCAGTCACGATGATTCGCCGTGAGTTGAATGGCCGTGTTCCCTTGATTGGCTTTTCTGGCAGTCCTTGGACCCTTGCGACTTACATGATCGAAGGTCAGAGCAGCCGCGATTTTGCCCGTGCAAAAACCATGCTCTATACCCAACCTGAGTTGATGCATAAGCTGCTGGACAAGTTGGCGCTGTCAGTCATTGATTACCTCAATGCGCAGATTCGAGCTGGTGCCCAGGCGGTACAGATATTTGATACCTGGGGCGGCGCGTTGAGTCATGCAGCCTATTCGGAATTCTCACTCGCCTATATGGAAAAAATTGTCGCCGGATTAATTCGCCATTACGATGGTCGTGATGTGCCGGTGATACTGTTTACTAAAGGTGGCGGTCTCTGGCTTGAGGCCATGGCTGATTCAGGGTGCAATGCGCTAGGCCTTGATTGGAGTATGGATATCGCCGCGGCGAAAAGTAGGGTCGGCGACAGAGTTGCATTGCAGGGCAATATGGATCCAGCCGTGCTGCGTGCTGATGCGAAGACCATACAGCGTCAGGTTGAAGCGATTATGCAAGGATTTGGCAGTGGTTCCGGCCATATTTTCAATCTTGGCCATGGCATTACTCCGGATATCGATCCCGATCATGTAAAAGTGTTTGTTGATGCCGTTCACAACTTTTCACTAAAGTAGTAATTTGCCCAGCCTCTTATTGGTCTATATTTCTTAAAACACATACCGATGCACGCTTTCACCTCTGTGAAAGCGATACATTCTGTCGGTGGGGTGATAGCAGAGGAGGATTTCTGCAAAGTCATTACAACCCCTTGGATACAATCCAGTGTTTAGAGAAAGGGATCTGGCTAGGGTATGTCACTCAAGCAATTAAAAGTCTTTATTCATGAACTCGAAGTGGGGATGTATGTTTCCGCACTTGACAAGCCGTGGGCCGAAACCCCATTTCCTATTCAAGGGTTTATGATAAAAAGCGTTGCCGACGCCTCCAGAGTCAAAGCCTACTGTGATTATGTCTACATAGATATCGCCAAAGGGGCCTCGCCACTTGAACTAAAAAGCTCGGCAGCTGGCAGCCGGGAATTCAACAATGACTTGCGAGCCAAAGCTCAGGACGGCAATTCTTTTGTGCGTGGTTTGACCGATCAGGGTCGAATGTCGGCATCGCGCAGCTTTGTGATCAAACCTGATGTCTACTTCAAGACGGTTGAACTGTCCCGGGAAATTGCCTCCGCCAGACGGGTAATGAACAATCTGGTCGGTTGCCTCAGTGTTGCCACGCGCCAAATTTACAAAGGCGGCCAGTTCAATGCGCAACAGCTTCAGCAATCGGTTGACGATATGGTGGATAGTGTTGTGCGCTGCCCTGATGCCTTTACCTGGTTATTACAGCTGCGTGCCAAAGATCGTCACACCCATGACCACAGCATTCGCTCTGGCCTCTGGGCTACCCAGTTTGCCCGGCATATAGGTCTTGAGATTGATCAGATAAAAGATCTCTGTCTCGCCGCGTTGCTCAAAGATGTGGGAAAGGCGGGAATGGAGCGCTCACTGCTGCGAAAATCCGATCGCAACGCTGAAGAAGAAGCTGAATACCGCGGATTTGTCAGTGCCAGTCTGGAGAAATTGACTCAATCCGGGTTTGATAACAGGCGAGTGTTGAATATTATCAAATACCACTGCGAGCGTTTTGATGGCAGTGGCTTCCCCAAAGGCTGCAGTGCTCAGCGAATCCCTTTCCTAGCGAGCGTAGTCGCCATTGCCACCGAGTTTGATCGGCTCTGTAATCCCCGTGAAATATCTGCTGCACTCTCCCCATCAAAGGCCACTGGGAGACTCTATGAGTTGCGTGGCCATGCCTTTGCGGAAGATCTTGTGGTTGAATTTATCCGATCTATAGGACTCTACCCCGCTGGCACGGTGGTTGAATTAACAACTGGTGATCACGGTATGGTGATTGAGCAAAATCCCAAGTCGAGATTGTCACCTAGGTTAGCTATATTTGAGTCGACAGAGGGTGGTGCGAATACCGATAACTATATTTTTATTGACTTAAAAAATGAGGAGCGGGCACGCCTTCAGTTACAAAAATTTGGCAAACGTCGCGCCTATGATGTGGCCAAATTGGCGATTGTTAAGGATATTGAACCCGATAGTCTCGGCATAGACGAAGAGATGCTCAACCGCCTGATCAGCAGGCCGTTCTCGGCCATGGCGCCGTCAGTCCGGCAGACTAAGAAGAGTCAGCCTGAAGCCAGAGCTGAGGGGTTTTTATCTTCACTGAAACAGCGAATTCTCGGCTGAATGTCTACTTGGTGATGGGCTATCGACAGGTCCCGATCTTCTCTCCCATCTGCACTGCACTCAGTGGTTTGAATGAGTCTTCCCAGTCAACTTGCTCTTTTTGAAACAGTAAGATAACCGTTGAACCGAATCGAAAACGACCGATCTCTTCGCCTTTTTCAAAGCGCAGATCCTGGTGCGAGAAATCACTGTCACGAACGACACCGGGCCCCGGAGTTTCAAAACCACTCCAGACAGTTTCAATGCCCGCAACCAGCATTGCGCCGACAAACACTAAAGCAAACTGTCCCTGTTCAGACTCAAACTCGCAGACCAGTCGTTCGTTGCGTGCAAACAGGCCGGGAAGTGCCTGAGCAGTTTTATCATTAACCGAAAACAGATCGCCGGGAATATAGCGGCTGCGGATTAATTTACCCGCAAGTGGCATATGTACACGATGGTAGTCTTTCGGCGACAGATAGATGGTTGTGAACGTGCCATTTTCATAGAGTCGCGCATCCTCGCGATTGCCAAGCAGGCGGCCGGCAGAGTAATCACTGCCTTTGGCTTGAATGATTCGCTGTTTATTGATCGCGCCGGCCTGGCTGACTACTCCGTCTGCAGGGGAGACCAGAGCGTCGGCATCGAGATCGACAGGGCGTGCTCCTGGTTTAAGCGCTCGGGTAAAAAACTGGTTAAAGTTTTCGTAATCGTTGAGGTCACCACTGGCAGCCTCATCAATATTAATATCAAAGGCAGCGATGGCCCGTTTAATAAGCAGGTTTTTGAGCCAGATTGTTTTGGACTCAGCCGTCTTGGCGATTAGTCGTGACAGGGCGTGCTTGGGAAGCAATCTTTGTAGAGCGACAAACAATTCTGCTTGATGATCCATAATAAGGGTTTACTTTTTTAGTTTGATTTGGTTTGGTTTTTTGCGTAGCCGCGCTCAACTGGCGTATGTTCAAGGTTACCCCATTCGGCCCACGAGCCATCATAGGCGCTAATCTGTTTATATCCCAGTATTCGCGCCACCATGTAGGTAAATCCCGAGCGATGGTGACTCTGGCAGTGAGTCGTTATCTGCTTGTCTCGGGTCAGGCCAGCTGTACTTAGAATGTCCTCTGCATCTGCGCGAATACGCAAGTTGCGTTGGTCGTCCATCAGTGCAGTCCATTCAATATTGATGGCGCCGGGAATATGCCCGCCTTTGGTGGAGCGCACTATATCACCACTGTACTCGCCAGGACTGCGTGCATCCCAAACGGCAAAGGCAGGATTGCCCAACTGACTGATAATTTGATCAGCGCTGATTAACACGGATGGGTTGACGATTTCCACCTGTGCCGGCAATGGAGGGGAAACAGACCGGGAGGTGTCATTCCCAACGCCGTGCGTGGCAAAGCCCTCATTGATCCAGGCGACAATCCCGCCATTTAAATAAGACCAGTTTGGATATCCGAGCAGGTCGAGTGTCCAGGCAAAGCGTCCGGCCCAGCCGCCGCCCTCATCATCGTAAATCACGACGTGGCTGGCGTCGCCGATGCCAAGTTGATGGATAATTGCTTGCAGCTGTTGCATCAAGGGAAGCTTGCCAGGATACGGCGCTGTGCCAGCCATCAGTAGACCGGGTTGCAGGTGCACAGCGCCGGGGATATGTTTTTGGCGATAGAGCGCCTGATGGCAAAGATCGACCACAATTAGATTATCGTTGCCCAATAAGGACTCGAGGGCTTCGGGCTCTAACAGTAGGGGAATATCAACGCTCATCTAAATCTCTTTCAGCTATTGTCTTGAGTGTACCGTCTTGAAGTTATTGCCTGGCTGTAAGCACTTTTGAAGACAGCAATTTTATCACTATTGCTCATCTTGACTGGCAAGAATGTTGCGGTAATTCTGCAGTCTTACCGGGAGAATTTTGCCTTCATCGACTGCCTTAATCAGCGCGCAACTCAGCTCGGTTTGGTGTTTGCAATCTCTGAATTTGCAGTGACCGAGAAACGGCCGAAACTCGACAAACCCATCGATAATTTGCTCATCAGTCAAATTGGTCACGGCAAATTCGCGAATCCCCGGAGAATCGATCAGATCGCCGCCATTTTCGAGATGGAATAATCGCGATGCCGTGGTGGTGTGCATCCCTTTATCAGTGCTTGCCGATAGCTCGCCGGTCAGTATATTGGCCTGCGGCTGCAGCCGATTGATTAACGACGATTTGCCCACCCCTGACTGACCAACAAAAACCGATGTGTGTAGCGCCAGATAATCTTGCAATTGCTTCATGCCGACGCCACTGGAGGCGGATACGCAAAAGACCTCGTAACCCACAGTCTGATAGTCTTTGAGTAACTGTTTGACGTCGGGATAGTCATGGTCATCGAGCATATCAAACTTATTGATCACCAGAAGCGGCTGAATATTTTGAGCTTCGGCGGCAATCAGATAGCGATCGATCAGGTTGCTGTAGGGGGTGGGCTTTGCGGCAAACACAATCGCAATTCGGTCGACATTGGCTGCCACCGGACGCAATTTTCCATAAGGGTCGGGGCGCAGCAGCTCCGAGTTACGAGATTCACGTGCAACCACTACACCCACTGGTTCAGCATAGCGCCAAATGACTCGATCGCCGGTCACCAGTGGCTCAAGATTGGTACGCAGATAGCAGCGATAAATTTGTCCGCTGTACTGGTCCTCCAGCCCCTCGATATCGACCTGAGCACCAAAGTTGGTGATTACCGTGCCGCGAATTTCCGGCCCCAGTTGCGTGAGATTTTCGAGCTCTTCTTCGGAAACTGACTTTTTCGCAATAGCTCGCTCACGACGTCGGGCTTGAATCGACTGGATACGCTCTTTCTGTCGTTTACTGAGATAGCGTTTGGTCATTAATGGTCTCTAGTTGGCGAATGCACTGCTCGCTGGCGTTATCGACTGCAAGGATATAGCATATCCGCCTCAAGGAACATTTTGCTAACTCCGCTTGGACTATTTCGATGACTACCTTTGAACCAGACTCCCATTCTGCCGCTAGCACCGATCCACTCAATCTGGTCTGGATTGATCTTGAAATGACTGGGTTGAGTCCAGAGCGCGATCGCATTATTGAAATTGCTACCGTGGTTACAGACAAAGACCTGAATATTCTTGCCGAGGGGCCAGTGATTGCTGTGCGCCAGTCAGACCAACTGCTCGACGGCATGGATGAATGGAACACCCGTCAACACGGTGGTTCTGGGCTAACCGAGCGGGTGCGCCAGAGTAATGTCAGCGACGCACAGGCAGAAGCGGCCACAATTGAATTTTTACGCCACTGGGTGCCGGCCGGTGCTTCACCTATGTGCGGCAATTCTATCTGTCAGGATCGACGCTTTCTGGCCAACTATATGCCTGACTTGCAGGCCTTTTTTCATTACCGCAATCTCGATGTCAGCACCCTTAAAGAGCTGGTGCAGCGCTGGAAGCCAGAACTTGCTAATGGGTTTAAAAAGCGTGGCAGTCACTTGGCGCTGGATGATATTTACGATTCAATTCGCGAGCTGGAATATTACCGCGACGTATTTATTCAGCTGTAAGGTTGACTGTGAGGTCGACTGTAATGTTACCGGATCTGCGATTTGCGCCTTGAGTCTGCCGCTCCAATGCCCACTGCACATGTTCGCGCACCAGTTCAGAGGGGTCTTCGAGCCTTTTTTGCAGGGCAGCAATAATCTCCTTTGATGTGGGCGCGTTGCCCAGCCCCACCGACAGATTTCGCAGCCAGCGTTGATAGCCGAGACGGCGAATCGGTGAGCCTTCGGTGTTGCGGTTAAACTCTGCTTCGGTCCACTCAAACAGTGTCAGCAGATCTGAGTTGTCGAGATTGTGGCGCGGACTGAAGTCAACCTCACGGGTTTCTGATGAGTAGCGATTCCAGGGGCAGATAATCTGACAGTCGTCGCAGCCAAACACACGGTTACCCATCAGCGGACGCAGCTCCTCTGGTATGGGGTCGTAGCTTTCGATGGTCAAATAGGAAATGCACCTGCGTGCGTCGAGCACGTAAGGTTCGGGAAAAGCATTGGTGGGGCAGACTTTTAAACAGGCACGGCAGTTGCCACACTTGTTAGTCTGTTGACTATCATCCACCGGTAGTTCCAGAGAGATATAAATTTCACCGAGAAAAAACCATGAGCCGGCTTTGTCATTGAGCAGCAATGTGTTTTTGCCAATCCAGCCGAGCCCGGCCTGTTCGGCAATAGGTTTTTCCATTACCGGAGCACTATCTACAAACGGTCGTTGGGTGAGTTGCAGATGGCTGAGTCCAAGATTTTCTATTTCAGTTTCGATTTGTTTGGATAAATTGGCCAATCGTCGGCGAATTAATTTGTGATAGTCACGCCCTAGCGCATACCTTGATATATAAGCTTTATTGCTGTCCTTGAGTACAGCGATCATATTACTGTCGGTAAGATAATCCATGCGCACCGAGATAACTCGCAGGGTATTTTCAACTAATTTTTCAGGAATATAACGTTTATCTTCGTGCTCGCCCATCCACTGCATCGAGCCCTGGTAGCCACTTCCCAGCCAGTCTAAAAGACGTTTTGAAGCTGACCCGAGATCTGGTTTTACAATCGCTACCTGCTGAAAACCCAGTGTTTCACCCCAGGTTTTTATATTTTTCGCGAGATCCTTGAGCTTATCGGTTTCGGTCATGGTTTCCGGGCCAATCTGACATATAATCGCGTTAATCTTACTGGGAACTGGCGGTTATGTCGCACTTTGTTATTCAAGACGCTCTCTATACAGCGAAATTAGTGAGTGAGCTCGAGCGCTTGGCTATTGAGCAGCTCAATGGTCCAAGCATGATGTTAATGAAGCGAGCTGGTCGTGCCGCCTTTGATGAACTAATTGAGGCCTTTGGCAAACCATCTCTTATCACAGTGTTCTGTGGCTCGGGTAACAATGCCGGTGACGGTTATATTGTCGCGACGCTGGCGGCGGAAAAAAGTATTCCGGTGCGGATTGTTGAACTAGCGAGCGAAGGAAAGCTGTCTGCCGATGCTGCGGTTGCAAGAGATTATGCTCTGTCTGCCGGCGTCACCATGCAATCGGATGATGGCAGTATCGAGCTATCTGAAGGGGTAATTGTCGATGCGCTATTGGGTACCGGAACAAAAGGTCCGATGCGTGCGGCCTATGTCGCGGCGATCGATAGAATCAATCAGGCGGGACTCCCGGTTCTCGCTATCGATCTGCCGTCTGGCCTCTATGCTGACTCTGGTGCAATCGCAGAGGTGGCCGTCAGGGCAGATATCAGTGTCACCTTTATTGCTGCCAAGCAGGGTATGTTCTCTGGACGCGGTCCAGCACTGTGTGGAGAGATTATTTACCATTCTCTGGATGTCGATGAAGCTATTTTTCAGCAGGTCCCCGGTTCGGCACAGTTAATGAATCTCGACGATCTTATGGAGCATCTGCCAGTTCGTGATGCCGATGCCTACAAAAATCAATTTGGGCACAGTTTGGTTATAGGCGGTGACCATGGCTTTGGTGGTGCAGCATTGATGGCTGCTGAGGCAGCACTGCGTGCGGGCTCTGGTTTGGTCGGCATGGCCACGCGCCCAACCCATGTTGCCGCGGCATTGGCTCGCCAGCCGGAGGTGATGGTCAGCCCGGTGGTCTCTGGTCAGGAGCTCGAGCCGCTGCTGGATAAACCCTCGGTCTTAATTGTCGGCCCAGGTCTGGGTCGTTCACCCTGGTCTGAGCAGTTGCTGCAGAAAGCGGTTGCCGCGGAACTCCCGATGGTGGTTGACGCGGATGCGTTGAATATTATTGCCGAGGGTCGGGTGGTGAGTGAGCCCAATGGTCATTTGTGGGTGATGACACCGCACCCCGCTGAGGCAGCACGACTGTTAGGTATCACAGTTGATGAAGTGCAAGCCGATCGCTTTGCTGCGGTGCGGCGACTGCAGCAAAAATATCATGCAGTGGTTCTTTTGAAAGGTGCAGGCACACTGATCGCCTGTCCAAATGATGAGCTGATCAAAGTATGCCCTTACGGCAATCCGGGAATGGCCACTGGCGGTATGGGTGATATTCTCAGTGGCATAATCGGCGGCTTGTTGGCTCAGGGCCTTGAGCCCTCGCTGGCAGCAGAGCTTGGCTGTTGTCTGCATTCTGCTGCTGCGGACATGGCCGTTGAAGAGCAGGGTGTGCGGGGTTTTGCGGCAACCGACGTGCTGGCCCATCTGCGCAAGTTATTAAATAGCGAGATCGAGTAAATAGTCATTATGGGTGAGCGGCAATTTCAGAGGGTTCTCCTCAGTGAAGCGGCAATGCTGCAATTTGGTCATGCGCTGGCCGAATCGATTGCTGCAGCTTTGGTGGGCACCTCGGTTGCTGGCGACGGTAAACAGGCATTGCTGATTGCGCTGCAGGGGGATTTGGGTGCGGGCAAAACCACTCTCAGCCGAGGTATTCTCAATGGACTTGGTCATGTTGGCTCGGTGAAAAGCCCAACCTATACGCTGGTTGAACCCTACCAGCTGCCTCTGGGTCAGGTTTGTCATTTCGACTTTTATCGATTGATGGACTCGGAAGAGCTTGAGTATATGGGTTTCCAGGACTATCTGGTGGAATCAAAGCTGTGCTTGATAGAATGGCCTCAGCGCGGTGCAGGTTTTTTGCCAGAAACAGATATTTTGATTGATATAACGCAGCGCGAAGAGGGGCGCGAGATGATACTCAGCGGAAAATCGGAACTGGCGGCAACAATACTTGCTCTGCTCGATGGGACAGAAAATGAGGTTTAGGGTGGCAAATAGACGCAGGATATTGTCAGTGTTGTCAGCGACGTTCAGGGCTACCCTGCTGGCCGCTGTTTTATCCCTGTTGGGTGCCGGCCAAAGCCTTGCCGCAGATATTGAAAGCGTGCGTCTGTGGCGTGCACCGGATAGCACTCGATTAGTCTTGGATCTCAGTGCAGCGGTTGAGCATCAACTTTTTACCCTGGAAAATCCCTATCGTATTGTTATTGATATTCAAGATGCCGAGCTAAAGGCGAACCTTGATAGCCTGGATATTACCTCGACACCGATCAATGAAATTCGCTCGGGCCTTCGCGGCAGTGACGACCTGCGTATGGTGTTGGATCTTAAGGCGCCGGTCAGCGTGAAAAGCTTTACCTTAAAAGCCTATGAGCAGTACGGCGACAGATTGGTTGTCGATATGTTTGATAGTCAGCCAACGTTGACGAAATCTATCAGCGAGATGATACCAGCCGATAATCGCAGGATCGTTGTCGCCATTGATGCCGGCCATGGCGGTGAAGATCCGGGTGCTCTGGGGCCGAAAAAAGTGCGCGAAAAAGTGGTGGCATTGCAGATTGCCCAGCGCCTAAAAAAATTGTTTGATAACGATGTAGATTTCTCCGGCGAGCTGATTCGCACCGGTGATTATTATCTGGCACACCGCAAGCGCACCGCGATTGCCCACCAGCAGCGCGCTGATTTTTTTGTCTCAATCCATGCTGACGCCTTTACTAATCCAAAAGCCAATGGTGCCTCGATCTATGCCCTATCGACCAGAGGGGCTACCAGTGAAGCGGCGCGCTACCTGGCTCGCAAGGAAAACCGTGCCGACCTGATCGGTGGCGCTGGGTCACTTAGCCTAGACGATAAAGACGACGCCTTGGCAGAGGTCTTGCTCGACCTCTCGATGACCGCGACATTAAGCAGCAGTCTGGATGCAGGTAACTATGTGTTGCGAAATATTGGCGGTGTCGCCCGACTGCATAAAAAGAAAGTTGAGCAGGCCGGATTTTTGGTGCTTAAGTCGCCGGATATTCCATCGCTGTTGATCGAGACTGGATTTATTTCCAATCCCACTGAAGCCCAGAGACTCAGCAGTGCTGCCTATCA
Source organism: Porticoccaceae bacterium (assembly GCA_024644595.1). GTDB lineage: Bacteria > Pseudomonadota > Gammaproteobacteria > Pseudomonadales > Porticoccaceae > HTCC2207. The sequence continues at coordinate 111,123 of JAHEHL010000009.1, read as the reverse complement.
GCAGAAAATGGCCGAGGCAATTTACTCTGGCCTGGCAGACTATTTTCGTGCGCACCCGCCGGTAGGAACATCGATGGCGGCAAAGAAAAATAATCTTCCGCGCAGCTATATTATCGCGCGTGGTGACACCTTGTCCGAGATCGCCAAGCGCCATAACACTTCAGTTAAACGTATTCTGAGCTATAATAAATTGCGTTCCAGCACAATTAAAGTGGGTCAGAAAATATTGATTCCCTCTGGTTGATACCAGAGCTAAATATCTGAAAATTACACCAGTGAAGGTGTTGCTTAACTCTCTACTTTGCCGATGAAAGGCCACTATATTATGCCCATTATTAAGGTTCTCAGTCCGCAGTTAGCGAATCAGATTGCTGCTGGTGAAGTGGTTGAGCGCCCGGCCTCGGTTTTAAAAGAGCTAGTGGAAAATAGTCTCGATGCCGGAGCGCAAAGTGTCGATATTGATATCGAACAGGGCGGGGTTAAATTAATCCGTATTCGAGATGATGGTTGCGGTATCGGCAAAGACGATCTGGCTCTGGCGCTGAGTCGTCATGCCACCAGCAAGATCGACGATCTGGAAGACCTCGAAGCGGTCGCCACACTGGGGTTTCGCGGTGAAGCGCTGGCCAGCATAGCCTCGGTATCGCGACTCAGTCTAACCTCCAATAGCGGCAACGGTAATGCCTGGCGAGCGGTTTCGGAAGGGCGTGACATGGAGGTAGAAGTCGCCCCGGCCTCGCATCCTCAGGGAACCAGCGTCGAAGTGCGCGATCTGTTTTTTAACACGCCTGCGCGACGCAAATTTCTGCGCACCGAAAAAACCGAATACAATCGGATCGATGACAGCATTAAAAAGCTCGCATTGAGCCGTTTCGATGTGGCGTTTAATCTGCGCCATAACCAGCGTGCCCAGCTCAGTCTGCGGCCAGCTAAAACGCAGCTTGAGCAGGAGAAGCGTGTTGCCGACATTTGCGGCACCACCTTTATGCAGCAGGCGCTTTATGTGGATAACACCCGTCCGGGTTTGCGGTTGTGGGGCTGGATTGGACTGCCGACCTTTTCACGCAGTCAGGCAGATTTGCAGTACTTTTTTGTCAACGGCCGTTGCATCCGCGACAAAGTGGTATCCCATGCGGTTCGCCAGGCCTATCAGGACGTGCTCTATCATGGTCGACATTCTGCCTTTGTGTTGTTTCTGGAAATTACCCCGGCGGATGTCGATGTCAATGTGCATCCGACCAAGCACGAGGTGCGTTTCCGCGAAAGTGGCTCGATACACAGTTTTATTTCCCACACTTTAAAACAGGCGCTGGCGGAGGATCGTCCTCAGAACCATTTGCAGTCGAATAGTGGTTACGACATGCAGGGTAATTATTCTGGCTCGGTGGCTGAACCGGATTCTCATTGGCAACCCGCCCTTCACTCGCAACCGGCAATGCAATTCTCCGGAAAGAGCAGCATTGGGACCGGCTCGGCTGGATCTGACTTGTTGCCAGGCTCCAGCGATTCGATGCAGAATTTTCAGAGCCTTTATTCCACCGCTGGTATCAATCTGCCCGAGAAGGGCGATGAGCAGCAGGATATTCCGCCACTGGGTTATGCGATTGCGCAGCTCAAGGGTATCTATATCCTCGCTGAGAACAGTGATGGTCTGATTGTTGTCGACATGCATGCGGCTCATGAGCGCATCACCTACGAACGCATGAAAAGTGCCTTTGATGATCAGGGGCTTATTTCCCAGCCGCTGCTGGTTCCCGAAAGTCTCGCTGTCAGCCAACGCGAAGCGGATGCTGCTGAACAACACAATCAGGTGTTTGCCAAACTCGGGTTTGTTGTCGAGCGCGCCGCCGCAGAGAGTGTGATTGTGCGCGAAATCCCGGCTATTTTACGTGGGTCGGAAGTAGAGGGTTTACTGCGCGATGTGCTCTCGGATCTGCTCGAACACGGCAACTCGGACCGTATTCGCGAGCATATCAATGAAATCCTTTCGACTATGGCCTGTCATGGTTCAGTGCGCGCCAACCGCAGGCTCAGTATTCCCGAAATGAATGCTTTGCTGCGGGATATGGAAGCCACTGAGCGCAGTGGTCAGTGCAACCACGGACGGCCCACCTGGTCACAGTTGACTCTCGATCAACTCGACAAGCTGTTCTTGCGAGGTCGTTAATCCAATGCGCCGAACAGTGGTCAGTGCCGAGCGCCCGGAGGCGATATTTATTATGGGGCCGACAGCCAGTGGTAAAACGGCGTTGGCGATCGCCTTGCAGCAGCAGCTTCCGGTTGAATTGATCAATGTTGATTCTGCGCAGGTTTACCGGCAGCTAGATATTGGTAGTGCCAAGCCGGACAAAGCGACGCTAGCCGCCGCGCCTCATCGCTTGATTGATATTCGCGATCCTGCAGAGGCCTACTCGGCAGCCGATTTTATTGCTGACGCTTCTCGAGAGATGGCCGAGATCAGCGGTCGGGGCAAGATACCGCTATTGGTCGGTGGCACCATGCTCTATTTCAAGGCGCTACTTGAGGGGCTGGCCGAGATGCCGGCTGCCAATGCCGAGATTCGTGATGAGATCCAGCGCCAGGCCGATCGAGATGGCTGGGCCGCAGTGCATGAACAACTGCGAGCAGTGGACCCAAAGACAGCCGCAGCCCTGCATCCTAATCACTCCCAGAGGATTCAGCGTGCGCTTGAAGTGTATCGAGTCAGTGGTGTCCCAATGTCGACACTACGCGAGAAAAATAGCCGTGGTGGTATTGGTGACAGCTACGCAATTAAACAAATTTCTCTACTGCCTAGAAACCGAAGTTATATCCATAATCGTATACAGCAGAGGTTCGACGAAATGATGACCCAGGGTTTTGAGCAAGAAGTGCGAGCGCTTCATGAGCGCGGTGACCTGAATGAGAACCTGCCGGCAATCCGCTCGGTGGGCTACAGACAGTTATGGCAGTATCTGGAAGGGCAACACAGTCTTGAGGAAGCCGTTGAAAAAGGTGTTGTGGCAACTCGGCAGCTGGCAAAAAGGCAGATTACCTGGTTGCGTAACTGGCCTGGCAGTACCGAAATAGAGATCGATAATGGTGAAGGTTTATTGGCAGCCGATAATATTTATCAACTAAGCTTGAAAAAGCTGCACTCAGCGCCCATATATTCAGGGAGTGTGAACAGTTGATAATGTAGTTGCAGGTCGTTTTGACCTGCGTTTTTGCTGCGGGATATGCAGTGTATTTTTTATAAGGAGAAGTATAAATGTCAAAAGGGCATAACTTACAAGACCCTTTTCTTAATGTTTTAAGGAAAGAGCGTATTCCGGTTTCCATTTTTCTGGTCAATGGTATCAAGCTCCAGGGACAAGTGGAGTCATTCGATCAATTTGTGGTGCTGTTGAAAAATGCGGTAAGCCAAATGGTTTATAAACACGCAATTTCCACAATTGTCCCGTCCCGGGCTGTTAAGTTACCGTTGGCCAATCCAGCAGTTTCGGCTGGTCAGGGCGGCTTTGACGATGGCGGAAATTATTCAGACGACGACTACTAAATAGCGTGTCACTATTCTTTGAACGCCCCGATTTTGGCGAGAGAGCGGTCCTTGTCCACTTAAAGTTGAACAGTGAATCAGAACCCGAAGATCCACGAGAGTTTGAAGAATTAGTTCTCTCTGCAGGGGGCGATCCAGTGGAATTTATCACTGGATCAAGAACGGCTCCCCACGCCAAACTGTTTGTCGGAACCGGCAAACTCGATGAGATTGCGGCGGCGGTGAATAGCAGCAACGCGGAACTGGTGATCTTTAATCACAATCTGTCACCTAGCCAAGAGAGAAATATTGAAGCCGAACTTAAATGTCGAGTACTTGATCGGACCGGTCTGATTCTCGATATTTTTGCCCAGCGAGCACGTACTCACGAGGGCAAACTGCAGGTCGAATTGGCTCAGTTGCAGCATCTCTCCACTAGGTTGATTCGCGGTTGGACACACCTTGAACGACAGAAGGGCGGTATTGGTCTGCGCGGGCCGGGTGAAACCCAGCTTGAATCGGATCGCCGAATGGTGCGCGACCGAATTAAAGCTATTCAGGCGCGGCTGTTGAAGGTGCGTAAGCAGCGTGCCCAGGGACGGCGAGCGAGGGTGCGTGCTGAAGTGCCTGCCGTGTCGCTGGTTGGTTATACCAACGCCGGGAAATCGACGCTGTTTAACACGCTCACACAGTCAGATGTGTTTGTTGCCGACCAGCTGTTCGCGACACTTGATCCAACTATGCGCAAGCTGGATATTCCAGAGCAGGGCGAGGTTATTTTTGCCGACACGGTGGGATTCATCAGTCATCTGCCACACCGGCTTGTGGACGCGTTTCGGGCGACTCTGGAAGAGGCAGCTAACGCGACTCTGTTGTTGCACGTAGTCGATGCCGCAGCGGAAGATCGTGCTATCAATATCAAGCGCGTCGAAGAGGTGCTGAAAGAGATCGATGCACACAAGCTTCCAACACTGATGGTCTACAACAAAGTCGATCTGCTCGACGATGCTACAGTCAGAATTGATCGCAATGCAGAGGGTTTGCCTGTGGCGGTCTGGCTGTCGGCTTTGAATAATGAAGGCCTCGACCTGCTGCAAAAAGCTGTGGCCGAGCGCCTACCCGGTCAATTTGTCCATCAGACGCTTAGTCTGAGGCCAAATCATGGTGCGCTGAGGGCATCCTTGTACAGCCATAAAGCCGTATTGAATGAACAGGTGGATGAAAACGGTCTTATTCATTTGGAGGTAAAACTCCCTGAGGTCGATTTTTTGCGTATGCTCAAAGGCTCAGGATTGAAGCCCGAGGATTTACTGGCAGTGTAGCCAGTGGAGATCAAAGGCTTTAGACTTACTCCAGTGCTGTAATACTGCAGTTTCTGGCGAGAAAAATACTAATTTTGGAGAATAATTATGGCCTGGAATGAACCGGGTGGTGGAAAAGACCCATGGGGTGGCAAGCGCGGCAATGATGGTCCGCCGGATCTTGACGAAGCGCTGAACCAGCTGAAGAAAAAAATCAGCAGCTTTGGTGGCGGAGCAAATACCCCTGAAGGCAAAAATTTACTGCCGATAGTGTTTGCTGTTGTAGTGGTTCTCTGGGGTTTGATGGGCTTCTATCAGATTGATGAAAAAGAGCAGGCGGTCGTTTTGCGACTGGGTAAATACCATGACACTGTGGGTTCTGGACTGCACTGGAATCCAAAGCTGATTGATTCTATCTACACGGTTCGCGTGACCGAAGAGCGACAGTATTCGGCTCGTGGTCTGATGCTTACCCAGGACGAAAATATTGTCGAAATTTCGCTGACGGTGCAGTACAACATCGCCGATGCTAAGGGTTTCGTGCTTAATATTCGCGATCCTGAGATCAGCCTCAAACATGCGACCGACAGTGCTTTGCGTCATGTGGTCGGCAGTACCGGTCTCGATGGCGTTATTTCAACGGGTCGCGAGCAGCTCGCGCTGTCCACGGCGGAAAGGCTACAGAGTTTGCTCGACGATTACGCCAGCGGTATTAATGTGGTGAAGATAAATATCGAGGAAGCGCGTCCACCCACCGAAGTTAAGGCTGCTTACGATGACGTCATTAAAGCTCGAGAGGATCTCGAGCGCCTGGTCAACGAAGCACAGTCTTACTCTAATGGCATTATTCCTGAAGCTCGCGGTGCTGCTCAGCGGATGCGCGAAGAAGCGGAGGGTTACAAGTCACAGGTCGTTTCCAAGGCCGATGGTGAGGCGCAGCGATTTACCAATCTGCTGGCCGAGTATAAAAAAGCACCTGAGGTGACTAGAGAGCGTCTCTATATCGATGCGGTCGAAATGGTGATGATGAACAGCACCAAAATCCTGGTGGATACGGATAGCGGAAACAATATGCTCTACCTGCCATTGGATAAGCTTATCCAGGAAGGGGGCCAATCGAAGCTTAGAGAAAACGAGGGCAGTGGTGAGCTGATCGACCGAATTGCCAATCAGGTTATCGAGAAGCTACAGCGCAACGTTGAGCAGACACCAATGGAGAGAAGACGATGAGCAATTTATTAAAGTCTGTGATCATCTTGGCTGTGTTGGCGGTTGCCGCCAGCAGCACTCTGTATGTGGTCAGCGAAACCGAGCGTGGTGTAAAACTGCGTTTTGGACGTCTGGTTGAGGCGGATATTCAGCCAGGCCTGCACGTCAAATTGCCACTGGCAGACGATGTTCGCCTGTTCGATGCACGCATTCTGACTGTTGATGCGCAACCTGCCAGCTTCTTCACGGTTGAGAAAAAGCGTCTGATTGTTGATTCTTACGCCAAGTGGCGAATTGCTAATGTCGAAACCTACTACAAAGCCACAGGTGGTGTTGAAACCGTCGCCCACAATCGTCTCGCCAACCGAGTCAATAATGGACTGCGTAATCAGTTTGGTACCCGTACTCTGCATGAGGTGGTTTCCGGTGAGCGTGATCTATTGATGGAAGATATCACCTCTGACCTGAACGAATCCGTTCTCGGCAGTCTGGGTATTGAAGTGGTCGATGTGCGCGTCAAGCGCATTGATTTGCCTCAAGAGGTTAGTAGTCAGGTTTTTAGACGTATGACCGCTGAGCGTGAAAAAGAGGCGCGCGAGCTGCGCTCTACAGGTAAGGAGCGTGCCGAGCGCATTCGTGCATCGGCAGACCGCGAACGAACCATTGAGCTGGCTAATGCTTATCGAGATTCGGAGCAGTTGCGTGGTACGGGTGATGCTGAGGCCGCGAGCATTTATGCTCAGGCCTACCAGCAAGATCCTGAGTTTTACTCGTTTATGCGCAGCCTTAATGCTTATAAGAACAGCTTCTCGAACAAGGGCGATATTATGCTGGTTGCTCCCGAGAGTGATTTCTTTAAGTACCTGAAAAAGCAGGGAGGTAAATAATCGGCACTGTCCGATTATTGCCTCCGGTTGGAGTCTATTTAATTAATGCAAAAACTCCTGCCACATTGAGGGTGACTTTGCTAAAATTCGAAAACCGGGGCGACCCGGTTTTTTTGTGCCGATTTTGGGGTGGCCGTTTATGCTTACAGATATTGCAACGGCAATTTGTTTAATGCTGGTACTTGAGGGGATAATGCCATTTTTGTCCCCGGCAAGATGGCGCAAAATGGTAGTGATGATGGCTACTGTTGATGACAAGAGTATGCGTCGTGTTGGTTTGCTAAGTATGGCCATAGGTGCCGTAGCGCTGCTTTTTCTGCGTTAGGCGCTGGCTGTTTGAGCTGATTTCTCAAACACCAGTCTGACAGGCCGCACTATTCAGGATCAGAAAGTTAGAGGTTGAAGGAACGTAGATGACAAATGTAGATCGTTGGTTATTGCCAGACGGTGTTGATGAGGTGCTTCCAGAGCGCGCTCAGGTCGTCGAGTATCTGCGGCGTCAGCTTCTCGACCTGTACAATACCTGGGGCTACGATCTGGTGATTCCGCCGATGGTTGAGTTTACCGACTCCCTGCTCAGTGGCTCTGGCTCTGACCTCGATTTGATGACGTTCCGCATTACTGATCAGCTCAGTGGTCGAATGATGGGTATTCGCGCGGATATCACTCCCCAGACTGCGCGTATGGATGCTCACAGTTTGCGTCGCGAAGGCCCTAGCCGACTCTGTTATGCAGGCACTGTTTTGCACACCAAACCGCGTGGTCCACTGCAGTCACGTACTCCTATCTCACTGGGTGTTGAACTGTTTGGCGAAGCGACGCTGGCAGCCGATATCGAAGTGATCGAACTGTTTCTCAAGACATTGTCTACAGCTGGCGTCAAAAACGTCCATCTCGATCTTGGACATGTGGATATTTTCCGAGGCCTGCTGGCCGATACGGGTCTCAGTGCTGACAGTGAAGCAGAGCTTTTTGATCTGCTCCAGCGCAAGGCGACCCGCGAATTGGGTCAGTGGATTGAATCCAATATCAGCGACCCCCAGTTGGCCGGTTGGTTAAATGTTCTGCCTGGGCTGACTGGCAGTGTTGAGGTTCTCGCCGCCGCCAGTGAAAAACTTGCCGGGGCGCCCGCGGCAGTGCTGGCGGCAATTGCCCAGCTGGAAGAAATTGTCGCTGTTATTGCTGATCGCAATGTTACGATCTATCTCGATCTTGGCGAACTTCCGGGCTACCACTATCACACCGGTGTGGTATTTTCCGCCTATGTCCAGGGCTATGGAAAGGCACTCGGCAATGGCGGGCGTTATGATCATGTTGGAGAAGCCTTCGGACGTTCGCGCCCAGCGACTGGTTTTGCCTTTAATCTGAAGTCTCTGGTCAGTCAGAGCATCAATACTCATAACGCCGCTGCAGGGATTTTTGTGCCGTACAGTGGCAACCCGCAAATGGCTGAGCAGATTGCACTATTGCGCAGTCAGGGCAATCGCGTGGTGCAGGGTTTTGCTGGTCAACATGTTGACTTTAGCGAAGTAAATTGTGATCGCCTGCTGGTTGAGCAAGATGGTCAATTTGTTATTAAAAAACTGCCTTGAGGTTTACTCCGGGCAGTCCAATCTATTTGAGCAAGTATAATTATGGGTAAAAATGTCGTGATTCTTGGTTCCCAGTGGGGGGACGAAGGCAAGGGTAAGATCGTTGATTTGTTAACCGATAAAGCCACTGTTGTGGCACGTTTTCAAGGCGGCCACAACGCGGGTCACACACTGGTGATCGACGGTAAGAAAACTGCCTTGCATCTTATCCCCTCTGGTATTTTGCGCGACCACGTTACCTGTGTGATCGGTAATGGTGTGGTTGTAGCGCCTGACGCGCTGTTAAAAGAGATCGCGATGCTCGAAGAGCGCGGCATTGAAGTGCGCGAGCGACTCCGGGTCTCTGGCTCCTGCCCACTGATCTTGCGCTACCATATTGCCCTCGACCAGGCCCGCGAGGCAGCGCGAGGCAATGCCAAAATTGGTACCACCGGGCGCGGTATTGGGCCCGCCTATGAAGACAAAGTTGCCCGTCGTGCGCTACGCCTCGGTGACCTCGCCAATATGGAACGCTTTGCCGTCAAACTGAAAGAAGTGGTCGACTATCATAACTTCGCGCTGACGGAATATTACAAAGCCGAGCCGGTTGACTATGACGCTACCCTGGCAGAAGCCAAAGAGTGGGCTCAAGCACTGTTGCCAATGAAAGGCGATGTTACCAAAATCCTGCACGACGCTCGCGCGGCGGGTGCAGATATACTATTTGAGGGTGCTCAGGGTTCACTGCTGGATATCGATCATGGCACCTATCCCTATGTGACATCATCTAATACCACTGCCGGTGGTGCCGCCACTGGAACCGGTTTTGGACCACTCTATATCGATTATATTCTGGGTATCACCAAGGCCTACACTACACGTGTTGGGTCCGGGCCTTTCCCCACCGAACTGCACTGCGAAATCGGCAAGTATCTGGGTGAAAAAGGCCATGAGTTTGGCACTACCACCGGTCGTGAGCGGCGCTGTGGGTGGTTTGACGCAGTCGCACTGCATCAGGCCGTCCTGATCAATAGCATCTCTGGCATTTGTCTTACCAAGCTGGATGTTCTCGATGGTCTAGATGAAGTCAAAATTTGCACTGGTTATAAAAATTCGGATGGCAGTGACGCGGGAATTCCGACCCATGCAGATGATTTTGAAGATATCTCACCGGTATATGAGAGCATGCCTGGTTGGTCGGAAGTGACCGTTGGCGCTCAGAGTCTGGATGATTTGCCTGCCGCCGCGCGTGCTTATATCACCCGCATTGAAGAGCTGATCGGTGCGCCGGTAGACGTCGTTTCGACCGGCCCAGATCGCGTCGAGACCATTGTTCTGCGTCACGCATTTGACTGATTACAGTAGATTATTGGGCACTTGTAATTCGGCGCTGATCGTCTAGCTGGAAGAGATGGTCGGCGCGCTCGGGCATCTCGCGCAGGCTGTGCTCGGTGATCCTCTGGTAGTGGGCTATAAAGTCAGCGACCTGTTGCGCTGACATAATGCCACTATGGTGCTGGGCCGAGTCGCCGAGCCGGGCAATCAATTTTTCTTCCTGTTCCCGGCGCCAGTTGAAAACGGTTTCGAACGAGGGCGCGCGCAACATAACCAACTGGTCTATACGCTTAAAAAGTGCCTGATAGTCATTGGCCAATGTCTTATTTATATAGTGTCGCCAGATGCCTTCGGCATCCTGTTTGGTCTCAAGCTTATTTATCGCTTCAGACAGAGCAGCTTCCTGTTGCGGCTTGGCGCCGATACACCAACCTTCCAAGACAATAATATCCACTGCACCGCTGACTTTGTCCCATTGACTTAGTGGCTGGCGATCATCGCAGCTTTTGTCAAAGCGCGGGACAATCGTTTCGCCAGCATCATTTTGGGTAAGCAAACTATCGAGAGTCTGCAACGCCAGGGCGATATCATGGGTTCCCGGAACACCTCGCGTTGCCAGCAATGGATGAACCTCGGTGGCGAGCTGGTGACGCTGATCTTTGGTCAGATAGAAATCATCAATCGACAGCGATACGCAGTGCAGATCATAGCGTTCGTTGAGGACCGTACAGAGGTAGTCGGCAAGGGTAGATTTTCCAGAGCCCTGAGTGCCATTAATGCCGATAACCAATGCCGGATGTTGTGGGGCTTTGTATGCTTCGATTAATCGGCTGAACCATTTTTCTGCACTGTCGAGATAACTGTCAGGCAATTGGTTGCGCAGTAAAAACTGTTCTTCCGCCTCGGTCATATCAGCTGCTCTGATTTTGGTAAAGTTTGAGGTAAAAGTGGATTGGCGTTTCAAGTTTGTCAAGCTGAGCCAGCAACTGCTGTTGCTCCGGGCGGCTATGCCAGTAATAGGGCGTCATTTTTAATAGATCGAGAATATCGCAGCCACTGACGGTTATGCTCTGCTTGATCTCCACCTGCTGCAATAAGCTCAATTGATTCGCGGCATCCAGGCCTTCGTAATTGCCGCGATGGGGAACAGTGTGTTCATAGATCAGTGCGGTGAGTCCGGAGAGATGTTCTTCGCCGGGACCTACCATAATCAGTTTACCACCGGGCTTTAAAACCCGTGCTGTCTCCTCCACGCTGATGGGTGAAAACACTGAAACTGCCGTATCGACGCTGTTATCAAACAGCGGAATAGAGAACACGCTATCCACCGCCAGACGCGCATTCAGTTTGCGCTTCGCCGCCAGGCGCACAGCAAACTTGGAAATATCCATACCGATCAGTCCAAGCTCAGCTGACGCCTCACGTAGCTGCTGCAGATAATGACCCTCTCCGCAACCCAGATCCAATACAGTTTGGTCAAAGCCCTTGGCCGAGTCGGCCACCGCCGCGACAACGGCCTCTGATAGCGGACGGTAGTAACCGGCCTCTAAAAAGCGCTGCCTGCTGCGGATCATTTCATCGCTGTCGCCGGGGTTGCGGCTGCGTTTGTGCTGTGCCAGCAGCAGGTTGAGGTAGCCCTCGCGGGCTATGTCGAAACTGTGATTATTGCTACAGCGAAAAGTCTGCGGCTGATCGCTCAATCGCTCCAATGGCTGAGCACAGTTTGGGCATTTAAAATGATCGCGCATTGAGCGCAACGGCGGGTAAGTAAAGACTTTCGACAAAGTTATCTCGGGACGCAATCAGTGATGCGCGCTAGCTTACAATGGCTGACAGGAGAGAACAATCAATCGTGTCGTTGAGATCTGATAACTGCGATTTACTCAGAGCTTTTCGCTATACTGATGCGACATTGCACTGTCAGTGCGGTATCTTTTTATCCTCTAATAACAGATTAATAAGAGATCACTATGCTAACTGTTCACCATCTTAATAACTCTCGTTCGCAACGTATTTTGTGGTTGCTCGAGGAGTTATCTCTCGACTATGAGCTTAAAACCTATCAGCGCGATGCTGAAACCAATCTGGCACCACCTGAACTCGAGCAGATTCACCCGCTGGGTAAATCACCGGTTCTGACCGATAACGCTACCACTGTCATCGAGTCCGGCGCCATTATTGACTACATTCTGCGTCACTATGGCAATGGCCGTCTGCAGCCTAAGGCGGACAGTCATGAGTATGAACAGTATATGCAGTGGCTGCATTATGCCGAGGGCAGCGCCATGTTGCCGCTGATGTTGAAGCTCTATACGGCACGTCTGGGTGAAGCCGGCGCGGCGCTGCAACCGCGAATCAGCGACGAGTTGCAGCGCCACCTTGGTTATATCGATAAAGCTCTGGAGGGTGTTGACTGGTTGGTAGGCAACCGTTTTTCCGGTGCTGATATTCAAGTCTCTTTTGTGGTTGAGATTGCTCCGTTGCTGCATTCACTGAATAAGTTGCCAAATATTGTTGCCTACCGCGAGCGTGTTCAGCAGCGTCCAGCGTATCGTGCTGCGCTTGAGCGAGGTGGATTTTATGCCTACGGTCCGACTAGTGACTAAGCGGGTGCCTGCCAGAATTACTCAGTCAGGCATTCTCTGGCGCGGTCGATGCAGGGTTCACAGTTGCCTGCTCGCAGCGGGCAATTCCTGATGCAGATATGCATTTTATAGGCGCAGCTGCGCTGACGGTTGCCGAGACTGTGGCAGGCGTCAGGCGTTTTGTCTGGGGAAATATAAATTATTGATCGATAGGCCAGGTCACAGTAGCTGTTTACAAGCGCTGTCTTGCGTTCAGCGTCGCTGTGGTTGGGCTCTTTGAGGGCCTGATTAATCAGTTCGCGCTGAGTGAACGCCGCGCTGCGGTTGAGGGTTAGTCGATCTAGATCGTAGTTTGGCTGCTCGGCATAGTTGGCGCAGCCAGGCAGCACACAACTGAATAACAGAGCAAGCAGGGCGGCAAAGGCCGGTTTGGCAGAGGGTTTAAAGCATTTGAGGGGTTTAAAGAACAGCTTCTGGTTCACTTGTTGTAACTCCTTTTACGTTGCTCGTGCTGTGTATAGCGCCGAGTCATCCATTAGCCGGGCAATGTGCTAGCCCGATTTTCACACCGATTTAGCAATGCGATTCACTTCAAATTTTCGTCAAGGAAGACGTCAAGCATGGCGTGTTGGTGTGATTTTCAATATGCCAAGCTTGGCTTGTCACGTCAACAGGTATCTGAGCAAACTGATATGCAGCGCCCAAATGCTGACTCCGCGTATTACGACGAATTTTTGCAGTTACAAGAAAAACTGCAAAAGCGTATTGTCACGCTGCGAAATAATAAAAATATGGTGCAGGAAGATATGGCCGACTACGAGCTGTCACTGCGTCAATATCAGAGAATGGAACAAAATCCTCAAGCCATCGTATCGTTGTGGCAGCTGTTTAAAATAGCCAAAGCCCATGGTCTCGATGTCGATGAGTTGTTGCACTTTGAGCCATAACGCGCCGGTCGGCTCTATCTAAATCACTCTATTCACAGCCACTCCATTCAAACCGCTCTATTCAGTCGTGCTAGACAATCCGCTCCTCAGCACTGCGCTTTTTTCTCGTTTAGCTCTCCCGGTTTTATTCTCGCAGTGGCATACTTGGGTCTTCTTGAAATACGGGATTTTGAGCAATTTAAAACAATAATTTATTGGGGAACACTATGAAAAATATTCCGCGACCGGTGGCTGTAAAGTCCGGTAATCTCGTGGCTGTCAGCCTTGGCGTTATACTCCTAACGGCCTGTTCAGCTGAGAACAAGACAACCGCGATAGCTGATACGGCTGCCCGCGCTGCGCTTTTGAAGAGCACAGAGAACAGCTGGTATCAGGCTTCGGCAGCGGCGATTACTGAAACTAACAGACAAGCGCAGCGTCTGGCGCTTGAACCCGGGTCGGCGAAAAATATTATTCTCTTTGTCGGTGACGGCATGGGGGTGGCCACGGTCACCGCTGCGCGTATTTTTGAGGGACAGCAACAGGGTGTCTCGGGTGAAGAGAACAGTCTTAGCTTTGGTAAATTCCCTTTTGTTGGTCTGTCCAAAACCTACAATGTCGACGCGCAAACCCCAGATTCTGCTGGCACTATGACAGCCATTATCAGTGGCGTTAAGACCGATGTCGGTGTGATTGGTATTGATGAAAATGTGCATCATGGTGACTGCGAGTCAGGCCGGGGCAACGAACTGTTTACTGCTTTGGAGTTAGCGGAAATAGCCGGGTTATCTACCGGAATTGTCTCGACCGCACGGATTACTCATGCCACACCCGCTGCTACCTATGCCAAATCAGCCAGTCGCGATTGGGAAAATCCCTCAAACATGCCTGCTGAGGCGATTGCCGCGGGCTGTGAAGATATTGCCTCGCAGCTGATTCATTTCGAGCGCAATCTCAAAGCCCGGTATCCCGGCAGTGAGATCAATGGTATCGAAGTGGCGTTGGGCGGCGGTCGCCGTGAGTTTTTACCGAACGAGGTTAGTCAAGAATCCTCGTCAGACGAACCATCATCTGCCGAGATAGCGCGTCAGACCGGCGAGCGCAATGATGGCCGCAACCTGATTGAGGAGTGGTCATCACTCTATCCCGAGGGCGATTATGTGTCGGATAGCAGTGGCTTGGAGGCTGTCGAGCTGGCTACGACTGAGCACCTTTTTGGTCTGTTCAACATGTCACATATGCGGTACGAAGCAGATCGCCAAAATAGCGAGACGGGCGAGCCTTCGCTCACCGATATGACCCGTAAGGCGATCGAGATTCTGGATAATAACCCGCAGGGATTTTTTCTGATGGTCGAGGCGGGGCGTATTGATCACGGCCATCATGCCAACAATGCCTTCAGTGCACTTAATGCAACAGTCGAATTGTCGCGTGCGGTGCAGGCCGCGGTCGACGCTACAAACCCGGATGAGACGTTAATTATAGTCACCGCGGACCATAGCCATGTGATGACCATGGCAGGCTATCCCAAGCGCGGCAATCCAATTTTGGGCAAGGTGGTGGCGCCTGGTGCTGATAAGCCGAGTCTGGCTGCTGATGGCTTGCCCTACACGACGTTGAGCTACAGTAATGGCCTCGGGGTTCATGATCTGGGTGCTGAGACCAATGCGGATAAAGTCTATTACACCAAGCCAGTAGCCGGGCGAGGAGATTTGTCGGCTGTGGATACAGAGGCCCCCGGTTTCCATCAGGAAGTACTGGTGCCCATGGGTGGTGAAACGCATGGCGGGGAGGATGTGGCGATTTATGCGACGGGCCCAGGCGCCCATCTGGTCACTGGCTCACATGAACAGACGATTATTTTTCATGCAATGAACTATGCCGGCGATCTGCTTGCGCGAGCGGCTGCCGCGCTGAAGTAATTAATTGCCGAGGCGCTGTTCTACGGCGCCTTTCAACTGCAGTAAATGTCGATTGGCCGGGTCATCTGTCAGTGCCCGGTCAATCAGTTTTTTGGCTTTAAACCATCGCTGCTGCTGGCCATAGAGGCTGACCAAACCATTGATAAACTGCGCATCCTTGGGTCTCAGTTCGAGCGCCTTGAGATAGGCCTGTTCCGCGAGCATCGATTGCCCCGACTGTTGATAGAGGATCGCTAAGTTGTACCAGGCACGGGGATTATTGCCGTTGATCGCGGCCTGTTTTAACGCGCTGGCAGCCTCTTTATAGTCACCTTTTTCAGCCATTAACAGACCGAGGCTATAGTGCGCCTCGCTGGCCTGGGGTTCCTGATCGATCACTGTTCTGTAAAGCTGTTCGGCTTTATCCAGCTGTTGTTGGCTGTAATAGAGCTGGGCCAAATTCATACGTGCCGCATTAAACCGCCCGTCAATGGATAATGTCTCCCGATAGCGTTCAGCGGCTTTATCAAGATTGCTCCGGCGATGCTCGTCCACAGCCATTTGCAGACGGCCAGAGGGAAAGTCTGCATTCACCATCAGCGAGGTTTGATACTCCTGATTGGCGCTTTTATAAGCCTCAGTGAAGGCTGCTGGGATCTGCGCTTCCGGCACATCGGCGAGTGCCTGCGCGGCGGCGATACGCACAGCGCGAACCGGATCCTCCAGCAGTAGTAACAGCGGCGCGAGTTTGTTGGTGCTCGCATCAAGCGACTGAGCTGCAATTGTGCGCAGCAATGCATTCGGGTCGCTGCTGGCATTTATGATGGCTGACTCCACTGCCAGCAGTGATACTGTTGGCGCGAGCAAGGAGACCGCCGTTGCGCGAGCAATTGTCGGCTGTGTTACATCATTTATTAACGTTACCAGCGGCTGGATAGACTGATCTGGCTGGCTGTGCGCCTGAGTGAGGATGTCTGAAAAATGTGCAGGTCGATCGGGGCCAAACCAGCTCTCGACACTAGCCGCCGCCCATTCGGCACTCTGATCGCTATGACAGTCATTGCAGGCATTAGGCGTGTTATGGGCGACGGTCAGATCTGGGCGCGGAATTCGGAAACTGTGATCTCGCCGATAATCATTACCCATGTAAAGCCGTCCGGGCATATGGCAATCAATGCATTGCGCTCCTGTCCCGGAGACGGCGCCTATGGACAGGCGCTGCGCATCTTTACTGTGTTGATGATGTTGTGGCGTATCAAATTGGTCGCTTTGGTGGCAGCTGCCACAGAGCTGATTGCCTTCGGCCTTTAGTTTTCCGCTGTGGGGCTGATGACAGTCCAAACAGCTGACACCGGCCTGATACATTTTGCTCTGCACAAAAGAGCCATAGACAAAGACCTCATCGAGTATCTGTCCGTCGCTGTGATAATTTGGTGGATTAATCAGTGTCGGCAAGTAGTGGTCGAGCAAATTATTGCTGTTATGTTCGAACTTGGCTGTGAGCATTTGGCGTCGGGCATGACAGCGGCCACATTGATCCACGACCCATTGAGGATTGTCGCCAGCCAACATTTTCAGCTGCAGATTATCTACACTTGGATCAAAAGTCGCCGCACTGACCGTCTCGACATGGTGTTTCCCCGGGCCATGACAGGACTCACAGCCGACATCGATTTCGGCAACTCTGGTGGTGTAACTGTTGTTGGTCAAATCAAAGTTTTTCTCCACCGCTGTGCTGTGACAATCTGCACACATACTGTTCCAGTTTTTGCCGCCCTCAGTCCAATGCACCCATTCAGACGGCTGTGCTTTCAGTTCTGGCTGAGGATCAAACCATTGTTGAGTCCGTGTATTCCACGCTACGGGCAATTGTTGTAGGCGCCCATCGGGGAAGGCGACCAGATACTGCTGCAGCGGCTCGGTGCCAAAGGTGTAGAGAATTTTATATTCTTCAAGTTTGCCATCGATGCCTTTTAAGCGCGCATAAAAACCATCCTGGCGGGTAAAAAATTCAGCGCTGGTGTGGGACGTTGGAAGGCTAAATACGGCATTATCAAAGTTGCCTTTAATAGTTGCCGGTGTGGCATGTTGCATCGCCATATCATGATGGGACCCCTGCCATTCCTGATAGGCCTGGCTGTGACAGCCGGCACAGTTTGCACTGCCGAGATAGTCATTATCCGCCACACTGATTGTCAGTGGGTCAGCTATTGCGGCCGGCTTTGTCGACGTTACGGGTAGAAACACCCATGCGACGACGCTGGCAATAATAATCAACAGAATTGTGATCGTAGATGATCTGACGCGGTCCGGCTGACTCATCGAATGATTGATGACCTTGTGAAAATACCGGATCAGTTTAGCGGGTCAATTTGGACCTTGCTAATGTTATTCATGTCCATCAAGCGGAGAATGAGGGAAAAATGTTTCTTCGAAAAAAAACGGGCGCCCCTGCGAGCGCCCGCTTTAATTGATACACACAGCATGACGTGGCGCGATTAAAACAGACCAACCACCTCGCCATTTTCATCCATATCGATACTGTTGGCTGCCGGGATACGTGGCAGACCGGGCATAGTCATAATGTCACCACAGACCACCACAATAAATCCGGCACCGGCTGAGAGCCGCACTTCACGAATCGCAACCACATGATTGGATGGCGCACCTTTGCGATTGGGATCAGTCGAGAAGCTGTATTGAGTTTTCGCAATACACACCGGGAAGTGGCCGTAACCGCTTTCCTGAAGATTGCGAATCTGATCGCGGATCTTCTGGTCGGCGATAATATCGTCGGCGCGATAGAGGCGTGTGGCAATGGTTTTGATCTTGTCCCAAATTGGCATCTCGTCGGGGTACAACGGCGCGAAGTTGGCGTGACCACTATCGACCAGTGCAACCACCTCATGTGCCAGTTGCTCGGTTCCGGCACCGCCATCTGACCAGTGTGTGCACTCGACAGCCTTAACACCGTTGGCCACAGCAATCTCTTGAATCAGTGCGATTTCCGCGTCGGTATCGAGCGAGAAGCGGTTAATTGCCACGACCACAGGCACACCGAAGGCCTTGACGTTTTCAATATGGCGGACCAGATTGCAGCAGCCATCACGGAGAGCATCGAGATCTTCCTGGTTGAGATCTTCTTTGGCGACACCGCCGTGCATTTTTAGCGCGCGGGTGGTGGCGACGATAACGGCCGCATCGGGGCTAAGGCCTGCGGCACGACATTTGATGTCGAAGAATTTCTCTGCGCCCAGGTCGGCTCCGAAACCGGCTTCAGTAACCACATAGTCGGCCAGTTTAAGACTGGTCTTGGTGGCGATAACCGAATTGCAGCCGTGAGCAATATTGGCAAACGGGCCGCCATGGATAATGGCCGGGTTATTTTCCAGAGTCTGTACCAGGTTAGGTGCCAGAGCATCTTTCAGCAGCACGGTCATAGCGCCAGTGCCGAGTATTTCGCTGGCATGAACAGGTTTGTGATCGCGGGTATAGCCCACCACAATTCTGTTTAACCGCGCTTTCAAGTCTTCGAGGTCGGTAGCCAGACAGAAGATTGCCATTACTTCAGAAGCCACAGTGATGTCATACCCATCCTCGCGCGGGAAACCATTACCAGGTCCGCCGAGACCACAGCTGATGCTGCGCAGAGCGCGGTCATTCATATCCGCTACGCGCTTCCAAACGATGCGTCGAGCGTCGAGCTCGAGGCTATTGCCCCAGTGGATATGGTTGTCGATCAGGGCCGACAGGAGATTGTGTGCGGCACCGATAGCGTGGAAGTCACCAGTAAAGTGCAGGTTGATATCTTCCATTGGAACGACTTGAGCATAACCACCACCAGCGGCTCCGCCCTTCATGCCAAAGCAGGGACCGAGGCTTGGCTCGCGCAGGCAGACCAGTGCGTTTTTGCCAATCCGATTAAGACCGTCAGTCAGGCCTACTGACGTCGTTGTTTTACCTTCACCTGCCGGTGTTGGGGTGATAGCGGTAACCAGAATCAGCTTGCCGTCAGGCTTGTCTTTCAATGTTTCAATATACTCAGGATCTATCTTCGCCTTAACCCGGCCATAGGGAATAATCGCATTGTCGGGGATGCCGAGTCCGGCAGCGATTTCAGTAATAGGTTTGGTGCTGGCATTGCGTGCAATTTCGATATCACTCATGCTCGTTTACTCCGTTAATCAGGCTTTCTTGGGGCCTGTTTGATCAATTGGTCTGGCCGCTCGGCCAGGGACACGCCATCTTCCGCAAAGCGTCGCTGTCACGGCTTTCTGAGACCGGCCGGTGCTGTTCTAAAAACGACTCCAGCGCGGCAATCGTGACTTGCCTGAGTGATGACGCCTGCGGATATATGATTGTCGTAATTGCGCCCTGTCAGAGTCAGATTGACAGTTACACTGCGAAAAATGGCGATATTCTAAACCCCTCTTATGACAGTTGAGTGTAGTCTATGAAGACAAAGGCAAAAGTAGTAGTAATCGGTGGTGGCGTGGTCGGTGTCAGCACGCTGTATCATCTTGCGAAAAAAGGCTGGAGCGATGTGGTTCTGGTTGAGCGCAAAGAGTTGACCTCGGGTTCAACTTGGCATGCTGCCGGTCTGTTGCCGCTGTTCAATATGAGTTACTCGGTGGGTAAGCTGCATCAATACTCGGTCGACTTCTATCATGAGCTGGAGAAAGAGACTGAGCAGACTGTGGGTTTTAGTGTCGTATCCAATATTCGTCTGGCGGCCACCGAAGACCGAATGGACGAGTACCGATATTATTCCGGTGTTGCCCAGACTGTCGGTGTTGAGGTTAACTTTCTCACGCCGGAGCAGGTCAAAGAAGTATGGCCGATGTGTAATACTGAGGGTTTGATCGGGGCGATTCAGCATCCAGACGACGGCTATATTCAGCCGGCCGACCTGACTCAGGCTTTGGCCAAGGGCGCCCGTTCACGCGGTGCCGAAATTTATCGCAATACAGCGGTTCTCGATCTCGAGCAGCAGCCTGACAACAGTTGGATTGTTAAGACCGACAAGGGCGATATTGCCTGTGAGCACGTCGTCTCTTGTACCGGTAATTTTGCGCGCAAAACCGGCGAGATGGTCGGTTTGGATATTCCGGTTATTCCGGTTGAGCACCAGTACATTGTCACCGATCCGCATCCCGATATTCTCGCCCGCAAGGCGGCAGGTTTACCTGAGCAGGCGGTTCTTCGCGAATCAGACGCCGGCTATTATCTGCGTGAAGAGGCGGGCGGCATGATCCTCGGCCCCTATGAGGAGGGCGCACCTTGCTGTTATGTCGATGGCCCTAGCGATCAGTCTGAATATGAATTGTTTAATGGCGATCTCGATCGCTTGATGCCTCATGTTGAGGCCTGCATGAGCCGTGTTCCGGCCTTTGCTGAAGTCGGTATCAAGACTATATATAACGGCGCTATCGCCTATACGCCAGATGGTAACCCGATTGTGGGTCCCGCCTGGGGATTAAAGAACTTCTGGTTAAATGAAGGACACAGTTTCGGCATCACCGCCGCTGGTGGAGCTGGCTGGCAGCTCGCTGAGTGGATTGTCGACGGTGAGCCTACGGTCGACATGATGGGCGTTGATCCGCGTCGCTTTGGTCCCTATGCGACGCGAGGTTATCTGCGTACCAAGAACGAGGAAGCTTATGATCACGTCTTCAAAAACCACTATCCGGACGAAGAACGCAGCGCCGCGCGGCCGCTAAAGACTTCGCCCTGTTACGATCGCATGAAAGCGCTCGGTGCGGTTTTTGGCACTGTCTATGGTTGGGAGCGCCCCAACTGGTTTGCGCCACTTGACTACTCGTTGTCTGAAGCTGATCTGAATAAAGACGATACGCTATGGAATAAAAATCACTCCAAAGCACTGGATGATGGCCGTATTGTTGAGAAGAACTCTTTCCGCCGTTCCAACTACTTTGATTTCGTCGGTCAGGAATGCCGTCATGTCACTTCCAAAGTGGGTGTTCTGGATATGTCGGCGTTCGCTAAGTGCACCGTGACGGGTCGCGGTTCCGAGGCTTGGTTGAACTCGATTCTGGCCAACACCGTGCCAGTAACTGTTGGCCGCATAGGTCTCTGCCACATGCTCTCTAAAAATGGTGGTGTGCGCGCCGAATTTACTGTCTACAAGCGCGCTAAAAATAGCTATTACCTGGTTTTTGCTGGCGCCAACGAGCGGCATGACTGGGATTATCTGACCAAGCTAGCGCCTGAAGATGGCTCAGTTAATCTGCAAAAGATCACTACCCAGATGGGTGTGCTGGTGCTGGCGGGGCCGCGTGCTCGCGATGTTCTTCAAAAACTGACCGACAGCGATCTGTCCAACGACAGCTTTAAGTGGTTGACCGGTAAGTCGATCAATGTCGGCTATGCGCAGGCTGAAGCGCTGCGAGTGAACTTTGTCGGTGAGCTGGGCTGGGAGCTGCATCACCCCATCGAAATGCAAAACTATATCTTCGATGAGCTGATGAAGGCCGGTGCTGAATTTGATATCAAGCCGTTTGGTATCCGCGCGATGGACTCCATGCGACTGGAGAAATCCTATCGTCTTATCCCGCGCGAAATGTCGATTGAATACGCGGCGCTGGAGTCTGGTCTCGATCGCTTTGTGAAGCTCGACAAAGAGTGTGATTTTGTCGGCAAGCAAGCGCTGCAAGCATGGCAAGAGCGCGGTTTTGAAAACGCGTTTGCGACGCTGGAAGTGCATGGAATTAAAGACGCTGATGCCCGTGGTTCCGAGGGTCTCTACAAGGACGGCATTCTGGTTGGCCGTGCCACGTCTGGAGGTTATGGCTTTCGCACTGAAAAATCGCTGGCTCTGGGCATTGTTAAAGCGGGCTACGCAGCCATTGGGACAGAGTTGGAGATCGAAATTCTCGGTGAGCGCTACCGCGCTACAGTGATTGAAGAGTCTCCCTTTGATGCGAACAACAGTGCCTTGCGTGCGTAGCAAGGTGCTGGTTTAGGGGTGTTGTGATTGCTGGCTGAGGGTTGCTTTCTCTGGCAGGCAAAAAAAGCGTCGCCGATGATCTAAAAAGGCGGTGTCGCGTAGATGTATCAGACGGTCGCGAAGCTGGATGCGGAACTTGGTAAACAGGCACACACTCGCGAATTATTAGACTACTGAGCAGGGCGCTTCGGGCCCTTAAACGGATGGTGCAGGATGAGTGAAAGAGCGAGTAGAAGAAAGGGTGGCGGCCGTGAAGGGCGTCGCGAAGCACGAGAAAATAAGGTGGTTGAAAAGGCGGCTTTTATCGAGCGCAAAATCCCTTATATGGAATATCTCAGCGAAGAAAGCCTGCAGCTGATTGAAGATAACGCAGATATTCTCCTTGAAGAGATTGGTATCGATTTTCTCGATGATCCTGAAGCACTGGAGATCTGGAAAAATGCTGGTGCTGATGTGCGTGGCACCCGTGTCCATTTCCCCAAGGGCCTGTGTCGCTCGCTGATTCAAGCGACTGCGCCAAGAGAATATGTACAATACGCGCGCAATCCTGAACGCAACGTCATTATTGGTGGACCGCGAACGGTTTTAGTTCCCGCTTACGGCTCACCCTTTGTTCACGATATCGATAAAGGCCGCCGTTACGCCACCATCGAAGATTTTGATAATTTCGTAAAGCTCGCCTATATGGCGCCCGGCCTGCATCACTCTGGCGGCACCATCTGCGAGCCGGTTGACCTGCCGGTTAACAAGCGCCACTTCGATATGGTTTACAGCCACTTCAAACACAGTGACAAGCCATTGATGGGCTCAGTGACCCATCATGAGCGTGCGCAAGATACTGTGGATATGGCCAAGCTGGTGTTTGGTGAAGAATTTGTTGACCAGAACTGTGTTTTGACCAGCTTGATCAATGTCAACTCGCCCATGGTTTATGACGGCACCATGCTCGGTTCACTAAAGGTTTATGCTCGCAATAATCAGGCTACAGTGATCTCACCCTTTATTCTTGCTGGTGCGATGTCGCCTGTGACCACTGCTGGCACCGTGACGCAAATTCTCGCCGAAGCGCTGGCCGGTATTGCCTTTACTCAGTTAATTCGTCCTGGTGCGCCGGTCATTTTTGGCACTTTCGCGGCGGCTGTTTCAATGGCAACTGGTGCACCGACTTTTGGTACTCCTGAGCCAAGCATGGTGATCTACGCAGCTGCCGCTCTGGCGCGCCGCCTTGGTGTGCCGTTCCGCAGTGGCGGCGGGCTCTGTGGTTCCAAACTGCCCGATGCACAGGCAGCCTATGAGGCTGCTAATACCCTTCAAACCTCTGCGCTGGCCGGTGTTAATTTTATGTTGCACACGGCTGGTTGGCTCGAGGGTGGTCTGGCTATGGGGTATGAGAAATTTATTATGGATTGCGACCAGGCCAGCATGATAGGCGTGCTGCTCGGTGGCATGGATATGTCTGAGAATGGTCAGGCCCTCGATGCAGTGCGTGAAGTGGGCCCAGGCAAACATTATCTGGGTTCGGAGCACACATTGCGTAATTTTGAAACTGCGTTCTATCGTTCGACCGTAGCAGATAACAATAGCTTCGAGCAGTGGACTGCGGATGGCGCTCTGGATGCCGCGCAGCGCGCCAATGGATTGTGGAAAAAGATGCTCAACGAGTATCAGGCACCGGCCATTGACCCTGCAGTAGACGAGTCTCTTTTAGACTTTATGGCGCGTCGCAAAGGTTCTTTTGCCGACCGTGATTATTAAGTTAACGCTTTTTTAAGGAATTAAACATGTCTGACGAAGACGATATTATCCTGGCCGACCTCTCCGACGAGGACCTGGTTCTGCAGATGCATGACGATTTGTATGACGGGCTAAAAGAAGAAATTGAAGAAGGTACTGAGATCCTGCTCTCTCGTGGCTGGTCAGCTGAGCGTGTACTTAGCGAAGCGCTGGTCGACGGTATGACTGTGGTCGGCATCGACTTCCGTGACGGAATTCTATTCGTCCCGGAAGTGCTGTTAGCAGCCAATTCCATGAAAGGTGGGATGGCTATCCTCAAACCATTATTGGCCGAGACGGGCGCCAAGCCGGTTGGTACGATGGTGATTGGCACCGTGAAGGGTGATATTCACGATATCGGCAAAAATTTGGTCGCGATGATGATGGAAGGTGCCGGGTTTGAAGTTCACGACATGGGCATCAATAACTCGGTGGAAGAATACCTTGCGGCGCTGGAACGTCATCAGCCCGATATTCTTGGAATGTCCGCTCTGCTTACCACCACCATGCCCTACATGAAAGTGGTTATCGACGCGCTCAAAGAACAGGGCCTGCGCGATAAATACATTGTTATGGTTGGCGGCGCACCGCTTAACGAAGAGTTTGGTCTTGCTGTAGGTGCCGACGCCTATTGTCGTGATGCGGCTGAAGCGGCGACCACCGCGATTCGTTTAGTGTCCGAGCGCAGGGCGCTTGAGACTGCCTAATGTCTGATGTGACGCAGGCAAAACTTTTAGTGATTGCCTGCGGTGCACTGGCTCGTGAAATAGTCTGGCTGAAAAATACCGGCCTCGAGCACAGCAGTCTTTGGTCTCAGATGGATTTGCAGTGTCTCGATGCTGAGTTACACAACACCCCGAAGTTGATACCGGCGAAACTGCGGGCAAAGATCGCCGAAAATCGGGGCAAGTATCAGCATATTTTTGTCGCCTATGGCGATTGCGGGACCGGTGGTGAGATTGATCAGCTTCTGGCCGAAGAAAATATTGAGAGGCTGCCTGGCGCGCACTGTTACGCGTTTTTTGCTGGAGAACACCAGTTTTCCGCGCTTGCTGAACAGGAGTTGGGGACATTTTATCTCACCGACTTTTTGGTTGAGCACTTTGAGCGTTTGGTCATAAGAGGGTTGCAGCTCGATAAGCATCCCGAATTGCGGCAGCAGTTTTTTGCCCATTATAAAAAACTCGTTTACCTGTCTCAGCGCCAGGAACAAAAGCTGGTTTTGGCGGCGCAGAAGGCCGCTGATTATTTGGACCTAGTGTTTCAACACCATCACTGTGGATACGGTGATTTGCACACTGCTCTGGATGCGCAGATTTTAAAATTAAGCTAGCCGAGCGGAGTTTGCAATGCAAAAAATAGAAGTGTTTTGGCGTGATATTCCGGCTCAGGTTCTGGTTAAGCGCGGCCGCGAACGTGGCAAAACTATTCTGAGTCACCGTTTTCAAGCGGCTATAGATCGTGCGGCTATGCGCGCTGGTCGCGGAGGCAGTGATGAGTATCTCGAGGACTGGCGACGGGTTAGCATGAACATTACAGAGCAGGGCAGTCCGCAAGAGTTGGCCGATCAATTTGCCAGCGAGATTGAGCAAGCCTATTCCAATGAAGACATTGCCGCGCTGGTGGCTGGAAAAGGTCTCAAGGTAGACGCGCAATGAAAAGTGTTCGCTACTGGTCTGTGCGCAATGCGAGCTGGCTGCATCGGATCTACAAAGCCTTTGAGAAACTGCTTCTAATTCTGCATCCAGTCTGGAATAAGGTTGGCTACCGGCGTCTCGACGGGCCGTTTGCTGACGTCGAAAAGGTTGTCAAAGGGTTCCTGTTCGACTCCAAATCCTGCGGCCAGTGCACACTTGGCTCAACCGGACTAGCCTGTCCGATGAATTGTCCGAAGACTTTGCGCAATGGCCCCTGTGGCGGTGTGCGCGGTGATGGCAGCTGCGAGGTCAAGCCGGATATGACCTGTGTCTGGGTCACCGCTTGGGAGGGCAGTCAGCGCATTGGTGAACCGCAGTCGACCATCCAGGTGATTCAACCACCTCTGGATTCGCGTCTCAATGGCACCAGTGCCTGGTTGCGTGAGGTAAGGAAAAAATTGGGGATCGCTGAGATATGATTTTTGATGATGAACCCTTAGCGGGCGAAAACCTGCCGATATTGCCGGGTCATGTCTCGCCCGGGCGCTTTGAGCGTGTTTTGCGTGCTGGCCAGTTTGCAGTGACCGCTGAAATTGCACCACCGGACTCTGCGGATCCGGCCGAAGTCTATGAGCGAGCGCAGATGTTTGACGGCTATGTCGATGCAATCAATGCCACTGACGGCTCTGGAGCCAACTGCCATATGTCCAGCGTCGGTATGTGTGCACTGCTGACTCGGCGCGGCTATTCAATGATTATGCAGATCTCCTGTCGCGATAAAAATCGTATCGCTATGCAGGGCGATGTGCTCGGCGCGTCGGCTATGGGCGTTTCGAATATTCTCTGTCTCACTGGTGATGGAGTGCAGTCTGGTGACCACCCGGAAGCTAAACCGGTTTTCGATATGGATTGCATGACCTCGCTGTCGATGTTGCGTGGTATGCGTGATGACGGACAATTTTTAAGCGGGCGCAAGCTGACCGCGCCACCGCAGATATTTCTCGGTGCGGCGGCTAATCCTTTTGCTCCGCCGTTTGACTATCGGCCGCTGCGACTGGCGAAAAAAGTCGCTGCCGGTGCCCAGTTTGTGCAGACTCAGTACTGTTTTGATATCGACATGCTGAAAAACTATATGGCTCAAGTCTGTGATATGGGATTGCATGAGAAAGTTTATATTCTGCCTGGTGTCGGCCCGCTCGCGTCGGCCAAGTCCGCGGAGTGGATTCGCAAAAATGTTGCCGGTGTGCATATTCCCGATGCAGTGATCAAGCGTCTCGCTGGCGCCGAAGATCAAAAGCAGGAAGGGGTTAATATCTGTATCGAGATGGTTGAGCAGATTCGTGAGATGAAGGGCGTCAGCGGCGTGCACCTGATGGCTTACAAGCAGGAACACCGAATTGCCGAGATCGTAGAAAAAACCCGGGTGCTAGGAGATCGTTCTCCCTGGCATCCGAACCGATAATTTTTTGGAGAGAGACATGACTATCACCACCATCAGTTCCGCTACTCGAGAAGTCAAAATTGGCTTTGATCAGCCATTTGTGATTATTGGTGAGCGCATCAATCCCACCGGGCGCAAGATTCTCGCCGAAGAAATGAAAAATGGTGACTACAGCCGCGTCGAATCCGATGCGCTGGCGCAGGTAGCGGCGGGTGCCCAGATGCTCGACGTCAATGCGGGTATCCCGTTAGCCGATGAGCCACGGATTCTCGCCGAGGCTATTCAGCTGGTGCAGTCGATTACCGATGTACCACTGAGTATTGATTCGTCGATTATCGAAGCACTGGAAGCCGGCCTGTCTGTTTATCAGGGTAAAGCGCTGGTTAACTCTGTGACCGGTGAAGATGAAGTTCTTGAGCGTGTCCTGCCGCTGGTAGCCAAATACGGTGCCTCAGTTGTGGCGATCTCCAATGATGAGACCGGTATTTCTGAAGATCCAAATGAGCGTTTTAAAGTCGCCAAGAAAATTATTGAACGCGCGGCTGACTACGGCATTCATTACAGCGATGTAGTGGTCGATCCGTTGGTGATGCCGATTGGAGCAATCAATAGCTCGGGTTTGCAGGTGATGCATCTGGTGCGTCGGCTGCGCGAAGAATTGAAAGTCAACACCACCTGTGGTGCCTCTAACGTCAGTTTTGGCCTGCCCAACCGCAACGGGATTAACAGCGCGTTCTTGACCATGGCTATGGGTGCTGGCATGACCTCTGCTATCACTAGTCCGCTGCACCCGGAAGTGATGCAGGCGGTGCGCGGTGGCGATGTAATGATGGGCAATGATCCAGACTGCGCTAACTGGATTAGAGCCTATCGCGAACCTCCGGCAGAGGGTGAGGGCCGGGTGCGAGGCGGTCGCCGCCGTCGAGGCTAAGTTATGACCGAGCAAATGGTTAAGGTTGTCTTTACTCCCTCTGGACGCCGCGGCAGTTTTCCTGTCAATACGCCATTGCTTCATGCTGCCCGGGTCTTGGGGGTAGATATTGATTCCGTCTGCGGTGGCCGCGGTCTCTGCGGCCGCTGTCAGATTGTCTGTGCCGATGGTTCATTTCCCAAGCACCAGATTGAGTCCGCCAGCAGTCACCTGTCACCGATTTGCGCCACCGAAATTAAATACGGCGAACGCAAATCACCACTGCTAAATGGGCGCCGTCTCAGCTGTCACACTCTGCTTCTCGATGATGTGGTGATTGATGTTCCCCCCGAGAGCCAGGTGCATCGTCAGATTGTGCGCAAAGACGCCGAATATCGCGATATACATCTCGACGCCGCTACGCGGCTCTATTATGTGCAGGTCGAAGAGCCCGATATGCACGTGCCCAAAGGCGACTTGCAGCGACTATTGGACGTGCTTGAGCAAGAGTGGCAATTGAGCGGCCTGAGCATCGATGTGGCGCTGTTGAAAGCCCTGCAGCCGGCTCTGCGGGAAGCCAAGCGCGGTATCACTGTGGCCGTGCACCGCAACAAAACCATTATTGCCCTGTGGTCTGGATTTCGCGATAAAGCCTACGCCGTAGCTGTCGATGTGGGCTCCACCACTGTGGCTGCCCATCTCTGTAATCTTGTCACCGGTGGTGTGTTGGCCAGCGCCAGTTTAATGAATCCGCAAATTCGCTTTGGCGAAGACCTTATGAGCCGCGTCTCTTACGTGATGATGCACCCCGAGGGCGCCGATGAGATGACGGTCGCCATTCGCGGTGCTTTGAATAATCTGTTTGCGCAGGTCGCCGCAGAAATCGGAGCTGAGGTCTCGGACATTCTTGAAATATCGCTGGTGGCCAATCCGATAATGCACCATATTCTGCTCGGTATTGATCCGGTTGAGTTGGGTGGTGCGCCCTTTGCACTGACCACCGATGCTGCCGTCGAGGTGCCGGCTGCAGAAATGGGTCTGCTGATTAATCCCGGTGGCCGCATCTATGTGTTGCCCTGTATTGCCGGTCATGTCGGCGCCGATACTGCTGGCATGATTCTCTCCGAGGAGCCGCAAGAGCAGGAGCAAATGACGCTGCTCGTGGATGTGGGTACCAATGCCGAGATTGTGCTGGGTAATCGCGACCGCCTCCTGGCCTGCTCCAGTCCCACCGGTCCAGCCTTTGAAGGTGCGCAGATCAGCTGTGGTCAGCGCGCGGCCACCGGTGCTATCGAGCGGGTGCGAATTGATCCCGAGACCCTGGAGCCGCGGTTTAAAGTGATCGGTTCCGAGTTATGGTCTGACGAACAGGGTTTTGCTGCGTCGCTCAGTGATTCAGCAGTGACGGGTATCTGCGGCTCGGGCATTATTGAAGTGGTTGCCGAGATGTATCTGGCGGGAATTGTGACAGTCGATGGCGTCATTGACGGTGACCTGATTGAACGCACAGCGCGGATTACCCAAAATGACCGAACCTGGTCTTATCTACTGTATCAATCAGATAACGACGGGCAGTCGGATATCGTGATTACGCAAAATGATATCCGTCAGATTCAGCTGGCCAAGGCGGCGCTCTATGCCGGGGTGAAGCTGTTAATGGATCATATGGGTGTCGACAGTGTCGAACGTATTCGTTTGGCCGGGGCCTTTGGTAGCCATATCAATGTTCAGCACGCAATGATTCTTGGGCTTATCCCCGACTGTCCTCTCGATCAGGTTTCCTCTGCTGGTAATGCTGCTGGAACCGGCGCTCGAATTGCATTGTTAAACCAGCAGTCGCGCCAGGTAATTGAATCCTTGGTCAAAAATATCGAGCGCATCGAAACCGCGATGGAGCCTAAGTTTCAGGATTACTTCGTCGATGCTATGGCGTTTCCCAATAAAACCGATCCGTTTCCCCACCTTTTCTCTACCGTATCAAAACCCCCGGAAAAGCTTATCGCTGACCCCGGTGTTGGCCGAAAACGTCGACGTCGTTAAATAGTCGCACTCTATAGTAAAAAAATGCTGTTTGAAGACTGCATTGATGTCCTATACTCGGGAAAAATAAATCTGAGGTAAGACTTCGCCGCTTACATTCAGGACAATAAAAAAAATAGAAAGGCGTTTTGAATGGCCAAATACGTTGAACCCGCAGAACCTGTCGAACCACCGGTAACCTTGCATATCGGCTTTCTTCTCATGCCTGAGTACACACTGAGCACCTTCACCAATGCTATTGGTATGTTGCGCCTGGCCAATCGGCTCAGCGGGAGCCCACTGTATCGCTGGTCGGTATTCAGTATTGACGGAGAGCCGGTTGTATCGAGTGCTGGCTTGGAGGTTAAAGTTGATGGCGGGTTGGTTGATGCGGGGCCGATGACCATCTTGATGGTGTGCGGCGGCTACAGGATTAAAAACTATAGCAGTAAATTGGTAATAGATACGCTGCGTGGCCTGGCAAAGAAAAAGGTTGTGTTGGGTGCGATGTGCACCGGCAGCTATGTTCTGGCCGCGGCCGGATTACTCGATGGTTACCGCTTTACTATTCACTGGGAACATCTCGCCAGCATGCGTGAGGAATTTCCCAATCACAATATTACCTCCAGTTTGTTTGTCATTGATCGCGATCGCTATACCTGTTCCGGTGGCATCAGTTCGATTGATCTGATGCTCAACCTTATCTCAAGTATCCACGGCCATCAGTTGGTGCAGGATATTTCCGATCAGTTTACCTGTGACCGAGTGCGAACAGAGAAGGACGCCCAGCGCGCGCCACTGAAGTATCTGATTGGTGCCAGCCAGCCACGGCTAGTGGATGCAGTGACTCTGATGGAGAGCAATATTGAAGAACCGCTGACACTGGATGAGGTGGCCGAGTATGTCGGCATTTCACGGCGCCAACTGGAGCGGCTATTTAACCGCTACCTTCATTGTGCGCCATCGCGTTATTACCTTGAGCTACGGCTATCGCGGGCGCGTCTGCTGTTATTACAGACCTCAATCCCCGTTATCGATGTGGCGATAAGCTGTGGCTTCTCCACTGCGCCCCATTTCAGCAAATGTTACAGCGACCTGTATGGCAAAGCGCCGAGCAATGAGCGTCGGATGCTCGCTTAACTCGACTAGCTGTTACGAAACTCTGAAGGCTTTTTATCAAACATACTGCGAAATACACGCGAGAAGTGAGCTGTGTCCGAAAAACCGGTTTCTTGCGCAATATCGGTAATCGAACGAGGCGTGTTTTGCAGTAACCAGAGTCCGTAGTTGAGTCGAATTTTGCGGTAAAATTTTTGCAGGCTATCACCGGTTTCACTGATAAATAAACGCTCTAGCTGGCGCTTGGAAATATTCAGGCGAGTTGCAATTTCATCAGTGGCTAGCGGCCGACTGAGGTTTTGTTCAAGCAATAGCAACGCGCGTTTTACCCACTTATTATCAACTCTGTAGGCTGCGCTGGGCTGTGGCTGTGGCGAGTTTGCCGGGCGCGGGCTGTCCATTACTAGTATCCGTAAACTTTTGCGCGCCCAGCTCTGTCCCAGATGACGTTCGATAATATAGGCTGCCAGATCGGCGGCGACGGCACCTCCTGCGCAGGTAATACGATCGCCATCGTCGACAAATAGTTGTTCGGCAACCGGCGTTACATCGCTGTATCGATCAGTGAGATCCTTGTAGTGAAACCAACTGACACAGCAGCGACGATCTTTCATAAGTCCCGCGCGAATCATGGCAAATGAACCCGTACAGAGTCCCACAATTGGCGTGTGGGATCGATCTGCTCGCTGTAGATAATTGATCACATGCTGGCTGCCCTGCAACGTGTGCGGCAGAAGGCCGCCGACGACGACAATATAGTCAAAGTTCGCCGGATCACGATAGGTCTCCCAAGGCTGCACACTGACCCCACAGCTGGATGCGATTGGCTCAAGTGTCTGTCCCATCACGGTCCAGTGACAGTTGATCTGCTGACTTTGGTCACCTTCATCTGCAGCCAGCCGCAGTGCGTCGACAAAGGCAGAAAAAGGAAGCAGGGTAAAGCTCGGCATCAATACAAAGCCGACCGAGAGGTTCGGGGAAATTTTCTCCGTGGCGGCTTTTTTTTGTGGATTGTTGGCCATTGTGTGCCCCTTTAGGAACGATCAACTTTTAAGCGGTTTAGGCGCTTATATTC
The DNA here is from genome assembly GCA_024644595.1 of Porticoccaceae bacterium. Taxonomy (GTDB): domain Bacteria; phylum Pseudomonadota; class Gammaproteobacteria; order Pseudomonadales; family Porticoccaceae; genus HTCC2207. Next base: position 78,950 of record JAHEHL010000009.1, on the reverse strand, counting down.
AAAAAATTTAAAGCTTACTTTGAATAAAGCCGACATTTTGCCCTTTTTTTAGCCTATTTGTCGCTTTTTATCTGACAGGTTGTCGGTTTTATTCTATCTACAATGCCTGGCTAATTGCTCCAATGCCTGCTACTGAACGCGATTCCCGAGAGTGCCGAGCATGAAAAAATATTCCGCTTTTAGCTTGCTGAAAAATGCGCTGAGCTACCATGAAAACTGGCAGAAGGTGTGGCGCAATCCGACGCCTAAGGCGGAGTATGACGTGATTGTCGTGGGCGGTGGTGGCCATGGTCTGGCGACGGCTTATTACCTTGCCAAAGTTCATGGCCTGACCAATATTGCGGTGATTGAAAAGGGCTACCTGGGCGGCGGCAATACCGCGCGAAATACTACGATTATCCGTTCCAACTATCTCTGGGACGAAGCGGCGCAGCTCTATGAACTGTCGATGAAATTATGGGAAGGGTTGAGCCAAGAGCTTAACTATAACGTGATGTTCAGTCAGCGCGGTGTGCTTAACCTTGGGCACAACCTGCAGGATATGCGGGATATTGAACGTCGCGTTAATGCCAACCGTTTAAACGGTATCGATGGCGAAGTGGTCAGCCCACATCGGATTAAAGAGATTGCGCCCTTGATCAATATTTCGCCGAATAGCCGCTATCCGATTCTGGGTGCGTCATGGCAGCCGCGCGGTGGTACAGCGCGTCATGATGCAGTCGCTTGGGGTTATGCGCGTGGCGCCGATGCACTGGGCGTAGATCTTATTCAACAGACTGAAGTGACTGGCATACGTCGTCAAAACGGTGCTGTGGTAGGGGTTGAAACAACTAAGGGCTTTATTGGGGCGCGCAAGGTGGCCTGTGTCACAGCGGGTAACTCCAGTGTGGTTGCCGCGATGGCGGGGCTGCGGTTGCCGGTCGAATCGCGACCTTTGCAGGCACTGGTTTCTGAACCAGTCAAACCGTGTCTCGATACCGTAGTCATGTCTAACGCAGTGCATGGCTATATCAGTCAGTCTGACAAAGGTGACTTGGTGATTGGTGCCGGTGTCGATAGTTACAACGGCTATGGTCAGCGCGGTTCGTTCCATGTTATCGAACATACTGTTCAGGCGATCTGCGAATTATTTCCTGCCTTCAGCCGTGTGCGTATGAATCGGCAGTGGGGCGGCATTGTCGACACCTGCCCCGATGCCTGTCCAATTATCAGCAAAACATCGGTTGAGGGGCTGTATTTTAACTGCGGCTGGGGTACTGGTGGCTTTAAAGCGACACCCGGTTCCGGTTATGTGTTTGCCGATACTGTCGCCAACGATCGTCCTCATACGTTGGCAGCCCCCTTTACGGTCGATCGCTTTAATTCTGGTGCCCTGATTGACGAGCATGGTGCCGCTGGCGTTGCGCACTAAACGCGCATGACAACCCTGTTAAATGTGTTAGATAAAACCGACGAGAACTGAGATGTTATTAATTCATTGCCCCCATTGTCGCGAGATGCGAGAAGAAGAAGAGTTTAGCTATAGCGGTGAAGCGCATATTACTCGACCCTTGCAACCGGAGTTGCTGACCGACGAAGAGTGGGGTGATTACCTGTTTTTTCGAACCAATAGCAAAGGCATTCATCACGAAATGTGGTTTCACGCGGTCGGCTGTCGTCGCTATTTTAATGTGACCCGCGACACGCTCAGCTATGAGATTCTGGAGAGCTATTTGATTGGCACTCAGCCTACGATTACGGGGGCAACATCATGAGCACTGCCGTTACGCAGAAAAATCGCACAGGATCCGGGAGTTGCACTGATGCGTCAGCACCGATCCAGTTTACGTTTAATGGCAAGTCCTATCAGGGCGTTGTCGGTGACACATTGGCCTCAGCGCTGCTAGCGAATGGTGTCGATGTGGTGGGCAGAAGCTTCAAATACGCTCGTCCACGTGGCATTGTCGGTCATGGGGCTGAAGAGCCGAACGGCATTATTCAGCTGGGTTCAGGCGCGGCGACTGTGCCCAATCTCAAGGCGACCCAGGTTGAGCTCTATCCTGGTCTCGAGGCATCCAGCGTCAATGGTTGGCCAAATGTCGATTTCGATTTAATGGGCTTGATCGGCGCCTTTGGCCGCTTGATGCCGCCCGGGTTTTACTACAAAACCTTTATGTACCCGAAAAAGCTGTGGATGACTTATGAGCACTTTATTCGTCAAGCGGCGGGACTGGGCGCGACACCTGTAGAAAACGATCCGGACTCCTACGACAAACTTAATCAGCACTGTGATGTGTTAGTGGTGGGTGCCGGTCCGGCGGGGTTAGTGGCGGCTCGTGAAGCTGCGCGCACAGGTGCTCGGGTGATTATTGCTGATGAGCAAGCACAATTTGGTGGCAGTCTGTTGGCGTCAAAGCAAACCATCGATGGATTGGCGGCGACTGACTGGGTGACCGCTATGGTCGCGGAGCTGGAGGCTTTTGACAATGTTCAGTTGTTGCCTCGCAGTACTGCATTCGGTTACTACGACCACAATTTTATGGCGATCCTCGAGCGGCGCTCTGATCACCTCGGCCTGACTGCGGCTCAGGGTACCCGTCAGCGTTTGCATCGAGTTCGTGCCAGGCAGGTGGTGCTCGCCGCTGGTGCATTTGAGCGTCCGCTGGTGTTTGCACAGAATGATATTCCCGGTGTGATGGCGGCGACTTCTGTCACGACCTATATCAATCGCTATGGTGTCGTGCCCGGCACTAAGTTGGTGATTTGCACCACTAATGACAGCGCTTATCAGACTGCCATAGATTGGCATCAGGCCGGCCGCGAGGTTGTTGCGGTGGTCGATACTCGCAGTGTGCTCGATGGAGACCTGGTTGCTGCAGCCAAAGCATTGGGTATTAATGTTATTGCAGGTCACGGCGTGATCGAAGCTCAGGGTGGCAAGCGCGTCAAACGCGCGTTGATTGCACCATTGAATGACGACGGCAGTGCCGTGACCGGCTCGGCTCGGCGTCTTGATTGTGATCTGATCGCAACATCAGGAGGCTGGAGCCCGGCGATTCACCTGAGTTCCCACACCGGTGCCAAACCGATTTGGGATGAGCAGATTGTTGGCTTTAGACCCGGCGCTTCAAAGCAGCAAGAGCGTTCTGCCGGTGCTTGTCGTGGAACCTACAGCCTGGCGGGCTGCCTTGCAGAAGGAGCCAGTGCCGGTGCCGAAGCGGCCAAGCTGGCCGGTTGTGGAGATGGCAACATGCATTTTCCTCTGCCAACCTGTGAAGAGTATGCACAACAACCTCAGCAGGCATTATTTTTAGTACCGCATACCAAGAGCGCGAGTCGTGCGCCGAGTCAGTTCGTTGATTTTCAGCTGGATGTGACGGCGGGTGGTGTGGAGTTAGCGGTCCGTGAAGGCTTTGAATCGGTGGAGCATGTTAAGCGTTACACCGCACTCGGTTTTGGTACCGATCAGGGCAAGCTGGGTAATATTAACGGAATGGCCATTCTGGCCAACGCCCTGGGTCAGAGTATCGCTGAGACCGGCACCACTATTTTCCGGCCATCTTATACGCCGACTACTTTTGGTGCGCTGGCCGGTCGAGATGTCAATCAGTTGTTTGACCCAGAACGCTACACGGCCGTGCATCGCTGGCACAGTGATCAGGGCGCCAAGTTTGAGGATGTCGGTCAGTGGAAACGCCCCTGGTACTTCCCGCAGGCAGGCGAGTCTATGCACGATGCTGTCAACCGTGAGTGCCTTGCTGTGCGCAATAGCGTCGGTATCCTCGATGCCAGCACCTTGGGCAAAATTGATATTCAGGGACCGGATGCGGCGGAGTTTATCACCCGCATGTATACCAACTCCTACCTCAAGCTGGCGCCGGGTAAATGCCGTTATGGCGTGATGCTGAAAGAAGATGGCATGATCTTTGACGACGGTGTCTGTGCCTGTCTTGGAGAAAACCACTATTTGATGTTTACCACCACCGGTGGTGCGGCCGGTGTTCTGTCCTGGTTAGAGCTTTGGCAGCAGACTGAATGGCCCGCGCTGCAAGTTTACTTTACCTCGGTTACCGATCACTGGACCACTGCGACAGTAACCGGTCCCAATGCCCGCAAAGTGATCGCTAAGGTCTGTAACGATATTGATCTCAGCAATGAAGCCTTCCCGTTTATGGATTGGCGCGATGGCACTGTGGCAGGAATTAAGGCGCGAGTTTTCCGAATTAGTTTTACCGGTGAACTCAGCTATGAGGTCAATGTGCCTGCTCACTATGGACGACAGGTGTGGGAGCAGTTGATCGCCGCCGGAGAAGAATTTGGCATTACGCCTTATGGCACCGAGACCATGCACGTTTTGCGTGCAGAAAAGGGCTTTATTATTGTCGGCCAAGACACTGATGGATCGATGACCCCAGGCGATATGAATATGGACTGGGTGTTAGGTAAAAATAAAGCCTTTAGCTATATCGGCAAGCGCTCCTTGGATCGCAGCGACACGGTGAGAGAAAACCGTAAGCAGCTGGTAGGTCTGAAAACTCTGGAGCCGGCCGACGTCTTGCCAGAGGGCGCACAGATTGTGTTTGACCCCAAACAGCAGATTCCCATGTCGATGCAGGGTCATGTAACGTCAAGTTACTACAGTGCCTGTCTCGGACATTCGATAGCATTGGCTGTTGTGAAAGGGGGTCTGGAGCGAATGGGTCAGAAGGTTTACTGCCCATTAGCAGATGGCCGCATGATTGCAGCCGAAATTGTCAGTTCTGTTTTTTATGATCCCAAGGGAGAGCGTCACCATGTCGGTTGATAGCAAGGTACAAACCCCACTGCATTATTTTCACGGCGTCTTTGGTCGACCCGGTATAGAGAGCGACAGCAGCAAGCTGTTTAATACTGATGTGGAATGCGGTCTGGTGATCAAGGAAGCGCCATTAAGCGCACATCTCAATGTGCGTGGCGACGCAGGTGACGCTGGATTTTGTAAAGCGGTTGCCGACGTTCTCGGTGTAGCGCTGCCCACCGATCCCGGTCTCTGTAATCACAACGACAGCATCAGCATCTATTGGCTTGGACCCAGTGAGTGGTGTGTTATCGCTCTCGGTGGCGATGCAGCAGAGTTAGAAGCCGCACTGCGAGCCAAACTATCAGGGCATGTCTCGATTGTTGATATCAGTGGTGGTCAAACGCTGATCAATTTACGTGGCCACGGTGTTGAGACTGTGCTGAAAAAATCCACTGTGTGTGATTTTGAGGCATTGCCGATGGCTAAGCCGGGGCAGCGTGGTGTGACTCAGTCTACCTTTGCCAAGGCGTCAGCGGTGATTAGCAATCGCTGTGATGGATCCTATGATCTAATTATTCGACGCAGCTTTGCGGACTATATTGCGCAGTGGTTACTCGATGCCGGTGCCGAGTTTGGTTGCCGAATAGAGCGCTAATTTCGGCGTGCTGATAAACAGACTCTGATCCAAAATTGCAGGCGGTCGCGTAACACGAGCTTATATCGACACTTTATTCATACTCGAGTTACGTGACCAATGCCTGAAACAAATAAAGCACTACTGCCTTACGGCACCACCTCAAGTTCACCCTCGATTGTGTTGCCTGACACTGCCCTGTTCCTGTCTGAGCGGGGCTCGTTGACGCGAAATTATTTTGAGGGCGCCCTCGAATCATTGAACAAAGAGTATGAGGCGCTCAAAAAGCTAGCTGATATTAATCAGATTGCCTACAACGCGTCGTATAATTTCGTTCCCAGGGTGGGGCAGACCTATCACCTTTACCGCAAACCTGACGATAGCTTTATGCTCAGCATGATCGAGGATTGGTCGGCTTATGAGTTTGTAGTGTCTCTGGAATACACTGCTGACAGTGTTTGGAAAGAAGTGCTGGCTTGGTAAGGCCGCGCCCTATCTGAGGTGTATCAAACTGAGGTGTATCAAACAACATGACATTGTTGTTTGGGTATCCCGCTGCCAAAGTTCAGGCAGGACATGCTGTTAAGACATTCCCTCCCATGAATTATTTGCCTTTGATGCCTTACCCTTCGCTGACGCGCTCGGTGTAGACTATCACCCTGTGTCGTTAAGTCGTGATTTTGGAGTCGCAAAAATGTCTGATAAGTATCTAGAAATTGCCAACTCAGCCCTGGGCAAAAAAATATTCAATGCGGTCGGACTGCCTGATCCAGTTCCGCTGCTTCGTGAGGATGCAACGCAACCTCATAAACTAAGCGGCCAGCTGTTATTGGGCGAAAGCCTGGGTGCTGTTTTTGCAAAATCTATCGGTGCCTTTGTTGAGTCCGCAGGGATCAAGCGATATAGCGAGTCTCTGGAGGGTAGAGGACATCTGGTTTTTGATGCCTCTGGCATCGCTAATGCGCAGCAAAGTACGCAGCTTCACAGTTTCTTTAGTCAGCATCTCAAGTCTCTAGCTCCCTCTGGGCGTGTCATTGTTATCGGTCATAAGCCCAGTGCTTTAAGGGATACTGAGCACGCAGCCATTCAGCGTGGTCTGGTTGGTTTTGTGAAATCACTGGCCAAGGAGATCGGCCGCAAAGGTGCGACCGCCAACTTGGTCTTTGTTGATAATGGCGGTGATCGGGCGCTTGAGGGGCCAATTCGGTTCTTGCTGTCGGCCGGATCAGCTTTTATGAATGCACAGGTGCTAACAGTGGCCACACCGGTGGCTGCACTGGCCGACTCTAAAGATGTGGACTGGGCTAAGCCACTGGCAGGTAAGACCGTTTTGGTTACAGGTGCCGCAAGGGGTATTGGTTTGGCGATCAGTCAGACCATGGCCAGAGATGGCGCTGTGGTGATTGGCGTTGATGTGCCACAGTCACAGGATGATCTGGCTGCGGCAATGAAAGCGATTGGCGGTCTAAGTTTGCCGTTGGATATTACCGATGCAGATGCGCCAGAGAGGTTGCGAGGTTTTTGTTCGGCGCACAGCCCAACACTGCATGCCGTTGTGCACAATGCCGGAGTCACTCGAGATAAGATGTTGTCGAGGATGACGGCACATCAATGGGATTTACTGATGCAGATAAATTTCGATGCAGTGCAGCGCATAAACAAAGCATTGTTGCAAACTGAGCTGCTTGATGATGGCGGCAAGATTATTGGTATCGCCTCGATTAGTGGTATTGCCGGAAATATCGGGCAGACCAATTATGGATTCTCCAAAGCAGCCATCATCGGCATGGTTGAAGCGCTCGCAGAGCCCTGTGCGGCACGGGGGATTACCATCAATGGCGTTGCGCCCGGTTTTATTGAAACCCAGATGACGGCCGCCATTCCTTTCTTTACACGTCAGATGGGGCGCAGGCTCTCCTCTCTGGGGCAGGGTGGTCTGCCGGTTGATGTGGCTGAGGTGATTGGCTTTTTCGTTAGCCCGCAGGCGGCAGGTATCAACGGTAATATGGTGCGAGTGTGTGGTCAGAGTTTGTTGGGAGCCTGATTACGTTCTCACTGGGGATCACGATTTTTACCCGTTTATTGTGAATCGAGAGCCCGTACTAACCGGGCTGACTAGTGGGCTAAGTATTCTTTCAGACAAAAGAAAACCCTGCGTTAACAGGGCTTCTTCGGGGAGACTACATCTTGTGTACGTTCTTGGGGGAGAAGTAACGCACATTAACTGAGACAGCTGTTTACTAGAAAGTTCATTTAAGTCTGAGTCGTTTAAAAAAGGCTGATTAACATCAGTCCTGCGAACCGGTGGCGATTCAATCTGACTTTCTCGCTTGTAATAATTTTGATCACAGATTTCAGCGGGGCAAGTTGCTCAGGGCTTGAGATTGTGACCGTATTTTTCCAGTCGTATCATAAACCCAGTCCAAAAAGCCGATTGATCCCTAAGGCCAATATCTACGTCGAAATAAAAGCCTAGCGCTTTGTAAATTTATGGCATGAAGTATGCATTCTTTTATAGATCTGGCCTGTTACTCTTTTGAATTGACGATTTTTCGACAAGTATCGTAGCCAGATCATTTTTAGGTTAGGCAGGGGCTTGTTTTGTGAAAATTGCGACTAATGTCAGTGCCACGATTACGTCCAACGCACTCTCTAAAAATCAACGTGAGTCTGAAGTGGCAGCGGAACGCCTGTCGACAGGTTTGCGGATTAATTCAGCAGCTGATGATGCTGCTGGCATTGCTATTGCCTCTAGAATGACCTCTCAAATCAATGGCTTGAACCAAGCGGCACGAAACATTAATGATGCTATAGGGATGTTGCAGACGGCGGATAGCGGCATGGAAAACATCGAGCAAGTCCTGCAGAGACTGCGAGAACTAATTATTCAGTCGGCATCTGGATCGGTTACAAGCAATCAGCGTGAGATGATTAGTGTGGAAGTTACGCAGCTGGTGTCGTCGATAGACTCGATTGTCGAAAATACAAGATGGAATTCTATGGATTTATTGAATGGTACTTTCCTAGATAGAATAATTCAGGTCGGCGCAAATGAAGCTGATCAAAAAAGTGTTTCACTGGATGATTTTTCTGTGCCTACGCTGCTGGACTATAGTCCAGCCGAAATAACTTTTTCTAACGGTGATTTTTCGTCATCAAATGTTTCTCAGTCCGGAAACATAGTTACATTGGATGGCTGGGATATTCATCTTGGCCAGATTATTCTTGGACGAGACGGTTCAAGTGGCCCAACACAGGTCGCTGGATTCTTAACCCCGGAAGATTCAACTCCCTATCCAGCCAATACGTCGGGGCGAGTCAGTGGTGGTGATCAGTCTATTCCCAACAATGCCTCTTACACCTACAGCCTTTCATCTGGATTGCAATTGATCTCCAACATGTCTACCGCTTCGGGAGGAGATATTGTGCATGGTCCATATACGGTTTCTCAGGAAAGCGTATATCTTTCTGCCGGCTCAACTGTGAGCTTTGATTGGCGTGCACAAGGGGGAAGTGATGCCTATGATGTGTATGCCTATCTTGTCGATATAGATTCGGGCTCAACCATTGAATTACTGAATAAAACCGGTTCAGGAACCCAGGATTCCGGATGGGAAACGGTTAGTAACCTCATTGATATCGAGGGAAACTACAAATTTGTGTTTGCATCGGGAACATTTGATGAGTCGTTTGGTCGTGCAGCGGGCGCCTCATTATTTATCGATAGCATTGAGGTTTCTGACAGTGTTGCACCAATCGACTATTCGCAGGTTCTCCCTCTTGATAGCCAGAGCAGCTCGACTTCAGCGCTGAGTAAAATCGATGCTGCCATGGCTACTATTAATAGTTCGAGAGCGTACATTGGTGCACAGATGAACGCCTTTAGCTTCGCGGTTAATAATGTTTCAAATGCGTCGCAACAGGCGTCGTCCTCCAGAAGCAACATTGAGGATGCAGACTATGCTGTCGAAACCGCGGAGCTCGCTCGTACAGGAATCATTCAAGAAGCTGGCACCGCGATGCTTACACAAGCTAATCAGGGCGCCAAGAACGTTTTAGACTTACTGACGTGATTGAATGTTGCAAAGTTACTTTTAGGGAATGTAATTTCAACCGCACCAACTGAAGAGCGAAAGAGTGTTGGCCGGACCCGTCCTGTGAGTTGAGCATCTAACCTCACTTGAAGTCAGAAGCGCCGCAGCGTTATTTCAAATACAGATTGCGTGGAACTATTTTTATACGCCGTTGCGCGGGCACTATGTTGCGTGATAGTTTCTGTAATTATTATCATTAACATTGTTAGACAACGTTTAGCGTTTCGAGAAGTGCCAATTACCCTATGAGAAACATAATTAAAAAAATACAAAGTCCAATCCTCATAATGTTTTTTGCAGTTTTCTGCGTCTCTGGTTGTGGTGGAGGTGGAGAGGATGTAGATATTAATTCTACTCTAATCAATAATTCAGCAACGTCATTTATATCTGCAGATCTCACTAAGGTATTTTTAGGTAATTCCATCGAAGTTTCGTGGAACAGTACTAATGCCTCGTTGTGCAAAGCCTCAGGATACTGGTCGGGCGATAAGCCGGCATCTGGTAGTGAGGCTTTTGCGATGACAACTCCAGGCGATCAAGTCTTTACGATTTCATGTGGAGCTGTATCTTCTAGCGTGACCGTCGCAGTAAGCTCTCAAGACTTTGAAGGTTCTTGTATCAACCCACATAGTGCCAAAATCAAAGAATCTTACATAGGGGCTTATCAACTGCCTACACCAGATAATCAGTTTGCAGACGATCATTTAAAAGCAGTTGGGCTGAAAGATTATGGGGTTGAGTGGATTTACAGCAATTACAAAGGCGCAGGTGTCGATTGGATAGCCGATTGCACTGAAACTGAATATGTTAAGTTAATGTACCGGACAACGTTGCGTCAATTAAAGGAGCATGGAGTAGAAACTGTCTGGGTATATAACTTCGGTTATTGGCAGAATTATCAAGCAGAGAGCTGGCGAATCAACCATGATCGCAAGCATCTCAGTGATTGGGTTATAGAATACATTGCCGAAACTGCGCAAGACTTGGGCATGAGGATGCACTATGCATGGCAATTCCTGGCACTAGATGATCAAAACAATTTGCTCTTTCCGTTTGATGGTCAGGCGTATGTCGATAGGCCTCTATTAACCAAGATAATGAATGCTCATGAAGAACATATATTGTGGGAAGCAAATAGACTGCAGCAGTTGGGTGGAGCATCCATTTCAGCAGATTGGAGCGCTATGTGGCTGTGTTTCTGCGGCCTGGAAAATGACGCAGACCAGAGTACCCGAGATGAACTTAGAAGTTATTATATGGAAAGGATGGGATCAATTGTTTCTCAAATTAAGGATAGATTCGACGGTGAAGTCTATGTCGGTGAAGGCGTACTATGGAATGATTCGCGAGTGTTTGAGCAAGTTGACGGCATTATTGGCAGTTTGCCTGGCAATCTCCTCCAGGAAGATGAAGTAGAAAACGCTACGGTAGGTTTGATAGAAGCGCGTGTAGCAGACTACATTGGTCAGTTGAATGCCTCTTGGACATGTAATACACAACAGCCATGCTGGCCATATACAACCTATCAACAACCTGATGTTATATGGAATTTGTTTGCCCAAAGTCATACAGCATTCTTACACAAGGGCTGGATAGAAGATGGTTTTTGTACTGCGGGGGAGTATGAGGGAGTTCGCTATGATGAATGCTTGCAAGACTATGTCCCAGCTGATTTTTCTGCGCAGGCAATATTCATCGAGGGCATGTTAAGAGCCATAGACAAGCAGTCTTGGTTTGAGACGAAAGGAACGACAGCAAGCACAGCATATTGGTTGTCAGATACGATTATTCCTGAGGATGAGCAGTATTCTAGAACGGTCGAAGGGTTTCCGAATATCTCGCAATCGATTAGAGGCAAACCAGCAGAAAAGATTCTCAAATATTGGTACTCAGGGGAGTACGAAGTATATTCTCCGGTCTTTATTGATTAAAAAGCTCCAGTAAATACGTTTTTTTGGGAGCTTATCTGTCCGGTAGACGGAAAGGCTGTTGAGTCTTGTGATTGTTAGTGCGACTGCCCACACACTTTTGAAGCTTATTAGAAAAGCTCTGGTGATATAACTTTCTATCCAGTATTGTATAGATGTAGTGGCGATATTCCGGTGACTTGAAAAATGAGTTTTGTCGCCTAATTAAGTAAGGACTCTTGAATGATGTTTCAGTTAGCCTAAGACCCAATAAAATAACTATAAAAATACTGAGGTGTAATATGAAAAACGTAATCAAAGCAGTTTCCCTTCTCGCAGCTCTTTTTGCAATGTCTACCGCTCAAGCAGATCACCATGAGGAATCAGGCTATGCTGCCTTAGATGTTCAATTTTGTAATTTCAAACCGAAGAAAAGTGTAAAAGATGTCCTCAAGGTTGCGGCCGAATTTCAATCGTGGGCTGGCGAGAATCTGAGTAAAGACTATACAGGATATGTATGGACTCCTGTGATTTTGAATAGTCAGGATTTTGGCTACGACTATATTTGGTTCGGCGCGTCCGATACCCATGAATCGCTGGGAATTGTGTTTGATGAATACGCAGAGAAAGGCGATGCCATGAGTAAGAAGTGGGATGCGGTCGAGACATGCGAGGATCGGCGGTTGATGACAGGGATCTCTGCAAAGCCCTTCAAAAGTACAACAGGTCATGCCTACATGCAGGTCAGTGGTTGTGAGTTCAAGGACGGTAAGACCTTTAATGATCTGATTGCAGCTGACGCTGCATGGGTCAAGTGGATGGATGAATCGGGTATGCCCGGCGGAATGATGAGATTTGTCCCATCTGTTGGCGGGCCTGTGGCAAGCACAATAGACGTCTATGCCATCTATGCTACCGAAAGCCTGGCTGATAGGGGTAGAGCCCATGACATGATGATCGGTGGAGGGTCGGCTGTGCTGAGTGCAACCTACGACGAGGTTATGAGCTGCGATACGCCTCGTATCTATCATTCGATGCCGGCAAGCGGCAAGTAAGTCTACTAGGTAGTTTATGATGTAATAACGCCATGCTGACTCAGTTAAGCATGGCGTTATCTTCGGCGTCTGTAACGCTATGAAAAATATTGATTGGGTGTTAGTTTCGTTCCATCTCTTACTCGACTCGTCGTGCCCAGATTATGCCGTAGCGATACTAAATAGAACTGACCAGATAGTCCTACGGGTCCAGTATTGAACCGAAGGTGAAAATGGTGGGCCCAGTAGGACTTGAACCTACGACCAATCGATTATGAGTCGACTGCTCTAACCAACTGAGCTATGGGCCCTTTAACCTGTCTTTTTGTCATCCAGAGCGTAGTCGAGGGATATATCCGCTCACTGCACTCGATTACGATGGCATGATGTGCATCCAAGCGATGTAATAATTTCTCGTCTCGGAGTTACATTAATCGTCAATAAAGCTGCGCAGATGATCCGAGCGAGTCGGATGACGCAGTTTGCGCAGTGCCTTGGCTTCAATCTGACGAATACGTTCGCGTGTTACATCGAACTGTTTGCCGACCTCTTCCAGTGTATGGTCCGTATTCATGTCGATACCGAAGCGCATTCGCAGTACTTTCGCTTCGCGGGCTGTGAGGCTGCTTAGAACGCCGCGAGTGGACTCGGTAAGGTTGTTCTTGGTGGCTTCGTCGAGCGGCAGTGCGATAGTGGTATCTTCGATTAGATCACCGATGCTGGCATCTTCGTCTTCACCAATGGGCGTCTCCATCGAGATTGGCTCTTTGGCTATTTTGAGTACCTTACGAATTTTGTCTTCCGGCATTTCCATGCGTTCGGCCAGTTCTTCAGGGGAGGGTTCACGACCCATTTCCTGAAGCATCTGACGTGAGACTCGGTTGAGTTTGTTAATGGTTTCAATCATATGCACCGGAATTCGAATGGTGCGTGCCTGGTCGGCAATGGAGCGGGTGATTGCTTGACGAATCCACCAGGTGGCATAGGTTGAAAACTTATAACCGCGGCGATACTCAAATTTATCCACTGCTTTCATGAGGCCGATATTACCTTCCTGGATCAAGTCGAGGAACTGGAGGCCACGATTGGTATATTTTTTCGCGATTGAAATCACCAGTCGCAGGTTAGCTTCAACCATTTCTTTCTTGGCGCGTCGGGCCATCGCTTCGCCCATCGTCATGCGGCGATTGATATCTTTGATTTGAGCGATATTCATACCGGCGCTCTCTTCAACTTGCGCCAGTTTGCGCTGCGAACGCAGAATTTCAATTTCCTGGTCAGCGACTCGTGCTGCCCAGCTTTCTTTTGACTTGGTCAGGCCGGTAACCCATTTCAGATTTGACTCGTTGCCAGGGAACAGCTTAATAAAGTCCTTGCGTGGCATTTTTCCGTAACGGATACAGAGTCTCATAATGTTGCGTTCTTCAGCGCGAACACGCTCGACTGCCTGTCGTACCCCTGCAATCAGCGGGTCAAATTGGCGCGGGGTCAGCTTGAGGAATTTAAACAGCTCGGCCAGCTCTTCGAGATTTTTCTGTGATGCGTCACCGTCACGGCCATAGCGGGCAATACAGGTTTCAGTTTTCTTTAACTGCTTGCGAATCTCGTCAAAGCGCTGAAAGGCTTCTTCGGGATCGAGCCCGCCTTCATGTTGCTCTTCTTCTTCCTCGTCCTCGTCCTCGTCGTCATCACCATTTTCAAGCTTGAGTGCTTCTGCGGCTTGCTGTTGGGCCAGTGCAGACGGGACGTGCTCCATCGGATTGAGGTAACCACTTATGATATCGGTCAGCTTGCGCTCGCCGGCTTCAACTTTTTCGTATTCGGCGATGACGGCGGCAACGGTTGAAGGCCAATCGGCAACGGCGGCCATCAGCTCACGAGTGCCTTCTTCGATTCGTTTGGCAATTTCGATTTCGCCTTCGCGGGTCAATAGTTCAACTGACCCCATCTCACGCATATACATGCGCACCGGATCGGTGGTGCGATGCTGTTCAGATTCAACAGAGGCGAGCGCGGCAGCGGCTTCGGCAGCGGCGACCTCGTCTGGCGTATTGTCGCCCGAGAGCATCAACAGGGTTTCGGCATCTGGAGCTGTTTCAAAAACAGTGATGCCCATGTCGTTGATCATCTGAATAATATCTTCGACCTGTTCCGGATCGGCAATATCTTCCGGGAGGTGGTCGTTGACTTCAGCGTAGGTGAGATAGCCTTGCTCACGTCCTTTTGCAATAAGATCTTTGATACCAGACTGTTGTTTTTTGTTGGTTTCGCTCATAGGACTCAGACACTGTTTGTAGGCAAAAAATAGCGCGCAATTATAGCCGAAAATATCCCTGCTGTCCGCAGGAATTTAGGCTTTATTTATAGCTGATGAAAATCTCTATTCTAGACCACAAGCCGCTGTTTTATCTTGTTTTTTAGTTCGCGATACTGTTCATCGTCACCCAGCTGCATATGAATTTTAAGCAGCTGCTTAATCTGTCGCTCATTGAGTGTTTCTTGATCGAGCAGATAAGTTGCTTTGCGCTCACCCGGGAGTGCTTCAAACGCGTCCCGAATTACATGTGCCAGGGTATCGGCAAACTCTTGGTCGTCATCGCGGCCGGTACCCTTGGGGGGGTGGTGAAGCTCGCTTCCCGCCAGGGACTTCAATTGCTGCAGTTCCTGCTGATCCGGGTAGGTTGCCTGCCAGCGTGCAAAAATATGCGAGGTTTTAGTGCAGGCGGAGTCGTTATTTATGAGTGCCAGTAGCTTCAGAAACAGTGCCATATCAGGGTCGGCTGAGACGCGAAGAAGCTCGGCATCCTCGACATACTCGGCCATCGCGGGGTGGTTGATTAACAGGGCTGTGAGAAATTTTACCGGTGACAGGCGCATTTTTTTAGTTCGTGCTGCGACGCTGTCGGGGTAGGGTTGGTAGTCCACGCCGCCATAGATCTCTGCCGCTTCAGGCTCGTTGTAGACGGGCGGTGTGGGCGTGGCGTGGGTGTCGCTGGCGTACTGCTGGGGCGGTTTGTGAGTTGCAACATAGTCACGTAGATTGTCCGCGGAGATGCCGGTACGGCGGGATAACTCCTCGAGCATCAGCTGGCGGAATACACCCTGAGGGATGCGGTTGATCTGTGGCGCACAGATTTTGCTCAGGCGTGCTTTGCCATCCGCGGTGCTTGCGTCGACACCGTCGCTCATCTGTTCGAACAGAAATTCCGAGAGTGGTTGAGCCTTCTCTACCTGCTCAAGAAATGCCTGCTTGCCGAGCTTGCGTACCATCGTGTCAGGATCTTCGCCGTCGGGCAAAAACAGAAACTTTGCCGAGACGCCGTCACGCATTTCCGGGAGTGCGGTGTCCAGTGCTCGCGCAGCGGCCTTGCGGCCGGCATTGTCGCCGTCAAAGCAGAAAACAATTTCCGAGGTGTAGCGGAAGATTTTTTGTAGATGACTTTCAGTCAAGGCGGTACCGAGCGTGGCCACGGCGTTATTAATATTAAACTGTGCAAGGGCGATCACATCCATATAGCCCTCTACCATAATCAGGCAGGGAATTTCCTTGAGCTTCTGACGTGCTTCATAGAGCCCGTAAAGTTCTCGGCCCTTGGAAAAAACGGGTGTCTCTGGAGAGTTGAGATATTTCGGTGTGCTGTCGTCGAGAACACGTCCGCCAAAGCCGACAGTGCGGCCGCGCTGGTCTCGGATCGGAAAGGTGATGCGATGACGGAAGCGATCGTACTGTTTTTTCTCTTCTGGTTTGCTGACCAACATGCCCGACTCGTCGAGCAAGCCGATGCGCTGTTGGTCAGTACCGACGGCTTTTAATAAATTATCCCAGCCCGGCGGTGCATAGCCGACACCGTACTGCGCTGCGACCTGTCCGCTGAGTCCGCGCCCTTTGAGGTAGTCGACGGCGCTGGCGGCGGCCTGATGCTGGCGCAGTTGCTGGCGAAAATAGCGATCGGATTCCGACAAGACCGAGTACAGGCTGTCTTTCTGTTTGCTGATCTGAGCGTCTTGAACGGCTTCGCGGGGAATTTCGAGGCCGGCATTGCGTGCCAGCAGCTCGACCGCTGGCAGAAAATCAAGGCGGTCGAATTCCATCACAAAGCCGAGGGCATTGCCGCCGGCGCCACAGCCAAAGCAGTAGTAAAATTGTTTATCTTGGGCGACGGTAAAAGAGGGACTTTTCTCTTCGTGGAACGGGCAGCAGGCTTTGTAGTTTTTACCCGCTTTTTTTAGCTGCACACGACCGTTGATTACATCGACAATGTCGACGCGATCAAGCAGATCATCAATAAAGGTTTGTGGTATTCGTCCGGCCATTGGCGTTACACGTTTCTCTCATCCAAGCGCACTAGTGTAACGCCTTCAGCCGGGAAATAAACGTGATTAACTGTTGAGAGCGGCTTTAACCAGACCGCTTACGGCGCCTGTGTCTGCACGACCCTGGAGCTGTGGTCGCAGAATACCCATCACCTTGCCCATGTCGGCCATCGAGGATGCGCCGGTTTCGCTGATAGCGGTCTGCACCAGCTGATTGATTTCTTTTTCAGTGAGAGCGGTGGGCAGGAAATCTTGAATCACATTGATCTCGGCGATTTCAATATCGGCGAGTTCTTGACGTCCCGCGGATTCATACTGGGTAATAGAGTCGCGGCGCTGTTTGACCATTTTGTCGAGAACGGTGAGAACCCGTGCATCATCGATTTCGATTCGCTCATCCACTTCGATGCGCTTGATTTCGGCGAGGATCAGGCGAATGGCACCCAGGCGCTCTTTATTTTTGGCCCGCATGGCCTCTTTCATAGCATCGGTAAGCTGTGACTTCATCGACATATCAATACTCCTTGGATTAGTTTTTTGAATTCCAGAAACACAAAAAGCGCCATTCAGGCGCTCTTTGCTACAACTCTTTGGGTCTGACCTTTAAGGTCGGAATCAATAGAGTCGAGTAAACTTGCGAGATTCGCGAGAGACTTTCTTCTGGTTGCGCTTAACAGCGGCAGCCGCTTTACGCTTGCGTTCCCACGTGGGCTTCTCATAGAACTCGCAGCTGCGAACTTTAGCCAGGATACCGGCTTTTTCGCAAGAACGTTTGAAACGACGTAGTGCTACGTCAAAGGGCTCGTTTTCTTTAAGTCGAACGCTTGGCATCTATAAATAATCCTGTGTAAACACGTCTGTACTGTGAATTATCGCTAACACTTCAGTTAGCTGTCTCTTTAAGGGCGCGTAGTCTATACATTTCCCTGTTTTGATGCAAAGTTTTTTCGGCGACATTTCGGGCGCTTTACAGGCCCTTCAAACTACCGGTTCACAGAGCGCGACAGAGGGGGTACAGTTACGGCTTTATGCCAGTGGCACAGAGCTCTCTGGCGCGTCCAATAAAATAGTGCTGTAAGGCCTTATTCAAATGCTTGTGCTTGGTGTTGAAACGTCCTGCGATGAGACCGGGGTGGCTGTCTATGACAGCGATCGTGGCTTGCTGGCGCACAATCTCTATTCGCAGGTAAAGCTGCACGCCGAGTATGGTGGTGTGGTGCCTGAGCTGGCATCACGAGATCATGTGCGCAAAATTCTGCCGATGCTGGAAAAAGTCCTCGCCGATGCTGAGGTGGAGAGAGGCGATCTCGATGCCATCGCCTATACCTCTGGCCCTGGTTTGATGGGTGCGCTGATGGTGGGTGGTGGTGCAGCCACCGCAATGGGCTATGCGCTGAACATTCCGGTGTTGGGCGTACATCATATGGAAGGCCATCTATTGGCGCCGATGCTGGAAGACAATCCACCAGCATTTCCCTTTGTGGCACTGCTGGTTTCTGGCGGCCACACTCAACTGGTTGCGGTAACGGCGATCGGCGAATATGCATTACTCGGCGAGTCAATTGATGATGCCGCCGGTGAGGCGTTTGATAAAACCGCAAAGCTACTTGATCTTGACTATCCTGGTGGGCCGCGACTGGCAGCCATGGCCGAACACGGCTGTATTGAACGGTTTGAGTTCCCGCGGCCAATGACAGATCGGCCAGGGCTTGACTTCAGCTTTTCCGGGCTCAAGACCTTCACGCGCAATTTGATTGAAAAACACCGTGGTGATGATGTCCTTCCCGACGAGCAAACCACACTGGATATCTGTGCCGGTTTTCAGGAAGCGGTGGTCGATACATTGGTGATCAAGTGTCGCCGTGCACTGCAGCAGACTGCTATGCAACGTCTGGTGATTGCCGGCGGTGTGTCAGCTAACACCCGGTTGCGGCACAAGCTGGAGCAAGCGCTAGCCAAAGAGGGCGCCGAGGTCTTTTATGCGCGCCATGAGTTTTGTACTGACAATGGTGCGATGATTGCCTATGCCGGCTGTCAGAGATTGCTGGCAGGTGAGAAAAATAATCTGGAGATTTCGGCGACGCCACGTTGGCCGCTGGATCAACTGAAACCGTTACAGGAAATTGTTTGATGGATATTGTGTACATAAGAGACCTTCGCATCGAGACTATTATCGGCATCTACGATTGGGAGCGCGAGGTCAAGCAAACAGTGAGCCTGGATCTCGAGATGGCTCATGATATTCGCCAAGCGGCAGAGACCGACGATATTCAGTACGCCCTGAATTATAAATCGATTGCCAAGCGACTGATTCGGTTTATCGAAGAGAGCGAGTTTCTGTTGGTTGAGCGCATGGCGGAAGAGGTTGCCAATATTGTTCGCAATGAGTTCTCGGTACCCTGGTTGCGGTTGCGGGTAAGCAAACCCGGTGCATTGCGTGGTTCCCAGGATGTCGGCATTCTGATTGAGCGTGGAGAAAAACCCTGATGGCACTTATTTACCTCAGTCTCGGTAGCAATATTGATCGCAAGTACCATATCGGCACGGCGTTGGATGCTTTGAATGAAGCGTTTGGTGAACTGATTATTTCGTCTGTCTACGAGAGTGAGGCGGTCGGCTTTGAGGGAGACAGTTTCTACAATCTGGTGGTCGGTGTTCGCTCGTCGCTGGCGGTCGGTGAATTGTCAAAAATGCTCAAGGGCATAGAAGATCAGCATGGTCGTGATCGCACAGCACCAAAATATGGCTCACGAAGCCTTGATATTGACATTTTGACTGTTGATAGCAACGTAGGGGTAATGGATGGTATTCAGATACCGCGGGATGAGATCTTGAAAAATGCCTTTGTGCTGTTGCCGCTTGCCGAGATTGCTCCTGCCGCGTGCCATCCGCAAACCGGGCTCAGCTATCAGCAGCACTGGGATGCCTTCGACAAGGTCAAACAGAAACTCTGGCCGATCGAGTTTATCTGGCGCGGCAGTAATATCACTCGCGGAGACTGAGACTCAGCTCTCTGATTAGAGATTCGTTAAACCGCTTGTAGTTTCAGACACTATACTGACTCCGGCGACCCCTGTTGGGTGGCTATTTGAGGCAATGATGCCCAACGGTATTGATAATGTTAAAGGAGTAACCATGAACAGATTCTCTATCAGTCTTTTTTTAGTCACGGTAATAGTCACACTTTCCTCTTGCACAACCTTTGATCCCTACACCGGTGAGCAGAAGGCATCCAAAACCGCAGTCGGTGCCAGCATTGGTGCGGGTGTTGGTGCAGTGCTGGCCTATCTCGACAACAAAGATGAAGACAGCCGCAAACGCAATCAGCGTATTTTGGCCGCTGCCGGCGGTGGTGCGGCGGTTGGAGGTGGGATCGGTTATTACATGGATGCCCAGGAGGCCAAGCTGCGCAAACAGCTGCGCGGCTCCGGTGTCAGCGTCGAGCGAGTCGGTGACAATATCAATTTGATAATGCCCGGCAATATTACCTTCGCGACCAACAGTGCCGATATTAGCGCCAGCTTCTATCCAGTGCTTGATTCTGTCGGATTGGTGTTGGAGGAATATAACAAGACAGTGGTAGTGGTCGCTGGACATACCGACAGCGATGGTGACGATGATTTTAACCAGTTGTTATCGCAGCGTCGTGCGCAGTCAGTGTCCGATTACCTGATCTCGCGCTCAATACTCGCTGATCGGCTGGAGACAATCGGCTTTGGCGAACGTCAACCGATCGCGGCTAATACCACGGCGCAGGGCAAGCAGCTCAATCGCCGGGTGGAAATTACTCTGTTGCCGGTGCACAGTTAAGATTGGTTGATAGCCCTGAACTAGAGACAGTTTGAACTGCCGCCATCTACGGCAACAGTCTGGCCGGTCATATAGCTGGCATGAACCGCAAGAAAAAAGGCTGTCGCGGCAATATCCATTTCATTGCCGAGGCGGCCCATCGGTACCTTGCCGAGAACCGAATTCTGTTTCGCAATATCATCTTCTTCATGTTCGGGCCATAGAATGGCGCCGGGCGCCACACTGTTGACCCGCACATGGGGGGCCAATTCCAGCGCCAGTGACTTGGTCATGGCGATATTGCCGGCTTTGGCAATGGAATAAATCGGATGGTTTCGGAGAGCCTGTCGGGCATGCATATCAGAGATATTGATCACCGCACCGCGGGTATTTATCAACTGGCCTGCCAGTCGTTGGGCGAGAAAAAATGGCCCTTTCAAATTACTGTTGATCAGATCATCCCACTGCTCGTTATTGCACTTTTCTAGGGGTGTTGGATAGAAGCTCGAGGCATTGTTAATCAGGATGTCCAGACGCCCGACAGAGCTGACCAGCGCAACAATTTTATCCAGCCCAGCCATATCGTTGAGGTCGGCCTGCACCAACAGGCAGCTATCCGAACGCTGGCGATTAAAACCCTCACACAGGCGGTCGGCCTCGGCTGCCGATCGATTGTAATGAATAATCACGGTATAGCCGGCGTTGTGGAACAGCTCGGCAGTGACGGCACCGATGCGTCGTGCCGCGCCGGTAATCAGGACGACGGGTGCTGGTTGGAGGCTTGTGGTCATGTCTGAATGGCCTAATAGTGTTGTTTAAGTTCTGCGATACGAGCACTACGACGCAGATGTAATTGCCGACCAATTTCCGCGCCATCAATTCCAGCCTCCACCAGATCGGCGACGCCGACATCGGTAATCAACTCTAGCGCTTGGCGGAGGTAGTCGGAGGAGGGGTAGTCGCGCTCTTCAAAGCCGGTTCTGCCACGGGCATCGGCTTCACAACAGAGGATAAAGTCTTCCAGTTTAGCGCGCGACTTGAGTGCACCTATGCCTTTCAACAGATTGACAATGGTTTCAGGCTTCAGTTGCTGCGCTTTGTGGCACATCAGATGGTACTCGGTGACCGCGAGTGCCAGTTGACGCACATCATTGGGTACTTTGAGGCGATCGCAGATATTATTGACCAGTGCCACGCCGCGCTCTTCATGGCCGCGATGGCTGGGTAGCACGTGATCGGGGGTGATGCCTTTGCCGAGGTCGTGAACCAGGACAGCAAAGCGAATAGCGCTGCGGTCAGAGAGTCGCGCTGATTGTTGCAGTGCCATCAGCGTATGGATGCCGGTATCAATTTCTGGGTGGTAGTCGGCGCGCTGAGGCACGCCAAATAGTTTTTCCACTTCCGGGAACAATATCTTTAACGCGTCGCACTGTCTCAGTGTTTGAATAAAAATATCCGGTGAGCGTTCACCCAGAGCGCGTTCGGTCTCTTTCCATACGCGCTCTGCCACCAGGTGATCGAGCTCGCCGCTTTGTGAAATAGTCGTCATCAGCTCCAGGGTTTCCGAAGCGATGGTAAAGCCGAGGTGATGATAGCGTGCAGCAAACCGAGCTACTCGCAGCACACGCAGTGGATCTTCGATAAAGGCGTCAGAGACATGGCGCAGCAGTTTGTTGTTCAGATCACTGCGGCCATTATGGGGGTCGAAGAGATTGCCATCGTCATCTTCGGCCATTGCATTAATAGTCAGGTCACGGCGCACCAGATCGTCTTCAAGACTCACACCTGCGGCGGCATGAAAAGTAAACCCGGCATATCCGTGACCGGATTTGCGTTCGGTTCGTGCCAGGGCGTACTCTTCACCGGTATCCGGTTTGATAAATACCGGAAAATCGTTGCCGACTGGAACATAACCGAGCTCTATCATCTCTTCAGGCGTTGCGCCGACCACCAGCCAATCGACTTCATCACTGGGGTAATTGAGGAGTTTGTCGCGAACAGCGCCGCCAACTCGATAAATTTTCATTTAGTGTCCACTGTCTGGGCTTCGGCGCAGTGTGTCAGAGCCTGCCGGTTAGTATGCGTCGGTTTCCTGTTAAATACTGTGTCGACGGCCAGCCATTGTAAGCGGCACTGAAGCGCACCTCAATTAATAAGGCGCTTGAGTTTTGTTGGGGGGAAGGTTTTTGGGGGAGGTAGTTAGATAACCAGTCTAATTGCCAGAGGTGGTGGTTAGGTTCTCAAGCCTCTTTTTGTCGAGTATCTCCACCTCTCTTTTATTAACTTTAAGAATATTGTTCTTATGCAAGCGGCCGAAAACGCGGCTGACAGTCTCAATGGTAAGTCCCAGATAGTTGCTGATCTCAATTCTCGACATGGGTAGCCACAGGCGTGTGGGCGAGCGTTTTTGTCGCGCCATGCGATCGGAAAAGCTGAGTATCAGGCTGGCTAACTTTTGTTGAGCCGAAAATCCTGCCAGGAGTGCAATGAATTGTTGATCGCTATTGATCTCCCGACTGATCAGTTTCATAACATGTCTCTTTATTTCTGGCAGCGTATCGCTGAGTTGTTCCAGCTTGTCATAGGGTATTTCACATACTGAGCTGGTCTCGAGAGCAATAGCAGTCGTTTGATACTGGTCTTCGGCAATGCCATCCCAGCCAAATATCTCCCCCGGCAGATAGAAGCCAGTGATCTGCTCATGGTTGTCTGGATCGATAAAAAAGGACTTAACCGAGCCGCTGCGCACAGCATAGATTGAGGTAAATGGAGTACCGCTTGAAAAAATAGTCTCGCGTGGCTGCAGTGGATTGCTGTGGCGAATTAGCTCGTCAAGTTTGTACAGCTCTTGTGCGTCTATCGCCAGTGGCAGGCAGAGATTACTCATGCGGCAAGTCTGGCAGTTGATCAGATTTGTCGGCTGTGAGGGCGTGTGCTGGGTGGTGCTGTTGGTGTCCATGCTGGTATAGCTAATCCTTTAAAATGGCCTTCAAGGCAGGGGGTTAACACTCATTACTATAGACCCCGAGTTGATTTAGATCAGTTCGATTTTCGCCTCGCACCGATTATTTAACCGTCGACAAAATTGCAAACTACACTGAAAACAAAGTCGATATAGCCGTAATAGGAGTTGCAATGAAAAATAGTCTGGTTGTACTTGATGGTTCCGATAGCGATGAGCAAGTGTTGGGTCAGGCTGTGCAGTTGGCCACTGCCAGCGGGGGTGATGTTCATCTCTTTATGACGGTTTATGATCCGATTGAGGAGCTCAATCGCTACGTCGGGTTCGATAATTACCATGATGTGAAGCAGGCGATACTCGATGATGCAGAGGTCAAATTACGCCGGCTTACCGATAAGTTTGGCGACCATTTTTCATCAACCATCCACTGGGGCCGACGCTGGCACACTAATGTGATTGCCGAGGCGAATAAACTCTCGGCTGATCTGATTATCAAAGCGGTGCACCGTCACTCGCGTCTCGCTGAGTTTTTGCAGACTCCGGAGGATTGGCACCTGCTGCGAGACTCCAGTTGTCCGGTATGGCTAGTCAATGACACCACAGAACATATCGACAAAGTCGTCGCGGCATTTAGTACATTAGAAGAGAGCGCAGAGCACCGTGCTCTGGGTGAGCGGGTGCTAAAGAAAGCCTGCGATCTGGCCACTGCTCTGGGAACTGAATTGCAGGTTATCTCAGTCGTTCCGGACTGGCTTCACTCGCAATCTATTTTGGGCCCAGTGCCGGGTATGCCGGGCCAGTTTCCAGCTGCACTGGCAGACTTGGGTGAACAGGCTATTGATCGCGCTGAAGAGATTTTGAGTGACACACTGCGGCGCTTGCATATCGACGCAGATGCGACTGAAGTGCGCTGCGGCTTTGTCGATTCTGAGCTGGCGGACGCTGTGGGCGACCGCGGAGCGCTGGTTATCGGCAGCGCTGCGGCCCGCCATCTGTCAACTCGCATCGCCGGTAAACTGTTCGGCAATACGTCGGAAAAGGTTATTCACCATGTCCGCGGCGACGTGTTTGTTGTTCATTAACATCTTCGCCAGATGGGCCAGAGGCTATTTTTTCGGTTCCCCCCACAAATCGGCCAGGCGTTTGTCGCGACCACAGCCCCAGCGATAGTAGTTGTAGCGCAGTGGATTTTTGAGGTAGTAATCCTGATGGTAATCCTCAGCTTTGTAGAATGTTTTTGCCGCGGTGATTGCTGTGACGATGGGCTGTTTCAGTAGGCCGCTGGCAGCAAGAGCTCGCTTTGACTCCTCGGCAATTTTTCGCTGTTGTTGATTGCGATAAAAAATCTCGCTGCGATACTGCTGACCGCGATCACAAAACTGCCCGTCACCATCAGTGGGATCGATAGTCGTCCAGAAATAGGTCACCAACTCAGCATAGCTGATCGTTTTGTCATCAAAAACAACCTCAACAGCTTCGGTGTGGCCGCTGCCGCCACTGGAGACCTGTTTGTAGGTTGGGTTCTTGAGATCGCCGCCAATATAGCCAGAGGTGGCTGAGATAACACCGTCAAGCTTTTCAAAATCGCTCTCGGTACACCAAAAGCATCCGCCGGCAAATACTGCGCTGCGCTCTTCGGCCAGGCTAATGGATGAGATAAGGCCAAACACGCCAAGGGCAACGATGGGGGCGATAAAAGAAGCGGCTAAAGAGCCAGAGGAAAAATATCGGTTTTTCATTTCGGGCATGCTCCGTGCAGTTCACAAACTTGGGTAGACCGTTCTAAACTTTGGTAACCCATTCTAGTCTTGGGTAAAACATTCTAGTCTTGGGTAGAACATTCTAGTCCTAAGTACGCAGACGGCGGATTTAAAGATTGAACGACAGGACTGGCAAATGTTTTAAGTGGTTTGGGATTACCTGCCAAGAGTTTCTGCGGTCGGCGCTAAAACAACTAAAATTATAGTCAATGGTCAGCCCAAGAGGTGAATTGACCCGTTTATTTGCCGCCGACCTGTTAATCGCTAAAAATAAGTTTTAAGCGTTTGAAATATATAGGTTTTAATTGCTTGACGAAAATGGGTTTTGGACTTACTTTTCGCATTGTTAAGGTGTCGCTAGCGTCAACAGCGGCAGTCTTTAGGCTCTGAAAAAAGGGTTGATAATGAGCGACGACGAAGATCTGGATACAGACGACGATTTTGAAGGCGATGATGAGGCTGAAACGACCGCGCTTTCAGAGAAGCGGCAGTTCGCTATTAATCTCGAGTCACGTCGACGCCTTGAGCAGAAACTTGAAGAAGCCAGGGTCAGAAGACAGACCCAGGACTATGATTTCGATCTGGATTTCGATCTGGATTTCGATTAGCCCACTTTCCCTCTCTAGAATCAGCGCTGCCTGATCTCTGCATCCAAGCCCTGTAAATGCAGCCATCTGAGCAGGCAGATTTTTACCACATTCGAGCGCTATTTTTGGCATAATGCCCCACGCCAAATGTTCACCTAGCTCGGAAGATGTCTGTGTCGCAATCACCTTTATTGAGTGTCGAAAATCTCGCTTTTGAGCGCGATGACAGCTGCCTGTTTGATGCGATAGACCTCACTGTGAATGGCGGCGATATCTTACAGATCGAGGGAGCCAATGGCAGTGGCAAGACCACACTGCTGCGACTCCTCACCGGCGCACTCCAACCCAGTGCAGGTAGCATCAACTACCTCGGGTGCAATATTGCAGACTGCCGTTATGACTATTTTGCCAATATGCTCTATATCGGGCATCAACCGGCGGTTAAATTAAATCTCACTGCGGAAGAAAACCTGCGCTGGATGGTCGCCAATGCCGCGCAGTCAAATCAGATCTCAATTAGCGACGCACTTACTGAAGTCGGCTTGGCCGGTTATAGCGATATTCCCTGTTACACCCTGTCGGCTGGGCAGCATCGGCGCGTTGCATTGGCACGACTGCTGATCAGCGAGGCGCGCCTTTGGTATCTCGACGAACCGTTTACCGCGATCGATAAACAGGGGGTGCAGTTGTTGCATTCCTGCCTCCAACAGCATGTCTCGCGGGGCGGTCTGGTAGTACTGTCGACACACCAAGATCTGGCACTTAATAATGTGCGTAAATACAACCTGTTGGCACGCACGGAGCATATCGCCTAATGGCGCGGCAGATGAACAGCGGCTTTTCCGCCTGGTTGCGACGCGATCTGTTACTCGCTTATCGGCGCCGTGGTGAAGTAGCCAGTCCGGTACTGTTTTTCGTGATGGTTTCAACGCTGATTCCCTTGGGTTTAACCCCAGAGTCAGCGCGGCTTGCGGAGGTTGCGGCCGGAATGATCTGGGTCATCGCGCTGCTAGCCACACTGTTGTCGGTAGACGGGCTATTCGCCAGTGACTATCAGGACGGCAGTCTTGAGCAGATGTTACTCACCCCGCAACTGTTACCACTGCCGGTGTTGGGCAAAATTACCGCACACTGGTTGACCACCGGTTTGCCGCTGACGCTGGTGTCACCCTTGCTGGGGTTGATGTTGTCACTGCCCGGCGCCGGTTACATACCGCTAATTTGCAGTCTGGCTCTGGGCACAGCCTGTTTAAGTTTTCTCGGTGCAGTGGGTGCCGCGCTAACTGTATCACTGAGAAAAGGCGGTCTGCTGCTAACTCTACTAGTTATGCCGCTCTATATGCCGGTGGTCATTTTTGGCACGGCAACCGTGAATTATGCCATTGATGGTTTTAATTGGCTGCCACCCTTGGCGATTCTCGGGGCGCTGTTTGCCGCCGCGGTTGCGCTCTGCCCACTGGCTGTTGCTGGAGCGTTGCGTGTAACAGCCAGCAATTAAAAAATGGAAAAGGTTTGTTGATGAAAGTGTTTTCGAATTGGCAGTGGTTTCACCGTCTCGGATCGCCGCGCTGGTTTTACCAAACCACGGGTCGTTGGTTACCCTGGTTGTCCGTGGCAACGCTGCTGGTGCTAATTATTGGCCTGGTCTGGGGGCTCGCCTATGCACCGGCTGATGCCAAACAGGGCAACAGTTTCAGAATTATTTACATCCATGTGCCAGCCTCGTTTTTGGCTTTGGCGGGCTATTACATTATGGCGATCGCCGGAGCCGTCGGTCTAATCTGGAGAATGAAGCTGTCTTTTATGGTCATGAAAGCCGCCGCTCCTATCGGTGCCGTACTGACTTTTATCGCTCTGTTTACGGGTGCTGTTTGGGGCAAGCCGACCTGGGGAACTTACTGGGTTTGGGATGCACGAATCACTTCTATGTTGATTTTGCTGTTTCTCTACGCCGGGGTCATGTCCTTGCAGTACGCCTACCATAGTGTTGATGCCGCGAGCAAAGCCGGTGCAATTCTTGCACTTGTCGGCACGGTCAATATCCCGATCATTTACAAGTCGGTCGACTGGTGGTACACCCTGCATCAGCCGGCAACCATCAAACTGACGTCGGCGCCGAGTATGCACCCGGATATGTTTCAGCCACTGCTGGTCATGATTCTCGGGTTTTATCTTTTTTATGCCTTGGTGCTGATATTGAACACTCGCAGTGAAATTCTGCGCCGCGAGCGCAAGACCGGCTGGGTGCGCGAACTGGCCCAATCCAAGTCTGGTTTTGACGCCAGAGCCGGGGATTAATATAACTATGTACTTCAACAATCTTGAACAACTGATGTTAATGGGTGGCCATGGCCCCTATGTTTGGTCTGCCTTCGCCGTCACCATTGCCGCCCTTGTCTGGCTGGTGCTGGCGCCGATAATCAATCACCGTGCGCTGCTAAAAGATGTTGCGCGGGATCTACAGCGCGAACAGGCTCGTCAAGCTAGCACTAGAAGTCAACCTGATATTAGCGAGGAAAGTATTTAATGCATTCACTACGTAAACAGCGTCTACAGCTGGTCATTCTGCTGGTTATTGCCACATCACTTGCAGTCGGGCTGGTGCTTTATATGCTGCGCGAGAATGGCAACTTCTTTTATACGCCAGCGGAAATTATGTCCGGCGAAGCGCCGCGCGGGGTCTATCTGCGGGCTGGCGGCATGGTGGTGGATGGCTCGCTGCAGCGCGCCGACGATTCGCTTTGGGCGCAGTTTAAAGTCACCGACGGTATTGAGACTCTAACGGTCGAATACAGCGGCATATTGCCTGATCTGTTTGCTGAGGGAGAGGCCGCGATTGCTTCGGGAACTGTGGATGATAATTTGGTGTTGCAGGCGACCGAAATATTAGCCAAACATGATGAAAATTACACGCCGCCGGAAGTCGCCGATGCGATGAGTGAGGCGTACAAACAGAAGCAACTGCAGCAAGAGGGTGCACTGTGACAGCTGAATTGGGTCATGCCGCGCTGATTATAGCGTTGTGCCTTTGTGTGGTTCAGGCAATCGTGCCGATGGTTGGTTCATTTGCCGGCTACCGCAGCTGGATGCGCCTTGGACACTCATTGGCCTTGGGCCAATTAGTCTTTGTGGCAATTTCTTTTGCCTGTTTGGCGACAGCCTTTTTGCAAGATGATTTCTCATTGCAGTATGTGGCGAATAATTCAAACACGTTGCTACCAATTCATTTTAAGTTTAGCGCCGTGTGGGGTGCCCATGAGGGCTCACTATTACTATGGGCACTGATTCTTGCCGGTTGGTCAGCCGCCGTGGCGCTTTTTAGTCGCCATCTACCACTGGTGCTATCGGCCAGAGTGCTGTCGATATTAGGTGCTATCTCGGTCGGCTTTGCACTGTTTTTGCTGCTTACATCCAATCCGTTTGCACGGATTCTGCCATTCTCTCCCACTGAGGGCGGAGACCTTAACCCACTGCTACAGGACTTCGGTCTGATTGTGCATCCACCGATGCTCTATATGGGCTATGTTGGCTTTTCAGTTCCCTTCGCCTTTGCCGTGGCGGCGCTGATTGGCGGTCAGTTCGACAGTGCCTGGGCACGCTGGTCGCGCCCCTGGATTAACAGCGCCTGGGTCTTTCTGACTATTGGTATAACGCTTGGCAGCTGGTGGGCTTACTACGAACTTGGCTGGGGTGGCTGGTGGTTCTGGGATCCGGTGGAAAATGCCTCGTTTATGCCATGGTTAGTCGGCACGGCGCTGGTGCATAGTATTTCTGCCACCGAGAAGCGCGGGGTCTTTCGCAGCTGGACGCTATTACTGTCGATTCTGGCCTTTTCTCTGAGCCTGTTGGGAACCTTTATGGTGCGCTCAGGTGTGCTGACCTCGGTTCATGCCTTTGCCAGTGATCCCGAGCGCGGTGTTTTTATCCTCGCCTTTCTCGGCATAGTGGTTGGCAGTTCGCTACTGCTGTTTGCGCTGCGCGGTCCGTCGATGCAGAATCAGAATGGCACGGTAGAAGTGGCCAGCTTTGGCGGGCTGTCCCGTGAGATGATGTTGTTGCTAAACAATATTCTACTGGTCAGCGCCATGGCAATGATCTTGATCGGAACGCTCTATCCCTTGATTGCCGATGTTTTGGAAATCGGCAAAATCTCGGTGGGTCCGCCGTATTTTGACTTTTTCTTTGTGCCACTCACCCTCGGATTGATGGCGGCGATGGGTTTAGCGGTGTTTTCCCGCTGGAAGAAAACTGACGCCGCACTGCTTCGACAAAAAGGTGCTGTGCCCTTGCTGATCAGTTTGGCTGGCGGACTGATACTGCCGCTGTTTCTCGCCGAAACCCTATCTTGGGCTGACTACTCAATCGTGGCTGTGATCACGTTGTTTATCAGTCTGTGGGTAGTGACTATGACCCTAGACGATCTGCGGCAAAAATTGACCCGGACCAATATCTCCAGCCCTGCGGCCAGTGCAAAAGGACTTATAGCCAGTGCTAAAGGTCTTGCGGCAAGCTATTGGGGCATGCTGTGTGCACATATTGGCGTCGCGGTCTGTGCTATCGGGGTGGGTTTAAGCTCTGTTTATGATGTTCAGAAAGATGTGCGTATGGTACCTGGCGACTCCGTGTCGGTATCCGGTTATAGCTTTAGATTCGATTCGCTCGACGCAGTGCAGGGCCCCAATTTTGTCGCCAGCCGAGCCCAGATTAGTGCTTACAAAAATGACCGTCTGGTTGCTGTGTTACATCCGGAGAAGCGTAACTACAGTGCTCGAAATCAGGTCATGACTGAAGCGGCACTGGATCCAGGGTTAACTCGTGATCTCTACGTCTCTTTGGGTGAGCCACTCAAAGGAGATGCCTGGGCAATCCGGCTGCATGTAAAACCCTTTGTGCGTTGTATCTGGCTAGGTGGGTTAATGATTTCCTTGGGTGGACTGCTCTCGGTGTTGGATAAGCGCTACCGACGGCGGCAAAAACGCGCTGTGAAGTCGCAGCCGCAGCCGGTGGTAGTTCAGTGAGCCGATTAACCCTGTTTATTCCGCTGATTCTATGTGTGGCGCTGGGTGGTTTTCTCTATTCCAGTCTCGGCAAAGACCCCCAAGAGCTACCCTCGGCACTGATCGGTGAGCCGTTTCCGGAGTTTGCTCTGGAAGAACTGAGTGACCCGCAGCGGCAGGTAACACAGGCGGATTTTGCCGGTCAGGTCGTGCTGGTCAATGTCTGGGCGACCTGGTGTTTTGCCTGCCGTATTGAGCATACCTGGCTCAACGATCTGGCTGAAAACGGGGTCAAGATTATCGGCCTTAACTACAAAGACGATCGCGCTATGGCGCAGGAATGGCTGGATCAGCGTGGCAACCCCTATCAATTCTCGATTTTCGATTCTCGTGGAATCCTGGGAATTGATCTTGGTGTCTATGGTGCGCCAGAGACCTATCTGGTCGATGCCGAAGGCATTATTCGTCACCGCCGTGTCGGCGTGGTGGATGATCGTGTGTGGGATAACGAATTTCGCGATCTCTATCAAAAATTGATGGATACCACCCATGACCAGTAATTCGGCCACTTTACTGTCCCGTTGTCTAACAGGCTTGCAAACGCTAGGTCTGCTAATGCTGCTCTCAGGCTCGGTATTGGCGGTTGAGGATATTGTCAGTTTTTCCGATGAGTCACTGCGGCCGCGCTATCAGCAACTGCTGGAGGAGCTGCGCTGTCCCAAGTGCCAAAACCAAAATCTCGCTGACTCCAATTCGCCAATTTCTCAGGACCTGCGCAGCGAAGTGCACAGGTTGCTGGAAGAGGGCGCCTCGAACCCGGAAATTAAAGCGTATCTCAAGAGTCGTTACTCGGAGTTTATTCTCTATAAACCCGAGGTCAATCGAGCTACATGGTTTTTGTGGTCCTCGCCGGTCGTTCTGTTGCTGATCGGCCTGCTGATCGCCGTGTATATGGCTCGGCGCGACACGCGTAGCGCAGCCCAAGCATCGGCTGCTGCGGGCCAGAGTGCTGGTGATCGGCAGCGATTAGCCGCGCTTTTGCGCAACGAGCAGGTAGATAACGAGCAGCCAAATAATGAGCTCAGCGATTACGTCGGTGATGTTCAATCAGAGTCGCAAAAAAAGGATCGTGAACAATGAGTCTGTGGTTTGGAATCGCGCTGTTACTGCTGGCTGCTGGGCTATTTGTAGCCTTTCCTTTTTTCACCGGGCGCCGCGCGCCTGAAGAGTCCGCCAATACCACTGAGCAGGCCAATGTCGATATTTTTCGCGATCAGCAGTACCAATACCAGCAGCAGCTTGAGCGCGGAGAGATAAGCGCGCAGCAGCACCAGCAGATGTTGGCCGAAGCAGAGCAGTTATTGTTGGCCAACACCGCAAGGATTCAGCAGCGAGTTGCAGCGCGCGAAGGCCTCTGGTTACTGCCGGTTCTGGTGGTGGTGATCGCGCTGGCCAGTGTGATGATCTACCGCGGTATTGGCGCCGGGCCTGATCAGCAGATTGCCGAAGCTCTCAGAGAGCAGCAGAGCTGGACCGCTGACTTGAAAGCCAGTATTGCGCAGCGTGCCGAGCAGCGTCCGGACAATATTTACTACTGGACCATCCTTGCTGAGAATGCCGTGGCGAGTGGTGATATGAGTGGTGCCGCCGACTATTTTGCCGAGGGCATCCGCATTCAGCCGAACGAGAGTTATCTGCTTGGGCAATATGCTCAGGCGCTGTTTTTTGTCGACGCCAATCTATTTTCCGACCGCGTTCTGGCGGCGATGGATAGGGCTTATGCTGTCGACCCCTCAAATCAGACTGTCTTGGGTTTAAAAGGCATTCATGCCTTTCAGGAAGCCGACTACCCGCGTGCCATCAGCTACTGGCAGGCCGCTGCTCGCGGTTTGAACCCTGCCAGCGATGGCTGGCAGGCGCTACAAAAAGGGATCCAGCAGGCGCGTCAATTGGGTGGGCCTGAGCTGATAGTGGCTGATGGCCCCCGCATTGCTGTCAGTTTGAGTATTGATCCGGCGATTCAGTTTTCTCCGGACCAGTTGGTCTTTATTGCGGTCATCGAGGCCAATGGCCCACCGATGCCACTTGCGGCACGCAAGCTCAGCGCTGCCCAGTTGCCTACCGAATTGGTGTTGAGTGACAGTGATGCGCTGATAGCTGGGCGTAAGCTCGGTGATGTGTCTTCGGTGGTGGTAGTGGCACGGTTGTCCAGCTCAGGCAGTGCAACTCCTCAACAAGGAGACTGGCAGGCGATCAGTGAACCCGCTGATATCAGCTCCGGGTCAGTAAACTTAAAGCTCAAAATCGATACAGAATTTCGCCAGTAGTCGATCTTCGGCTCGATTTTAATCCCCCTTTAAGCGGCTCTTTGGTCGCTCAGGTTTCACGCTGCTGACAGACCTTGCGCGGGTGTTGCCGCGGCCCATTATTTCTGTTTTGTGTCAGCGCTCTAGCGTGTAGAATGTTGGGTTAATAGACGCAGCACTGTCCTCGATTCGGCTGCGATTTACTCCAAGACTGACTTAGACGACTGATGACTTATGCGGCTTAAATCGATAAAACTGGCAGGATTTAAATCTTTTGTAGACCCGACATCAGTCCATTTCCCAAGTAATCTCTGCGCCGTTGTCGGCCCCAATGGCTGTGGTAAATCCAATATTATCGATGCTGTTCGCTGGGTGATGGGTGAAAGCTCAGCCAAGAACCTGCGCGGCGAGTCTATGTCCGACGTTATCTTCAATGGTTCTGGTGGTCGCAAGCCTGTCGGTCAGGCCTCAATTGAGCTGATCTTTGATAACTCCGAAGGACGTATTGTCGGCGAATACGCCGCCTATTCCGAGATCGGGATCAAGCGCAAGGTTACCCGTGACGGCCAGTCCAATTACTATTTAAACGGCAACAAATGTCGCCGCCGAGATATCACTGACATTTTCCTCGGCACCGGCCTTGGTCCGCGCAGTTATGCCATTATCGAACAGGGCATGATTTCGCGTCTGATCGAAGCGCGCCCCGATGAATTGCGTATCTATATCGAAGAAGCAGCGGGCATTTCAAAATATAAAGAGCGTCGTCGCGATACTGAAAATCGTATTCGTCGCACCATGGAAAACCTCGAGCGACTGACTGATATTCGCGATGAACTCGGCCGTCAACTCAGCCGCCTTGAGCGCCAGGCCAAATCCGCAGAAAAATATGCCGAATACAAAAAGGAAGAGCGTCAAACCTCCGCCGAGTTGCTGGCCCTTAAATGGCGCGGTTACAACCATTCGGCGATGCAGCAGAAGCAGCTGATCGGTGAGCTGGAAATTGATCGCGAGCGCGTGGTCACGGAGCGCACCGGTTGTGAAACGGCCATTGAAAAACTGCGCAGTCAGTCGACTGGTCTGAATGACAACTTTAATGAAGTGCAGGCGCGGTTCTACAAAGTGGGTGGTGATGTGGCACGGATTGAGCAGGCTATTGAGCACGCTCAGCAGCGCGCCTCCGAGCTGCACAAAGACCTTGAGCAGACCGAGCGAAACTTTACCGAATCCGAGCAGCACCTCAACACAGATATTCAAAAAGCCGCCGGTTGGCAGGCTGAATTCGATGAGTTGACTCCGGCCCTGGCGCTAGCTCGTGAAGCCGAGCAGATTTCCTCCCAGGCGCTGCAGGCAGCGGAAGAGTCCATGCAGCAGTGGCAACAGGCCTGGGATGAGTTTAATCAGCAGTCCGCCGCGCCACGCCAGCAAGCCGAAGTGCAGCAGTCGCGAATTCAACATCTTGAACAACTGATGCGACGCCTCACCGAGCGCCATGAAAGCCTGTCCACGGAGGCAAGCAGCTTTCAGGCCAGCCCGGCTGAAGAAGAGGTGGTTCAGCTCCAGCAACAGCTGGCAGACGCCGATCAAGAGCGTGAAAAAACCGAAAGCCAGCGACTGGATAACAGTCAGCAGATTGACGCGGCGCGCAGCAGCGAAAAGCAGTTGAGCAGCGAACTCAATCAGGCGCGTAGCCGCCAGCAAAATCTGGAGGGACGTCGTGCCTCTCTCGAAGCCCTGCAGCAGGCCGCGATGGGTGATGATGCAGAAAAAAAATGGCTCGACGCCAAGGGCCTCGGTTCCAATCCGCGCCTTGCCGAGTCAGTAAAAGCGACCGAGGGTTGGGAAGTTGCCGCTGAAACGGTGCTCGGCAGTTATTTACAAGCGGTCGCAGTGGATGATGTCGCGGCCAATATTGGCTTGCTTGACGACTTTAAGAAAGGCGAACTACTACTCATTGGCAAGGCCCGTCAGGTTGTTACTGGCGGTGACAAGGCTAGACTGCTCAGCGAGCTGGTCAGCGGTGACTCGGTGCAGGGGCTGCTGGGTAACGTCTATGCAGCGGAGACCTTGGCTGAGGCACTGGCCTTGCAACCCACCTTGTCAGCGATTGAGTCGGTGGTGACTCGCGAGGGCATCTGGCTGGGCAATAACTGGCTGCGAGTGGCGCGGGATAAAGATGCCTCTGCCGGCGTGCTCAAGCGCAAGCAGGAACTGAGCTCTATCAGCAGCGAAAAAGAGACCCTCGACAAACAGGTCGCTGAGCTGGAAAAAAACCGTCAAACCACTGAAAATCAACTTAAAGCGTTGGAGACTCAGCGTCAGGAGATTGCCAGTCGCGTCGCACAGCAGCAGAGCAGTTACGCTGATCTGCGCTCCAAGCTCAGTGCCCGTGAGGTACAGATTGAGCAGCTCAATGCACGTAAAGAGCGCGCCGAGAAGGAGCTTGCCGAGGTTCAGCAACAACAACTTGTTGAGCAGGATAACCTCGCCGAGGCACGACAGATCTTACAACAGGCTATCGAAAAAATGGAGGCCGATACCGAGCGTCGAGAAAGTCTGGTCGCTCAGCGTGATGGTTTCCGTGAGCAACTCGAAAAGGCGCGTCAGCAAGCGCGTCAGGATCGCGACAAACGTCATGATCTAGCTGTTCGCGAGACCTCTCTAAGCACTCAGCTGACGTCGATTCTAGAGGGCATTGAGCGCCTCAAAGTACAGGTGGCACGACTGCAGGAGCGCCGCGCGCAACTCCGTGAAGCCTTCAATATCAAGGACGACCCCTCAGATCAGTACAAGATTGAACTCGAAGAAAAGCTTGAACAGCGGCTGACGATTGAGGCAGAGCTGAATGAAGCGAGAACGGCCATGGAAGCCGTTGAACATGATATGCGGGAACATGAAAAGCTGCGCAGTGAACTTGATGATCAACTGCAGGATGTGCGCGGTAAACTAGAGACTCAGCGCATTGCCGCTCAGGAAATCACGACCTTAAGCCGCACCATCGAAGAGCAGATTGCCGAGAAAAATACCGAGCTTGAAACGCTACTGGAAAATCTTGCCGAGGACGCCGATATACGCGATTGGGAAGAGCAACTTCAGTTAATCGGCAACCGCATCCAGCGCCTTGGCCCGATTAACCTCGCCGCCATTGATGAGTACAAGATCGAGTCTGAGCGCAAGGAGTATCTCGATACCCAAAATGCGGAACTCGAAGAAGCGATGGAAACGCTGAAAAGTGCGATTCAGAAAATTGACCGCGAGACGCGAACCCGTTTTAAAGAGACCTTTGAGTTGGTCAACAATCATATTCAGGAGCTGTTCCCGAAACTGTTTGGCGGCGGTCATGCCTATCTTGAAATGACCGGCGACGACTTGCTCGACACCGGTGTAACCCTGATGGCCAGGCCTCCCGGCAAAAAGAATGCCTCTATTCAGTTGCTCTCCGGCGGTGAAAAAGCGCTCACGGCCATTGCGATGGTTTTTGCGATTTTCCGACTCAATCCAGCCCCTTTTTGTATGCTTGACGAAGTCGATGCGCCGTTGGATGATGCCAACGTTGGCCGCTATGCTGCTATGGTGAAAGAGATGTCTGATCAGGTTCAGTTTATCTTTATCACCCACAATAAAATCTCCATGGAAGCCGCCAACCAGTTAATGGGTGTAACCATGCACGAGCCCGGCGTATCGCGTCTGGTTAGTGTGGATGTGAATCAGGCCGCTGAACTGGCTGATGCCTGATCTCAAGCAGAGGTTAAAAGAACTTTGGTTTTCAATTAAGTAGTTATTTATATGGATGTGTTTGGACCAAGAGAAGTTTTAATTGCTATTGGGTTGCTGGTGCTGTTGGCGCTGATTCTTGACGGCGCGCGGCGTATCAAACAGCACCGCTATGAAAATCTGCATATGTCATCGCGCAAGTTACAAAAAAATGCTCGCGATGATTACGACGACGATCCGTTCAGTGATAGCCAGTTCCCTTCAGGTGGGTCACGGCTTGTGGGTATCAGGGATGAGAATGATATTCGCCAGGTTGAGGAAAACCTGCGTCGCGCACTGAATAACAAGCCTGACTTTGGCTTCAAACAGCCCAAGCAGGAACAGTTTGATCTCAATGAAGGGCCCGCCAGCAACCCTGTTGCCAGTCGACGACCTACGGCCGAGTCATCCAGCGCTGCATCAAGCTCTTCCAGAGCAGTGGGTTCCGGGGCTGCCAAGCCAGCCAGATCCGAAACTCTGCAACAGCAGATACTGGTGATGCATTTGATGGCCCCCAAAGGGGAACAGCTCAGTGGCAGACAGCTGCAAGAGGTGGCTTTGAGTGTGGGTCTGCGTTACGGCGAGGCGAAAATATTTCAGCGCCATCTCAATGAAGAGGGTTCTGGAGATGTGCTGTTTAGCATGGCCAATCTGGTTAACCCGGGAACCTTTGACCTCAAGACTATCGATCAGATGATGACACCAGGTGTCACCCTGTTTATGGCCCTGGACGATATAGCGGATCCTGTCTCCGCTTTCGATCTGATGATCGACTCGGTGGATGCCATGGCTGAGAAGCTGGGTTGTAATATACTAGATGAAACCCGCAGTTCCATGACACGGCAAACCATTGATCACTATCGGCAGCGTGCCCGAGACGTCGCTTTTCGGCGCAGTCATGGCGCTTGAATAGAGCGTTGTTCAAAGATAGCCTGCCAAAAAGAGCAGGCAGAAGAGGGTCAGAGTGATCCAAGAGTATTCTAAAGGATGTCTAAATGGCGCAGATTCCAGAGCAGGTTCGTAACCAGTATGAACAGCTCAAGGATGAGTTAAACCGGCACAATCACAGTTACTATGTGCTCGATGAGCCAAGCATCCCGGACAGTGAATACGACCGCGGTATGCGGCGACTGCAGGACCTCGAGCAACAATACCCCCAACTCTTAAGCCCCGACTCCCCCAGCCAGCGAGTGGGCGGTGCGCCGTTGCCGACATTTTCGCAAGTTGCGCACGATGTTCCCATGCTCAGTCTCGACAATGCCTTCAATAAAGAGGAGTTGCAGGATTTTGATCGGCGTATCAGTGAACGCCTCAACATTAAAGACGGCGAGCAGATTGAGTACGTCTGTGAACCCAAGCTCGATGGTGTTGCCGTCAGTCTGCTCTATCATGACGGCCTGCTGGTGCGTGGTGCGACCCGTGGCGATGGCAAGGTGGGTGAAGATATCACTGCCAATGTTCGCACCATCAGAAGTATTCCATTAAAACTCAGTGGCGATGGGATCCCCGAGTTGCTTGAAGTGCGCGGCGAAATTTATCTACCGCGGGCGGGCTTTGAGAAAATTAACGCCGCAGCGATCGCGCAGGGTGACAAGACTTTTGTCAATCCGCGCAACGCCGCCGCAGGTAGCCTAAGGCAGCTCGACTCAAAAATTACCGCCAGCCGACCGCTGGAGATGTGTGCCTACAGTGTTGGTCAGTTCAAAGGTGCGGTAACACCAGACACCCACCTGCATATGCTCGGCCTGCTCGGTGACTGGGGGTTTAAAATCAACCGCTATGTCGAGCTGGCCGGCGGGGTCAGCGCCTGCGAAAGTTATTATGAACAGATGCAGGAGCGCCGTGATCAGCTGCCTTATGATATCGACGGCATTGTCTACAAGGTCAATGATTTGCGTCTGCAGCAGCGGTTGGGGTTTGTTGCCAAAGCCCCACGCTGGGCAATTGCACGCAAATTTCCCGCTCAGGAAGAGATGACTCAATTGCTGGATGTGGAATTTCAAGTTGGCCGCACCGGTGCCATCACACCGGTAGCACGTCTTGCGCCAGTGTTTGTCGGCGGTGTTACCGTCAGTAATGCAACCCTGCACAATGGCGATGAGATTGCACGACTTGGTATCTGTATTGGCGATACGGTGATTATCCGTCGCGCCGGTGATGTGATTCCGCAAGTCGCCGCGGTGGTAAAGGACAAGCGTCCCGCAGAGGCCAGACCGATAGTCTTTCCCGAAGCCTGCCCGGTCTGTCAATCCCCGGTGCGACGGCTTGAGGGTGAGGCTGTAGCGCGCTGTTCCGGAGGCCTGTTCTGCGGTGCCCAGAATAAAGAGGCTATTAAACATTTTGCCTCGCGCAAGGCCATGGATATCGACGGTCTCGGGGACAAGCTGGTGGAACTGCTGGTGGATAAAGGCTTGATCTACTCGGTCGCCGACCTCTATGAGCTCAGTGCCGAAAAAATTGCCGGCCTTGAACGCATGGGTGAAAAATCTGCGCAGAATTTGATCGATTCGATCGCGGCGAGCAAGCAAACCAGTTTGGCCAAGTTTCTCTTTGCGCTGGGTATCCGCGAAGTGGGCGAGGCCACCGGGCAAACTCTGGCACGCAATTTCGGCTCGCTTGAGGCGATTATCGACGCCGACCTCGAAACACTGCAGGAAGTTGACGATATTGGCCCCGTGGTTGCTTATCATATCCGTGACTTTTTACGTAATCCGGACAATCTGGCTATTGTTCATGCACTGCGTGAGGCCGGAGTGACCTGGGATGATATTGATCTCAGCGCTGAGAATTCTCAGCCGTTAAAAGGCCAGACCTGGGTGTTGACAGGTGCCATGGACGTGATGAGTCGCGCCGAGGCAAAAGACAAATTGCAGGCTCTGGGAGCCAAGGTTGCTGGCAGTGTTTCGGCGAAAACCACTCAACTTGTCGCTGGGCCGGGCGCGGGCTCGAAGCTTACCAAAGCGCAGTCGCTGGATATTCCGGTGATGAATGAAGAGCAATTTATCGCATTTTTGCAAGGCGTTTAAATCAACACTGAATCATCGCAGCGACGGATAAAGGAAAGCAGGTAAAATGGAGCGTTGAAATGGAAGGCAGTGAAATGAAAGGCGGTGAAATGGAAAATCACCTGATAAACAGGAATAGTCGCAGCGAGTCTGTAGTTTATGGCTGCATCAAAAATATAGTCACTGACGATCTCAACCGGCACCGCTTCCACAATCGAGATGCCATGCAGGCGTTGCCCTCAGCTGAAACCTGGTGCCTGGTTAATCGGGAGATGTTTTCGTTGCATGATCCCGGGGTGGCCGACTTTAGTCTTAATACTGAAGTGGTTCACTTTGGGGCGTCTTATCAAGGAGTGGAACATGAGTGGCGATGCTGGCTTGAACAGTTTGAGTCGCTGTTGCGTAAGATGTATTGGGTCAGCGCCACGGTGCATCTGGAGACTGAAATGTCCGGATTGCACAGTTTTGTTTTTGCCACCGATGGGGCAGGTCATCAGCCCGATCAATCGGACATACAGATTCGCTGTGAGTGGGTAAGAGATCTGGGCTAGCAAGCTTCATGGCGAATTGAATGGTCGGCCCAGAACAGTCAAAGTCAATCAGCGGCGTAAACCAATAGGGCAATTGAGGATCAGTTATTTGAAAGTGGCAACGGCAAAAAAAGCGATCAGACAGCGTTCTGCCTGGCTGGCATCGATGTTTGGCTGCGCGGCATTTCTGCTGCTGGCGGTCAAGATCTACCATGTTCCGGTTGCCGAGTTGACAGCCAATTTGCTCGTCGCGTTAGTGCTGTTGGCGATGGTGCTCTGTGTCGCCGCATCGCTCGGCTGGCTGATAGCGAAGTTTCGCAAGCGGCCTAAATAATTGACCAATCAAACCTTCTCTTTTCGTCATTATCTGGCGACTATCGGCAGTAGTAATTTAGCCCTTGGCCTGCACGCAGTGCTCTACCCCTGGCTGGTG
This sequence comes from Porticoccaceae bacterium, assembly GCA_024644595.1. Classification (GTDB taxonomy): domain Bacteria; phylum Pseudomonadota; class Gammaproteobacteria; order Pseudomonadales; family Porticoccaceae; genus HTCC2207. Next base: position 38,089 of record JAHEHL010000009.1, on the reverse strand, counting down.
GTCGGCGTGCTGGAAGAGTCTCCCAGTCGTCTGGGATTAGCGCAGCTGGCGGTATTGTTGCCCAACTTGTTGTTTATCCTGCCAGGCGGCGTGATCTCCGATAGCCGACACCGTGGCTCCTGGCTGGGGCAGTTGTATCTGCTCTACACCATCCCCATCATGCTGTTGCTCTGGGTCATTATTTTTGCCGAAGTCAGCTTTCCACTCTTAATTTTGTTTGGCATGACCTACGGCACTGTGTCGGCGTTTGTGCAGCCGGCACGTGAGAGCCTGCTCGGTTATGCTTCGCAGACGCTGATGCATCAAGCGGTCGCGAAAGTAGTGATGGTGCAGTTTATTGCTCAGGGAATCGGCTTTACGCTTGCCGGTCAGCTCGACAGCATTGGCATAGTCGTTTTGCTATTGCTGCAGATGTTGATGTATATCACCAGTTCGATATTGATCAAGCGCAGTCACCCACAGCGGGTTGCCAACCAAGATCAATCTGTCACATCGGAGACTGACACTGACCCCGAGCAGGACAAGTCTTCTCCGCGTGCCAAGTTGCGTGAATTGCGCGCGGGTTTTGCTCTGTTTACTGAAGACAAAACCCTGCGTCATCTATTGCTGCTGGTCTCTGCCACAGGCTTCCTTGCTTTTGGTATCTATCTGGTCGGTATGCCATTGGTGGCACGGCAGGGTTATCAGGGCGGGGCAGGCCTTTTTGCGTTGCTGCAGGTGACGTTTACGGTGGGCATTGTGTCGGCCAATTTTGCTGTCAGTCGGCAGAAGAACACTTTTAGGCGTCCCGGCCGTTTAATGATTATCAGCTTTCTCGGTCGCGGTTCACTGGTTGCGGTGATCGGACTATTGCCTGATTTCTGGATCCTGTTTCCCGTGGTTTTTGCCTGGGGAGCATTCTCCGGGCTGTCAATGACATTGGGGCGCACGATTTTGCACAATCAGGTTCCCCACTCGCATCGCTCTCGCGCTGCCTCGGTCTATCAACTCTGCCTGTTTGGAGGAGCACCGCTGGGCGCTTGGGCCTGCGGCTATGCGGTTGAGCATGCCGGACTGGCGCAGACCTTTACTGTGATTGCACTGCTTACTATATTGGTCTCGGCGCTGGGTGCCGCCTTCTCGCCGCTGTGGGCTTTAAGAGCGGCTGAGCAGGAAAAAGTAGCAGGCTAGAGGCCGTTAAAGGCTATTAATGCTGCGGTAATCGCCACATTCAGTGATTCAACACCATTGGCCATGGGAATACCTACACGATGTTTGCTCAGTGCCGCGATCTCGGCGCTGACCCCTTCAGTTTCATTCCCCAAAACGTAGATTACTGGTGCCTGCGGTCGAAATTCCGCGAGCGGCGTCGCCTGATGGGATGACAGCGTACAGATCTCAAAACCCTTTTCAATAAACGCGGGCAAGGCTGAGGCAAGCGACTCACAGCGCAAAATATTGCCCTTAAAGACCGTGCCGGCACTGGCCTTGATCACGAGTGGTGAGATATCAGCGCAGCCTTTACTTGGCAGCAGCAAACCAAAGGCTGGGCTGGCGGTAACACTGCGAATAATCATGCCCAGGTTTTGCGGATTGGTGACGCCATCCAGAGCGATAAGCGGCTGTTGCCCGGACACAGGCAGCTGTTTTAGCGCTTCGGAAAAAGGCTGATAGCCCGCGCTGTGAATATCACAGGCGACTCCCTGATCCTGTTTGCTGTTGCGTGAAATTCGCGCCAGCTGTTCGCGGCTGTGATAGCAAATCTCGATGTTGCGCTGACCGGCGAGCGTTTTTATCTGCTCGACAATGCCACCGCCACGATTGGATTCGGCCAAATGCACACGGAAAATTTTCAAGGCTGGATCGCTGAGAATTTCTACCACTGGCTTGCGGCCGTAGACAGTAATCAGACGGTTATAGACTGACTTGCGAGCCAAGTACTCGGAACTGTCAGTTTTAGATGGGTCTTTGGCTTGCGTCATGGGGGTTCCGTGTAATTAACCGTTTTTGTCGTGGTTGTCAGGCTCAACCACTGGATTTAGTGGTGAGATAGAACAATAAGATTTAGTGATCAGGCTTGCTCGCCGCCGTTAGCAGCGCTGTTATTTGTTCTAGCTCATCATCACTGGCATAACCCTGTTGCCGGGCAATGTCGACTGCCGCTTCACCCAGTGTGGAGTAGATTTTTTGCCATTGCGGTCGGCCCGCCATGGCCTCAAGGTGAGCTGCCACGGTATGGCTGTCACCTCGTGAAACAGGTCCGGTTAGAACAGTGGCCGGATCAGGGTTGTTGATGGTGTTTTCGGCTGTCTGACGAATCAGCGGTGCGAGTATCTTTGCTTGCAGTTGGTCATCGATACCGGCTGCCGCGAGCATCTGCTTGCTAGTGGCCAACAGCGCGACCAGATTATTGCAGGCCATCACCGTGGCGGCATGATAGAGCGCTTTGTGACCGCCTTGCAGGGCAAAGCAGTTCCCGCCAATCGCGCTAAACAAATCGCCCAAGCGTGCGCATGCCTGGTCGTCACCTTCCACTGCACAGCTGCTGCCGGCAAAATGGGAGAGTGAGCTCATTGGATCGGCAAAGCTGTGAACAGGGTGCACCGAGGCACGATAGGAGTCTGTGGTCGAAACGGTGTTTGCCAGCGTTTCAGAACCAAGTACTCCGCTGCAGTGGAAAACAATATCACCCGCCCGCAAAACCCCTGCGTCAACAAGCGCCCGGCTGGCCTCTGCGATCGCATCATCAGGTGTTGCGATCAGCCACAAATCAGCTGGGACAAGCTGCTGGATAGACTCGGTGGCCTCACCTGACCCAATAAATTGTACCGCCCTTGTGGCAGACTCAAGATGGTTATTGAGTATTTGGTTAATCTGCAAGGGCTGGGTCGCCTGCTCGGCAAAGAGCCGACACAGCGTTGACCCGAGGCGTCCGGCGCCAATACAGGAGAGAGTCAGAGCTACTGTCGCCGTGGTCGTCATTGGCGGCTTCCGGCTGCTTACGCCAGCAGCGCTTTGTAGCGCTGCACAGCTTGCGGCATGCCCATCAGCAGAGAATCAACGGTAAAGGCATGGCCAATCGAGACCTCAAGAAGGTCCGGGATAGTGGCAAACTTGGCTAGATTCTCGAGATTGAGATCGTGCCCTGCATTGACGCCCATGCCAAGGCTGGTGGCCAGTTTAGCCGCGGCCAGATGCTGTTGAAAAAGTGCTTCCAGCTGATCTGATCCCCAGGCTGCCGCATAGGGCCCGGTGTAGAGTTCAATCCGGTCTGCGCCCACTGCCTTGGCCAGCTCAATCTGTTCCAGATCCGGATCCATAAACAGGCTGACGCGCATTCCCAGCTTGTGAAGTCGCTGGATAATCGGTTTCAGTTGTTCACCCGAACTGATAAGGTCAAAACCGTGATCCGAGGTCAGTTGATCGTCGCCATCGGGAACTAGCGTGCACTGGTCTGGCAAAGTCTCAGTGACCAGTTCAAGAAACCCGGGGTAGTTACCGATTGCCGGTGCAAAGGGATTGCCCTCAACATTAAACTCCAGTTTGGGTAGGCCTTCGCGCGCTGACTTGACCAGCTCGGCCAGGTTTCGCACATCATCGGGCCGAATATGCCGCTGATCGGGGCGCGGGTGAACAGTGATGCCATCGGCGCCCTGATCAATGCACAGCTGCGCAAACTCGGTAACATCCGGGTAACTGCCCTCGCGGGAGTTGCGAATCAGAGCGACTTTGTTGAGATTGATACTGAGAGCGGTCATAGGGCAGGGCAACTATCGAATCGGAGTTGGCTTTTCATAAGCCGGGAGTTTTTTCGGTTCGGGCAGCGCTTTCCAGACAGCTGGATTTAACAGCCGCGCAGTCAGAATACGGATCGGCGTAACTGGCACATTCTGGTACATGCCAACGTTATGCACCTCTGTTTCGGCAATCGCATCGACCACCTGCATGCCGGATATCACCGTGCCAAAAACGGCATAGCCCGCCCTCGAGCCACTGGCATTGAGTGATGAATTATTCCGATGATTGATAAAAAACTGGGCCTGAGCGCTGTCAGGATCCTGGGTGCGGGCCATGGCAATCGTGCCACGATTGTTAGCCAGGCCGTTAAACGACTCATTCACAATCGGATCGCGCCCCGACTCGCGCATAGTCAAATCAAAGGTATGACCCCCGCTCTGGATCATAAAGCCCTTTATAACGCGGTGAAAAATCAGTCCGTCGTAGTGGAAGTTGTTAACATTCTTGATAAAGTTATCCACGGTTATCGGCGCCTGCTGGGAATACAGCTCAACGACAATATCACCCATATCGGTGCGCAGCTTTACCTGTGGGTTTTGAGCAATACTGCTGCTGGACCAGGCTTGGGCCAACAAAACCAGCATCACTGCCGCAGGCCGGCAGACCGATTTATACCAGTTGTTCATCGTTATTCCTTGTTTCTTTTATCTAACGTGACTAAATGGAGCCTCTAGCTCCACTCGGAAAAACGCTTGCGACCGCGCAGCTTGGGAATCAACACCACCAGGATCGCGCCGAGGAAAACCGTCAGACCACCGTACAGAAATGACTGATTGCGGTGATCTTTTTGCAGATCATCAACATTGGCTTTCAGGGTGTCATTTTCACGTTGCAGCATCAGATTATTTTTTACCAGCTGCTCATTTTGCTGATTGATTGCAATGGCATCTGCTGAGATCGTTTTGATTTCAGCTAGCTCGCGCTGCAGAGACGCTTTGTCTCCGTCAAATTGGTTGAGCTTGCCACGAATCGTCTTGGATGAGTCGCGCAATTCCTTAATGGTGTTACGTAGTTCAGCATTGCTGGCTGTCAGAGAGGCCAGCTTTTTGGCTTGCTGAACCACCTGAATACGAGCAATGGGCTCCCTGCTGATAAACTGTTCTTCCAGCCACCCTTCGGTGCCTTTGTCGGTGATCAGGTGGCCCCAGCCGTCAACAATCTCCAGCAACTGCAATTTGGTCCCGGATTTGAGGCCACGATGAACAATAGTGCAACGCCCGCAAGGCGTAGAGCGCAGTGGCACCAAAAATTCATCTGCGATATAGACATAGGTGTCTGTCAGATAATCTTTCTCACGGTCATCGTTGGCGACAACGGCTTGCGCTGCTGTTGTCGATTCCAGCTCTGTAGTCAGTTCTTCCGTCTCGGGCTCCTGAGCCAGAGTGGCAGAATTAAAAATGAGCGCGAGAAGGGCCAGTGCCAGTGGTGTTATGAAACGTTGCTGCATAAAAGAGTCCATAAGATTTTTAAAACGATAAATAAAAGCTCCTCGGATAATACTCCGATCAGCGACAAATGATAACCATTTGCGCGCTATTCCCCAGCAGCTATGCGCTGCCGGCTCTGACAGAGGCCATCAGGGCAGCACTTTCTTAAACGGCTTTACCGTAACCTGTTTATAAACACCCGCCGCCATGTAGGGGTCAGCATCGGCCCACTGCTGCGCCGCTGCCAGTGAGTCAAATTCAGCCACCACCAGGCTGCCGCTAAAACCCGCCTCGCCAGGATCCTCAGAGTCAATGGCTGGGTGTGGTCCCGCAATCAGCAGGCGACCGTCTTCCCTGAGTTGGTGCAATCTCTCCAAATGCGCCGGACGCGCCTGCTTGCGCTTCTCAAGGCTGTTTGTAATATCTTCACTGATAATTGCGTACCACATGGTGACGTCTCTCACTGTTATTTCTGCTTAATAATTTCATCCATCGACAACCCAGTGATACGGGTAATGCCTTTGAACAGATAAATCATATCGCCAATCATGACCAACATGGCTGGGACGGCGATAACCGGAAAGCTCAATGCTGTCATTTTGCCGAGCTGCTCATTAAATACCTGGGTGCCGGGCTCTGCTGTGAGCAGATAGACTGCCAGTAAATAGTTGAGTATTGCCGAGAGCAGAAACGAGCCGGCGAGAATCCACGACGCATTGATCAGCAGACGATCAAACTCGGCCTGGCGCTGATTGAGCTGCAGGGCGTGATTAATCTTATTGAGCTCAAATATAGCGTCGTTAAGCAAGAAAGTGTGGATCAACGGCTGCCGCGTCTTGAGCGAGATGAGTGTGGCCAGACCAATCAGAGCCGGGATGCTAGCCTCTTTGACGGCGATATAGATTGCGTCAAGCTCCATCAGACTGATGCCGCCTGTCAGAGCCACACTGACCACGCCCAGCGCTGAGAAAAAATTGATTTTGCCGCGGCTAAAAAAGTCGCGCACGCCATAAATAATCGGGAATGACAGCGCCACAATAATTGCCAGCTTGATCCCCAGATATTCATCACCGCTGAGCTTGGTTAACACCAGGGTGGGGATCGCAATATTAAAAGCCAGATTGAGTAACAGACTTTCTCTTTTCTCCGGCTGTGGCTGCTGGTGATTCTCGGCTTGGTTCTCCGGGTTGAGTATCGGGTTATTCATAAATGTCTTTTGTTTAAGCAAGAAGCGCATTGTACCCACTCGGGTGCCCATGTCGAATGAAAGCTCGCTAAGAAGTTCGCAGTGATTGGCTGCAGGGATCTCTAAATTGACGGTGGAGATCGACTGTTGAGAGAAATGGTTCAGGTGTATGGCCAGCACAGTGAGTTTTCAAAATTGCCGGCAATAATTCTAAATGCGTAAAGACTGGCATATGAGTTTGATAAGGCCTACTTCATAAACTATTAATGAGGTTAATAAAAATCACCCGTTCACTTCAGTTGCACCTATTCGTACCCCCACATCATTAAGGAAAGCTATGACAGGCAAAAACGCAAAAGTGACTTATCTTGACAGCACGGTCGGACCAACCATGGCTGACCTGTTGGTGGCCTATCTTGATCAGTTAGGTATTGAATATGTTTTTGGTGTACCCGGTGGCGCCATAGAGCCACTCTACAATGCTCTGGCACGCAGTGAGCGACGCGGCGGCGTGCGCGCCGTAGTCGCCCGCCATGAAACTGGCGCCGCCTTTATGGCTGACGGCTATGCCAGGAATAGTGGCAAATTGGGAGTCTGCTGTTCAACCACGGGTCCGGGCGCCACCAATATGATTACCGGGGTTGCCTCGGCTTACGAAAACAATGTGCCGATGCTCGTGATCACAGCCCAAACCGCCATTGCCACCTTTGGCAAGGGCGCTATTCAGGACTCCTCGTGCACCGGCGTTAACACCGTGGGTCTGTATACCCACTGCACTCGATACAACACATTGATCTCTCATATTAACCAGTTTGAACATAAACTGGCGGCCGCAATTATGTCCGCCATGGGCTCGCCAGCCGGCCCGGCGCATATCAGCGTTCCCCGCGATGTGATGGCCATGCCAACATTGGATGAACGGGTCAATTACCAACTCAACACCTTGCTGGATAGGCCGGCATTGATTGATGAAAATGCAGTTGCCAGACTACATGCAGAAATTGTCCGTGCGCGTAATCCGGTATTTATTATTGGTGATGAGGCGGGAGCAGCCATTATTAATATTTTGCGTATTGCGTCGAGAGTTAACGCGAAAATCATAGTGACGCCCCACGGTAAGGGGTTAGTCAGTCCATATCACCCACTATTTATGGGTGTAATTGGTTTTGCCGGGCATCTCTCAGCGATTAAATTGCTAGGGGATCCAGCAGTCGATTTGGTTGTAGCGATTGGCGCGCGCTTTGGCGAGTTTTCCAGCAATGCTTGGGATACTGAAAATCTTCTCAATAGTAGACTGATACATGTTGAGTCCACCGAGTCTAATTTGACGCGCACTCCGATGGCAAAACTTCATGTGCGCGGTTGTCTTGAAACTATTTTTAGTCGACTTGACGGTGAATACAGTAAAAACCAACGGCAATGGTTTCGGAAAATTCTACCGAAAGAAAATCCGAAGAGATTTCAGCGTCATGCTGACGTTACGTCTGACGAGCTAGCAATGCATTTTGAGTTTGATAATTTGTCTGCGTACAGCACCGACACGACGCCAATCAAACCTCAACGTTTAATGTATTACCTTCCGAAACTATTCCCGCCCAATACGCGATATCTGGCAGATTCTGGCAATAGCTTCGCATGGGGGACGCACTATTTGCACCCTTTTGATCGTCGTATCGCCGGACAGCGTGACTATGGTGGTCTGTTTAGTGCGGCAATGGATTTTGCATCCATGGGCTGGGCAATTGGCAGTGCAGTAGGAACCTGTTTGGCATTGGAGGATACCCCGGTGGTCTGTATTACCGGAGATGGAAGCTGGTTAATGAGCGGTCAGGAACTCACCGTGGCGGTGGAGGAAAAATTAACTCTAATCTTTGTCATCTTGAATGACAGTGCCTTTGGCATGGTGAAGCATGGACAAACATTAACCGGTGCCGAACCTATTGCCAACCAGTTAACAGCAGTAGATTTTGCTGCCGTGGCTCGGGCGATGGGTGCATCCGGGCATGTTATCCGGTCACCGCAAGATCTCAGGGAACTGGATATAAAGGCTATTTGTGCACGCAAAGGACCAACCGTGCTGGATGTCCGCATCGATATTAATGAAGCCCCGCCAATTGGCCTGCGAACAGATGTTCTGAAACTACAAAATGTCTAAAAAATTTTCTGAAGTTATTAGTTCTCGAATCTGGTGTGAGACTCCCGAACTAGATAACCCATTTGCAGCCTCCAGCTGTGTTTGCTGTGGCTACGATGTTTATAACGACCTGCTAAAAAACGCGCGCTACAGCGACTATCTCTATCTGCTGTTCAAACATAAACAGCCCAGCGCTGAGCAATCTGCATTGCTCGAAGGGCTGGCTATTGCGCTGGCCAATCCCGGACCGCGAGATCACAGCGTCAGGGCGGCTATGAGTGCAGGGGTTGGCGGTTCAACGCATGCCTCGGCATTAATTGCTGCACTGGCCGTAGGCGCGGGCAATTTGGGTGGCGCGCGCGAAGTTTTTACCGCACTTGAATACTGGCAACACTGTCACACTGATCTGGATAAGTGGCAGCAGTGGATTGCAGATCCGCCGCAGCTTGGGCGCGAAGATATCTGGCATCCGATGGAACATGCACCAGGATTTGACCCCAATGGCATAAGTTGCCCGACACCGGTTAAACAGACTCTGGCGCATCTGGTTGAAGTGGGCAACAGTGAAACTCTGCGCTGGTTGCAGGCTTGTCGAACACAGCTGGAAGATTTTGCAGGTTGTCCACTCGCTTTTTCGGGCGTTGCGGCGGCGGTGCTTTATGAACTCGAGTTTTTACCTCAAGAAGCAGAGATGTTGTTTTTGTTGCTGCGCTTACCCGGTGCGGCGATCCATAGCCTGGAACAAGAGCGACTCGGTTGGCGAAAATACCCCTTTTTTGGTGACGGCTTCAAATTAACTTCGTGAGGTTGATTGATCTAGTGAGAAAAATGTATGTCTGTTCACAGTAAGTTAGAGAAGTTTGAGGATAATTGGCGCACGTCTATGGGCGGATGGTTTCCCGGGGACAAAGTAGTTCTGCGTGGCAAGGATGTTTTTACCGAAGTCAATCACAGTTCATGGATGGAGTATTTGCTGTTTGCGACAACCGGGAAAGAGTCGCCCAAAATTGCACGTTTAATGGAGGGAATGTGGGTGATCTGCACCAGCTTTCCCGATCCGCGCATTTGGAATAACCGAGTATCTGCGCTGGCGGGTACCGCACGTTCCACCGGAGCACTGGCCTCAGCGGCATCAGTCGCGGTCACCGAGGCAACCCTCTATGGGCTAAAGCCGATTAAGGGGGCGACCGATTTTTTATATCGCGCAGATCAGCGTCTGCGTGAGGGCGAGAGCCTAGAGCAGATTATTAAATCAGAATTAAAGCAGCACCGGAGTGTTTACGGCTATGGACGGCCAATAGTTGAGGGGGATGAGCGAGTAAAGCCAATGATGGATTTTGCGCGCTCAGTGGGTTGTGACGCAGGCAGGTACACCAAACTTGCCTTTGAAGTAGGTGACTATTTAAGTGCAAGCCGACTTAAATATCAGATCAATATTGCGGCGGTATGTGCCGGTTTATTAGCCGACCAAGATCTGAGGCCTATCGACTTCTACAACCTGATGATTTTAGGTTTTTCTGCTGGCGCGATGCCTTGTTTTATTGATGCACTGCAACAGCAAGAAGGATGCTTTTTTCCCTTACGGACTTCTCGACTCAACTATACAGGGGGCGAGGAAGTCAAGCACTGGAGGGTGTAGGTTATGACTAAACTGTATGGCGTATCGATTGTTTTAAGATGGGTTTCGGCTCTGTTGCTCTCTCTGATAACGGGGCTGATTAGCGCCCAGGAAAAACCAGACTCAGATGTGGATTTTGCCGGCCTCTACGGTGACGAGGACTATGTGTCGATTGCTACAGGCAGTGTTCAGCCGATCGCCAAGGCACCGGCTGTGGCATCGGTAATAACTGCACGGCAAATTAAGGCTATGGGTGCCAGGGATATAGACCAGGTGCTGGAATCTGTGCCCGGCCTACACATTGGTCGAGATGTTATTGGGCATAATTCTCAGTATCTGTTTCGTGGTGTCTCTTCAGACTTTAATCCCCAGGTTTTAATGCTGATAAATGGTATTCCGATTACCAATCTATTTCAGGGTGATCGCAACGTGGTATGGGGCGGAATGCCGGTTGAGGCCATTTCAAGAATCGAGGTGATCCGCGGGCCCGGTTCCGCGCTCTACGGTGCCGATGCCTTTGCCGGAGTGATTAACATTGTCACCAAAACACCCGACGAACAAAGAACGCAATCGGCGGGTGTGCGGGTCGGTAATTTTAATACCAGAGATGCCTGGGTTAGCACAGCAGGTGCACATGGAGATCTGAGTTACTTCGCAGCTGTTGAAATGGGCAAAACGGATGGCTCTGATGCATTAATTGATAGTGACGCCCAGACGCTACTGGATTTACTGACGGGTACCAACGTGTCTTATGCTCCAGGACCTTTAGATCTCGAACGAGATAATGTTGATTTTAGAGTTCAGGCTAATTACAGAAATTTAACCCTGCGTGCAGGTGGTCAAATAAGAAATAATTGGGGCGCGGGAGCAGGTGCGGCGCAGGTTCTATATCCACAAAATAGATTTTCCAGCCAACGTTTTAATATTGATTTAACCTATACCGAAGAGGCTCTGTTTGAAAAGACCTCAATGGAGATTCAAGCCAGTTACTTTGATACATCACAGGAAGTTGAAGGCGATTTTATTCTTTACCCTCCCGGATCGACAGGACCATTTTTCGGTCCCACTGGCGCACCTATTTTCTCAGCTTTCCCTGATGGTGTGATCGGCAACCCGGAAATTTTTGAAAACCATAGTCGGGTCGGTGTGCGCTTTGATCACAGTGGCATTGAAAAACACTTGCTTACTGTTGGTGGTGGCTATTACAAGGGCGAAATCGACAAGATTACCGAACACAAAAACTTTGGCATCAACCCCGATACCGGGCTGCCGATACTGCCTGGCGATCCTTTGGTTGATGTGTCGGACACGCCATTTGTGTTTTTAACCGAGGACAGTCGTGATAACCGCTATCTGTTTTTTCAGGATGTCTGGCTGTTTGCCAATGACTGGGAGCTGACTACAGGCGTGCGGTATGACAAGTACTCAGACTTTGGGGCCACCACAAACCCTCGATTGGCACTGGTCTGGTCAACCAGTTATAACCTTACCACCAAGTTTCTCTATGGCGAGGCCTTTCGCGCACCGTCATTTGCCCAGACGCGGGCAATTAATAATCCGTTAATTCAGGGCAATCTAGACCTTAAGCCGGAAGAAATTCAGAGTTATGAACTGGCCTTTGACTATCGACCTAACTACGCCTGGACGCTGATTAGCAATTTTTTCTATTACGACTGGAGCGATATTATTCAGTTTGTACCGGATGCTAATGGTAGCACTCGCACTGCGCAAAATGCCGGAGAACAGACTGGCTTTGGTGCTGAATTTGAAGCTGTGTGGCAGGTTAGCGATGACCTGACTGTGACGGGTAACTTTGCCATTCAAAAGTCGACCGACGAAAGGGTTGATGCACCGGCGGAAAAATCGCCTGAGAAGCAGTTGTATCTTAGTGTCGATTGGAGTCTGCCCAGAGACTGGCGCGTCAATCTGCGTGCCAACCGAGTGATGGATCGCAATCGTATCAGCGGTGATCTGCGCGCTCCCGTTGGCGATTACACGCTGCTGGATATATCTCTGCGCAAAGTGCTGAATAATTCCTTTGAGCTTGCCCTGATAGTGACCAATGCGTTTGACCAGGATGCTCGCGAACCGAGCCCAAATTCAGATCCGGTGCCGTTTATTCCAAATGACCTGCCCTTGCAGGGGCAGGCGATATTGGGTGAGATCCGATACAGTTTTTGAACTATCCTTAAAGCGTAAATCGTTATTAGCAGCGGGCAATTTTCGACAATGGATATATAGAGCAAATTGCCCGTTTCTAGATTGCGGTTCAGGACGTCAAGAGCAGTACAGGAGGTAGTGCTATAAAAATTCCACGGATCTTCAGGCTATGGATAACTGCTTCCGCCGCACTGTCACTCTATGTAAGCTCATTATTTTTCAGCACTATGCTAACCGCCTCCGAGTTGGTGGTGATCTATCCCGAGGTGCGTGAGCCATTCGCGCAGGTGTTTGAGGACATTGTCAAAGGCGCCAGAGATGGCTACAAACAGCGTGCTCAGCTTGTTGCGCTATCGGAAAATCAATCACCCGTCGCCTTTGTCAGTGTACTTGATCGCCAGTCACCGGTTTTGGTGCTTGGCAACAGGCTGGCGCGCGAGGTGTCGACCTATAACCCTGATCACAAGGTGATTGTCGGCGCTGTAAATGTTGAGTTTGACAACGTCTTTGGTATCACTCTCAGTCCAAGCTTTGAGATTGTTTCCAGCAAACTGCGGTTATTGGTTCCCGGGGTAAAAAATATTCATGTGATTGTCGGGCCCAATGAGGGCGGACCACTAACGTCTGCTGTCGACTTATTTCTGCAGCAAAACCTCAAGCTGATTGTCCATCCTGCCGAAGATATAAGAGCGGCGGCGGCGGTATATCGCGCCCTGATTCAGAAGCTTGACGAAAAAGATGCCGTATGGATTCTTCCCAGTGGGTCGTTTATCGGCAATGCCATGCTGTCTATTTTATTGCAGGCTTCCTGGGATAAACACTTTGTTGTTTTCTCCTCAAATCCGGTTCATGTCAAGCGCGGTGCGCTGTTTTCCCTCTATCCCAACAATTACAAAATGGGCCTCAGTCTTGGACGTCTGGCGCGAGATATTGCGGCGGATAAAGCCCCCGATCGCAAGATGCAGCCACTGGATGATGTTTTTGTGACCATCAATGAGCGCGCCAGTAAACACTTGGGTGTTCACTTGACCGATGATGTTCTGCGGCAGGTTGATCTCGTGCTGCCGGCGCGGTGACCAGTTATGGGTAAATTAAAACAAAACTGGATCGATCGGCTGCGTTTTAAAACCCAGCTTTCTACAGTGTTTATCGTTGGTATTTTGCTGTTGGCCTTTGTCACCTCGGTTATGGTGAGCTCACTCTCCAGCTCGATAATTGAAAAGCACGAGGTGCGTCAAGGTATGCAGGTGACCGAATCTCTGGCCCGCCGCAGTGAAATTGCGCTGCTTTATCAAAGTGCTGAAGCCGCCCGCGAGATCGCCGAGGATGCCATGAACTTTCCCGGCGTTAAGGGCATCGCCATTGAAACGGACAAGGCCGACATACTGTATTCGGTCGGCGCCAGTTTTAGTGCTCAGAATAATCAACTTGACAGTGATCCTGCGATGCCTTTTCAAGACCTTGTTATGCAGCGAGATAAGCGACCCCACGCACTGGGCCTGGTAGCTGAGAACAATGATCTATGGAAATTTACCGCGCCTATTCTGGCCAGCAGTAGCGATGAGGCACAGGTGTTGGGTTCCGAGATTGAAGAGGATGTTCTGCTCGGCTATATCACGGTTCTGGTGGGCAAGGACACTCTGCGGCTGATGCAGAAGAGTACGCTTAGAAATAATATGGCGGCCTCATTTATTGGCGCCATGATTTTGTTGCTGGTGTTGCTTTATTTTTCCCGCCGCCTGACAAAACCGATAGAGCGTTTGTCCGCGGTGATGAAAAGAGCCCAGCAGGGTGAGGAGAAAATTCGCGCCCCTATTCAGGGGCCGGTGGACATCACCGAAATGCAGCAGTCGTTTAACCGCATGATGCATGTGCTCGAAAGCCGCCGCCGGGAGTTGAAGCGTGCGATGAAGACTGCACTGGAATCGGCGGAGATGAAAGTGGAATTTGCCGCCAATGTCACCCATGAGCTGCGCACGCCGATGAATGCCGTGTTGGGTATGTTAGATCTGTTGCTGACCATGGGTTTGAGTTTGAAGCAGAAGGAGTATGTGCAGACTGCGAAATCGTCGGGCGAAAATTTACTCTCGCTGATTGACGACATTTTAAATTTCTCGGAGGCCAACTCCGGCAAAATCAGTGTTATCAATCGCGACTGTCTGTTGTCCCAAAGTCTTGACGATGTGGTCGGGCTGCTCTCAAGCACGGCGCTGAAGAAGAATTTAAATATTGGCTATATTATCGACGACGATGTTCCGCCGGCGCTGCACAGCGACAGCGAACGAATTCGTCAGGTGTTGATCAATCTTGCAGGCAACGCCGTTAAATTTACTGAAACCGGTGAGATTTCCATTCGTATCAGTTTGCAGCATGACTCGGCAGACACCAGTTCAGGCCTCTCGGTAAACCCCGACCGTCAAGCGCCCGGGTCGATGGTGCGACTTAAGTTTGTGGTTGAGGACACAGGTATCGGTATTGCTCCCCATGATCAATCGCGGATTTTTGATGCCTTCACTCAGGTCGATTCATCGAATACAAAAGGCTATCAGGGAACCGGATTAGGCCTTGCTATCAGCAAGCAGATTGTGGAGCTAATGGGTGGGGATATCTTTGTCAGCAGCGAGCTCGGACGTGGAAGCCAGTTTGGCTTTACGCTTCCGGTTATGGTCGCGCAGCCCCCTGAAAAAGACACTCCGCCTTCCGAATTGCAAAATATCAGTGTGCTACTGGTCAGTAATAGCAAGATTATCCGCCAGTTCGCAGCACAGCAATTTGCGACATTGGGTGT
Organism: Porticoccaceae bacterium; assembly: GCA_024644595.1. Classification (GTDB taxonomy): domain Bacteria; phylum Pseudomonadota; class Gammaproteobacteria; order Pseudomonadales; family Porticoccaceae; genus HTCC2207. The sequence goes on along the minus strand of JAHEHL010000009.1, from coordinate 22,999 downwards.
CGGCTTCGAGCTTGCTGATTCCGGTTTAAAGGCCTTGAGCCTGATACGTGAGCGGCAGTCCGGAGAGAGTTTTGATGCGCTGTTTGTCGACCAGAATATTGATGATATTAAACTCAATGAGCTGATTAACTTTATTCAATTGGAGAAAAACTTCTCCAAACGTCTGGCTGTCATGTTGAGTAATCCGTGGAATAAAGAATCCCATATAAGTGATCTCTCCCTGCCGCGTTTGAATAAGCCGTTGCGCTCAGGTTCGTTGTCGAACGTGTTGAAAAAGTATTTTGTGGGTGATGAGCCCAATCTGGCTGATGAGCTCGACGAGATTGATGGCGATAGATTGCCTGAAGAGGTTATTTTTCCACGCTCTTGCAAAATTTTGGTGGTTGACGACAGTCGCGCCAATCAGCAGGTAGCGACCGCTATGTTGGAGAGACTTGGCTGTCAAACTGCACTGGCCAACAATGGTAAAGAAGCGGTTGAAAAAGTGATGCGTGAAGAATTTGATCTTGTGTTTATGGATTGCAACATGCCGATTATGAACGGCTACGATGCAACCCGACAGATACGGCTTTACGAGGGCGGCAAAGCGGGTGAGTTACCGATTGTCGCCATGACCGCTAACAACTCTGAAAATGAAGAGCAGAACTGTCGTGATGCCGGGATGAGTGATTTTCTGCCCAAGCCATTGAATCTGGCCGGCTTGCGTGAAACGTTGGCGACCTGGCGCTGCGCGCCGGCAAAAATTACAGACGAAGCGACTGGCCAATCTATCGATGAGGTAGAACAACCAGCAGCGCAATACCACGCGCTTAGTTATGACCCCGGGGTTATTGGCTCACTTCGAGAGGCCGTAGGTGAAGTGGTATCGTCGATGATAGCCGCATTTATTGAAGACACCCCGGTCTATATCGACAAGCTGAATGCCGCCTTTGAAGAGGGGAATGCGCGCCTAGTGCGGGATATGGCGCATACCATCAAGGGCAGTGCGGCTAATTTTGGTGCCCATAATCTGGTGGCGATTAGCAAGCAGCTGGAAGACGATGCCGGTCGAGAGGATCTGTCCAAAGGCACTGAATTGATCAAACAGATTTCTTCTGCGTTCAATGTGCTCAAGGACGACCTCAAACAGGAAGCCTCAAACGACCATCAGGCGGTGCCGGTTCTCTTTAAAAATGGCAAGTACAGCAGAATTCTGGTGGTCGACGATGATCGCACTGTGCGCATGGCGCTGATCGATGCCTTTACCCGAGAGAGCTACGAAGTGGAAGAGGCCAGCAATGGCATGCAGGCGCTAAATATTTGCAAGCGGCATATGCCTGATCTGGTATTAATGGATGCCGTGATGCCGGAGCTGGATGGTTTTGACGCCTGCCAGATGATTCGTGAGCTGCCCCACGGTGGTGATATTCCGGTGCTGATGATTACCGCGCTGGATGATGAGAATTCAATTGTTCGCGCCTTCTCCTCGGGCGCCACAGACTATATTTCCAAGCCGATTAATTTTTCAGTCATCAAGCAGCGAGTGGCGCGCTTGATCAAAGCCAGCAAAGCGGAGAAAGATGTCAAAAAACTGGCTTACCACGATTCTCTCACTGGACTGCCCAATCGCACCCACCTGAAGCAACAGCTTGCTGTGATTGTCAATCGCGCCGCCTCCGAGACCCAGCGCTTTGCCATTCTCTTTCTCGACCTCGATCGCTTTAAAATGATCAATGACACCATGGGTCACGATGCCGGTGACCTGCTGCTCAAGGCAGTGGCTGACCGAATTCGACACTGTGTGCGGGAAAGTGATTTTATCGCCCGTCTCGGGGGTGATGAATTCACCATTGTGCTGGAAAATATTCTCGATCTGGAAGCTGCTGCCAGTGTCGCGGATAAAATTTGTCGCTCGGTAGCACGCCCATTTGTGTTTTTGCAGCAAAAAATGTTTGTTACCACCAGCATTGGTATTTCGATTTTTCCTGACGATGGTCAAGATGTCAGTGCGTTGATCAAGCACGCTGACTCGGCGATGTTTCGCGCCAAGGAAACGCGTAATAATTTCTGCTTCTATGAGCGCGGCATGGAGGCCGAGATTGCAAAACGCCTCAAGCTGGAGCAGGAACTGCGCAAGGCGATCGACGGTGAAGAGCTGATTCTGCACTATCAGCCTCAGCTCGATTTGACCAATGCAAAGCTGGTTGGTGCCGAGGCACTGGTACGCTGGCAACATCCGCTAAAAGGTCTGATTCCACCGGATGTTTTTATTCCTCTAGCCGAAGAGAGCGGCCTGATCAATCAGCTTACCTACTGGGTGCTGGAGCGCGTAGCTGTGCAGCTTAAACAATGGCTCGATAAGGGCCATCACCTGACGCTGGCGGTCAATCTCTCGGTCAAAGATTTGATGCAGCAGGACCTTCACACCAAACTCAAAAATCTACTCGATCGAGTTGGTCTGCCGGGGAATGTTTTCGAACTGGAAATTACCGAGAGTACTTTGATGGAGCACCCCGAGCTGATGATTACCGAACTGGAAAAAATCAGGGAAATGGGTATGACCATTGCCGTAGACGACTTTGGCAGTGGTTACTCATCGCTCAATTATCTCAAACGCCTGCCGGTAGATGTATTGAAAATTGACCGTTCCTTTGTCTCTGACATTGAGTCGGATCCGAGTGACAGGGCGATTGTCTCGGGCATTATTGCCCTGGCTAAAAGTCTGAATATGTCGACTGTCGCCGAAGGTGTCGAAACTCCGGGTCAGCGCAAAATTTTGCAGCAGCTTGGCTGTGACAATTTCCAGGGCTATCTGGTCAGCAAGCCGCTTACCGCCGACGACTTTGCAACGCAGTTTTTAGAGTCCGATTTAGAAGTCGATAAAGACATCTAATTTTACCGCTCAGCCCCACGCTATGTGATAATGCGCCCATTATTCAGGGCCTGTATTTTGATGAGCGACTACCTTACTATTCATCCGGAAAACCCCCAGCAGAGATTGATCTCGCAAGCCGCGCAGATTGTTCGCAAAGGTGGGGTTATCGTATATCCCACCGACTCGGTTTATGCCATTGGCTGCCACATTGGTGACAAGCAGGCGCTCGACCGTATTCGCAGTATCAGGGACGTGAACAAGAACCATAATTTCACCCTGATGTGTCGTGATCTCTCAGAATTGGCCAGCTATGCTCGAGTTGATAACACCGCTTTTCGAAGTCTCAAAGCGCATACCCCCGGCCCCTTTACTTTTATTTTACAGGCTACTTCCGAAGTGCCGCGTCGGTTGATGCACCCGAAACGCAAAACCATTGGCTTGCGTGTGCCCGACAGCCCAATCGTTCAGGCGCTGCTTGAAGAATTGGGTGAGCCAATGATGAGCGTGACACTGATCTTGCCCGGTGATGAATACCCGCTCTCAGATCCATACGATATTCGCAGCGCACTTGAATCCCGAGTTGATGTGCTGATCGATGGCGGCTACTGCGGGCTTGAGCCCACCACGGTTATCGATATGACCGGGCCATTGCCCGAGATTACCCGCCAGGGAATGGGTGACTTTGCGTCCTGAGTTTCATGCCGCAGATTCCACAGTTCCTAATTTCAATAATCATGATGGCCACGGCCGGCATTGTGGTTATAATTGCAGACTACTAAACAATCGAGCCGCCTGTGAGCAACGAAGCCACATCTATTGATTCCGAACAGCCCGCAGAACTGCCTGAAGTGGGCAGTGATGGCATTGCCGCAGCGGATCAGACCGTCGGCGTCGACCCGCAGGCACTGCGTCCCCAGCAGAGTGAAATGCCGTTTGCCATGGTGCAGGGTAAAGAGCTCACTGTCCTGCCCAAAGATCTCTATATTCCACCGGATGCGCTGGAAGTATTTCTCGAAGCGTTTGAAGGCCCCCTCGATCTGCTGCTATACCTGATCAGGCGCCAGAATCTCGATATTCTCGAAATTAATGTCGCCGAAATCACTCGTCAATATATGGGTTATATCGGCCTGATGAAATCCATTCAGTTGGAACTGGCGGCAGAATATCTGGTGATGGCAGCGATGCTTGCCGAGATTAAGTCGCGCATGCTGTTGCCGCGTCAGGTAATGGATGAAGACGATGAGGGTGACCCGCGCGCCGAACTGATCCGTCGCTTGCAGGAATATGAGCGGTTCAAGAAAGCGGCCGACGATCTCGACGAAATGCCCCGCCTCGGCCGTGACATTCACCAGGCCTCGGCGCACGCGCCGGAGCGCAACCAGGATGTCCAACACCCCGATGTGGACATGCGTGAGCTGTTGACCGCACTGGCTGAAGTGCTGCAGCGAGCCGAGATGTTCGAAAGCCATCAGGTGCAGCTGGAAAAGCTCTCAACCCGAGAGCGGATGACCTATGTGCTGGAAGCGCTGCGCGGTGAACAATTTGTGCCCTTTGTGAGCCTGTTTAAAACCTCCGAGGGCAAGTTGGGTGTAGTGGTAACCTTTTTGGCCATTATGGAACTGATTAAAGAGTCACTGGTTGAGATCGTACAGAGTGAAACCTTTGGCCCCATCCACGTTAAAGCTAGAACATCATGAATGCTGATCTGATTAAAAAAATTGTCGAAGGTGCGCTGTTGGCAGCGGGCAAACCGCTGGATTTAGCGCGCATTGAAAACCTCTTTGAAGAGGACGAACGGCCGCCTCGAGATCAACTGCGTGCGGCCCTGGAAGAGATTGAGGCAGACTGTCGCGGGCGAGGTTTTGAGCTTCAGCAGACCGGCAGCGGTTATCGCTTTCAGGTTCGCCAGGATCTCTCCGAGTGGGTCAATCGCCTGTGGAGTGAAAAGCCCAAGCGCTATTCCCGAGCGATGCTTGAGACATTGGCACTGATTGCCTATCGCCAGCCACTGACGCGCGGTGACATTGAGCAAGTGCGTGGAGTTGCAGTGAGCTCAGACATTATCAAAACCCTGCAGGAGCGAGACTGGGTGAGAGTAGTGGGCTACCGAGATGTGCCCGGCAAACCGGCGCTCTATGCGACGACCAAGATTTTTCTCGACTATTTCAATATCAAGAGCCTTGAGCAGCTCCCGGCATTGAGTGAAATCAAAGATTTTGCCGAACTCGACCCCGAGCTTGAGCTGGCACTGTCTGGAACCGGTGGCGCGCCTGTCGCCGCCAATGATGCCATCGATGTTGTAGAGCCGGTGGCGCCTGACGAGTTTAGTCTCGATCAGGAAACGGATGGTGAAAGCGATATGGTTAGTCAACTGGAAACTGCCGAGCTGCATAGCGAGGAATTAGACCGCGACGAATTAGACAGCGAAGAACTGGATGCCGACGATCGGATAAGCGGTACATCCAATGAGTGAAAAACTTCAAAAAGTGCTCGCCACCGCAGGCCTAGGGTCGCGCCGTGAGCTGGAAAAGTGGATCTCCGCAGGTCGGGTTTCAGTGAATGGCTCAGTGGCCAAGTTGGGTGACCGCGCCGAAGCTGACGACCGCATTATGGTCGATGGGCGGGCGATCAAAATTGTTACCGACGACAATCCCCGTGTGTTGATGTACAGCAAGCCAGAGGGTGAGGTCTGCACAACCTCAGACCCGGACGGTCGGCCGACCGTATTTGATCGTCTGCCGCGACTGAGTCGTGGCCGTTGGATTGCGATTGGACGCCTGGACATCAACACCAGCGGTCTGCTGCTATTTACCAATCACGGCGAGCTGGCCAACCGTTTGATGCACCCATCTTATGAAGTTCAGCGCGAGTATATGGCCCGAATTCACGGTGAGGTAGATGAGGCTATGATCAGACGCCTGACCGAAGGCGTGGTGCTGGAAGACGGTGTAGCGCGTTTCCATAGTGTCAAAGCTCAGCATGCGCGCAGTGGCGATGACGATATTGGCGGCCGCAATCGTTGGTTTAGGGTTATTCTGGCTGAGGGCCGCACCCGCGAAGTGCGACGTCTGTGGGAATCTCAGGATGTCGAAGTCAATCGTCTCAAGCGCATCAGCTACGGCCCAATTGAATTGCCGTCGATTGTTCGTCGCGCTGACTTTATCGAGCTCGATCCAAAACAGGTTGTCTCGCTGTTTAAAGCGGTCAGTCTGCGTCCGCCCAAATTCAGTGAGAAAAATATTCACAGAGATATGCGTGAGCGCAAGGAAAAGAAACTCCGCGCTCGCGGCAATCCCTGGAAATAATCCGCTACTTATTTTCCCGAAGCCGGTCTATCGGTGCGGTTGAGCATCGATAGACTGACCATTGACATTGGCACTGTCCGCGCCGAGTAAATAAAGATAGCTTGGCATAATCTCCTCAGCAGTCTTCAGCGTGCCGGGGTCTTCCGCCGGGAACGCCTGCATACGCATGTTGGTGCGCGTCGCACCCGGATTGATGGCATTGATCCGCACTGAACCCAGTCCCTCGAGTTCCTCTGCCCAGACTTGCACCATTCCCTCAACCGCAAACTTTGATACCGCATAGGCACCCCAAAATGAGCGGCCGGTGCGGCCAACGCTCGACGATGTTAAAACCACCGAGGCGCTATCCGATTTTTCAAGCACCGGCATCAGAGCCTGCGTCATCAAAAAGCCGGCTGTAACATTAACCTGCATCACCTTTTCCCAGACATCACTGCGATAGTTGTTCAAGGGGGTGCGCTGACCGAGAATTCCGGCATTGTGCAGCAGCCCGTCAAGGCGGCCAAACTGTTCATCTATATGGCTGCACAGCTGGTCATAATCTTCACTGCTGGCGCCTTCAAGATCGATAGGATAGATAATCGGTTCAGCGCCACCGCTGGCAATAATCGCGTCGTAGACCTGCTCCAGTTTGGCCACAGTGCGCCCAGCGAGAATGACCGTGGCGCCATGTTGTGCGCAACTTAATGCCGCAGTCTTGCCAATGCCGTCTCCGGCACCAGTGATCATAATCACCCGCTCGGCAAGCAAATTTTCAGGGGCTTGATAGGCGGCTATCTGGGCTTCTGACAACATAAAATAGACTCTTGTTAAATGGTTAAATAGATGGTTTTAAAATCGCCGAGCACGAACGCGACGTTAGTCAGCAAACAGCAGACCATGCAATTGCTGCGACCGTTCAACAATCCAATCGGCCTGCCAGTTGGCGAGCTGTTCGCCGGCGTCAATGTAACCCCAGGCTGCGGCAATATTGCGTGTTCCCGCTGCACGACCGGCGTCGATATCACGAATATGATCGCCGACATAGAGGCAGTCTGACGGCGCCAGAGCAATCTCTTTGCAGGCAAGCAGGATGGCCTCTGGATCGGGTTTTGGTTGCTTCACATGATCCGGACAGATAATGGTTGCGGCACCGTCAAACAAGCCCAACTGGGTCATCGAGGCCTGGGTGTACTTCCAGGGTTTGTTGGTCACAACACCCCAGGGAATGCTGCGCGCTGCACACTCGTCGAGCACTGACTGCAGGCCGTCGAAGAGGACAGTTTTGTCAGCCAGATTGGCGAAATAGAGTTCGAGAAACTCTTCCCGCAGTGGTTCAAATGTCGGATCGCTGGGGTCGATATCAAAGGCTACTTGAACCAGTCCCGCCGAGCCGTTGGTGACGCTTGTGCGAATAACCGAGTCGGGCAGCGCCGCTCGCTGATGACGCTGAAGCAGAATATTCAGCGCACTGATAAAGTCTGGCGCGGTGTCGAGCAATGTGCCGTCTAGGTCAAACAACAACGCCTTGAAATCAAGCATAAAGCAGTTCCCTAAGCCGGCTTGCGCGCGCAGATCATGTAATTGACATCGACATCGGATTCAGTGAGACGATAGGTTTTGGTCAGCGGGTTGTAGGTCAGGCCGGTCATTTGGTCGAGCTCCAGTCCTGATTCCCGTATCCACTGGCCGAGTTCTGCGGGGCGAATAAACTTGCCGTATTCGTGAGTTCCCTTGGGCAGCATGCCCAACACATATTCAACACCGATAATCGCCAGCAGATAGGACTTCGGGTTGCGGTTAATGGTCGAAAAAAACAATGTGCCTCCGGGTTTGGTCATTGCGGCACAGGCGGCGACCACCGAACCGGGATCGGGCACATGCTCGAGCATCTCGAGGCAGGTAACAACATCGAAGCTTTCTGCGTGATCCTGGGCAAAGGCCTCAGCGGTAGATTTCTGATAGTCGACCTCCACACCAGATTCGAGCTGATGCAGTTTGCCAACCGCCAGGGGCGCTTCCCCCATGTCAATTCCGGTAACGAAAGCCCCGCGCTGGGCCAAAGCTTCACAGAGAATACCGCCACCGCAGCCGACATCGAGCACCTTCTTTTCCGCCACCGGGGCCAGCTTATCAATCCAGTTTGCCCGCAGTGGGTTGATATCATGCAGCGGTTTAAACTCACTGTTGCGATCCCACCAGCGACTTGCCAGCTGCTCAAACTTGGCCACTTCGGCGGGGTCGACATTGATCGACGCGCTGTGTTCGGAACGGGTTGAGTTGGACATAGTGTTTGGCTACCTGAATTTGAAAATAGGATTAGTTGGGGCTGATCTGGTTACGCCATTGTTCTGCAAGCTGGATCAGGTTTTGTTTATTAAGGGTGGTCAGAGTGCGATTGGTCAGCAATGCCTTGCCCGCCACCCAGCTGTGGGTAACCTGGCTGCCGGCATTGCAATAGACCAGCTGCGAGGCTGGGTTGTAGAGTGGTTTTTGGCTCAGTGAGCTGACTTCCACGGCAATCATATCGGCACTTTTGCCCGCTTCCAGGCTGCCGATCTCATCCTGCCAGCCGAGTGCGCGGGCCCCGTTGATGGTGGCCATGCGCAGCGCTGCATGGGCGTCCAGCGCTGCGGCATCGCCGGCAACCCCTTTGGCCAGCAGAGCGGCGGTTTTCAGTTCGGCAAACAGGTCGAGGTCATTATTGCTGGCTGCGCCATCAGTGCCGAGGGCAACATTGATCCCGGCTTCCATCAGCTCAGCCACCGGACAGAAGCCGCTGGCGAGTTTGAGGTTGGATTCCGGGCAGTGAACGACGTGACAGTTGTTTTCCTGAATCAGGCGAATATCGTTATCGCCGATCTGAGTCATATGCACCAGCTGAGTCTGTGGCAGCAACACGCCGAGATCTTCGAGCCGCTGTAGAGGCCGACAACTGTAAAGCTGCAGTGAGTCGCTCACTTCCTGAGCTGTCTCATGACAGTGGATATGAACCGCCATATCCAGTTCGTTGGCATAGGTGGCGATGCGGCGCAGGGTTTCGTCGCCCACGGTATAGGGCGCATGGGGCGCACAGGCAATCTTGATTAAATCATTGCCTTTATACGTGTCGCGTAGTCGCAATCCCTTGTGGATATAGTCGTCGGGATCCTTGCCTCCGGCGGTGGCAAAATCGAACACGGTAAAACCCACCTGACTGCGGATACCGCTGCGTTGAACCTGTTCGGCGATGCGGTCGGCGAAGAAGTACATATCGGCGAAACAGGTGGTGCCGGTTGTGATCATCTCGGCTATTGCCAGATCGGTGCCGTCGGCGACAAATTGTTCACTCATCATGCGGCCCTCAACTGGCCAGATGTGCTCCTCCAACCAGGGTTTGAGCGGCAGGTCATCTGCATAGCCGCGCAGCAGACTCATCGCGGCATGTCCATGGGCATTCACCATCCCTGGCATAAGGATATGGTCGGCCAGGTTGACCACTGAATCAGCGATGAATTTCAGTTTTGCTTCAGCCTGAGGATAGATGCCGACAATCCGCTGACGGTCGACGGCCAGGGCGCAGTTTTCAAAAACCGCAGCTTCCGGAACCACCGGAATAATCCATCGGGCATTGATAAGTAAATCGATTTTTGTTGGCTGCATGTAGCCTCCTGAACGAGTGATCGGAGTATACCCGCTTTTCGCCGTGGTTTAAGCCCTGGAGAGACTTTCAGGGCAATAAAAGAGACCCTTTGGGGGTAAACCTGTGGTAGAATTCAAGGCTTAAAAAAGGCCTCTTTTAGGGGCTGATAACAGGCCGGCCGGATTGCTCTACAGCAGTCGTTCACGGCTCCAGAATAATAGCGATAACACTTTAGGGCACGACAGAAACTTATGGGTGATCTAGCAAAAGAAATTGTTCCGGTAAATATCGAAGACGAGCTCAAACAGTCCTATCTGGCTTATGCCATGAGTGTGATTGTCGGACGTGCACTGCCTGACGTTCGCGACGGGCTCAAGCCTGTGCACAGGCGAGCCCTGTTTGCCATGAGCGAACTCGGCAATGATTGGAACAAGGCCTACAAAAAATCTGCCCGTGTGGTCGGTGACGTGATTGGTAAGTATCACCCTCACGGTGATTCTGCGGTCTATGAAACCATCGTCCGGATGGCCCAGCCGTTCTCGCTGCGCTATATGCTGGTCGATGGGCAGGGCAACTTTGGTTCGGTCGACGGTGACTCCGCTGCGGCAATGCGATACACCGAAATTCGCATGACCAAGATCGCCCATGCTCTGCTCGAAGATCTGGAAAAAGAAACCGTCGATTTCGTCCCCAACTATGACGAAACTGAGCAGATTCCCCACGTGCTGCCGACCCGTATCCCCAACCTGTTGGTCAATGGCTCCTCCGGTATTGCAGTGGGTATGGCGACCAATATTCCGCCTCACAACCTGACGGAAGTCGTTAAAGGTTGTCTGGCGATGGTGGACAACCCGGATATCACTGTCGATGAATTGATGGAGTATATTCCCGGTCCTGACTTCCCCACCGGCGCCATAATCAATGGTAAAGCGGGCATTATTCAGGCTTATCGCACCGGTCGCGGGCGCATCTATGTGCGTGCCAAAGCCAGCGTCGAGGTCAACGAAAAGACTCGCCGTGAGACCATTATTATCACTGAAATTCCCTACCAGCTTAACAAGGCGCGCTTGATTGAGCGCATTGCCGAGCTGGTCAAAGAGAAGAAGCTCGAAGGTATCTCAGAGCTGCGTGATGAATCAGATAAAGACGGCCTGCGCGTGGTGATTGAGATCAAGCGCGGCGACGTCGGTGAAGTGGTATTGAACAATCTGTACGCGCAGACTCAGTTGCAGAGTGTGTTTGGTATCAATGTCGTGGCACTGGTCGATGGTCAGCCGAAGATTCTCAACCTGCAGCAATTGATTGAAGCCTTCTTGCGCCACCGCCGTGAAGTGGTGACACGCCGAACCATCTATCTGCTGAAAAAGGCTCGCGAGCGCGCCCATACCTTGGAAGGCTTTGCGATTGCGCTGGCCAACATCGATGAAGTGATTGCGTTGATCAAACAGTCTCCGACTGCCACGGAAGCCCGTGAAGCGTTGGTGGCGCGTGGCTGGGATCCTGGCACTGTTATTCAGATGCTCGATCGTGCCGGCGCCGAGGCGACACGCCCCGAGTGGCTGGAAGAGCAATATGGTCTGCGAGACGGCCAGTACTATCTGTCTCCAGAACAGGCCAAAGATATTCTCGAGCTGCGACTGCATCGTCTCACCGGTATGGAAACCGGCAAGATCATCGAAGAGTTCGCCGTCAAGCTGGAAGAGATTGCCGAGTATCAGGACATTCTCGGTGACCTCGTGCGTCTGATGAGCGTGATCCGTGAAGAGCTTGAGGCGGTTGTCGAAGAGTTTGGCGATGAGCGCCGCACAGAAATTGTTGAGTCTCAGCACGACCTCACCGTGGAAGAGCTGATCACCGAAGAAGATCGCGTGGTGACTATCTCCAATGGCGGCTATGCTAAAACCCAGCCCCTGAGTGATTATCAGGCGCAGCGTCGCGGCGGCATGGGCAAGTCGGCCACTGCGGTAAAAGATGAAGACTTTGTTGAACATCTGCTGGTCGCCAGCACCCACGCCACGATTCTCTGCTTTACCAATTTTGGCAAGGTTTACTGGCTTAAGGTCTATCAGATCCCGGTCGCCGGACGTAACTCCCGCGGCCGCCCAGTGGTCAATCTGTTACCGCTGGATGAAGGTGAGAGCATCAGCTCAATCCTGCCAGTGGAAGAGTACAGCGCGGACAAATATGTGATTATGGCGACGGCCAATGGCACGGTTAAGAAAACCTCGCTGGACCAGTATTCCCGTCCGCGCAGCGTCGGCTTGCGTGCGGTTGATCTGGTCGAAGGCGACCATCTGGTCGACACCGCAATTATCGATGACAACAGCGACATTATGTTGTTCAGCTCCGAGGGTAAGGCAGTGCGTTTTGCCAGCACCGATGCCCGGCCAATGGGGCGTGTCTCAAAAGGTGTGCGCGGTATGCGCCTGCCCGAGGGTCAGAGTGTGATATCCATGGTCGTGCCAGAAGAGGATGGCTTCCTGTTGACGGTCTGTGAAAACGGCTATGGCAAGCGCACCAAAGTTGATGAGTTCCCAACCAAAGGTCGCGGAGGTAAAGGCATGATCGCGATCCAGGCCAGCGAGCGCAACGGCCCATTGGTTGGTGCAACACAGCTGTTCGCCGGTGATGAGATCATGTTGATCTCTGATCAGGGCACGATGGTGCGAACGCGAGGTGATGAGATTTCGGTGGTCGGGCGCAACACTCAGGGTGTGCGTATTATCCGCCTGAAAGTCGATGAAAATCTGGTCAGGTTGGCACGCATTGCCGAGCCTGAAGAAGAGGAATTCATTGCAGACGATACTGCAGATCAGGGCGCTGAGGATTAAGGCTGGACCATGACAGAGAAAAACCCGCTTCTCGAGCTACGCAATAAAATTGATGCCATAGATAAGCAGATCATGGAAAACATCAGTGCACGTGCGCGCTGTGCACAGGACGTGGCCAAGATCAAAAAGCAGCAGGGCGATGAGAGCTATTACCGGCCTGAGCGCGAAGCTCAGGTGCTGCGTGCGGTGATGGAGAAAAACACCGGACCCCTCGGCAATGAAGAGATGGCACGTCTGTTCCGCCAGATCATGTCAGCCTGTCTGGCGCTTGAAAAGCCGATCAAAGTGGCTTTTCTTGGGCCCGAGGGCACCTTCACTCAGGAGGCCACCCTTAAACACTTCGGCGACTCTGCGGTGACCGTTCCCAAAGCGGCCATTGACGAGGTGTTCCGCGATGTTCTGGCTGAATCATGCAACTACGGCGTGGTGCCAGTAGAAAACTCCACTGAAGGTGTGGTGAGTCATACCCTGGACAGCTTTATCGATTCCGAGGTCAAAATCTGTGGCGAGGTGGAGTTGCGTATCCATCAGCACTTTATGATTGGCCCCAGCACCAATAAAGATAATATCACCCGGGTTTATTCCCACGCCCAGTCATTGGCTCAGTGCCGCAAATGGCTGGACTCCAACTACCCGAATATTGAGCGTGTAGCGGTCAGCAGCAATGCCGAAGCAGCGCGACGAGTGCAGGGTGAATGGAATTCCGCAGCGATTGCCGGCGATATGTCCTGTGAACTGTACAAGCTTGAAAAACTGTGGGAAAAAATTGAGGATCGACCCGACAACTCTACGCGTTTTTTGATTATCGGTCGCGAAGATGTACCGCCCAGCGGTGACGATAAGACCTCGCTGGTGGTGTCTGTGCACAATCGTCCCGGTGCCTTGCACGATTTGCTGGAGCCTTTCCGCAAGCACAACGTGGACATGACTCGTCTCGAGTCGCGACCCTCGCGCAATAGCAAGTGGTCCTACATCTTCTTTATCGACTTTTCCGGACATGTTGAAGACCCGGCTGCGGCGGCTGTACTCGCCGAGCTGGCTCCCAGCGTGGCTGAACTCAAGGTGCTGGGATCCTATCCGCGCGCAGTGCTGTAACCCTGCGCTCAATCTGTTTTAGTCTTTTTTATAACTGTGACGTGACATGCTGGATAACGCTCAAACAACACAACCGGTGATCAATCGCCTGGTTGTTATCGGACTCGGGCTGATCGGCTCGAGCCTGGCGCTGGCTGCACGCAACGCGGGTTTGGCTCACCAAGTGGTGGGCATCTCACGGCGCGCCTCAACGCTGGAACTGGCCCTTGAACAGTCGATTATTGACCGAGCGGAAACTGACCTGGCCGCTATTGCGCCGCAGTTGGGTGCCGGTGATATCGTTTTGATCGGAGTGCCAACACTCACTGTGCCGGCGATCCTTGAACAGTGTCGCCAGCTGCTCTCCGATCAGGTGACCATTACCGACGTGGCCAGTGTGAAAGGCAGTGTGGTCCTCGCTGCACAAGAAATTTACGGAGAATTACCTGCTCAGCTGGTGCCCGGACACCCGATCGCAGGCTCGGAAAAAAGCGGCGTCACGGCGGCCAAAGCCGATCTGTTTGTCGATCATCGGGTTATTTTGACCCCTCACCCGAGATCCGGTGCCGAGCATATCGAACGCGTTGAAAAACTCTGGCAGGAAGTCGGTGCAGTTGTCTCCTGTATGGACATTAAAGAGCACGATGAAGTGCTTGCCGCCACCAGCCATCTACCCCATTTTCTCGCTTATTCACTGGTCGACACCCTCGCCGGTATGCGTGAAAACCGTGAAATATTTCGCTATGCCGCCGGCGGATTTCGCGACTTTACCCGCATTGCTGCCAGCGACCCGATTATGTGGCGCGATATTGCCCTGGCCAATCGCGAGGCGATTCTCTCTGTGCTTGATCAGATTATGACCGACTTCGGTCAGATGCGCAGTGCGATAGACAATGGCGATGGCACCTATCTTATGGATGTCTTCACCAGAGCGCGTGATGCGCGTAACCATTTTGGGAAACTCATTGAAACCAAGGCTTCGAAGAAACCTATGTCAGAAAAAATAATAAATTACGCAGTCTCCCCAGGCGGCGTTGCACGTGGCGATATTCGCGTGCCAGGTGACAAGTCCATGTCGCACCGTTCAATTATGCTTGGCTCAATTGCCGACGGCATGACCGAAGTCACCGGATTTCTCGAGGGTGAAGACAGCCTGGCAACACTGCAGGCATTCCGCGATATGGGAGTGCTCATTGAGGGACCAGATCAGGGGCGTGTAGTTATTCATGGCGTCGGTCTGCACGGATTAAAAGCACCAGCCAAACCACTTTATTTAGGCAACTCAGGCACCTCAATGCGTCTGCTCAGTGGTCTGCTTGCCGGCCAACCCTTTGATGTGGAGCTCACCGGCGATGCCTCACTAACTGGCCGCCCAATGGCTCGGGTTGCCGATCCGTTGGCAGAGATGGGTGCAGTGATTGAAACTGCACCGGGTGGCAAACCACCGTTGCGTATTAAAGGTGGCAACAGACTTCACGCGATCCACTACGACATGCCAATGGCCAGCGCCCAGGTTAAATCCTGTGTCTTGCTCGCCGGTCTCTACGCCGAGGGAGAGACCTCAACTGCCGAGCCAGCCCCGACCCGCGACCACAGTGAGCGGATGCTGCGTGGCTTTGGCTATCCGGTAACCAGTGACGGAAATCGCGCATCACTGGTGGGCGGTGGCTCACTCAAGGCAACGCGAATTGATGTGCCTGCCGATATTTCCTCTGCCGCCTTCTTTATGGTCGCCGCTGCTATCACGCCCGGATCCGATATCACCCTGCGTCATGTTGGCGTCAACCCCACCCGCATTGGTGTGATTAATATTTTGCGGCAGATGGGCACCAGCATTGAACTCTCCAATGAGCGTGAAGTCGGCGGTGAGCCAGTTGCCGATATTCGTGTACGTCATGCCGAACTGCGCGGCGTGACAATCCCCGAAAGTCAGGTGCCACTAGCCATTGACGAATTTCCGGTGCTGTTTGTTGCCGCCGCCTGTGCGTCGGGCGAAACCGTATTGACCGGCGCCGAAGAGCTGCGCGTAAAAGAAAGTGACCGCATTCAGAGCATGGCAGACGGCCTGGTGACATTGGGCATCGACGCCCAGGCAACTGCAGACGGCATCCGCATTCAGGGTGGCCAACTCGGCAGTGGCACAGTACACAGCCATGACGATCACCGTATTGCCATGGCTTTTGCGATTGCCGGTTTGCGCGCATCAGGCAAGATTACTATTCTCGAGTGCAACAACGTTGCTACCTCGTTTCCTGGATTTGTCGATCTTGCAGCTGCAATCGGCTTGGCCATTGACATAGACACCGTGGAGTCTTAAATGGCCGCCGACAAACAGCCCGTTGTAATCACCATCGATGGTCCAAGTGGAGCCGGAAAAGGTACCATCAGTCGAATTATCGCAAAAAAACTTGGCTTCTATTATCTTGATAGTGGCGCACTCTATCGACTACTCGGGCTATCGGCCAAACGCCATAATGTCAGCATCACCAGCGAAAATGGCCTGAGTGCGCTCGCAGAGCACATGGACATTAATTTTATTACCGGCGACAACGGACAGTTTAAAACGGTTCTTGAGGGCGAAGACGTCAGCCGCGAACTGCGTACCGAAGAGACCGGTTTGCTGGCCTCACAAGTGGCACAGTTTCCCGCGGTTCGAGGGGCCTTGCTCAACCGCCAGCGAATGTTTGCCCGGACGCCAGGATTGGTTGCCGATGGGCGCGATATGGGCACCGAGGTTTTTCCCGCTGCAGAGCTCAAGATTTACCTCACCGCCAGCGCTGAAGAGCGCGCCAGTCGGCGCTATAAAGAGTTGATTGCCAAAGGTGAAGATGTTAGTCTGCCGGCCCTCGTGGAGCAGGTACGCTCACGAGATGAAAGCGACATGAGCCGAGACGCCTCACCATTGCGACCCGCCGAGGGCGCAATCGAGATAGATACATCGGACATGTCGATTCAAGACGTTACAGATACGCTGTTGAATATCCTGGCTGTTAAGGGCTTTAAGTTGTCCAGTCAGGTGACAAACTAGCGTAAAAACTGTTTTACCACTGGGCACTGCAGCAATCGCCAGCACAATATTGCTGTAGGCCTTAATTTTAACTGACCCGCGTAAACTGGCCACGTGGAAAAAAGAGAGCGGCGCTAGCACGTCTTCTGTCGACTCTCTGTCAAACCTCAGGTACTCCCCATGAGCGAAAATTTCGCAGAACTATTTGAAGAAAGTCTCAAGACCGTTGAGATGAATCCAGGCGCCATTATCACTGGCGTAATTATCGACATCGATAAAGACTGGGTTACAGTCCACGCTGGACTGAAGTCTGAAGGCGTTATTCCCCTAGACCAATTTTATAACGAGAAAGGCGAACTTGAAGTTGCCGTAGGCGATGAAGTTCAGGTCGCTCTCGAAGCCGTTGAAGATGGCTTTGGTGCAACCAAGCTTTCCCGTGAAAAAGCCCGCCGCGCTGAATCCTGGATCGAACTCGAAGCTGCTCATAAGGCAGACGAAGTGGTTATCGGTATTATCAGCGGCAAGGTTAAAGGTGGCTTTACAGTTGATGTACGCGGCCTGCGTGCGTTCCTGCCAGGTTCACTGGTTGATGTTCGCCCACTGCGTGAGATCACTCACCTTGAAAACATCGAATTAGAATTTAAAGTTATCAAACTCGACCCCAAGCGCAACAACGTTGTTGTCAGCCGCCGTGCCGTGATGGAGAGTGCAAACTCTGTAGAGCGTGAAGAGCTGCTGGCCAACCTCGAAGAGGGCTCATCACTCAAGGGTGTTGTCAAGAACCTGACCGATTACGGTGCGTTCGTTGACCTGGGTGGAATTGATGGCCTGTTGCACATTACTGACATGTCTTGGAAGCGCATCAAGCATCCTTCCGAAATGATCAATGTTGGCGACGAAATTGACGTTAAAGTCCTCAAGTTTGACCGCGAGCGCAACCGCGTATCGCTGGGCATGAAGCAGATGGGCGAAGATCCTTGGGGCGACATCAAAGGTCGTTACCCTGAAGGTGCGCGTGCTAAAGCCAAGATCACCAACCTTACAGACTACGGCTGTTTTGCCGAGCTGGAAGACGGTGTTGAAGGTCTGGTACACGTTTCTGAAATGGATTGGACCAACAAAAATGTTCACCCATCTAAGATCGTTAATCTGGGTGACGAAGTTGAAGTTATGGTTCTGGATATCGACGAAGAACGTCGTCGTATCTCACTGGGCATCAAGCAGTGTCACACCAACCCTTGGGACGACTTTGCCACCACTATGGTTAAAGGCGACAAGATTTCCGGCAAGATCAAATCCATCACTGACTTCGGTATCTTTATCGGACTCGATGGCGGCATTGACGGACTGGTTCACCTGTCTGATATCTCTTGGAACGAAACCGGTGAAGAAGCGGTTCGCAACTTCAAGAAAGGCGAAGAAGTTGAAACAGTTGTACTCAGCATCGATGCAGAGCGCGAGCGCATCTCTCTGGGTATCAAACAACTGTCTGACGATCCGTTCGGCAACTTCGTAACCGACAATGACAAAGGCGCAATCGTCAAAGGCATTGTTAGAGAAGTTGATGCCAAAGGTGCCACAGTCGATCTTGGCAACGATATCGAAGGTTATCTGAAAGCCTCTGAGCTATCTCGTGAAAAGGTAGAAGATGCCCGTCACGAGCTACAGGAAGGCCAGGAAATCGAAGCCAAGGTGATCAATGTCGACCGCAAGACACGCGTAATCAGCCTGTCTGTTAAGGCGAAAGATGCTGCTGACGAAAAAGCAGTGGTTAAAGCTCATCGTAAGACTGAAGCTGACACCAGCGCGCCAACGACAATTGGTGACCTGATCAAAGCGCAGATGGACAAGTAATATTCAGCGTTTTGTGACATCAGTATAAAAAAGGGTGGCTCTGCCACCCTTTTTTTTCGTCTGAAAAACACCAATTGGCATATTTCGCTTGTATAAAATCAAAACTTCAATAAAATCAACGAGTAATAAGAATCGAACTCGACATTATCGACTCGACTGAATGCGATAAAAACGAAGACAACGCCCATGACCAAATCTGAACTGATTGAAAAAATCGCCGCAAGCCAGGACCATCTTCCACCTAAGGACGTTGAACTGGCGGTGAGAATGATCCTCGAGCGCATGACCCATGCCCTGGTCACCAATCAGCGCACCGAGATCCGTGGATTTGGCAGCTTCTCACTTCACTACCGCGCCCCCCGCGTAGGTCGCAACCCCAAGACCGGCGATGCGGTCTCTCTCAGCGGCAAGTACGTTCCCTATTTCAAGCCCGGCAAAGAACTGCGGGTTCGCGTCAATAACGGCCTCGATTTCTGATCAGATTCACCATGCATCACTGCGGCCCTTACCGCGCAAGACACTTAAACCCCTAAAATTCTTTTCTGATACAGCACCACCACTAGCATTACAAAACCCCCGCACCAGAACCCCCATCTGCTATAAATAAACTAATCAAATCAAACACACCCAATCACCCACACTGGGGGATAAAGCACCTCCAGTCGTCGAGTACATGAGGAACGCAACAGGAAGTCAAAGCTAGCGCACCGAGGGGCAGGGATTGAAAGAAAAGGACGACAAAGAAAGTATCCAAAGTATCTTTATGGGCATGCGTGGCAGTCTCGCCCGCGCCGTGATGGGCCTGGTGCCCCCGCGGGAAGTCGAAGATATAGTTCAGGAAACCTACGTGCGCGTGTGCCAGATCAAGCGCCCCGAAGATATTCGCCAGCCGCGCTCCTACCTGTTTCGCACCGCGCGCAATCTGGCGCTGGATTACCTCAAACGCTGGGATAACAAACTGACCGACGGCATGGACGAGCAGGCAATTGAAAACCTGATTGACCACAGCCGAGGTGACGACAGCACCTTTGACCAGATCGCCAGCAATGAAGAGTTTGCCCTGTTTTGCGAAGCCGTCCGCCACTTGCCGGTTAAATGCCGCCGCGTGTTTGTAATGAAAAAAGTGTATGGCTACTCGCAAATTGAAATAGCCCGAAAGCTCAAAATCAGCATGGGCACCGTCGAAAAACACATAAGCCAGGGCATAAAACGCTGCACCTATTTTATGCAGCAGCACAACAACGCCGACCAGGACAGCGAAGAACAACAGCAGCTCCAATGTGCGCCCACCAGTCCTACAGACTGCGCAAAAGGACCACGATCATGAACAATATTCGTCCCATGCCCAGCACCCAAGAGTTGTATGACGAAGCCAGCCTGTGGATCGTGAAAATGGACAAAGGCCTCTCTGCAGATGAACAAACCGCACTGCAGGAATGGATGCAGGCCGACCAGGCTCACTACGACATTCTTATGGAAATGACCCAACTTTGGGACAAAATGGACGCCATGTCGCGACTCAGCGACCTGTTTGTAAAACCTAAACCTGCCGCCCCTCAATGGCCCTTGGTCAGTGCTCTGGCCGCCTCCGTGTTATTTGCTCTCAGTGTCGCCATATGGGCCATCATCGGTGGCAACAGCCCCGAGTCCGGCGATAATATCTATCGCACCGCCATAGGCGAACAGTCCACCGTTATCCTCAGCGATGGTAGCCAGATCACCCTTAACACCAACACCAAAGTCCAGGTGAAATACACCGCCCGCGCCCGCCTGTTACAACTCAGCAACGGCGAACTTCATGTGCGCGTCGCCAAAGACCCGGCGCGACCCCTCAGTGTGATGGTTGGCGATCAAGTGGTTCAGGCCGTGGGCACCGAATTTAATATTGAAATCACCGACCAACAAAAAATCGAACTGGTGGTAACCGAAGGCAAGGTTAAGGTAAACGTGCGCCGAGACCCGCAAAAGACATTGGCTCAGGCCGATGACCAGCAACCGGATCTCACCCTGCCGGAAAATGCTGTCACCGTCGTCGTCGCCGGCGAACAGGTCGTGCTCAGCGGCAAAGGCGTGGAAGTCACCCCGGATGAAATCACCGAAGTCTCTGCCGACGACATCAAAGTTAAGCTCTCCTGGCGTCAGGGCAACCTGATATTCCGTGGTGAATCACTGGAAGAAGCGGTCAAGGAAATTGGCCGCTACACCTCCGTGGAATTTGTGTTTATGAACGAAGACCTGAAAAAAATGCGTGTAGCCGGCTTGTTTAAAGCTGGCGACGTAGAGGGGCTGTTGGCGACCCTGCGCGAGAACTTCGACATCGTCTCGCAGAAAGATGGCAACGGCAAAGTACTGCTAAGCGCCGATTAACCCCACCCACCCGAGGTATAGTACCGGAGGTTACACCAGCATCTCACTAACACATCACCGTCATCCTGATATAGAGGGCAAACCATAAATGCGAGAACTGTTATGGGGGAAAATTTTGAACCAGTCGTCTATTTCAAACGCGCAGATAAAGCGCGCAGTTGGGAAAGAGGACAGGTTATCCTTTCGCAATGCGGTAGCTGTGTTGGCAGTGATCTTTTGCCTCCATTCACATAACAGTCTCGCCGTCACGGATGACACTATTCCTTTCAATATTCCCCAACAGCGTGCAGACACCGCGCTCACACTGTTTGCTGAACAAGCCAATCTAACCCTGGTGTTTCCCTTTGACAAAGTCAGAGAAAAAACCGCCAACCGATTGGTTGGTGACTACCCGGTCCACACAGCAGTCAAGCTACTGCTAGACAACACCGGACTAACACCCACATTCAGCGATCAACTTGTTTTGAACATAGCGATTGAAACGAAGGGGAAGAGTATGAATATCAAACATAGAAAAAGTTTGTTGGCCACATTAGTTGGCTTGTTTGCGGCGGGTGGTGCGGCTACGGCCACTGCTCAGGATGAGATGCAAGAGAGCGCCAGAGCGCAGAATGTGCTGGATGAAATTATTGTTACGGCCGAGAAGCGTGAGGCTTCGTTGCAGAAGGTGCCAATTGCTATTACTGCTTTTACTGGTGATCAGTTAGCTAATGCAGGGATTGATGGTTCGGAAGCGCTTGAGTTGGTAACTCCTGGGATGAGTTTTCTCTCAGTTGCAGAGCTTGGTGTTATCACCATAAGAGGCGTGGGTTCACCCTTTCTTCAAGGGAGCGCATTGGATCCAAGCACTTCAGTTTACATTGATGGTGTTTATCAGTCTCGATTTACGAGTGCTCATTTAAAGTTAATGGATATTGAGCGGGTTGAGGTGCTCAAGGGGCCGCAGGGCGTTCTTTATGGCCGGAACTCGCCGGGTGGAGCAGTTAATTATATTACGCGTGGCCCGCAGAATGAGCTAGGCGGAAAACTTAATGTCTCCGTTGGTAACTATGATTTAAGGAAAGTACAGGGACAGATAGATATTCCTATTATTGAAGATAAGCTTTTATTTCGCGGTGCTATTCACAGGGAAACTCGCGACGGATATTCAGAAAATTTACTTCTTCCTTCGGATGCATTAGAAGAGGAGGATTTGTTTGCGGCCCGATTTGCTTTGCAATATATGCCTAGTGAAAATATTGATATTATTTTGCGCGCAGGAATATCAGACCGAGAGGGCGGGTTGCTGCCTGCGTTCAAGGTAGAAAAAATAGACCCCACTGCTCCAAATGCTGGAATGGAGATTGTCGATGACCCCAGAAAGATTAATGCAGATCAACCAAATTATACTTCTTTTAATGATGAGTATGTTGATCTGACAATTAACTTCGATATGGATTGGGCGACGCTGTCTTCAATAAGCGCTTATATTGATCGTGAAGTCGGTCCGAAAATTCGTGATGTCGATGGTAGTGAGCTAGCTTTGGGGCATCAGGGAGAGGTAGGAGTTAGAAATGGAACACAATACGACACAGAATCCTTTAGTCAGGAGTTTTTACTAGCATCGAATGGTGATGAAGCCTTGGATTGGGTGCTAGGAGCGTTTTATTTTGAGGAGAACCCCTTCATAGTTGGTGGCTTCGATGCGCCGTTTGTGGACTCATTTTTTGTTACTACAAGCCAGGCTTATACAGAAGCATATGCAATTTTTGGTCATGCAAGCTACGAGCTATCTGAAAAAATTAGGCTGAATGCTGGCATACGATATAGTTCAGAAGATCGAGAGCAAACTAGAGCTCTTGAGATAAATTCAGCTTTAGTGGCTGGGCCTGAAACTGTAAGTGATAGCTGGTCCTCCGTAACGCCTAAAATTGGTATCGATTATTTTATAAATGACGACACTATGACCTATGTATCGTTTTCACAAGGATTTAAGAGTGGTGGGTTTGAATCGCCACTAGTTCAGTAGACACTTCCCAGTCTCACTTTCAAACCGTCGCTCGAACTCTCTCGGCGACAATAAATTGTTCGCAGTGTGCCTGCGAACAGAGTTATAGAACATTTCTA